>DASYSG010000018.1:0-36234 GCA_036003585.1 Bryobacteraceae bacterium | reverse complement strand
CATCGTACCGGACGAAGATGCCGCGCAATTGAAACGGCTGGGAGTGGCCGCGGTGTTTCAACCCGGAGCCTCCCTCCAGGAAATTGTGGAATTCATCCGAAGCTCAGTCAAACAGACAGTTTGACCAGAGCGCAACGCATGAGACCGTTGGCCCATGCGGATTGGAGAAGAAACTGAAAATGCAAGATAAGTTAAACATCGCGGTGTTCGTCGATTACGACAACATCGAGATCGGACTCAAGTCGACATTGCGTCGCGAGTTCGACGTGTCGCTCGCGCTGGATGCGCTCAAGGAGCGCGGCGATTTGGTCGCCAAGTTCGCTTACGCCAACTGGGGACGCCAGGACGGAGCCACGCGCCAGATGGCGGAAAACGCCGTACAGATGGTGCAGCGGATCCCTTCGCCGCGCGGCGATAAGAATGGAGCGGATATCAATCTGGCGCTGGATGCGCTGGAGATGGCCTTCACCCATACACACGTAAACGCCTTCGCCATCGTCAGCGGAGACAGCGATTTCATTCCGCTGGTCAACAAGCTGAAAGAGTACGGCAAGACCGTGTTCGTGGTGGGCGGCAAAGCGTTCACCTCGACGATTCTGCAGCAGAATTGCCACGAGTTCATCAGCTTCGAGTCGTTGTTATCGGATTTGCCGGCGAGTGTCGTCCTGCCTGGGGAAACCCGGGCCGCCCGGCCACGTGCGGATCGTCAAGGAAGTGACCGTCCCATGGGCGACCGGCCCGAACGCGCGGACCGCCCCGATCGCGGTGGCGAGCGCGGTGGAGACCGAAACAATGAACGACGACAGCGGCCCGCTCCCCTTGAACTAGGCCAAGCGATGCCTTTGGTGGAACGCGCCCTGCAAGTGCTCGAACGGCGCGGCGTGCAGCCGCAGCTCGGATTACTGAAATCGACGATGCTCCAGCTCGATCCGGCGTTTAACGAGCGGGCTTACGGCGGGTCGAGCTTCTCCGATTTCGTCGAAAAGCTCAAGCGTGAGGATCTGGTAAATGTCAGCGGGACTGGTGGACGATACATCATCGAACGCAAGGGTTCGGCGCAGCCGGAGCGGGCCACGCTCAAGCCTGAGGATCTGTTGCCGGCGCTGCGCGACGTCGCCGAAAACCATCGGTTGGAAATTGAAAATGGCGTGCCGGTCGAAGATCTTGCTCAGTGGTTCAAGGAAGAGCATCCCAGCCTCGATACCACGGCTTACGGATTCCAGCAGTTCAGCGAGTTTTTGAATTACGCGCAGGATAAGACCGTCGTTCGCCTGGAGCCGCACGAAGAGCAGGGCGTAATGATGGTGTATCTGGGCGCGGAATTTTATCCGCCCGCCGAACCGCCCGCTCCCGAGCCGCAGGCTTCCGCGGAAATCGAGGAGGAGATCGAGGAGCCCCAGCCTTACGTCGAGGGCCAGCCCACCATCTTCGAGCCGAATCCGCCGCCCGCCAAACCGAAGCGCGCGCCTTCGGTACGGAGACGTCCGTCCACGAAACCCACTGGAACTGGTGGCGCAGGCCGCCGTCCCCGCGGCCGGAAAAAGCCCGGCACCGGCAATGGATAAACTCGCTAATGGATAAACTCGGTATGGATAAGCCCTGGTCAGGCGTGATCATGCAGCCGATTGTCCCCGCGGGCGGAGCTTCGCCACGGGGACACTACTCCCCGGCCGTACACGCTGGAGACTTCGTGTATGTAAGCGGCCAGGGTCCCATCGATCCGGCCACGGACAAACTCGCGGAAGGCGACATCGAGTTTCAGACCCGCCTGACTCTTTCCAATATCCAGCGGATCTTGGAAGCGGCGGGTGTGGAGATCACCGACGTCGTCAAGTGCTCAGTGTTCCTGCGCGACATTTCGGATTTCCAGAAAATGAACCGCGTTTATGCGGAGTTTTTCGGCGAGCACAAACCGGCGCGGACGACGATCGAGTCGAAATTCCACCAGGCGGAAATGCTGGTGGAGATTGACTGCGTAGCGTACAAGCCGCATCACGAGCCATCGTTCAGCGGAGTGTTGGATTAGTCCCGGGCGGCTGATTCCTGACGTTAATTCTTCGCCTTGGGCGGGACAAAGCCGGGCGGAAGCGCCGCGCCTTCTCCGAAGAAATACTCTTCCATCTGTTTGAGCAGGAACTCCTGCGCCTCTTGCGTGCCCAGGTTGAGGCGGTACTCGTTCATAATCATCTTCATCTGCTCGATCCACATCTTCCAGGCTTCTTTGGACACATTCTCGAAAATGCGTTCGCCCAGAGGATTGTCAAACGGCGCCTCGTCCAGGCCGGGCATCTCGCGGCCGAACTTGACGCACATCACCTTGCGTCCGCTTCTATTGGTTTCTTCGATGCTTGGCCCTCGCCCACCGGTCCCGCAACCCATTTGTGGATCCTCTCAACTTCAGGATAGCGCGGCTTTAAGGGTTTGTTGAAGAAGGGAAAAAGGGGACACTTCCTAACTCCCGCAAAGCCAGTAGCGGAGCGACCACCAGGAGGCGTCCCCATTTTCCTAAGAGCTTGCGGCTATTTTCAAGAGAGGTGTTTAAGCTTCCGCCTCGGGCTTGGTCTTTTTGGCCTTGACGGCTTCCAGATACTCCGACAACTTCAACGGCAAACGCGCGCCCTTTTCCATGTGCCGCTGCACGGCGCGCTGGTAGCGCCGCAGGGTCTCCCGCCGCGACGAATCGCGCAGGTTGCAAGCTTCGATGTCCAGCAGCAGCTCGACTTCCCATGGACGGAACGTGTTGCGATTCATGCTGCCCCGCAACAGCTCCTGAATCAGCCGGTTGAACTGGGCGAGTACCGCGTCGCTATCGGGAAGAGAATCGTGCATGGTACTAGGAGTTTGATGGCAATGTTAGCACAGCGGAGGCGCTTAACTCATCTGCGCCAGCCATAAATGAATCGCCTGAAGCTGTTTCTGGATAGCGTCGCGATCGGCAGCTTCCGGTTCCAGCTCCAGGTATTTCACGAAATCCCGCCGGGAGGCGTGATAGCGCTTCAATTCGAGCGAGAGAACCCCGCGCCGCTTGTACCAGGAGGCAATCTCGGGCGCCCCTAAAAGCAACAAATCCAGAGTGGAAACGGCCTTCTCCTGGTCTCCGGCCCGCAGGTACACTCCGTGCAGGTTCTGCAACATCCGCATGGCGATCTGTTTGGGAGTCGCCCGCTGGAGAAGGATCGGATCGGCGACTTTGGCGCCGGCCAGAGCGAAGCATTCCTGGGGGGTAATCGTACGGCCGCCGTTAAACGGGTCGATATACGCGGCGAAATTACCGTCGTCGAACTGGAGCACAAAATGGCGTGGCAAACCGATTCCAAAGACCGGCATATGCAGGCGCCGCGCGATTTCCATATACATCACCGCCAGCGTAATCGGGATGCCGGTGCGGCGCTCCAGAACCTGGTTCAGACAACTGTTCAGGGGATCGAAAAAATCGGTCTCGTTGCCGTGGAAACCCAGCTCTCCAAACAGGTAACTGCTGGCTTTTTCGACGAAATCGCGTCCATCGTTAAAGTTGCGGAGACGGTCCCCCAGGGAAGCGGCAAGCTCGTTCAGGCGATCCAGGAACGGCTCCGGTTGGAGGTTCGGGAAGTGGATACTGGCCAAGTCCAAAGCCGCCCGGTCCATGCGCACCCGAGGGCTGTCCTCAGCCAGAACCTGGAGCAGATGATTCACCTGCCCCTATTGTATGATCAGGCGAGCGTCAGATAGCGGAATCCGGCTCGCGTGATGCGCCCGCGATCGAGTGCGTGACGTGTGTCCAACATGATCGGGGTTCGCATCACGGACGCCAGCGATTCCCAGTCCAGTTCCAGGTATTGCGGCCATTCCGTAATCAGGACTACGGCATCGGTGTCCCGGGCAACTTCGTGGGCATCGCTAGCCAGAACAACATCCATCCCGCCATGTTCCTTTTTGAACCGGCTCATGGCCACGGGATCGTGGACCTTCACGCGCGCTCCGCGCTCCAAAAGATGCCGGGCGACGTCCAGGGCAGGGGCTTCCCGCAGATCGTCGGTGTGAGGCTTGAATGCCAGGCCCAGCAGGCCGACGGTGCGGCCTTTGAGAATCTTCAATTCCCCGAGCAGCTTCTCCACCACGCGTTCCCGCTGGTGCTGGTTGACGTGGCGTGCCGCTTTCACGATGGACATATCGAGCCCGTATTCGGCAGCCGTCGATACCAGTGCGGCGGTATCCTTTCCGAAGCACGATCCACCCCAGCCGATGCCGGCCTGCAAAAATCGCGTGCCGATGCGGGCATCCAGCCCAATGCCACGCGCTACCTGGGAGATATCCGCGCCTACTTTTTCGGACAGGTGTCCGATTTCATTGATATAGCTGATCTTGAGCGCCAGGAAGGCGTTGGCCGCGTACTTGATCAGCTCGGCCGATGCGAGATCCGTCGAGATCAGCGGCACTCCACCCACGCGGTCCGGCCTGGGGAGAAATGAGGGCGGCTGAAAAGTCTGGTCCAGTATCGGCCGGTAAAGCGTATAGAGCACCTCGGCCGTCCGAGGATCGTCAGCGCCGATCACCACGCGATCCGGGTACAGACTATCGAGCAGCGCGCTGCCTTCGCGGAGAAACTCGGGATTCGAAGCCACGGCGAAGCAGTCTTTACCGCGTCCCCGCCGCTCGGCTGCATCCCGCACCAGCGCGCCCACCCAGTTACCGCTTCCGATAGGCACCGTGGATTTGTTGACGATCACGGTGAAATGCGGGCCCAGGCGTTCGCCCACGCCCTCGGCGGCAGCTTGGAGATAGCGGAGATCGGGCGCGCCACCGGCGCCGGGAGGCGTGCCCACGGCGATGAATACCACCTGGGCATTGGGAATGGCCTCCGAATAGTCCATGGTGAATTTCAAGTTTGGACGGGCCGCTACCAACAGATCCTCCAGGTGAGGTTCGTGAAAGGGCACTTCACCCCGTTGGAGCGCACCAATCTTGTTCGCATCCGGGTCAACGCAGGTGACCTCATGACCCAGATAAGCCAGACAGGCTCCCGTGGTCAGTCCTACATAGCCAGTTCCAAGGATTGCAACGTTCATGAAGCTCCTATTTTACGACCGGCAGTGGTGTGGAAAATATGAACCGTAAGTACCGATGGGCTTCCCGCAGACCATCTAGTACTTTATTGTGGGATTGAGCCCGGACGAATAGGAAGCCCAAATACGTGGATCCCTCCGGCAAGGGAAACATTTCCTGACCTTCTTTAGCGGTAATGACGATATCCTCCACTCCGGACATCCGCCGAGCGTCCTCCAGGCCTTGGACGCCCCGGTACACCCCCGCATGCGGGATGGGAATCATCATGACTCCGTGACATCCCGGTGCCAGCGTGGCGCTCGATACGTCTTCGCCCACCGCATGCCGCAATAGTAGCTGCTCCAGCGTACAAAAAGGTAAGCCGAACCGCAGAACGCGCGCGCATAGTCCCCCGATGGGACGGGCTGCGGCCTCCAGGATCCATACCCCTTGATCGTTGACGCGAACTTCTGCGTGTACAGGTCCGTTGGTCAGGCCCAGGGCGGCCACCGCGGCTTGGACGGTTTCGCGCATGCTTCGTTGAACCTCCTCGGGCTCTTGAGAGGGCGTGAGGTAGATGGTTTCTTCGAAGTAGGGGCCTTCCAGAGGATCGGGTTTGTCGAACAGGGTCAAGGTCCGGAGCTTTCCAGCGGTAACCACGCCTTCAAGCGCGAATTCGCGGCCCGGGATATAGTCTTCGACCAGCAAATCGCCATCTTGCATACGGGCTATGCGGGCGGCCGCTGCGCGAAATTCTTCCTGGTTATTGGCGCGGATGACACCGCGGCTGGCAGAAGAATCCAGCGGCTTCAGAACACAAGGAAATTTAACATTCGCGTTGGCCGCGCCAACTGGTGAGACGCACTGAAATTTGGGAACCAACATTCCGGCTGCGCTAAAGAGTTTTCGCGATTGCAGTTTATTCGATGCGGCGCGCGCTGCTTCCGCAGTATGGAAGTGTAGCCCCAGCCGTTCCGCCGCCTGTGCTGCGACGCATGCAGGGCGGTCGCCCACCGCCAAAATTCCATTAAACGGCCCGCGTGCGGCCAGCGCCTCGATGCCCGCCCCCGGATCCTCGAAACGAACCGGTGCGGCGTCGTCTCCCCAGGGATTTTCCAGGATGTGGCAGCGGTCCGTCGCCAAAACCAATTCGATGTCGAGTGCGCGAGCGGCTTCGGCAAACTCGCGCACCTGATATCCGGTGGTCGCGGCGACCAACAAGACACGTTTCATGTCTCACAGACCATTTCTTTAGACTTGAGGGGCAGGCTCGGCGCAGCAGTACCAAGGCTCGTCAAGATGGGGAACGGGGGGCTGCGGCGCTAGAGCAGGAGCCGGCGAGCGCAGGACCAGCTGCCAGATCTCGCCGAAGATCTCGGTGCGTGTTTTGTCCTCCGCCTGACGCTTGCTTACCAGCTGGAACACCAGGTTGGCCAAAGTGTCTACATCCCGATCCGGATGTCTCCAGGGATACACCAGAGCCTTATCATCAAACGGACCGATCACCGACTGGATATCGGCTAAGTCCAGCAGCCGCGATTTCTGCGTGATCAGCAGCCGCAATGCGAGCTGCACGGGAGCCGTATTTTCGACCAGCTCCAATTCCGCGATCGCCCGCAGCAATTCGCCATAACCCTCGATCGTGGTCCAGGGCATGAACGCGATGAAGGTCGGCTGAAGCGCCAGTCCAATCTTCCGCAAAGACGCGGCGACCTGGTAGAAATCCTGACGCGTGTGACCTTTTTCCAAGAGCGCCAGAACAGAATCGTCGATGGATTCCACCGCGCTGGTGACGAACAGACAGCCGGTCTGCTTCAGCTTCGGCAGCAGCTCGCGATGCTTTTTGAGATGTTCGATCTTGATGGTCGCGTCGTAAGTAACTTCGGGAAATTCGCTATGGAATGCTTCTACGATGCGCATGGCGTGCGTGGGGCCATTTAGGAAATCGGGATCTCCGAAGGTGATGTGGCGTGCGCCGGCGGCGACCTGCTGCCGGATATCCTCGAGCACAACCTCTCGCTGGACCACGCGAAATTGCCCTTCGTACACGGGAACCACGGGACAATGCCGGCACAGGTGCTTGCAGCCGCGGCTGGCCTCCGTATATCCGGCTGTGGTTTTGGCGCCGTTCTGCCGGAGGTGGGAGTATGCACCCAGATCTGGCAGACCACCGCGAGCGGGTTTTATGAAGGTAAGCCGCTCGACATTTCCCGCGGTGACGTGCCCGCCGTTGGCGAGCTGAACCAGCGCCGCCTCAAACTCCCCACCGATCACAGCCTCGATGCCCAGGCCTCTCAGCAGGTCGGCATTCAACGGCGCATACAGACCATAACCGGCCAGGCGCACCTGTGGATTCAGCAGCTTCACCTTCTCGATCACCGGCATCGCCATCCGAGTGGCGGTGTGCATCGGAAGATAAAATGCGACTAAATCGGCCGATCGAACCGCAGTCTCATCGAGCGGACCCACGGCCAGGTCGAGACACACGACGTCATGGCCATCGCGGACCAGCCAGGCTGCCGGTGAACTCAGACCGAACGGCTGGTGGCCGAGCTCATAGGTTGAGATCAGTACAACCTTCACTACTACTTCTTCGTCGCCGTAGCTTTGGCCCCTTGTTTCGCAATGATGGAGTCCTTGATTTTGTCGTAGGTGGCCTGCGGCACGATGTTCTTAGAAACCAGCTGGTCTTTCTTTGCGTACGGGCGGCCGGCAACGATCTTTGCGGAATAGGCGTCACCGATGCCCGGCAGGGCCTTGAGCTGGTCCGCAGTGGCGGAGTTGATGTCGAGGAGAGCGCCGGCCTTTTTGGCTGTGTCCGCGGCCTTCGCCGGCGTTTTCGGAGCAGACTTGGACGTGTCTTTGGTTTGAGCCAGAGCCGCGCCTGCAAATAGCGCGCAGGCCAGAACGGGGGCAAGCCATCGCTGAAAAGTGGAAGTATTCATGAACATAGTGTACCCGCTGTATCTACCGGCTAACCTATAAAGACCATGCAGCCGCGCCGGGGATTTCCGGGATCCATACTGGATGCGATTCTGCCCACGCTGCGCTACTGGACCGAAACCGAGGTGCATGCGCTGGCGTTTTCCGTCGCAGCCAACGTGCTTCTGGGATTCTTTCCGTTCCTGATCGTGAGTGTATCGATCTCACGGATCTTCTTCAGCCGGCAAACTACTGTCGCCGCTATCGACTTCGCGCTGCGCGATTACTTTCCCGACGCTCTCGGCTCGTTCTTGAGCAACAATCTTCCCGCCCGCCCGGTGACCGACTGGGTGGCGATCCTGCTCCTGCTGTTCTCGTCAAACGGAATTTTCGAGCCGCTCGAAGTGGCGCTCAACAAGATCTGGGGCATCCGCACGAATCGCAGCTATCTGCACAACCAGGTGGTCAGCCTGGCGTTGATTTTCTCCTGCGGCAGCCTGGCTTTGCTATCGCTCGGTATCACTGAATTGCAGGTAGGCTCGTCGAGCGGGATGCGGATCGAGCGCTGGACCTCAATCCTGTTCTTCAAGCTCGCGGCCGTGCCACTGACGTCGTTGATTCTGTTTCTGATCTACCGCTATTTGCCGAACGGGCGGCCGCCTCTGTCGCGCGTAATCGCCGCGGCCATCGGCGCAGGACTGCTGCTGGAGGGCCTCAAGTACCTGAATCTGATCGTTTGGCCGCATGTCGACGCCCGCATTCAGCGGGAGTACGGCGTTTTTCGCTACTCGGCGACCATTCTGTTTTTGAGCTTCTTAGCTACGATGCTGGTGCTGGCAGGCGCCGAATGGGCCGCCCGGGGACACCGTCAGGATGAAGTAAAACAGGATCAGTGAAGATGCCGATATGCTAGCCGTTATCACCGGCGCTTCCAGTGGTCTGGGTGTGGCGTTCGCACGGAAGCTCGCGGCTCGTGGATACGACCTGCTGCTGATCGCCCGCCGCGAAGACCGGCTGCGCTCGATCGCCCGCGAGATCGGCGAACAATACCACGTGCGGGCCGAAATCCTGGCGGCCGATTTAACCGACGATGCCGCGCTCACTATGGTTGCGAGGCGGATTCGCGATGCGGCCGATCTCGGCCTGCTGGTCAACAACGCCGGCTTCGGCACCCTCGGGTATTTTTTCGAAGCGGATCCACACGCCCAGGAACAAATGCATCGGTTGCACGTGCTGGCGACCATGCGGCTGTCGCATGCCGCCCTGGCGAATCTGGTCCCGCGCGCTGAGGCGGGAACCGGAATCATCAACGTTTCTTCGATAGCCGCCTATGGCGCTTCGCCCCAGAACGTGAGCTACTGCGCCACCAAGGCCTGGATGAACCGCTTCACCGAGGGTCTAGCCATTGAATTGGGAACGAGATCGTCCCCGGTGAGGGTGCAGGCGCTGTGCCCGGGTTTCACGTTGACCGAATTTCATGACACGATGCCGATGGACCGGTCACGCATCCCGACGTCGCTGTGGCTGAACGCCGATTTTGTGGTTGGGGAGAGCCTCCGCGGCTTTGATCGGAGCGCGATGTTCGTAATTCCCGGATGGCGCTACAAGCTGCTGGTGTGGATCATGAAGCTGGTACCGAGCGGGTTGATGCGGTGGGGGTCCATCTGGGCCGCCCAACGTTACAGGCAGCCGAAGAACTAGGTCTTGTGCGGCTTGAGGATGCCGCGCTGCTCAAGCCACGCCCGCACGCGGAGCACCAGCGGATGGAAACGGCGGACGATCGCATGGTCCGTACCGAGCACGGCGATTCCAGCCGCAAAAAACACGAAGCCGGGAATCACCGGCAGGAGACTCCCGATTACGCCCAGGATCAGCAGGCCAACCCCGATCACGGTGCGGAAGATGTGCCTCATACTCCATGGTAGGGCGTAAAATAGAGTTATGGCGTTGTTGAGCGACCGGGCCGGGAAAACTTCCCAGGTAGTTGTGCTTCCCGCCTCGCTCGAGGATCCAGAGAAATCCCCACCGGGACTGTACCGCATCGGCTTATTGATCGCCTGCGGTTCCATCCTGGCGTTCTTTGCGGCGCTGGTGATCGCGTTCTATTGGCGCTCGCGAACCCCGCCTTTCTGGGCCCCCGTTACGCTACCACGCACGCTGTGGCTTTCCACGGCGATCATCTTAGTCAGCAGCGTCACCTTCGAGGCGGCCCGCCGTGCGTACCGCCGCGGTTTGCATCCTGCGGCCGCACGTTTGCTCATCGTAACGGCTTGCCTGGGCGCGGCATTTCTGACGTCTCAGATATCGGCTTGGTTGAACCTGGTTCACCGCGGCTACTATCTGGCCCAGAATCCCTATAGCTCTTTTTTTTACATGTTCACCGGTCTGCACGCGGCGCACCTGATCGGCGGGTTGATCGCGCTGTTCATCGTCGTGCTGGGGCGGCCGCGGCGCGAGACCGTGGACAGCGTCGCCTACTACTGGCATTTCCTCGGGGCCCTGTGGATCGCGCTGTTTGTAATTCTCCTGACATCGTGACTGCTGACATCATCGACCTTCCGAATGCCGATTGATCCCTCCGCGCAAGTGGCGCCCACGGCTCGTGTGCATCCGGGGGCGGTCGTGGGTCCCGGAGTCATCGTCGGCGACTTCGCGATTATCGAAGAGCATGTGGCGATCGGCGCGGGCTCGCGCGTGGAGCCGTACGTCTACATCAAGCGCTGGACGACGCTGGGCGAGCGCAACCAGGTTTCGGCCGGTACCGTGCTGGGTACCGATCCGCTGGATAAGGGTTTTACCGGCGCTCGCAGCTATCTCAGGATCGGCAACGGGAACATCATCCGCGAGCACTACACGATTTCCCGGGGCACGGCGCCGGAGTCGGAAACCGTCATCGGCGACGAGAATTACATCATGACGTCGGGCCATATTGCGCATAATTGCCGGATCGGGAACCGCACGGTGATCGCCAGTTGCGCGCTGGTGGCCGGGTACGTGGAAGTGGAGGACCAGGCTTTTATCTCCGGCGGCGTGGTGATTCACCAGTATTCGCGTATCGGCACGCTGGCGATGATCGGCGGCAACACGCGGGTGAACAGCGATCTGCCTCCGTATTTTCTCTATGCGGATTTCAACGTAGCGGCGCATGGGCTGAATCTGGTGGGTCTCAAACGCGCGGGGTTTGGCGAAACCGATATCAAAGCGTTGAAGACGGCATATCGCCTGCTATATCGTTCCGGATTGAAGTTAGAGGATGCGCTCCAGCGGATTGAAACCGAGGTTCCCACCGAGCATACGCGGCACCTAGTGGCATTCGCGCGCGCGAGCAAGCGTGGGATCGCCCGCGAATCACACTAATAGCGCACGCCTTCCAGAAACAATCCCGACGCCGGAGCGGTCCACGCCGCGATGTCGAGCTTCGGATTCTTCTTGCCGCCGAGCAGATCGCGAAATTCTTCCACGGATACCTCGCCACGTCCGACTTTCACCAGCGTGCCCGTCAGGCGCCGGACCATCTTCCAGATGAAATGTGACGCCTCGATGCGAAACACGATCAGGTTGTCATCGACGGAGACCTCGGCCGATTCCACCACGACGATGGTCGACTCGCCCGGTTTCGACGGGTCGGCCGCGCGGAACGCCGCGAAGTCGTGGCGCCCCGCGATCAGCGCTGCGGCCTGCTGCATGCGAGGCACATCCAGCGGTTCCTTCACCCACCACACGAAACGCTTGGAAAGTGCCGCCTTGCGGGTCGAAATCTGATAAAAGTAGGCCCGCGACTTGGCGTCGTGGCGCGCGTGAAAGCGAGGCGGAACCTCGGTTACGTCTAAGATGGCGATGCTGGCGGGTAAGGCATCGTTCAGGTCGCGGAGAATCTGCGTAGCCGTGGGAGATGGTACGTTACCGCGAATCTTCAGATGAGCCACCTGCCCCACGGCGTGCACGCCGGCATCGGTGCGTCCCGCGCCTTGTACTTCCACGTCGGTTCGGAACAGATCCAGCACCGCCTGTTTCAGTTCGCCCTGCACGGTCCGGGCATTGATCTGCTCCTGCCAGCCGGAAAAGCGCGAGCCATCGTATTCAAGGGTCAATCGAAAGGTCTGCATAGTTTATTCAGTAAGAACGAAATCTGCCACCAGCGGCAGATGATCGGACGCGAACAGCGACCGGCGGCTGCGATGAAAGAAGGCCCTTTCGATGCGCAAATGATGGTCGAAGTAGATGTGGTCGAGGTGCAGGAAGGGCGCCAGGGCCGGATAGCTGCGTGCTCGCGGAAGGTGTGCGCGCAGATCCGTGAGGTGAAACTCGGCCACCAGAGTTTTCGTCACCAGGCCGCGCACCCATTCGTTGAAATCGCCCAGCACGATGCGCGGACCTGAAATGTCGATGGACCGCAGCAGATCGCGATCCACCAGGCGAATCGCCTGCTGCCGCCGCTCGCGCACGGCCGTCCCCAGGTGCACGTTGAAGACGTGCAGGATGTGGCCGCCCAAGCGGATATCGGTCCGCAGCGCAATTCGTTGCTCGCGCGTCCCGATGGTGATGTCGATCGGGCGGACCAGCTTGAAGTCCCAGCGGCTGAGCGTCACATTTCCATAGGCGCCGCCGCGATGCTTGCGCGCTTCGCCCATCGCGCCGAACAAGCCCAGGCGGCCAGCCAGATAATCGGCTTGATGATCGGCTCCATCCCTGGCTCTATCCTTCACCGCGGCGGCTCCTTCGTGACTCACCACTTCCTGGAGTGAGACGATGTCGGCGTTCACTTCCTCCAAGACTCGCGCGACACGCTCCGGATGGACGCGCCCGTCCACGCCGCGGCACTTGTGAATGTTGTAGGTGGCAATTCGAAATCGATGCATGGGTCTATTACGAGGCGCTACATCTGGTCTTCCATGAGAGACGCAAACTGCTCGCCCGCGCGCTGCCAGAAGCCGCGGCGTTTCCAGCGCGTAAGCTGCACTTTGCGGCACCGCTCCAGATCGGCGAGAAAGACATCGTGCAAGTTGCCGACCAGGGCGCGGTCGTGGAAGCACACGCTGGTCTCTTCATTAAGCGCGAGAGACCGGTTATCGAAGTTAGCCGTGCCGACCGAGGCCCAGGCATTGTCCACAATGAGAACCTTCTGATGCAGCATGGTGGGCAGGAACTCGTAGATCTCGATGCCTGCTTCGAGCAGTTTGCCGTACAGCCGTACGCTATTCTGGCGCGCCCACCACGTGTCGTTGTGCCTGCCTGCGATCATCAGTTTGACGGAGACGCCCCGGGTACAGGCCCGGGCAAGCATCTCGATCACGCGTGCGTCGGGAATGAAATAAGGATTGGCGATACACAGATGGCGGCGCGCGCACTGGAGCGCGATCAGGTGCATGGTTCCGGCCGCGCCTGTTCCTTCGAAAGGAGAACTCGAGATGGTCTGGACGTTCACGTTTCCCGCGGGTTTCGGTACCGGAAAATAATCGTGGCCGGTGAGAATTTCGCCCGTGCACAGGAGCCAGTTCTTCGCGAATCCGCTTTGCTGCTCCAGCGCCGCCGGACCCTCCACGCGAATCATGATGTCGCGCCAGGAGCGCGCATTTTTGGCTCTGCCCAGCCACTGATCCGCCAACCCTGCGCCGCCGGTGAAAGCAACTTTACCGTCGACGATGAGCGACTTGCGATGATCCCGGTGGTTCGCTCGATTCATCGTGTACCAATGGATAGGGCTGAACCACGCGAGTTGGCATCCGCCCGCCTCCAAAATCTGAAGTACGGGTTCACCGAGCGTGGAAGAGCCGACGGCGTCGAGCAGCAGCTTCACCGCAATTCCGGCGCGGGCTTTTTCGGCGAAGGCCTCGGCGAAACGCCGTCCGATGCGGCCATCCCAGAAGATGTACTGTTCCATCGTGATGGAATGCCCGGCGGATTCCACTGCTTCCAGCATCGCCGGAAAGAACTCGTCGCCGTCGTTGAACAGAGCAACCTGATTTCCAGGCACCAGGGGCATGCCGGTCATTCCCGCCATGGTGATGGGAAACTCCGGGGATTCCACGTCCAAATCCGTTTCCAGCGCATACACGGCGGGATGCGATTCGGGAGTGGTTTGGTAGAAGAAGAACGCCCACGCTCCGGCAATGACGGTCAGAATCCAGTGACCGGCCAGATGCGCAGCGACCGCCACTGCCAGCCAGATCCACCAGGTGCGAATCACGCGGCGGATCCGGTCCCAGCGCTCCAATCTCCCCAGCCGGTGCGGCTTGGGACGGCGCGGAGAGAGACGATAGAGGTGTTCTTTGGGAACGCGCGGCTTCAGCCAGCGCCGCGATTCCTTCGGCGTCTTGCCCGGCGACGACCCTGATGGTGGAAAAGACCCCGCGCTCGACACGCCGACTCCCTGCCCTAGCCTAGCTGACCCGGAACAGTCGCGGCTCGCGGCGGTACAGAAAGTAGACCAGGCTCGCAATGGCGATCACTTGGGCCAGCGCTCCGGCCAAGGGAATTCCCGCGATGCCCATTGTACGGGCCAGAACCAGATCGCCTATGGCGGTGGCCGCCACGGTGAACAGGGATGCGCGGATCATCACCGCGGTTGCGGAAATCGCCACGGCCAAGCGGCTCGCCACCACGAACAAAATGGCGAACGGCACTTGCAGCAGAGCAAACTGCTGTACGCTGGTCACCACGCGCGTCGCCGAGGCGTCAAATGCGCCGCCCTGGAAGAAAGTCCGCACAATCGAGCCGGAGAGCCAGACGAGCCCGCCTACCACGGGCAAGGCGAGCAGAATAATCACGGCCGAATGCACGCGCACGGTGTGACGAAGATGGCTCCAATCATGTTGCGCCGCCAGCCGGGAGAATTCCGGCAAAACCGCGGTGGCGATGGCGGTCCCGCTTATGGCCGCCAACACCGTGGCCAGCTTGGTTCCATACGTAAGCGCGGATACGCTTCCCGAATGCAGGGAGCCGGCCACCGCCTGATCGATCAACGGGCACAAGGCCGCGAGCATGGTTCCCGCCAGCAGTGGGACGTACTGCGCGCGAATCGCGGACATCTCCGGATTCCAGCCACGCCACGCCGGTAGAATCGGGATTCCCAGGCGGTGCACGCCCCACCCCAGAATCAGGGTCTCGACCGCGACGCCCGCCAAGGTTCCCCAACACAGCGTGTACACGTTCCATCGATGCGCGCCCGCGTACAAAAAAATAATGCTGGCCAGTGGCGTCGTCAAGGGCGCCGCCGCCGCGAGGGCAAAGGTATTGTGTGCGTTCAGAACCGCGCGCCACACGGCAATGCATGCACTCATCGGAAGCCACACGATCAAGACCAGGAAGAGGCTGGCGGTCAACTGCAATTTTTCGGGCGAGAAGCTGGAGCCTAAGAAGGGCAAGATCCACCGTCCGCCCGCGGCGAGCAAGATACTTACCGCCAGCATCGCGCCCAGAACCAGAGCCAGGCCCGTTCTAGCGAATGTTCGCGCCGCTGCATCTCCCTGGTCGGTCCGCACCCGGATGAACGCGGGGACGAAGCTCGCGCCGAAGGATCCCGCGACGATGTCGGTAAAAAAGGCCGGCAGCAGGAACGCGATCACGAAAGCGTCTAATTGGTCTCCGGCGCCGAAGTAGCGCGCGGTGACCACAACTTTGGCGGCTCCGGCCAGCTTGGCCGCCGTCGCCAGTACGCCCACCAGGGCCGCGTTGGTGAAGACGCGCTGGTGCGACGCCCGCCGTTCGGCGGTTTGTGTGGGGCTCACCTCCGCACGGTATCACACATCAGTGAATATACTGGTTTTGCTCCCGCTCGAGTGTTCGCCCCGGCTGATCACACTTCGGGAGCTAAACCGCGCGGCCGCCGTAATTGCTTTGGTAATAATTCTGGTATTCGCCGCTCTTAACACGCGCGGTCCAGGCGGCATTGGACTTGTACCAATCGATGGTCTCGCGCAGGCCGTCTTCGAACGGAATCTGAGCCTGCCACCCGGTTTCGCGCGTCAGTTTCTCGCTCGAAAGAGCATAGCGGCGGTCGTGGCCCGGGCGATCCTTCACCGTCTGCATCAGGCTTTCCGGCTTTCCCACGGCCGCCAGGATTTTCCGCACCACGTCCAGGTTCGGCAGCGCCCGGCTCCCGCCGATGTTGTAAGTCTCTCCCGCCCGCCCGCGCTCGATCACCGCAAGAATGGCCCGAGCGTGGTCATCCACGTATAACCAGTCGCGGATCTGCTGGCCGTCGCCGTAAATCGGCAGAGGCTTGCTTTCGAGCGCATTCGAAATCATCAGCGGGATGAGCTTCTCGGGAAACTGGTAGGGACCGTAATTATTGGAAGCCCGGGTCACGGTCACCGGCATCTTGTAGGTCACAAAATACGACAGTGCGAGAAGATCCGCGCCGGCCTTCGATGCCGAATAGGGGCTGCTGGCGCGCAGCGGATAATTCTCGTCGGCGTCATGCGGCGGATCGATGCTGCCATAGACTTCGTCGGTCGAAATCTGTATATAGCGTGGAACCTGGTGGGTTCGCGCCGCCTCCAGCATTGTGAAGGTTCCCCGTAGATTGGTTTCGAACACCGGCGCGGGCGACAGGATGCTGCGGTCCACGTGCGATTCGGCGGCAAAATTCACGATGACGTCCGGTTTCTCTTCCGCCACCAGAGAATCCACCAGCGCGGCATCGCAGATATCGCCGTGCACAAAGCGATAACGCGCGGCGTTTTCCTGAGTCGCGATGGACGCCAGATTCTCCAGATTCCCCGCATAGGTGAGCTTGTCGAGATTCACCACGCGGCGCGTGCCATCGGAATCTTTAAGCAGCAGCCGGATGAACGCACTTCCGATGAATCCGGCGCCTCCGGTAACCAGGAATTTCATTACTTGTGCTGGAGCTCCCAATCGTAAGCGATGGAGGCGTCGTTGTAAGCGATGCGCCCTTCGTCCTTGGGATTGTACAGACGATTGGTCACGTAGACCAGAATCGCAGGCTGCTCGCCGATGACTTTGTAGCCGTGACCGACACCCGGTGGAATCACCACCTGCATCGGCTTGAGCGCTCCCACATAAATCGTATTCTTGCGCCCGAACGTGCGGGATTCCGGACGCAGATCCACCAGCGTCACTTGAAACATGCCGGCTGCCGGCACCCACAGGTCGGTCTGATGCAGATGATAATGAAACGCTTTGATGGTGCCGGGATAACTCAGCGCGGCCGAAACCTGGGTGCTCTCGGCGGGAAAGCCCGCAGCTAAGCCTTGACCCATGCGCGCGACTTCCAGGAAGTAGCCGCGGTCGTCGGGCCAAAGATCGTACGGACGTACCACCACGCCGTCGATGACATCGGATGAGTCCGCAGTGCGAATCACCTGGCCGATACCGGGATCGCACTTGGGGATCGAAATACGGGTGGTTTCTGGGGCGCTGGTGCTCACCTTTGTTAGGGTAGCGCGAATGGCTACTCGGCTACCACATCGATCTGGCCGATGCCGCCCTTCACGTCCAGGCGAATGGTCACTGGATCACGCTCGTGACCGGGATTAATCCAGCGATCGTTGCGTTTCTCGAGGCCGCTCACATGGACCTCGCCGATGCCGCCCGCTGCCGTAGCCGAAATCCCGACGCTCTTCGGCAGGTGAACGGTGGCCTGACCGACGCCGCCCTTGATCTGGACATCGTAACTGCGTTTGGGATTCCCGCGTAAATCGGCGTCCAGTTCCCCGGCTCCCAGGTCGAAAGCTACACTGCGAAGATTCAGGCTTCCCAGGTTCAGATGCGCCTGCCCAGCGCCCATCTTGACCACCAGATCCATCGCCACGGAGTCGTTGAAGCGCAGGTCCCACTTGCTCTCCCCATGCTGTACCGTTCCCGACGGATGAATATCGATATCGCTGCGCACGCCGGTCGAATGATAATCCACCTGCGGTCTGGAGCCAGGATCGTTATAGTCGAAATTGCCTTCCAGCAGCTTGGCTGCGCCCCCGCCAATGCGCAACTCGCCCGCGCCGATTTTCACCTCCGCCCGCATCATCTCTGATTTATCGAGTTCGAGGTTCTTGCTCTCATGCTCCATCGGCCCCAGGCGGACGTTATCCCCGCACCCGGCTAAGGCCGCAATTCCAACTGTCAACAGCGTACGTTTTAACATGCAGCACCTGTCTGTCCCATACGTCCTCCCGGGCGGGAATGTTCCTGGAATTGTATCAGCCGCACGGGCTGGCCGGTATAATGACTTTCATGGCGTCGAGCATGACCACCGCCGTATCTCCCGAGACGATCGCCCGCTATGAGCCCGTCATCGGCCTGGAAGTGCACGTCCAGCTCGCCACACGCACCAAGATCTTCTGCGGCTGCCCGACCAGTTTTGGCGCGCCGCCGAATACCAATGTCTGCCCGGTCTGCCTGGGCTTGCCGGGCGCTCTTCCAGTCCTGAGCCGACAGGCGGTGGAACTGGCGATCGAGGCCTCGCTGGCTTTGAACTGCCGTGTCAATGCCCGCTCGATCTTCGCCCGCAAGAATTACTTCTATCCGGATTTGCCCAAGGGTTACCAGATCTCGCAGTACGATCAGCCGCTGGCCGAGCACGGCTATGTCGACATCGAGGTGGGCGGCGTTCACAAGCGCATCGGGATCACGCGGGTCCACATGGAAGACGACGCAGGCAAGAGCATCCACGAGGGGTTCAAGGATTCAGACCGCTACACCTATGTGGACCTGAACCGCTCCGGGACGCCGCTGATCGAGATCGTGAGCGAGCCCGACATCCGCAGCGCCGACGAAGCCCATGCGTACCTGACTGCGGTGAAACAGGTTCTGCAGTACGTCAACGTATCCACCTGCGACATGGAAAAGGGCCATCTGCGCTGCGATGCCAACGTCAGCGTCCGCCTGAAAGGCGCGGAGAAGTTCGGAACCAAAGCCGAGGTCAAGAATCTGAACTCGTTCCGCTTCCTGAAGCTGGCCGTGGATCAGGAGATCGAGCGGCAGGTAGGCATTCTCGAAAGCGGCGGTCGAGTGATGCAGGAAACCCGCTTGTTCAACCCCGATACGGGTGAGACCGTCGGCATGCGCAGCAAGGAGCACGCGCACGACTATCGCTATTTTCCCGAACCCGACCTGGTTCCGCTGCGCGTGAGCGAGGCTTGGCTGAACAGCATCCGCGAGAGGATGCCGGAGCTGCCCGATAAAATACGCGAGCGGTTCATAACGCAATATAAGATCCGTCCGTACGATGCACAAGTACTTACTGCCGACCGCAATACGACGGTGTACTTCGAAGGCACGGCAGCCATCTCCGGGGACCCGCAGGCATCGGCCAACTGGATCACGGGTGACTTGGCGGGTGCCCTCAAGGAAGCCGGAAAAGACATCACCGAGTCTCCGATCACTTATGGAACTTTGGGAAACTTAGTCGGCATGGTATCCCAGGGAAAGATTTCCGGCAAATTGGCTAAGGAGATCTTTCCGAAGATGTTCACCACCGGAAAGGAACCGGAGGTGATCATGGCGGAGGAAAATCTCACGCAGATCAGCGATGAGGGCGCGCTGGTCAAGATCATCGACGAGGTCATCGCCGCGAATCCCAAGCAGCTCGAGCAGTACCGCAGCGGCAAGACCACGGTGATGAACTTCTTCCTGGGACAGGTGATGAAGGCCAGCCGCGGGCAAGCCGATCCAGCGGCGGTCACCAAGCTTTTAAAAGAGAAGTTGTAGGGGCGAGGCATGCCTCGCCCGATGAGACGCAGATGATCCGGCTCCGCAACGTCGAGAAGTTTTTCCAGCACGGCCCTACCAAGACATTTGTCCTTCGCCGGATCGACGTCGATATTCAGGAAGGCGACTTCGTCTCGATTATGGGTCCCTCCGGCGCCGGCAAATCGACGCTGCTGCACCTGATCGGCATGCACGATAGCAGCTGGACCGGCGAGTACCACTTTCTGGATTACCCGATCCACGCGATGAAGAAGAAGGATCGCGACGAGATCTACAAGAAGTACTTCGGGTTCGTGTTCCAGAGCTATCATCTGCTCGATTCGCTGACGGTTTACGAGAATCTGGAAATTCCGCTGTCTTACCGGAACGTCCGTAAATCCGAACGCGATGCCGCCGTCTGCGACGTGCTGGACCGGTTTCAGATGGTCGGCAAGAAGGATCTGTTTCCGAACCAGTTATCGGGCGGACAGCAGCAACTGGTGGGAGTCGCGCGTGCGATCATCGCGAATCCCAAAGTGATTCTGGCCGACGAGCCCACCGGCAACCTTCACTCCAGTCAGGCCAAGGAGATCATGGAAGTGTTCCGGAAGCTCAATGAATCCGGCACCACCATCATCCAGGTGACGCATTCGGAGTCCAACGCTTCTTACGGGAAACGCGTCATCCAGATCGCGGATGGCTGGATTGAGAAAAGCGCGTCTGGTAAGACCTAATCTGGGAAGACCTAATACCGACGCGGCTTGTCCAGAAATGCTTCCTTGAAAGTCGCGCTGGAGAATCCTGGCGGCGCGTCGCCTCCGTTTGCATAGCGGTACAGGGCCACCGTGAAGATACCGCGCACTGCGCTCATCACCGCGCTCAGCACGAGAAAGTAAGGCACCGCGATCAGGAATCCGAGAGGGTGCAGCTTGAATCCCACCATTCCGAGCAGAATCCCGGGTATTGCCAGTAGCAGTGACGGCAAACCGAAACTGAAGCCGCTCACGATTTGCTCGCCCCACGTCTCGCGCAACAGAGCGCTGGAGCGCTGGATGGAGCCGAATACGCCGTCATCCTCGAAGATCAGCACCGGAACAATCAGGTAAGTTGCCATCGCCCAGGCGATTCCCAGAGTAGCGCTGACGATTTTGCCCAGCCACGACGAGCGCTCCTCAATGACGTGAAGCAGCATGCCCACGGTGCTCGCCACCACGGCCCACATCAGAATGCCGGGAATTTTCCAGCCAGCCTGGGCCAGGCCCGCACCCAACGTGGGTTCACCGCCGCGAAAGCGTATTTGCGCACACGCCGCCAGGGCGCAGTTGAAGAAAAAGATCACGAAGTAATTGGTGCAGTACCACAGGAACAGCCACGCGTACACCGTGGGATCCCACCGTGCGATACGCCCTGTAGTGTTCGAGCACGCCCATGTGGAACAAGGGCAGAAAGTACAGGGCCGCGACCAACAGCGTAGACGCCCCGCTTAAAATCGGGAACAGAACCAGTTTCTTATCCTTGCGAAGGACCGCGAAGCTCTCGCCAATCATGTCCCACGAACGCGAGAAAGTATCCACGATTGATATATCGGCGGAGCCAAAGGAAGAGTCGTTTAGGGTTTTCCACTTACGAAGAGGTAAGTATTACTCTGCCACGATGGTGACGCTAGCCGCGTTGGCCCGTGAAAGCAGCTCGTCGCGGTCCAGCAGCAGCGTGCGCCCGGCGTCGATGGCCAGCGCCGTGGTCCCGGTCTCCCGCATGACATCGATCGTCTGCGGGCCCACAACGGGCACGTCGAACAACAGGTGCTGGCGGCGCCGGGATCCTTTGACCAGCCGCAGAGGCTTCCCGTCTACTAACGAAGCCGCGCGACGAAGCATCGCGTCGGTTCCCTCCATGGCTTCGACGGCCACGCAGGCCCGCTCGGCGATCGCGACACTTTGTCCGATGTCGTGCTCCGAAAGAGCGCTCGCTATACGGCGTCCGTACGCGATATCGCGCTCCTCGTCGGACGACGGCTTGCGGCGCGTCAGGACGCCTTCAGGAGCCAGCAGATCTTTCAACAGCAGAGTCGAATCGGCGAGCGTGATGCCTTCGTCGGCCAGAATTTTAGCGACGCCGCCGATCAACGCATCGGTGTTTTTCGCTTCGAGCGACGCCAGTAGTTTCACCAGCCGCCAGTCCGGCACAATAGAGGAAAAAATCTTGACGTGCTTGACTTGCCCGCACATCATCACTTGAAGGATGCCTTCCTGTTTGCAGATATCGATTAGCTTGCTCAGGGCGCCCAGCGAGATCCAATGACAGCGCGCGGCCAGCTTCTCGATTTCGGGCGACGCTTCTTCCTTAATCGCGATGGCGACTACCTCCATCCCCGCCTGACGTGCCGCTTCCAGAGCGAGCACCGGGAATCGTCCGTTGCCGGCGATCATTCCTAGTGGCTGGCCCAAAGGCATTACTTGATAAACCCGCGCTGCGATTGAGCGATGAATTCGAGCAATTCGTCCACCTCGGCCGAGCCGGTAATCTCGTGGCGGATACACTCCACTGCCTGCGAGGTGTTGAACCCCGAGCGCGTCAAAAGCCGGAACGCCTTATGCAACGCATCGATGGTTTCGGCGGGAAATCCGCGCCGCTCCAGGCCGATTTTGTTAGCCCCGAACACTTTCGCCTCGCGTTCCGTCACGGTGTTCGAGAACGGAAGCACGTCCTGGGTGATCACGCTGTAGCCCCCGATGATCGCGTGCCGCCCCACGCGGCAAAACTGATGCACGCCGCTCGAAGCGCCGATAAAAGCCCAGTCGCCGACGTTCACGTGGCCGCCGAGCGTCGCCGCGTTCGACAAAACGCAATGACTGCCCACGTGCACATCGTGAGCGACGTGGACATACGCCATCAACAGGTTGTCGTCGCCGACCGACGTCAGCATGCCACCGCCTTCCGTGCCGCGGTGGATGGTCACGAACTCGCGAATCCTATTTCTGCTTCCGATGCGCGTCGATGAGCGCTCGCCCCTGTATTTCAGATCCTGGGGCGCGACGCCCACCGTCGAATACGGAAAGAACAGGTTGTCTTCGCCGATCTCGGCGGGCCCTTCCACGAACACGTGAGCCTTGAGCACGGTGCGAGCGCCGATGATCACGTCGGCTCCGATCACCGAGTAGGGCCCGATCTCCGCGGAAGCATGGACGCGCGCTCCCGGATCGATGATTGCTGTCGGATGAATCGGCATCCGCTGTGTATCCCTAGGGGCGATCAGCCAGCTTGCACAGCATTTCGGCCTCGGCCACCACCGCGCCGTTCACGCTGGCCGTGCCGTACATCTTGGCGACGGTTTCTTTGCGCTTGCTGACCTTCATCTCGATGCGAAGCTGATCTCCGGGCCGCACGGGTTTGCGGAACTTGGCCTGTTCCACCGACGCCAGCAAAACCAGTTTCTTGTGGCGGTCGGGAATGCTGCTCAGCACCAGCACGCCAGCCACCTGTGCCATGGCTTCCACGATCAGTACGCCCGGCATCACCGGGAAATCGGGGAAATGGCCCATAAAGAACGGTTCATTGGCGGTGACGTTCTTGATGCCGACGACACGCTCCGCTTCCAGCTCCTCGATGCGATCCACCAACAGCATCGGAAAGCGGTGAGGAAGAATGTCGCGGATGGCCTGTATGTCCAAAGACGGCATGTGCGGTCCCGCTATTATAGCAAGCGTGGATGCGTTCCTTCGCGCGGCGCGCGCAAAACAAAAAGACATGATTTCGTGCATTCGGACGCTGGTCGAATGCGAATCGCCGAGCGATGACCCGCCCAGCATCGATGAGTTCGTAAAGCTGTTCGGCGGGATGGTGGGCGATATTGCTCGGGTCCGGACGTGCCCGGGAAGGCACGTCCGGTGCGAATTCCGGCTACCGGGAGCGCGCAAACAAGGCCAAATCCTCGTCCTGGGACATTCCGATACTGTCTGGCCGCTGGGCACCCTCAAGACCATGCCGTTCCGGCAGGCTCGCGGGCGATTGTGGGGACCCGGAGTGCTGGATATGAAGGCCGGACTAGTGTTCTTCGCCTTCGCGATCAGGATTCTGTTGGAGCACGCTGTGCCCGTGCGGCGCAAACTTATCCTCCAAGTGAACTCCGACGAGGAGATCGGCAGCCCGACATCCAGAGTGCTTACAGAAGGAATAGCAAGAACAAGCGACGCCGTCCTGGTGCTGGAACCCGGCACGGGACTCGAGGGAAAGCTGAAAACGTCCCGCAAAGGCGTCGGCGATTACCGGATCACCGTCCGCGGCCGCGCCGCGCATGCCGGGCTCGATTTCGAAAAGGGCGCGAACGCGGTGGTCGAAATGGCGCGGCAAATCGAACGGATCGCCAGTTTCACCCGGTTGAAGCAAGGAATCACGGTCAGTCCCGGCGTGATTCAGGGCGGCACGCGCAGCAACGTGGTTCCCGCGGAGTGCCACATAGAGGTCGACGTGCGCGCGCCCAGTGCGGCGGCCCAGCGCTATCTTGAACGCCAGTTTGCATCACTGAAGCCGTTCGACAGGCGCTGTGCTGTCGAGGTCGCAGGCGGGCTGAACCGGCCTCCGATGGAGCGCTCGCCCGGAGTTCGGGGATTGTTCCGAACGGCTCGTTCGCTGGGGGCGGATCTCGGCGTGACGTTGGAGGAATCTTCGAGCGGAGGTGGGTCGGATGGCAACTTCACGGCGGCGCTCGGCGTCCCCACGCTCGATGGCCTGGGCGCTGTCGGCGAAGGCGCACACGCGCCTCACGAGAGCATTCTGATCGATCGCATCGCCGACCGCACGGCACTGCTCGCGAAGCTGGTGGCCGCATTGTAAGGGCGATTTTCATGCGCGTTACCATGTAAATAACATGCGCCATACCCGGTGGCTTTTCCTGGCCGCCATCGTTGCCATCGTGGTCATGGTTGGCGTCACCTATTACCAACGCCGGGCGATCCTCGATCATGAGGTCATCGTCCACCCGAAGCCCCTCGAAAACGGCGTCGACGGCCGCGCCAATGACTGGCAGCACACGGTCTTCAAGGGTGACCAGAAGCATTTCACGATACGCGCCCGAAACATTCGCGAAATCAAAGAACCTTCGCTTATGGAGCTGGAGGGCGTGGAGCTGCAGCTCTTCCACGAGAACGGCGAAAAATCGGATCTGATTCGATCCGAGAAGGCTCAATTCGATACCGAATCGAAGACGCTCTATTCCGACGGCGAAGTCGACATCATCATGGGTGTGCCGGCGGACCAGCCGCCCACTGGTCGTCTTTTGCACATCCACGGCTCCGGGATGCGGTTTGCAAGCGACACCGGCAAAGCGACGACGGACCGGCCGGTGACGTTCGGTTTCGACCGCGGCACGGGCTCGGCTGTCGGCGCCGAATACGATCCCATGACTCGCGAGCTGCGGTTACATAACAAGGTGGTCCTCGATTGGCGCGGGAAAACTCCGCAAGCCAAGCCCATGCATGTGGAAGCCGAGCAGGCCGTTTACACGGAGCGCGATTCAAAGGTGGTCCTGTTCCCCGCCTCGAGATTTACTCGCGACACACTGTACATGCAAGGCGGCCGCAGCGATGTCCAGCTGGATAAAGGCGCGATTCGTTCCGCCAAGGTGCAGATGGCCCGCGGCATTCACGACGATCCTGGCCGCAAGGTGGAATATGCGGCCGACGAACTGAACCTGAACTTCGACGATGGCATGGTGATACGCACCATCGACGGCCACGACCACGCGCAATTGATCTCGACTTCAGACACCGGACGAACCACGGTGGACTCCGACCGGCTGGATATGGATTTCGAGACGTCCGCAAAAGAAAGCACTCTCAAAACCGCCATCGCTACCGGAAAAAGCGTGGTGCAGGCGACGCCGCTCACACGGCCCGGGACCCAAGCCAAAGATCAAACCAGCGACACGCGCGTTCTGCGCAGCGACGTCATCCGGCTGGCGATGAAACCCGGCGGCAAAGAGATCGATCGCGTGGAAACCGACGGGCCGGGAAAACTCGAATTTCTGCCCAACCAGCCGGATCAGCCGAAACGGTCGATGCAGGGCGACCGGATCTGGGTCGCCTACGGCAAAGAGAATCGCATACAATCCGTCCGGTCGATCAACGCCTCGACGGTTACCGAGCGACCTGCGAAAGCGCCCAAGACCGCCGCTACCGTGACCCGTACGCAAAGCAAAGACATCCTGGCCACGTTCGATCCGAACACCAGTGAGATGGTTCGCCTGGAACAAACCACGAACTTCCAGTACGAAGAGGGCGACCGGCGCGCCCGCGGGGACAAAGCCACACTCGATCAATCCAAGGATCTGATGACGCTGGACGGCTCGGCGCGAATGCTCGATCCCACGGGATCGGTGAATGCCGACCGCATCGTGATGAATCAGAAATCGGGCGATTACACCGCGGAAGGTCACGTATCGTCCACGCGCCAGCCGGACCGCAAGGGCGCATCCTCGGCCATGCTCTCGAACGACGAAGTCATGCAGGCGGTCGCCGATCGGATGGTCTCCACCGGAGGAAACAAGCATATCCGTTACGATGGCAATGCCCGCGCCTGGCAGGGGGCCAATCGGGTGGATGCCGACCGGATCGAAATCGACCGCGACCGGCGCGTGATGGAAGCCCACGGCAAAGTAGTCAGCCAGTTCGCCGACAAGTCGCAGGACAAGAATCCGGATAAGCCGGAGAAGAATCCGGGGAAAAGTTCTAAGTCCAAAGGTCCCGCTGCGCCTGTCTTCACGGTGGTTCGCGCCACGGACCTGGTGTACACCGAGGAAACGCGCGTAGCCGTTTATCAGGGCGGCGTGGTTCTCACGCGGCCATCTCTTACGGTGAACTCCAAGGAGTTGCAGGCTTTTCTGAAACCCGCCGACTCGGATTCCTCCCTCGATAAGGCCTTCGCCGATGGCGCCGTAAAGATCGTAAGCATCGAGACCGCTACCAAGCCCGCACGCACCCGGACCGGAACGTCCGAACACGCCGAATACTATGCGGACGAACAGAAAGTGCTCCTGCAAAAAGGAGAGCCGCTGCTGGTGGATAACGTGAAAGGCAACGCCAACGGGCGGCAAATAACGTGGTGGGCGAACAATGATAGGCTGGTGGTTGACGGCGAGCCAAACAAGCCAGCGGAAGGCACCATTCGCAAAAAGTAAGAGCCTGTGAAAGCGCTTCAGACAGCGGAAATTACCAAAGCATACCGCGGTCGCAAAGTCGTAGACAACGTTTCGATCAAGGTCCAACAGGGTGAAGTCGTTGGATTACTCGGTCCCAACGGCGCCGGCAAAACGACCTCGTTTTACTGCATCGTCGGACTGATTGTGCCGGATTCCGGCAAGGTGCTTCTGGGCGACCAGGACATTACCTCCCAGCCGATGTATCAGCGCGCCCGGCGCGGAATCAGTTATCTTCCCCAGGAAGCCTCGGTTTTCCGCAAGCTCTCGGTGGAAGATAATCTGATGGCGATCCTGGAAACGCTGCCGCTCTCACGGCGCGACCGCCGCGATCGGGCCAATCGCTTAATTACCGATCTCGGCCTGGAAACGGTCCGCCATAGCAAGGGCTACGTGCTGTCCGGTGGCGAACGCCGCCGCGTGGAAATCGCGCGCAGCCTGGTGATCGAGCCCAGCTACCTGCTCCTCGACGAGCCGTTTTCGGGAATCGATCCTATCCAGGTGCTGGAACTCCAGAAGATCATCTTCGATCTCAAGCGCTCCGGCATTGGGATCCTGGTGACCGACCACAACGTTCGTGAAACGCTGGCTGTCACAGACCGGGCCTACATCATCAATGATGGGCGGATTTTCCGCTCCGGCACGCCCGACCAGTTAGGGAACGATCCCGAAGTCCGCCGCGTGTATCTGGGCGAAAACTTCAATCTGGAGTGGCAAAGCGGGCGCTGGCAAGTTCCCACCGAAGGATAGCCGGTTCACTAAGAACCAGGATTTTGGAAGCGATTAAGCGGCTGCGCCGGCCGCGGCCCGTTCGCCTAAGGAATTGGCGAAGTGCGACACGATCATGGACATCTCGTCCAGCGCCCGGCGACCCGCTTCCGGAGAGAAACGTTGGCTGACGCTGCACCAGGTGCTCATCAGGCGATAGTTGAACTTGAGCATCCGCGCTTCCATGCCCCACTCGCCTTGCCCCGAGGCATTCTGAATCAGGTAGGTCACCACTGCCAGATCGCGATCGAGAGAAGTCTGCAACCGGTTCAGATCGGCCGGCTGCTGATCGCGCAATTCAGCCCGGACTTGCAGGAAGCTTAATTGATTCGCAGTGGCGATGTCAGCCGCATAATCCCGCGTAGTCTCCGCGCTCAGGATCAGCAGGCAGGTATAACGGAACCAGTAGCCGAACATGAGCACCGAGCTCACGGTGATGACCAGCGTGACGATTAGTTCAAGCATCTTTCGCCACCTTGGCCGCCACCTTGGCCGCCACCTTGGCCGCTACCTTGGCGTCGGTTTCCGCCGTGCCGGTCTCGCGTGTTGTGAAAATCTTGGCCACGAATCTACTGGAAGAATAGCATCAGCTTTGTCGATGAACAATAGGTTCCGAGGTACTAAGGTCGTTTTGCCTAAGGGCGCTGGAACTGCATGTCGCGAGGTACTGTTGCATGAAATCGCCGATGTTCCTCATAAAGCGCTGCATACGATGATGTGATGTAATCGGCAGTCCCAAACCCCAGCTTCACGGCCGTGCGATCAATCCAGTACCCTGGACCTTCGAGTTCCAGGAAATCGCCCATGGGTGTTTCATCCAGAGTGACGATTCCGTCCTCACCGGGCGCTTCGAACGTGGTCCTGTATTTTTCATAAGCGAACGAAGGCTGGTAGCCAAGCTTTTCGAGGATTTGCGCGAAGGCGGGGCCGTCGGATACTTGGGTCTCGATTTCTTCGCGGCTTTTGTGCGCGCTGTTGGCCTCGGACGGACCTTTATATGTGACGGTCCACCGGCCGCCCGCCGAGCGCAGCCGCAAGAGACGGCCGCTTTGTCTCAATTCGCCCTGAGCCAGATCGAAGGTCTGGTTGGTTTCGAGCTCACGGGGTCCGATCGCCTGGAAACCAAGCGCCTCGAGAAGGGCTCGGGCGCGTTCGGGGCTATGCGGTACGCGCAGCTTTATTTCGGTCTCCACCGCCATGGTGAATGGGTCTCATTAGGATGATACGATGAGGCAGTGCGCCCGTAGCTCAGCTGGATAGAGCGACTGGCTTCGAACCAGTAGGCCGGGGGTTCGAGTCCCTCCGGGCGCACCAGCAACCCCCAACGTTTTAGGCACTTACGGGCAGATTGCCTAAATCGGAAGAGACTCTTGCATCGGCAGTGTGCCCAGAATTGTGCCCACCCAACGCGTTTCTGGCCCTTTCGATGGCGGCCCGTGTGTTCTGTTCCTGTGGGTGAATGTAGCGCTTGGTGATGGACATATCTCGGTGGCCTGCGAGGTAGGCAAGCGTCCAGGGATCCATGTGCGGCGCCCATCGAGTCAGGCAGGTGTGGCGCAGCGTATAGAGCGGGAAGGGCTCCACGCTCCACTTCTTTGGTTCGCCGTACTCTCGTTTGGCGTTCTCCAACTCATTCTGCTTTCCTTCACAGGCGTGCACATGCTGCCGCTTTACACTGCCCGGCTCGATATGGCCACTCCGCGTCGGCGCTGGAAACACCCACTCGCTTCGAGCGTCGGTGATTCGCATTTCCAGTATTGCAGCAACGCGCTTAGACATTGGGATCCGCCGCCGCGCGTTGTCCGTCTTGCCGTACTGTATTTCAATCGAGCCGTCCCGCACGCTTTCCCACTTCAGACGGAAACACTCCTCGGGCCGGAGGCCGCAGTCGATCAAGATCGTCGCCACATCGTGCAATAGCGGCGGAGCTTCTTGCAGATAACGCTTTTCTTCGGCCCAGCTTAGAACCCGCTCGCGGCGACGCTCTCCCGGAAGCATACGGACTCTTGGGGGAACTTTCTCTAACTTGCCCCACTCTTGAGCGAGGTGGAACATCCGTCGGAGAACCTGCAACTCCCGGTTGATGCTGGCAATCTGGAGTTCATCCTGCTTGCGCTTCGCAACAAAGCCGGCGATTGTCTCGGAGGTGATCGTATCGAGTTGTTCGTCCGCCAGCTTGTTGTATCCGAGAAGACTCTTAACGCCGTACTGGTAGTAAGCCTTTGTTTTGCTGCGTGCAGCGAAGGTTGATGAAACGAAGGGAAGGAAATCGTCTATCGCGAACCGTCGCAGCGTCTGAGTCGGCTTTCGATCGCGGATGCCGACTTCACCCTTTGCGAGGGATGTCTTATGAGCGGCCTCGATCTGTTCTGCGACTCGTTTGTTGGTCTGCTTGGTGCTCTCCCGGATCGCTTCTCCCTTCCAGGTGAACCGATACCACCAAACCTGACCGCGTTTGTAGACTCCCATCGTTAGGCGCCCGCCTTCGCCGCGGGCAATGACATTGGTCGCGTGGTTCTGCCTGCGAAGTCAACGGCCAGTCTTTCCTCGCGACTCCGCGCCACCGTCATTTCGGAGGTTCCTCCGGCGCGAAGACACCGCGCTCCCTCTGGCGCGCGATGTATTCCGGACTCGCACACTTGCAGGGAACCCACTTGCCGTCAATCAGAACGATCCCCTCACCCTGGATTTTGGAATGGCAAAGCGGGCACTTGTAATCCCGGGCCTCTGCCTCGGCCGCCGTGACAGGCCGGGCCGCAACGCGGGTCTTGGAACGAAAACGCTTCGAAAAATCTCTCAGAAACCCCGCCGGGTTGCGCCACTCGTTCTGGATGTGTGACTCTTTCAGCGCCGCGACGAACTCGCCCATACCCACACCGGTGAGTTCGAGTTTTTCTCGAATCGCACTAAGTACCTCGATCGTGATCGGTGTACCAGCCTTCGCTTGGTAGATCGCCTTCAACTCATCTTCGGGCGAAGCGTAGACCTCCGGTGGGTTTTCCTCATCATCAATCGTTCTAAGGACGGGTTGAGTGCCGCTACCGGCGCTGGAACGCTCGGTTTTGATCTCATCGCCCGCGCGTTGCGTTCCCTTCTTTTCTTTTCCAATCCCTTCCTGATGATGATGTTCCCTTCCATTCCCTTCTAGGGCACTTGCCTGCGGTTTTTCCACAGCCCCCTGCGGTTTTCCCGCAGTTGGGTGCGGCGGCAAACTATTCTTCTTGTGGGGCTTGTCTTCATCACCTTCCAACAGGCCGATCGCGAGTACTCGTTCAATTGCGGCGCTAACCACGGCTTGAGGCAAGCGTGTCAGGCGAGCGAGCGACTCTGGCGTATGGGGATGACCATTACCCCACGCGAGAAACCCTCGGGGTTTCGAACGCGACGCGACCATCAGCAGGGCGGTCCAAACCCCGAGATGAGCCGCTCCGTCCGGGTGAAAGACCAACTCCACGAAGCTGTCGGAGCTCAGATCGTTTGGGACCGGGACCCATAGCAGCTGTTTCAAGTCGCGGCTTCGGTTATTCTCGTGGTTCGCGTTCCAATCACGCACGCGGAGCATCGGTGGGGTCGGTTCCTTCATGCAAGGTGCTCTCGGCGACGGCTCGGCAATTATCGGGCACCTTCCTCGGGCTGGCTCCTGACAGTCGTCCGCTGCAAGCTACGTTCTAGGTGGGCTCGCACATCGTCGGGGCGGTAGCGTACGAGTGCACCCAACTTTACGTAGGGACAGCCTTGCCGAAGCAGCCGGTCGCGCCGCACGCTGGCGACGCTACGCTTCGTAATGCGGGCGTATTCGTGTTCAGTAAGCAGTACTTCTAATTGGAGGTCGGCGGCGCTTTCGCGTTCGCTTGGGAGTGAAGTGTTCATAGTTTATAGGCAGAAAACTCCGCCGCAGTCGGGATCTGCTGATGCCTGAACCGCGCAACTGATTGATATGAGGGGAAATCTTTGTCAGAAGAAATTTCTGGCTACGGCCCAGAAAATTCTGCGGGATCAGTCGGGGAAATGTTCAGCGGTTCCGACTTGGAATAGCGCGCGGTATTGGGTCTCTTCGAACACAATCGGCTCACCAGGGACGTTCGGGAAATATAAGCGTAGGCGCCGCCTGAGATCCTTCACTGCGGCCTGCAGCTTGGTTCGCGCCTTTACGGAAGAACCGCGCTGTTTCGCTAACTCTTGGAGTTGGGACATTGGGCGTTCGGCATTGACCGGACTTCTTGCGACATTAGGCGCCCGGCGAAATGCCACCTCAATGATTCTGCGGTTTTTCGCCAGGTGCATAAGCCAGTTCCACGCATCAACGGGACCTCTGTCGCCGACTGCTCGGCCCCTTCGGTCGGCGAAACCCATCTCGGCGTAGTGGAGATGTTTAACGTTGTCACCGACTTTGACCTCGACTCTTTCAGGATCGAGGAAACAGATAGCGATGTCGTCCCACGTGAGCGAGCGTTTTTGGTCGCCGTCTTCAACCGGCTTTGCCTTCGCCTCCGTCTCGGCGATTACATCCGGTTCAGGTTCCCCATTAACTTTCGCCTGCGCGAGCCCTGATCCGGGTGTTCTCAGTTGGTCACCTTGGACGCGTGCGAGCGACACCAATTCGTCGAGTCGTGCCCGGCCCTCAAACTCCTTGACCGTCGCCGAAAGTGTGGCGATTACCGCGGGCTTGCAGACGGTTTCATACCAACTCTTAGTGGTGCTCGTCCCCTTCCAGATCGACGCGATTTCGCCGAGCACGCGGACTTTCAGAAGTTCGAGCCAGCGGGCGAATAACTCCCACCCTGCGCTGGGAGGCCAGAGTTTCAGGTATTGAGTTGCAAGATCACCGAATCGCGCCTGGGCGACCGCAACAGAAGAAGAAATCCCGCATTCGTGCTTTGCGCGTTGGTTGGCTGAGAGCCATTGGCCAAGATAACGATTTTCCTGCTTAACATCGGGGGGTTTATCTAGCGCAAGCTTCCGCGTGGAGTCGCTTGCGCTGGCATAGCCGACCACGCGCTCTCCACTTAGTTGATAACTTTCCAGTAATCCCGACCACCGAATCTCTAATATGCGTGTGACGCGCTCGGCCAAACTAGGTAATTCCGCTGAAACATCGCCCTTGGCCTGCCGAGCCGCCAACTGAGCTTGATGAGCTTGTTGAAACTCAACACACCGTCTGCCCTCCGCCTTCCAGTGTTCGCGCCTCCCGATTAACGCATTGCGGAGCGTTTGAATCGCCCGATCAGGAGGGGCAATCTTTGCGAAGGTCTTCAACATCTCGTTGGCATAATTTGCGAGCCACTCGTACCAACTGTCGAGCAGCTCCTCACTGAGCACTACACACACACCACGCTTAGCCCAAATGTCGTATTTTGCCGTAAATAATGCGAGATCCCAAGCAATCATCGCGTCCAAGTTCCTTGGGTCTCTGGGTCGTGGTCGCTTGGAAACTCCCACCACTAGCAGGGAGTGCTCGTCCTCCGCCACCTTGGTGGCACTCTTCCAAAACCCGTGTCGGATATCGCTTTCAGGAAAAGGGTTTCCATCTATCGGGTCAGGGGAGTCGAGGCCTTTCGGCAATTTCAACAGATCATCTGGCGGATCTTCCATCGCGGAACAATACCCAGGATTCGTAGTGTCGGCCGTCGGACCCTTCACCCCGCTAGCAACCTTGATGATCACTTAGCAGTAGATAACTCCATATATTACAGCATTTTGCGAATCACTAAATGTCTCTTATAATCGGGCATGCCCACCGAGATGCCAGCCTTGTTGACGCCGACGCAAGTCGAGCTGTGGCCCATTGAGCGGCTTGTCGAATACCCACGCAATCCCAGGAAGAACGACGCCGCCGTGGATCGCATGTGCGCCTCGATCCGAGAGTTTGGTTTCAAGATCCCCTGCCTCGTTCGCAGCGACGGGGAAGTCGTCGACGGGCACCTCCGGCTCAAGGCGGCTCGCAAACTTGGCATTACGGAGATCCCGGTTATTCTGTGCGATGAGTGGACACCCGCCCAAGTCAAAGCATTTCGGTTGATGGTGAACCGCTCTGTCACGTGGGCCGATTGGGATGAAGAACTACTCGCTCTCGAACTCCAGGAGATCCAGGAGTCGGACTTCGATCTCAGCCTCACCGGATTCGATCCCGGTGAGATCGATGGCCTACTAGCGCTTGAGGACGAGGAAGCAGCCAACGCCGCGCCGCCACTACCCGAATCTCCTGTTTCCCGCTTAGGCGATCTGTGGTTGCTTGGACCGCACCGGGTGCTTTGCGGCGACGCCACCAGTGCGGAAGCCGTCGCCAGGCTTCTGGGCGAGCGCAAGCCGCGGCTCATGGTTACCGACCCACCGTACGGAATTGAGCTGGACTCTGAGTGGCGCGATCGCGCCGGCCTGAATGGCTGTGGCCCGGCCGAGGCGAGCTACATGAAAAAGCGAACCGCCGGCCACACGGAAACGGCGATCTCGGGCGATACGCGTGCCGACTGGAGCGAAGCCTTCGCGCTAGTTCCATCCCTCGAGGCAGCTTACGTCTGGCATGCCAGCAAGTTCACCCGGGAAGTCCTGGATGGGCTGCTGAAGATCGGCTTCCTTCACCACCAGCAGATTATCTGGAATAAAGGCAGAACGGTCCTCACACGGACGCTCTACTGGTTTCAACACGAGCCTTGTTGGTTCGTCCGAAAGAAAAACGCGCCTTGGTATGGAAAGGCGGGCGAGAACTCGACCATCTGGGATTCGCCGAGCCCGAAATTCATAATGGGCGGGGCCGACGAAGACAAGTACGACCATCCAACGCAAAAACCTGTCGAGCTAATGCGGCGTCCGATCCTGAACCACCTTCGGCGCGGCGAGCTCGTATACGATCCCTTCCTCGGCAGCGGAACCACACTCGCGGCCGCGGAGTTGACCGAGCGTGTCTGCTACGGCATCGAGCTGGATCCCAAATACGCCGACGTGGTGGTTGCGCGCTGGCAAACGCTAACTGGCAAGGCGGCCACGCTTGATGGGGATGGCCGCACGTTCGAGGAGATTAAAGCAGAGCGGCTCAGATCACAAAATGAGGACTGAATATGGACAAGAATCTAGATCTAGTAAGAAAGTGTTTGACGCGCATCAGCCGAATTGCAGCGCGTGGCGCCGCCGCGCAGGATCCGCAATACGTGAGCGATATCCTTTTCCAGCTGTCCTACGCGTTCGAAACGTATCCATATAGGTCGCTTATGTTAGAGCCGCCCGTTTCGTCAAAAAGCATTCATCAGCTCCATAAGTTACACCAGGAACTCGACGAGATCGATTCGATGTCTAACTACACGGTCCAGGACTTCTTGAGATTTGTGAACACGAGCACATGGAATTAATGAACCCGAAAATGACAAGAACGGCATGACGCGGCGTTCAAAGCATGGAAGGCGATTGCAAAATCGAGGAGCGTCGCCAAACCGACCGATGCCGCCGCGAGCTCGCCGCTATCGAAGCCGAACTGCTGGCGGGGAATCCCGACGTTACCGGATTGCTGTTGGGGTTTGCGGACTGGCACGCGGAGCTTCGCATCCTTCAGAACGAGAAACGCCGCCAGGCGTTAACCCGGCGGCGCTTGATAACCGAAACTGCGGATGCTCAGGCTTTGACGGAGTAAGTCCGCTCGCCGTCTTCAGCCTTGGTCGAGACAACGGCCAGGCCCAGCTTTTTGCCAACGGTCCCCGAAAGGAATCCGCGCACGGAATGCGGCTGCCAGCCGGTCGCTTTGATCAGCTCCTTGGCGGTTGCACCTTCCGGCCGCTTCAGCAGATCGAGGACCTTGGCAGCCTTGCTGCCGTCTCGGGCGCCGCTGGCTTTCTTCGCGCCTTTGGGCGCTTTCTTCGCGGGGGTGGCCTTCTTCCCCGACTTGGCCTTCTTCGGCGCAACGTTGCGCGCCGGTTTGGCACGGCTGGCCTTTGGGGTGCCTTTCGGAGCCTCGGCAGCAGGGGCCAGGGCGATTTCAAGTGCTTCTGCGGTCGAAATCACATGATCTTCTCCTTTGTTGGCGGGGTTTCCGCGATCACATGAATGGCTCTGATCGGAGACAGAAGCAAGCGAAATGTGAAGCTGGCGGGAGCAGGCGATGGAACGGCGATGGAGCCTCAATTTCCGGGGCAGATGATCGCAGGTGAGCGCAGATGAGCGGCCACGGGGCAAAGTACCCCCACAAAAAGGAAGCCGCCGCTGCTGCCCTGCTTACGCAGCGGACAGTCGAAGATGCAGCTCAGTCGGTTGGAATCAGTCCCGCTACACTCCGGCGCTGGCAAAAGGAGCCAGAGTTCCAAGGTCTTTATCGGGCGGCGAAATGGGCCGCATACTCCCAGTCCGTGGGGCGGCTCCACCAGATGTCCACTGCGGCCGTTTCTACGCTGGGGAAAGTGATGGTGGATCCCAGTACCCCGGCTGCTATCAAGGTTCGAGCTGCGGATAGCATCTTGAACCACACCATCAAGGCGATTGAAACCGAAAATCTGGAGGCGCGGTTAGCAGAGCTGGAACGGGCGAACGACTCAGCCAAGGGCGGGCGCTCCCGGTGAACCTGAAAGCGAGACTCAAAACGCTTGAACGGCACCAGCTTCCGGTCTTCAAGGAGCCATTTCGGCTGGTCGTCAGCCATGCCGGCGAGCCGCTCGATCTGGCGAAAGCCACGTGCACTCGGACCCGCTGGCCCAACG
>DASYSG010000017.1:0-33363 GCA_036003585.1 Bryobacteraceae bacterium | reverse complement strand
TTCGACGGGACACAGTTGGGTGACAAGTACGTGACCGAGACCGTACCCACCGGCTACACCCTGACCAACATCACTTGTACAGCCAACGGCGCGACGATCCTGATTGGTACGGGCCAGGGTGGAGCGTTCGTTCAAGGCACTTCCGCTGGTTTTGACGCTGGCGATACGACGGTGAAGGTGACGGTAGGCGCAGGCAATAGTCCGACCTGTACATTTACCAACACACAGAACTCGTCGTTGGCGATACAGAAGACGGTGGTCGGTGCCGGGACAACGTTCAACTACGGGGTGACTGGCTCAGGGCTGTCAGCATTTACGCGGACGCCGGCGGACAACAGCACTACGGCAGCGGCGGCGTTCCCGTTCGACGGGACGCAGTTGGGTGACAAGTACGTGACCGAGACCGTACCCACCGGCTACACCCTGACCAACATCACTTGTACGGCCAACGGGGCGACGATCCTGATTGGCACGGGCCAGGGTGGAGCGTTCGCTCAAGGCACTTCCGCTGGCTTTGACGCGGGTGACACGACGGTGAAGGTGACTGTGCATGCCGGCGACACGCCAACATGTACATTCACAAACACGCAGACCGCATCGCTGGCGATTCAGAAGAGCACGGTGGGCGGCGTAGGTAGCTTCACTTACAGCGTAACTGGCTCCGGGCTCTCGGGTTTCACGCGCAATACTGGCACGCAAGGGAACCCCACAACGACGACAGCCTTCAGTCTGGATGGCACGCAGTTAGGTGACAAATACGTGACCGAGACGGTGCCAGCGGGCTGGACTCTTACCAACATCGCTTGCACGGCCAATGGGGCGACGATCCTGATTGGCACGGGCCAGGGTGGAGCGTTCGCCCAAGGCACTTCCGCTGGCTTTGACGCGGGCGATACGACCGTGAAGGTGACGGTAGGCGCGGGTAACAGCCCGACCTGTACGTTTACAAACACCAAGCTGGCGGCTCTCGTTGTAACTAAGACCACGATAGGTGGCATCGGTTCGTTCAACTATTCGGGGACCAATACGGCTAGCTTCACTCTCGCTACAACTGTCGCTGGAGCCGCCGGAAAAGTCTCGACCAGCGCCGCTACGGTCCCCTCATTCAGCAACATCGCGCCAGGAACCGTAAAGAACGTCATCGAGGCGGTACCGACAGGCTGGGCGCTGGCGGGCCAGCCCACGTGCGCGATAACAACGACCGGTACCGGGGCATCCACGTCGGCCGCGAACACAACTGCTGGAGTGACCGTGACGCTGGGCGCAGGTGACACCGTGACCTGCAACTTCGTCAATGACTTGCTCCCCACGTTGACTATCAACAAGACTGTCCAGGGCACGGGAACCGGGACCTTCAGCTTTGATGTAACAGGCGCGAATACCTTGAATTCGGGGACCATCCCCTCAACTAACATCACGCCTGCCTCGGCGCCTGCAACTGCCAGCTTCGGACCGTATACCATCAACACGGGTACGTCCGTAATCAGCGAACACACCCCGCTACCGGCTGGAGACTGGACACTGACGGATGCTACTTGTACTGGCTACACCCCTGGCACTGCCGGCGATGGCCCGGGGACACTTGACGTGAACGGTGTGCCGACGAACTGGACCTTCACTGCCCAGTTCGGAAATAACATCGTCTGCAGCTATGTCAACAACAATGCCCAAGCCAGCCGAACTCAAGGATTCTGGGCAACGCATACAACTCTTTCCAACAATATTTGGAATGGGACTAATCTGCCGGCGGGTGCTACGAAGGCCGGCGATGGCATCGATAATTTCTTCTCCGGCGGAGCCTGCGGGGCTGGCTTTACCATCACCGCAGATCCGACGACCGGAGAGAACATCCTAATGGGCGGCTTCTGGTCGAACATCGCGCAGAAGACAACCAATCCCAAGAACCGGACTAGCATCGATCAGACCCGGATGCAGATGATCCAGCAATACCTGGCAGCCGTTTTGAATTTCCATATGTTCGGATCGATTGGGGAGACGGTGCTGGCGAATGCTAGGACCGCGTATTGCGGAAATAGTCAAAGCGCCATCCAGGGCTTCATCGGAACTCTGGGGAATCTCAATCAATTGGGAGACCAACTGGGTACTACACCAGGTGGGTCCGCCACGACCCAGGTATCGAAATCTCAGGCCGATATAGATGCTTGGGATAGTCCGACGCATCCAGTAGACTAGGCTGATTCAATTCAACCTGCCCGGCCCGGATAACTCCGGGCCGGGCATTTTCTTTTTCGGCCTGTCAATGTGAGGAAGTCACCTGAACTATGCTCGACATCCCGACTCGACCTGCCGTGTCATAGGCATTCGCTTGTAACCAGTAGATCTTCCCAGTTGCCCCAGGTATCTTCCAGGAGCAGGTGTACGGTGCATTAGTGTCCGAGCATTTCACGACTCCATTCACGAGAAAATCAACTCGTGCAATTGGATTCGTGCCTTGCGTTACGGCGGCTTGAATTGTGATCGTGCCTATCTGCACCACACCGGCGTGAGGATTGGTAATCGCGACACTCGGCTGAGTAGACGGGGGCGGAGGCGGCGGTGGCTGGCCCACCGAACTGATCGTGAAGGTTCCGCTGGCCGAACCCTGGTAGTCCGGGTCGTTAATGGTTGCGGTGACTGTATAACTCCCGGGCTGGCTCTGCGGTGCGTTGGTCCACGTTATGCCGAGGCCCGGTGGATTGGTGGTCGCCGTTGGTGTCAGCGCACCGCCGGTGTAGGTCTGTGTCATGTTGCTCAGCACTAACGAGGCTGCCGTTTTGTTGATGGTGAATGTTCCGCTCGCCGAACCGGTGTAATTGGGGTCGCTAACGGTTGCGATCACTGTGTAGCTTCCCGGCTGGCTTTGCGGTGCGTTGGTCCAAGTGAGGGCGAGTCCAGGCGGATTGGTAGTGGCCGACGGGGCCAGAGTGCCGCCGGTGAAGTTCATTGTCAGGTTGCTCAGCGTCACCGAAGCGGGCGTTTTAGAAGAGATGGGTACCGCCGGCGGAGTCACCACAGCATAAGCCGGCATGATGTCGGTAAGACCATCATTATCGGTAACCTGAAGCATGATCCAGTAACTTCCCGGTGTCGCGTATGTACAGCTAGCTCTTGGACCGGCATATCCCACGCCGTCCCCAGCATAATCACAGAGAATGGTATATGTTTTGATGGTTCCGTCCGGATCGGTACTACTGCTCATATCAATGTTCACCGCAAGCGGAGCCGCGCCTGTCAATTTGTCGATTGTGGCGTCAGCAATAGGCGGCGTCCCCGTTGCCCCTCCGATGCGCACCACGGCAGTCTGCCGGTTGGACAAGTTGAGCTGATTGTCGATGGCTTGGGTTGTGATCCTGTATGCACCGGCAGAATTTAGCGGGAAACTGAAAGAGGTTCCAGTGAGGCAGCATCTCCCAAACGCGCCGAGACCTGTTTGCCAGAGATCCCACGCAACCGGACCGCCCTCAGGATCAACAGCTGGAAAATTCACCGATATCACCGTCCCTACAGGACCTGACGTCGGTGAAACAGTTAGACTTCCGGACGGCGGCTGCCCCGAGTTCGAGGCAGGCAAAATCGTCGTGTAATTGAGTGTCGTAGCGCCACCGCCCCTGCCATCCGATACTGAGACAGCATAAGGCGCCATCGCCGTGTGAGCCAAAGCCGGAGCTTGAAACGAGAGAGAGTCGCCGGTTGGAGCCGGGAAAATCCTGTTCAGCATCCAGCCGAGCAACCATGATGAACTCTGGCTCGGCACCGAACTCCCCCATACCATCCGCAGAGGGTCGCCATCCGGATCGGACGCCGTCGCCGTCAGATTCACTGTATCGCCCGCATTTGCAAAAACATTTCCGACGGAGGATATTACAGGGAAATTATTCAGCTTCGGCGACGACAAGATCGGATTCGTAAGCGCCTTCTGCAGATTTAGGCGCCCGCCCGTCGAAGTCATGCTTCCGAGCGGATCTGTCACGGAATCATAGCTTGCCGGATCCAGAATCGCGTCCCTGGCTTCGAACGCGGAAAGCTTCGGGTTCGCGTGAAAAATCGCGGCCAACGCGCCCGTAACGTGAGGGGTAGCCATGGAGGTGCCTGAGAGTGGCCTATATCCACTGGGATCGCAGAGCGGACAAGTTCCCGTGGGCACGGTCGAAACGGTACTGACTCCCGGAGCCGCGATGTCGACGTTCGCTACTCCATAGTTGGTGAAATACGCGCCCAGGTCGTTCTGATCAGAAGCCAAAACGGAAACGAGTCCTCGGTTATCGAAAGCCCCCGGATACATTGGCGCCAAGTCTGCATTCACTCCGCTATTCCCGGCCGCGCAAACGTTGACAACGCCGGCGGTCTCTACGGCGGTCATGGCGTCCTTGAGCGCTTGGCTAAATCCTGCTCCGCCCCACGAATTATTGGTGACCCTTATATTGAAACCTTGCTGTTTCAGGGCCAAGACCTGGTTGAAACATAAGACCGCGTCCGAGACGTTTCCACCTCCGTTGGAATCCAGAAACTTACAGGACAGAATCTGTGTGCGCCAGTTGATCCCGGCGATTCCGATGCCGTTATTTCCAACCGCACCGATCGTTCCGGCCACATGCGTGCCATGTCCATAGTCATCCTGCCCACCCGTGGCGCAGGTTCCGTTCATGCAAGTGAAGCCGTGCGAGCCATCCTTCGGATTGGTCCAGAGATTGGCCTGCAAGTCCGGGTGGGTGAGATCGACTCCGGTATCGATCACGGCCACAATCACATCGCTCGCACTGGTTTGAAGATCCCATGCTCCGGGAGCCGCTATTTTTACCATGTCCCACTGCTGCGACCAGAGTGGATCCGTTGGATCGGCTGTCGTGTTCACCTCGTAATCGGGCTCCACATATAGAACGTTCGGATCCTCTCGATAGTGCCGCACCGCCTCGGCCACGGAAAGTCCCGGAGGATTCTCCACGACATAAACGTTATCGGCTCCCAAGCCGTGGTTGGACTTCGAATCGGGTAGGAAGGAGGGGTCACTCCGAAACCGCACGATAACCCGCGAAGGATGATGTCCATGGTCCGCGCCGGCGTCAGGAGAAACCGAAACTACGGTCAATTGATCTTCAGGTGTTTGAGCTAACAGCCCAATGCTCATGGCGGAGATGACCAGGAGAAGGTGGAATAGGCGCCCTAGCCGTGTTGAACGGTTTTTTGTCCTAAGCATTAAGCAAGTTCCCCCATTGTGGCAACTGAATCGGTTACGGCTCACAAGAAACTCTTCGGCCATTCTTGGAACAGGACCATGGGCCAAGAGGTACTGTTCACACGTACGCCAGACCCCCAAAATTGCCTACTACCCTCGGCGCTGAGGAGTACTCGGAAGGCTAACGCGCACCAGTCGACATCCTGACGGAACTCCGAGAGAAATCCCGATTCCCGGATCTCTGGCTGTTGCACCTCATCGGTGGGATTGTGGACGAGCGGACAAAGGATTCGTAGAATCGAGTCTGTCGCAGACGCAGTTAAAGGTTAGCCGATGCTCGCGCAGACCTGGCTGAACGTAAACCGCTCACCGGTAATCAGTCTGATGTTTGAGAAGCTGGCAGTTTAAAACAAACGGGCATCGGAGAACCGCCGAAGAATCTTCTTCCAGGTCCTCGGCGGAATATCCTCTTCATCTACCTTCCCTTAAAAAGGAGACTGCTAGCTCGATGTCCATTGCTGGATATCTTCATATGAAAACGCCTTGTCAGCAACCCAGACTATGCCTTGGAATCAGCGTCGAGTGCTGCCCCTCATATAGTCGACCTCCTGTCGCGTTTGACTCAGCGGATTTGGTTTCGTTTTCATCATACCCTTCACTTTCGACAAACGAATCTCGATCCATAAATAGCGAGGATTTGCCGCTCACGCAGTGGGCCTTCCAACCCGGAGTGCGCTTGCCACTTAGAGGTAATGTTCACATGACCTACGCTTCCGATAATGCCCATTACCGAACCAAGAATCAGTCGTCGTAATGCTTTGGCCCGTCACTCTGTAGCAACTCGGCCCTCGCCCTGAATGAATCGCCCTGGATGCCTTCTTGTCGACCTGGATGATCCTACTTCCTCGGACCCGACGTTTTGAGAGTTTTGGGACACTCTTCTTGAATATTGGGACGTAGTCTGCGCTCAGCCTGGCGCGCAACGTGCACGCACCGGCTGAACCCGGCGTAACCGCCGACTGCGGTGCACCGCTCCGGATTTGAGGGGCTCTAAATCCGCGCGCGAGTGTATACACCAGTACTGTACTGTGCCCAGAATCTGCGGGTATACCCAGTATGCCGCGCAGAATCCGCTTGTTAGGATGTATAGCAAGTTTTGGGAAAATACTGCGAATTCGATGCAAAAAACCGTCCCTCAGAGCACCCGCAGCGTATCGTGCGATGATTTTTCGCGAGCTGTGTCGGGGAAACTGCGAAAGAGGCACTGCTCGAATGTGGGGCGCGCTCGGGGTTTACCCCGGAATCCGGCTTAGCGGCGCTTCTGACAACCAGGTCCGCGCTCGTCGCGAGGCCGGGGGCGTGGAAACAATGCTTATGAATGAGCGAGTTAGTGTGTGGACGAGCGTTCGGAAAAAGTGAAGTAAAAATCGGCACGAAAACGGAGTCGTTTCAGGTATCCCAGAGGGATTCTGAAAAGACCGCCGCGGGTGGGACAAACATCCAATTTGCTTTTGCACGTCGCGGCGTCCACGGCTATCGGTGCGTCGCCATCCGCCTGACCCATCCCAATCCCGGACCACAAGCAAGTGCATCCGGCCCTCGCTTTGTGACCGTGCCTTGGAAGCCTTCCGATCGGCTCCGACCCACTTACCTCCCTCGGCCTGACGACTCGGAGGTTTTGGAACGGTCTTCTGCTTTATTGAAACGCATCCCGCTGGTCCAAGCCGACCACGCCGTCGTGTGATCAGATGTGCGAGTCGGCGAAAGAGCAAGATGAGTGTTCCCATTTGCCAGATTGGTAACGTTTGGACGCTCCGCGCGCGCCATTTGAGTTTAATTAACTATAACTCGCGCGCGCGAAGGCTATAATGCATGAACAAGGCTTACGACTCAGTGAGTTGGCGTGGTCACTGGTTCTCCGAGAAAATTGAGGTAGAACCGAACAGCCGGATCGACCAGTGCGCCCATCGCGGATCGGGTCATTACGTTGAAAACACCGCCTCGGTCAGGCCCTATTCTTGGGATGATGCACTGTTTTCGTAAAGTCGGAGAGTGCTCAGCCAAATGCCAACGGCGCAAGGAGCATAGCGATGCCTAAAAAAAGCGGCCAAGTTCCAACGCTATCTGAACTGATTCGCACGACCGCGCGTCTGCACCGCGATTTGACGAACCTGATGAAGCGTCACCCCGAAGATCACCTGGATCTCGGGGATAGAATTTTCGTCCGGCTGCTCAACCCTATGTGGCGCAACCCGTTCGGAAAGGAGTATACACCGGAACAGCGGAAACAAAGCGAGGCCGTCGAGTGGATTGAACGATACCAGAATTACATTCGCGAACTTGAAGGGCTGATTTGCGCAGTGATGGGCGAGCCCGAGGTATTTAAGACACTCCCGCTTCACGAGCTTCCCATTTTTCCTTGGGCGCAAATCTCAGCCGCAGAATGCCTCCGCAGATTGGATCTCCAGGAAGCCGCCTCAAGCGACTGGCGAGACGCGATCAGCAGCTCACTCCAAATGCGGAAAAGAAACTCGAGAATCTGAGGGCCAAGCTACGCGGGGCGATCGACGAGGGCCGACTCGCTGAATGCTTGGTCAGGACCGGCCTAAACCGCGACACAATCAGCGACGTCGCGAATGGACGCACTAACCCTCGCGGCAAGACTGCGGAGAAGTTGGACCAATATCTGCGCGGTCTCGAATCCCGCCCCGATTAGCCAACACTCGGAAGCGCAATAGTTTAGACGGGGATCGTTGGCCGTTGTTCGACGCCATCGGTAGAGTAAGTGTCGGAGAACTCCGCAGATTATCCGCGAATGGCCTCTCAAGTTCCGGAACGTGCTCATTTAAATCTCTTCCCGAACTCTCTAAAATCGAGATTCAGCGTTTTGAACGATCTAACGCCGGAGCAGAGCAAGGATGCCGAAAATCACGCCGCCGGAGCCGATTGTCGTCGACCCGCACTATTCACCGCAGTTCTACGCGGAACTGTGGGGCTTGAGTGTGTCCACGGTCGTCCGCTGGTTTCAGGATCAGGATGGCGTGCTCAAGCTGGGCAAATCGGGAAAAAATGGCAGCCGTGGCCGGGTCGAGATGCGAATCCCCTTTTCGTTGGCGATGCGGGTCTACTGCGAGCGAACGAAAGGGGCGGTAGAATGACGCCCATGCTCACACTTCAACGACGGCACTCCCAAAGGTGCCCCCACAAGGACAGAGGACCCGGTCAGCTCAAATGCCGGTGCCCGATATGGGCCTCTGGCATGGTCGACCAACGGAGAGTCCGGCTCTCTCTCAAGACTCGTGATCTGCAACGCGCAGCACGACGACTCACGGAGATCGAAGATCGCGTTTCTGGAAAGCCACGAAAAACGATTTCCGATGCAGTGAGCGCATTCCAGGCGCAGCATCAAGGCAAAGCCTCCGAGACCAAGCGGAAGTACAAACGAATCCTGGGGTTCCTGGCTCAGTTCTGTACCAGCGCCTCGATTCACTACTTGGACCGAGTGAATGTCGAGACCATGGATCGCTATACGTTGTGGCGGGCCAAAGGCGGCTGGGCCTGGATCAAGGAAGTCGAGCTGCTGACGCAATTCTTCGAATTCTGCCGCGACCGGGAATGGACTGCGAAGAACCCCGCGCGAAGCCTGAAGCGGCCCAGAATGATCGAAGCCAACAACATCGTGCCTTATACCAGACAGGAAGTCATCGCGATCATCGCGGCGTGCGACCAGATTGGCAGAACCAACTACGAGCGGCGCCGTGCCCGGGCTATGACGCTACTGATGCGGTATGCCGGCCTGCGCATTAGCGACGTGGTTACGCTGTCTCGTGATCACATCCGCGGTACGCGTCTCGAAAAGCGTGCCATTAAGAACCAACGAATGATTCGCGTGGAGTTGCCCAGCGCCGTGATCGAGGCGCTTGAAGTCTTGCCGCTCCCCAAAGGCGCGGCGGGTGACAATCGACGATTCTTTTCCAAGGACACGGCCAATCTGCGCAGCCTGGTGAAAGGCGCCTGGAGGACCATGGCCGCGGTCTTCAAGCAAGCCGGCGTGAAGCAGGCTCATCCGCACCGCTTCCGTCACACGCTCGCATCCGAGCTTCTAGGGAAGGGCGGAAAACTCGAGGTGGTAGCCGCCATCCTCGGGGATAGTGCCGCCACAATCAGTCGTTACTATGCGAAGTGGACGCCCGAGTATCAAGACCGGCAAGACGTGTTGATCCGGGAAATCCACGGCACAAATCTGTCACGGACAGAAGAGCAGACAGTTAAGTGTTGAGTTATGTGTGGATTAGTGAGGTGGCCAGGGACGGAATCGAACCGCCGACGCCAGCCTTTTCAGGGCTGCGCTCTACCAACTGAGCTACCTGGCCGGGAGGAAACTACGAAGCCTTCACATTTTATCACGCGGCGGTTTTCAGCCGCCATTGCCGTGCCTTGCGCCACCAGAATGCCGTCAGCACCACACCAATCGCAATCAGGCCGGCCGAGAGCCCTATCCATAATCCAGGCGCGCCCATTCCGCGTCCGAAACACAACGCCGCTCCCAGTGGCAGTCCGATCACCCAGTATCCGATTAGATGGCAAAGCATCGGCGTGCGGGTATCCCCCGCGCCCCGCAGCGATCCGGTGACCACAATCTGCAATCCGTCGAACAATTGAAAGAAGGCTGCGACCCGCAGGATAGTTGCCGCGGCAGCGATCACAGCCACCTCCGGCGAGAACAATCGCGCGATCCATTCGGGCACTGTCAGCAATACGATCGCAGCCGCCGACATCACCGCGGCGCCGAGTCCCAGTGCCATCCAGCCAGCGCGCGCAGCCGCAGGCCGGTTTCCCTTTCCTAGCGCGAATCCTACTCGCACCGCCGCGGCCGAACTGACACCCAGCGGCATCATGAATGTTGTGCTCACCGTGGTCAGAGCGATTTGGTGTCCCGCCAGCGCAGTCGCATTTAGTTTGCTCACCAGCACCGTCACAGTGGCGAACACTCCGATCTCAACGGCCATCTGCCCCGCCGCCGGCGCTCCCAGTTTGAGCAGGGCCCACATTCGCTCCGCGTGCGGTCTCCAGGAAATGTGCAGAACTTGCGGATCCCGTTTCCACAACACATAGGCCAGCGCACCCGCCATGTAAACGCGCGAAAAACACGTGGCCCACCCGGCTCCTTCGGCGCCCAATCGCGGCGCCCCCAGATGACCCAAAACCAGAATCCAGTTTCCCGCCAGATTCACCAGGTTCGCGGTGAGCAGCGTGATCATCACCGGCCGCGCGATGTGCAGGGCTTGTAAATACCGCCGAAGGGCGAAGTAAATCAGCAGCGGAGGCGCGCTCCAGATCAAAGCGTGAAGATAGGGCCCCGTGTCGCGCAGCACCGCTTGATCCACCCCGAAAGCCGGTAGAATCGCCTCCAACGCCCAGACTGCGCCCATCACGAACGGAATCATCAGCCCCGCCAGCCACAGGCCTGATGCCAAGGAGCGGCGACAATCGTCCCGGTCGCCCGCGCCATACGCCCGCGCCACCAGCGTGTCGAGCCCTAACAGTAAACCGGCCGCGCTGATGGAAACTCCATAAAACACCATGGTGCCCAACCCCACCGCGCCGATGGCCTCCGCTCCTACGCGGCCCACGAACATGGTGTCGACCACGCCCATCGCCATCCAACCCAATTCGGCGAGCACCAGCGGCCCCGCCAAGCGGATCATTTGAACTAATTCTTCTCGCACCAGAGTCCCTATTTCCCGATACAGAATGTGGAAAAGATCCGGTTCAAGATGTCATCCGCGGTGGTCGCGCCGGTGATGGCGTCGATCGGTCGCAGCGCGGCGTAGAGGTCCAGCAAGAGCATCTCGTGCGGGATGCCGATCTTCGTCGCCGCACGCGCCTGGGACAGCGCTTCATTCGACTCCCTCAGGAGCTGCTCATGCCGAAGACTGGTAATGAACCCGCCTTCCTGCTCGAGTTGTCCAAGGGGCGCGATCATCTCGATAATGGCCCGCCGCAAGTCGTCGATTCCCGCTCCCGTGAGTGCGGAAACAGGCAGTGCATCCGGCGCTTCCATTCGCGGGGTAAGATCCGATTTGTTCGCGGCCACCAGTGCCTTGCCGTGTTCCCTTACGCGCCGGATGAGCGCCTCATCCTCCGGACCTAAACTCTGCGACGCATCCACTACGACCAGCGTAAGGTCGGCGTCCGCAATCGCTTGATAACTGCGCTCGATTCCCAAGGACTCGACGACATCCTGACCGCGCCGAATACCCGCGGTGTCCAGAAGTTTCACGGGTATGCCGCCAAGGGAAGCTGTCTCGGAAACTACGTCGCGCGTGGTGCCCGGGATGTCCGTCACGATGGCCCGGTCTTTCTCCAACAGGCGATTGAAGAGGCTGCTCTTGCCTACGTTCGGCCTCCCCACGATGGCCAGCGTGAATCCTTCGTGTACCAGCTTGCCGTAGGCAAAACTCGCCGCCAGCGCCTGCACCGATGCGATGATCGGGTCGAGCCGCCGCAGAATCTCTTCCGCGGGTGCCACGCTGATGTCGTCTTCCGCGAAATCGATTCCGGCCTCGAGCAAAGCGATCAGCTCCAGCAATTGCTCCTTGATCGGCTTGAACCGCCGCGAAACCGATCCCTCCGCCTGCTGCGCGGCAATCCGAGCCTGATACAGCGTGGTGGCGTCGATCAAATCGCGTATCGCTTCCGCTTGCGGCAGATCGATGCGGCCATTGAGATACGCGCGCAGAGTGAACTCGCCCGGTTCGGCCAGACGCGCACCGGCCAGGCACAGGCGTTCCAATGCAAACCGCAGCACCACGGGCGATCCGTGGCACGCGATTTCGATCACATCCTCGGCGGTGTAGGAGCGCGGCGCGGCAAAATACGTGATGACGACCTGGTCGACAGCATGGCCGTCCGCGTCGGGCAGCGTCGCGAGCATCGCCGACCATGCCTTCCAGGCGGGAGCACCCTCGGGGAATCGCAGAACGCGTTCGACCATGGTGCGCGCGCCGGGGCCGGAGACCCGGATGACGCCGATCCCGCCACGGCCGGGAGGCGTAGAGACAGCCGCGATGGTGTCGCCGGTTCGCACAACGGGGATTTACAAGAAAGGGTTAAAACCGTGGGCCACTGCGAGGGCCGTCCCGCCGAGGTCCACGCGGTCCGCCCCCCGGACCACCACGGCCGCGATCCCGTCCTCCGCCAAAGGGGCGACGGCCCCGTGGAGTGTCATCCTCGGGACGCGGGCGCGGCGGACGAATTGGCTCCGGCAATACTTTGAGATCCGCGGGAACCACCACCACCTGCCGGATGGGACCCTCGCCCACGCTCTCGCTGCGTACTTCGGTCTCGTCGCGCAGCGACAGATGCAGAATACGCCGCTCGCGGCTGTTCATCGGGCTGAAGTGGAACGGCATGCGCGTTTTCTTGACGCGTTCGGCGGCCGCTTGCGCGCTCATGCGCAGTTCCTGAATTCGCAGCATGCGATGATCGTTGGCGTCGAAGCACAGCAGCGAATGCTGCTCCGGAGCCATGCCCAGCGCCTCCGTGGTTAGTTGCTCAATCGCTAGAAGCAGCTCCGCCTTGTTCGCCAGCAGCAGATCGACATCGGTTCCGCTGAAACGGACCAGGACGTCAGGATTTTCGAAGTCCGGATGCACGGTCTCGCCCGCACTGATCGCATAGCTCAGCGCAAAGCCGGCCCGGCTGATCATCAAATCCAGGAACTGCCGGATACGCGGCTCGGATTCGGCAAGTGTAAACTTCTTTGACACCGTTGTCAGGTCCTACTTCTTCTTTACCTATTTCTTCTTTTTTTGCGGCGGGCTCGGAATGATCGCTGGCGCGGGTGTGCCCCGGTTCAGCAACCACTGTTGTGCGACACCCACCAGACCGCCGGTCATGTAGTATAGTACCAATCCCGCCGACAGGTAGTAAAATATGTAGCCCAGTACCAGCGGCATGAACAGCATCATCTTCTGCTGCGCTGGATCCATGCCGGGGCTCGGCGTCATCTTTTGCTGCAGGAATTGCGTCCCCACCAGAAGAACCGGCAGCACCCGGATCGCGAGCGTTTCAGGCTGCGAAAGATCGTGCACCCATAACCAACTGGCTCCGCGCATCTCGATCGCTACTCTCAATACCGTGTAAAAGCCGTACAGAAATGGAAGCTGGATGATCATCGGGACGCATCCGCCCACGGGATTGACGCCGTGCTGCTTGTAAAGCGCCATCATTTCCGCCTGTTGTTCCTGCTTGCGGGGATCGCGCATCGGCAGATCCTTGTACTTGGCGTTGATGGCCTGGATTTGCGGTTGCAGCGCTTGCATCTTCTTGGACGACTTCATGCTCGTAAAGCGCAGCGGGAAGAGCACCATATTGATGGCGACGGTGACGACGACAATGGCCCAGCCGAAATTCTCGCCGGTCACATGTTTCGCGGTCCAGGTCAGGACGTAGAACAGCGGCTTGGCGATGAACCCGAAATATTTTCCCCAATCGATCAGCTTATCGAGCTTGGGGTTTACCGCGCCCAAAATATCCGAATCCTTGGGGCCGATAAACGCGCTGACCGAATTCAGGCCCGAACCGCCCATGCCCGCGCCGATCCGTTTCTCGTCTGTACCTGTTGCGCCCGGGACCGGATCGGAATAAGTGGTTAATTCCAGCCCGCCGCCCGCCGCTGTGGGAAGAACCAACGCGGCAAAATAGCTGTCTTCAATGCCCGCGAATGAGTATTGGCCGCTGCTGGTGACCGGGCCCTTATCGGCGGTCTTCAAAGCGTTCTGAACCAGCTTCGATTCCGCTTCGTCGTAGTACGCTACATCCTCGACGCTGGCTGGATTCACGATGGTCTGATCGCCGAAGCCTCCTCGCCAGGTCATTTCATGCGGTACCAGCACGCCGTTATCGACCACCTGGGAAGTGATCTGCACCAGGTAGCTGCCGGGCATGAACTGAAAAGTCTTCTTGGTCGCCGTGCGGCCATCCGAGTATTCGAATGCGACGCCGAGATCGCCGGAGCGGTCCACCTTAAAGAGGCCCTTGTTAGGATCGTTGGGGGGAGCCTGATTACGGAAACTCACCGCAAATGGCGCCGGCACCTTCGAGAGCGCCTGGGTGTTTACCAGCTCCAGGGGCTGCCCTTTGCCGTCTTTGTACTTTTTAAGAATCCAGCTCCGAACGACGGCGCCTTGGTTTGAGAATCGTACGCGATAGAGGTCGGTTTCGATGGTGAACTCTTCCGCTTGACTCGCCTGGATCTGCCCGGGGACCTCGATCGGCTGTGCGGGAGCGGCTGGTGTGGGCTTGGGCGCTTCGACGGCAGCCTGCGTAGCCGGCGCTGGAACCGTCACCGGCGGAGTCACCGGCTGCGGGGGCTTGTAGATGTAATTCCAAACCACCAGCACGATCCCCACCAGCACGAATGCCAGGAGGAGACGTGTCTCCGTTGTCAGTTCCTTATTGGGCATTACGGCAGAGACCGCGTGTCCCTAGCGGACCGGGTCGAAACCTCCTTGATGGAAAGGATGGCAGCGGGACAGGCGGCGCAGGCCCATGCCCACGCCTTTCAGGACGCCATGCTTCTCGATGGCATCCTTCATATATTCGGAACAAGTCGGATGAAAACGGCACGCCGAGGGGAGCAGGGGTGAGATCACCAGCTTGTACGCGCGAATGAGGCCAATGGCGATCGCACGCGGCAAGCTCATCTCCCGTTGCATTTCTCGATCACTTTCCTGAGGGCCCGCTCGAGGTCCGTAAAGGGCGCCGAGAGCGCCGTGCGCCGAGGGTTAATGACGATGTCCCACTTTGGATTGAGGTCCGCGCGCTGCAGGCGGAACGCCTCCCGCAGACGCCGCTTGATGCGGTTGCGGACCACGCTTCCGCCGATCGCTCGCGGAACAGTGAGTCCCAACCGGGCCGCGGAATCTCCCGCATCTTGCCGCGCGAGACAAAAGGCGGCGAACAGGGGGCCGGAAACGCGCGTGCCGTGGTCATACACTTTGCGGAAGTCGGCGGTGCGCAGGGCTCGGGATACTGGCGGACAAGGAGGCGCGGCACCACTAGCCTGATCAACTGGCTTTGGCGTAGCGGACGGCCTTCTCATCGCTCACGGTCAGCTTGTGACGGCCGCGGGCCCGGCGGCGTGCCAGCACGGCTCGGCCGTTTTTGGTCTTCATGCGCTCACGAAATCCGTGCACTTTGGCGCGCTTGCGATTGTTCGGTTGAAAAGTACGTTTCGGCATATTTGCTTATCTAGCGCGCGCAACGCCCAGAGCGCAGGCGCCTCTTTCGATGGGGTCGTTTGTAGACCCATTCAGTATAACAAACGAATCGCCCCGGCCCGGAGTTCCTCGAAATAGGCGTTAAAAATCCGCCAGCAACTCGAAATCCACGTTTCCGCCCGAAAGCACGATCCCGACCCGTCCCAACCCTGCTGGGAGTTTGCCGAACATGGCTGCCGCGGCCCCGACCGCTCCGCTCGGCTCCACCAGGATCTTGAGGCGCGTCAGCAGGAATCTGACCGCGGCCCGGATTTCGTCGTCGCTCACTAGGACCACCTGCTCGACGTTCTTCTGCAAAATCGGGAACGTGAGAGCGCCCGGCACAGGCGTCCGCAGCCCATCAGCAATGGTATCGGGAGGAGCGATTTCGATGCGCTTGCCCGCTTGGAGCGACAGGAACGCATCGTTGCCTTTTGCGGGCTCAACCCCGATGACCCGGATCCCCGGCCGCAAATGCTTCGCCGCGATCGAGCAGCCGGACATCAGCCCGCCGCCCCCGATGGGCGCGACCAGGGCGTCCAGATCGGGAACTTCTTCGAGCAACTCCAGCGCGGCGGTGCCCTGTCCCGCGATGATCCAGGGATGATCGAACGGCGGGACCAGTGTAGCGCCGGTCTCGGACGCGATTCGCGCGCCAATGGCTGCACGATCGTCACGGAAGCGGTCGTACTCGACGATTTTGGCCCCCTGCGCCCGCGTCGCTTCGAGCTTCGATTTTGGCGCGTCGGCCGGCATTACCAGCGTCGCCGGAATTCCCACGAAGCGCGCGGCGATCGCCACCGCCTGCGCGTGATTGCCCGAGGAAAACGCGACCACTCCTCGCGGGAGGTCCGCTTTAGGAATCGAAAACACGAAGTTCGACGCGCCGCGAATCTTGAACGCGCCTCCGGTCTGGAAGTTCTCGCATTTGAAAAACACTTCGACTTTGGCGGCCGCGTCGAACCCATGGGAACGCATGACCGGCGTGACCTTGGCGATCGGCTGAATGCGGACAGAGGCTTCGCGGATATCGTGAAATGTAACGTCAGTAGCCGGCACGTTTATCCACCAGGTTCAACAGCGGCTCATCTGCCCGAAAGCGGCGAAGGTTCTCCAGAAAAGACTCAACCGCGAGATGAATGAAATCCCGCACGTGATCCGCGGTGTGGGGCGAAAGCAAGACGTTTTCCATCCTATAAAAAGGATGCGCGGCCGGAAGCGGCTCCACCGCGAACACGTCCAGCGCCGCGCCCCGAATTTTCCCGGCTTCGAGAGCCCGCACCAGCGCCGGCTCGTCGACCACGGCTCCGCGGCCTACATTGATCAGCACGCCCGTCGGCTTCATGGCGGCGATCTGGGCAGCGCCGATCATGCCGCGCGTCTCATCCGTGAGCGGCGCGGCTAACAGCACGTAGTCGCTCGCGGCCATTAGTTCGTTGACTTGCGCGGGGGTGAAGCTTTGATCGACGATCGCATCCTTTTGAAACAAGCCTGGCCGCCGCCGCAGTGCGACGATCTTCATGCCAAACGGCCGCGCCAGCTCCGCCGCCGTGCTGCCGATCCCGCCATATCCCACGATCCCCAGCGTCTTACCCTGGATCTCCTCGGTGGTGAACGCCTCCCACACGCCGGCCTGCTGCTGCCGGATCATGCGCCGCATGTTGTAGGCGAAGTACAGCATCGCTCCGATGGTCCATTCCGCCAGCGGCCTTCTGAATACGCCTCGGCCATTCGTCAGGGGCAGGGGACTCGCCAGTATTTCCGGGCAAAGGACGTTGTCGACGCCGGTCCACAGCGAGTGGATCCACTTCGCGCGCGTCGCCGGTGGAATTGCCGCGCTCAGTAAAGGCGGATTCGACGTTCCATTCACGATCACGTCGGCTTGCGCCGCGCTCTCCCGAACCTTGGTCACATCGTTGGTGACGATCAGGTTGACCTCGGGTCCCAGGTTTGCAAGTAATTTCAGCCACGAAGCCGAAGGATCGGCCAGCACCAGAAGGGTCAGGGACATGCGTACTTTTCAGAATAACGTGCCAGCCATCTTTATAAACGTGGGAAACTGGAGACGTGCCTGAATATTGCACCTGCGGCGCGCAACTTCCGCCCGACGCGCGGTTCTGCCATAAATGCGGCAAGCCCCAGCGTGAAGAGGATGTGCCGGTTGAGGAAGAGCCGGTCGTTCTGCCAATCCTGCCGACGCCGGTGGCGGTCGAGCCTCCACCCATCAGCTTTCGCAATGCGACAGCGGTTCGCGTGGCGCTGGCCACCGGGATTCCGATGTTTCTCCTGTCCGCCGTCGCTGGTCCGCTGGCATTGGCGGTTCCCGTGGTGGGAGGCTTCTTCGCGGTTTACCTTTATCGGCGGCGCACCGGTGAGAAAATCACGGTGCTGGCGGGAGCCCGCCTGGGATGGATTTCCGGCATCATCGTCTTTGCCATCGTGACTGTGGTGCTGACGCTGGTGATGCTGATGCTCTCGCAGCCGGACTTTGTGCAGAGCATGCGCGACCAGATGGCTAAGATGTCGTCAATTTCCCAGGACGAGCTCACTAAGCGCATCGAGCTTCTGCGGACGCCGTCCGGCCTGGCGTTGGGGCTGCTGGATACGTTCCTCTCTTATACGCTGTTAACCGCTCTCGGCGGCGCGGTTGGCGCGAAGGTTTTGAGCCGGCTTTGAACTCGCCCGCCGCACCATTGCCACGCCCGCGAAAATGACCGCCATGGCCCCCGCCTCGCGCAGGCCGAACCGCTCCCGATAAACCCACCAGCCCAGAAAGACCGCCACCACTGGATTGATATAGGTGTAGATCGAGGCGATCGCCAGCGGCAGGCGGTCGATCACCAGCGCGTAGCAACTGTATCCGACGATGCCTCCGAAAATCGCCAGATACACGATCGCGCCCATGCCCCGCGTCGTCCAATGCGCCGACGGGACTTGGAAGATACTGGGCGCCAGTAGCGCGAGCCCCGTGCTCAGCTGCTGGACCCCGCCGATCACGAACGGATGTGCGCGCAATCGCCGGTTGCGCTGCAGCAGCGAACCGAGGGCCCAGCTCGCGCCGCTGACTTGCAGGAGTACGAAAGCTAATACCACGGCGCCGCCACCGATGAAAGTGTGCTGGGTCAACGCGGTCCACGCATCCGGCGCGATCAGGAGAAACACTCCGGCGAAGCCCAAGAGCAACCCCCGTAACGTCGGCGCGTGGAGCTTTTCGCCGCCCGCCAGGAGCGCGTCGATCCCCACGAACCAAAAGGGCGCCGTGGTCACGAACAGCGAACTGAGTCCCGTGGGGATCCACTGCTCGACGACGGCCAGGGTGCCGTTGCCCACGCCGATTACCATGAGCCCGTAGCCTGCCGTGATCCACAAGTCGCGGCCGCGCGGCAGTCGCGCCCCGATCATCGCCGCCACACTGAGGGTGATGGCTCCCGAGATGAGGTTTCGCAGGCAGACCAGAAGGGCGGGTGGAAAAGAATCCAGCGCGATCCGGATACCCAGATACGTGGTTCCCCAGAATATACACACACAAATCAGCGCCAGATACGCCGTAAAGTGTGGATGATCCCGCAAGGGTTAGCTACCATATTAACTTGATTCTCACGCTGACCATCAATCCCGCCATCGATCGCACCATCATTTCCGACCGGATCGCGTTTGAGGATCGCGGATACATTTTGTCGCGCGGCGAAGCTGCCGGAGGCCGCGGCGTCAATGCTTCCCAGGTGATTCACGCATTCGGCGGAAAAACGCTCGCGCTGCTGACTTCCGGAGGCGAGATCGGCAAGCGCATGGAACACTTTCTGGGCGAGATGGGTTTCCCGTTCGAAGTGGTCCGGGTGCACGCCGAAGGCCGCGCGAATCTGACGATCTCGGATAAGCAGGGCTTGACCATCAAGCTGAACGAAATCGGCGCGCCGCTGGATGGGAAAGAAGTCAAAGCCGTCGGCGACCTGGTAGATGCCCGCCTCAAGAAAGCCGCCTGGCTGATGATCTGCGGAAGCACCCAGCCCGGCGTTCCGCCGCAATTCTATTCGGAGATCATCGCGCTTGCCAAGAGCCGCGGCGTCCACACGATGCTCGATACCGACGGCGAAGCGCTCAACCATGCGCTCGAAGCCGAGCCATCGGTTATTTCTCCTAATCAGCAGGAAGCCGAGCGGCTGCTGGGGCGCGCCATCATCACCCGCAGCCAGTCGCTCGAGGCCGTGAAGCGCATCCACGATATGGGGCCGGAAGCCGTGATCCTGTCGCTCGGCAGCCGCGGCGCACTGGCCTCTTCCGCGGACGGCATTCTCGAAGCGCTTCCGCCCCGCGTAGAAGCGCTTTGTCCCATCGGCGCGGGAGATGCGCTGGCGGCCGCATTTGTCTGGGCCATGGAAAAGAAAAAACCGTTCGCCGACGCGCTCCGTTGGGCCGTCGCAGCGGGAACCGCTACCGCTTCACTGCCCGGGATGAGTTTTCCGACCCTCGATCAGACCAAGGCCATCTATAAGCGGGTGGAAGTTCGTCCGGCTCGTTAGTTTGAAACTAAACGCTAACGCTTTTTCCGGCGTTTCTTGAAGAACGGATCCGGACTCTTCAGGCGTGTCGCGATCAGGACCAGGAACATCACCAGCAGCGACACCAGCGTTGCGATGGAGCCGATCACTAGGTAATCGGTATCCTTCAGCGGAGAGGGCATGATGGCGACGATCACGGCCGCCGCCACGGCGAACACACAGACGCCGCCCAGAATGAGTATGATCTGTCGCATCAATCGTACTTCTCGTAGAAAATCTGCCTGCGGTCGAATCCCTGGCCTTTCAGAAGGGCGCGGACCTCGTCGACCATTTCTTTGAGACCGCACAGGTAGAAGTCGACATCACGCCGCTCGCCGATTGCTTCTGAAAGATGCGCTTGCACGCGGCCCTGGCGTCCTTTCCATCCATCGTCGGGACGCGTTAGCGTCGGCCAGAATCGAAAGTTTCCATGGGTCAGCGCCATCTGCTCGAACTCCTCGCGATAAAGCAAATGCGATTCGTACCGCACGCCGAACAACAACGTGAACGCCGGTGAAGATGCACTCAAGTGCGCTTGCAGCATCGACCGGAATGGCGCGATGCCGGTGCCGGTGGCGATGAAAATCGAGTCTCGTGGAGCCTGTTGCCGCAGTACGAACATGCCCAGCGGCTGGCGCATCCCGATGCGGTCGCCCGGTTTCATATCGAACAGACGCGGAGACAGATGGCCGTGCTCCACGCGGTTGAGACACAGTTCGAACCGGTTCGTTCCCGATGGCGCCGAGGCCAGGGAATAGGCTCTTGTAATTTCCTTGTCCCCGATCATTTCGGTGAAAGATGTGAACTGGCCGGGCACGAACTCCAGCCGCTCCACCCCCAGCGCCTCAAATTCGAAATGCCGCACGCCGGGCGAAATTTCGCGCGAGCCGATGAGCTGTGCTTCCATGCTGGATCTACGACGCCGCTTCACGCGCCCGGTCGAGCAGCGCCTCGACCATCGCCGGATGCTGATCGAGCGGCGGCGTCACCTCGATCGTGAGCCCCGGATGGGCGCTCCTGACTTTATCGATGAGTCTCGGCAGATCGCGCTGCAGATGCAGGCCGAGCGTCAGGAAATACGGGACCACCACCACGCGAGAAACGCGATTCGCCAGGCCCTCGAGCGCCGCCGGCAAGTCCGGCTGGCCGCCTTCCAGGAATGCCGCGACCACGGTGTCCAGGCTGCCTTTGCGCGCCATTTCCGCCGCGACCGCCCGAACCGCGTCGTTGGCCGATTCGACACTGGACCCGTGTGCGAAGACGACATATGCGGTAGTCATCAGGCCACCACCGCAGGCGGAACCTGCTCGGGAAAATAGGTGCGCAGAAAATCTAAAAATGCGCGGCTTCGGCGCCGGCCATTGTTGTGCTGCAGCTCGAGCCTCTGCAGGAACACCAGCGAACCGAGCACATCGGCATCCCGCAGCGTTTGCATGCCGCTGCTCTCGGCCAGCCGCTTACGCAACTCGTCGATCGCCTGCTTGAGCGCTTCCTGGATATCGGCGGCGTAAGGATTACTCGGCCGCGTTTCATAGATCAAACCGGATTCGAGCGTCCGATACGTTTTGATGAGCGATTGGAGCCCTTCGCGAGCGTCGCCGTCCACCGACCGCCGCGCTTCCATCACCCGCGCCAGCGCGCTCCCCAGCCACATCACCACGGGTTCCTGCTCGCGTATGAAGTCCTCGGTCACGCGGATATCTTTGTTGGGAAGATCGGCCTCGCCGAGGCGAACGGGCCGGTCGTGTAATCGTGCCTCGCGAAGGTACTCGCAATCCAGCGGGCAGTCGACGGTAACTTCGCGCTCCGTGCCGCAGCACACCGGGCAGATTTCGCCCTGCACGCCCGGACAATGCCGTTTTGCGCGCCTCTTCTCACACAATTTGCACGAAGTGTTCACGCCGGGTTTTCGACTCGAATACCTTCATCCTAGCATCGCGGCTGCGCGCATCCCGGGCGTCGTATCATCGAAATGTGCCGCGCACCGACGTGTACTTAAAGGTGGAACTGGATTTAGACCCGAAGGAAAAGCCGGAACGTGTGGCCGCGGAAATCTGCAGGACGATCCGCAGAATCTACGGCGTGCGTAAAGCGGAAGTATCCAGCATGGTGGAACGGGAAGAATCGTAAGCTTTGCAGTGTCTGTGAGATGATGCTTACAAAGCGCAGAATTGTTCGTCGATAACGTTTGGAGGAAGCCGATGAAGCTGAAATTGATCGCAATCTTGACACTCGGTGCGGGATTATTGTCCGCCGCGGAAGCGCCGGAACGCCTGCAAGCCGCTGCCGAATCCTTGAAAGAAGTCATGGACACGCCCGATAAGTCCATTCCGCAGGACCTTCTCAGCCGGGCGCAGTGCATCGTAATCGTCCCCGGCCTGAAAAAAGGCGCGTTCATCGTAGGCGCCAAATACGGAAAGGGGTTCGTCAGCTGTCGGCGATCCGGCGGCGTTGGCTGGTCCGCGCCCGGCTCCATTCGCGTGGAGGGCGGGAGCTTTGGTTTCCAGATCGGCGGTGCGGAAACCGATGTGTTCATGCTGGTCATGAATCAAAAAGGCATGGACCGGCTGCTGTCGACCAAATTCACGCTCGGCGGCGACGCTTCCGTTGCGGCTGGACCTGTCGGCCGATCCACACAGGCCGAGACCGACGCTGCCTTGACGGCTGAAATCCTCACCTGGTCCCGCCAGAAAGGTCTGTTCGCCGGCATTTCCTTGAGCGGCGCCACCCTCCGCGAAGACTCGGACTGGAATCAGGATCTCTACGGGAAGAAGGTCACGAATCGCGACATCATCATGAAGGGCAGCGTCGCGTCGCCCAAAGCTGCGGCAGAGCTGATGACCGAGCTGAACCGCTACTCTAGCCGGAAATAGGCAGCGAATATAGGATGGACGATCCCGAAGTTTCCGGGCCCATACGCCATGACGTGAGGAACGACATGCGCGACGACTGGAACGCTCGCGCCCGTGATGATGCCGCATATTACGTAGCCTTCGGGCGCCATAAACAAAGCGACGCGGATTTCTTCGCAACCGCCACCGAGGTCATCAACGGCATCGAATCAGAGCTGCGCCGCGTGCCGCTTCCACAGCGCAGCACGTGGAAGGCGCTCGAGATTGGCTGCGGTCCGGGCCGCCTGATGCGTCCCTTGAGCCGGCACTTTGCGGAAATCCACGGCGTCGACGTGTCGGATGAGATGATCGCTCTGGCGCGCGAACGGCTCCGCGATACGCCCAATGCTTATCCGCACCTGAATGATGGCGACAGCCTGGGTGAGTTTCCCGACGAAACGTTCGATGTCGTGTATTCCTACGCCGTATTCCAGCACCTGCCGCGCCGCGATGTCATCACCGCGTACATGCGCGAGATTCAGCGAGTGCTCAAAATCGGGGGTTTGGCGCGGCTGCAGTTCAACGGCATGCCGGCGCCCGATGGTGGATTCGGTGCATTCGATACATGGGCCGGCGCGCGTATCACTGGCAGCGAGATCCTCGAATTCACCCAGCGGCACGACGTCCAGGTGCTGGCGCTCGAAGGCGCGGGGACGCAGTACATGTGGACCACTTGGCGTAAGCAGCCGCAGGGCTGGCAAGTGCAGCAGGATGAGCGCGCATTCCCCGCCGATACATCGCGCATCCGGCGCGTGACGAATTCGCACAGCTCGGAACCGGGGGCGCCGTCCCGCGGTAGATACGCCTCGATTGCTCTGTGGGTCGAAAATCTTCCTCCGGAAGCGGGACTGCACCACTTGCGCGTGCAAGTGGGCGATTCGCTGGGCACGGTTAGCTATATTGGTCCGCTGACAAAGGATGGTCTGCGGCAAATCAGCGTCATCTTGCCGGAGCTGGAGGCAACCGGTTTGCTCCCGGTCGAATTGCGCTGGCTGGAAGGGCCTCTGGCTCCTTTGGCCACCTTACGCGTTATTCCGCCCGGTCCTTCGGTTCCGTGCATCCGCTCGGTGACCGATGGGACCAATCTGGTGGCCGACAAGCGCATCGAAACCCGCCGGGTGAAGATGACTCTCGAGGAGGTCGCGCACCCGCATGAAATCGAGGCGTCCGTAGGGGGCATTCCCGCGGGGGATCGGGAGTTTCTGTGCATCGATCCGAGGCCGCAGCGATTCGAAGTGAATTTCCGGCTTCCCGACGAGATCGGTCCCGGCAGGCACGAACTTCAAGTGAGTATCGGCCGGCGGAAGCTCGCGCCGGTGATGCTGGAGGTCACGGCGTGACCCTGACTTCCTGAGTCTGGGGTTCTCGAACTTGTGCTTTCCAATAGTCCGATAGACCCTTCCAGCAAAGATTCCCGCCCAGCAGCACCAGCGCCACGCACAGCGCCAGCCGGAGCTTCTTCGAAGGCAACCGGGATGCGAGCAGGCCTCCCGAAAGTGCTCCAGCCGCGCCGCCGATCAGCAGCTTGATTAACACCGGCGTGTTCAGATCGCCCATCGCGGCATGAATCCCGCCGCCCACTGTCGATAGCACCAGGCCGAAACTCAAATCGGTTCCGACCACGGCGGCCGGGACCATGGTGGTCATGTTCATCAGGCACAGCGCGCCCAATGCGCCCGCGCCCGCCGACGAAAAGCCTACCTCGATGCCGATCGGCAAGGCGACCGCCGCCAGCCAAGGCGTCCGGTCATTCCGGGTGATGTTCGAAAAGCGGAAAAGATTGATGGTGGCGATGCTCACGATCGTGAATCCGACGAATGCGGTCAGCAGATCGCTCTTGAAGTTCTGCAGCAGGAGCGTGCCGATGAGCACGCCAGGCAGACCCGTCGCCAATAGATATCCGAACGCGCGCCAGTCCACCTGCCGGCGAGCGATATACATCGGCGTGGTCATGATCTTCACCGCCGCTCCGAAGATCAGGGCGGTGCCCACGGCTTGCTTGGTCGGCATGCCGATCAGCAGGATCAGCAGCGGGGTAGTCATCGATCCCGCGCCGACTCCGGTGAGCGCGATGAAGATCGCGATGACAAACCCGAGGGCTATCTCCATACGGCTATTTCTCTTGAATGTGGATCCCGCACTCTAACTTGCCCTGGCCCTGCCAGCGCCCGGAGCGGGGATCGTTGGGATCGAGCGGTAGTTTCGTGCACGGCTGGCAGCCGATGCTGGTGTAACCCAGATCGTAGAGCGAAAGCTCCGGGATCTGGTGGGCCTGCATATACTGCCAGACATCGCGCGTGTTCCAATCGGCCAGCGGGCTGATCTTCTGGATCGATTTTCCGCTGGAAAGCTTGAACGGTTCCACGGCTTTGAGATTCGCGCGCGTAGGGGATTGGTCGCGCCTAAGTGCCGTGAACCAGGTGTCATATGGTTCCAAGCCGGCGAACAGCGGTTCGACTTTCCGCAGCTTGCAGCAGCGCGTGGGATCGATCTGATTCAGAATCCCGAACTGCGACTCCTGGTCCGCGACACTTTGCTTTGCCTCGAGATTAAATAAGTTGAGTTTCCACTCCGCGGCCAGTTTGTCGCGATACTCGATGGTTTCGGGGAAGTGATATCCGGTTTCGAGAAACAGCACCGGAATTCGCGGCTTGTGCGCCAGCAGCATGTGGACCAGTACCACGCACTCGGATTGGAAACTGGACGTAACGCAGGGCGCGCTCGCTTCACCCAGGATTTTGGATATCAGTTCCTGGGCCTCTGCGGTTTTGGAATCGATTGCCGTCGTGCTCATTTCAATACGCCCTTGAGTAATCCGCGAACAATTTCCATGGCCTGCGCATCGTCGGACGGAAGATTCAGCTGCGCGCCATCCGGAACCGACGCGCGCACCAGCCGGACCAGGCGATCCGCGGCGTCTTCAAGCGACCCCTCAGCTTCGGCCAGAATCATGCCCGCGCCCGCTGTATGGTTAGTTTTCCGGTCGATGAGGATGAAGCTTCCCGTGACGCGATTCTCTTTATAAGGATCGAAGAAGAGCGGCTTGGCCGTGGCGATGCGCACCACGCCGATCTCGTTCATCGCGAGGCTGGCGGCCGGTTCGCTTTCAAGTGTCGCGACGTTTATCAGATGCCGCACGCCGTCGACTCTCGCCGGAACCGTGTGCGAGGTGTGCTTGACCAGATAGTCGTGCGCCGGATCGAGCGGATGGGCGTCGAACCAGACCATGGTCGCGTCGAAGATGCGCGCATTCCGCGGCGGCGCTCCCGCCGAGATCATGTCGCCGCGGCTGATATCGATTTCGTCGGCCAGCGTGAGCGTGACCGACATGGGCGCGTGCGCCATTTCCAGATCGCCCTCGAACGTGACCACGCGTTTCACTTTCGACCGCCGGCCCGAAGGCAGCGCCTGTACTTCGTCACCCGGGCGAATGGTGCCCGACGCAATCTGTCCCGCATACCCGCGGAAAGTCTGATCCGGCCGAACCACTCTCTGGACGGCCATTCTGAACGGCGCCTGGATCATGTTGTCGGCGGGTTCCACGGTTTCCAGGTACTCGAGCAGACACGGACCCTTGAACCAGGGCATGTGCGAGCCGCGATCGACCACGTTATCGCCCTTCAAGGCGCTCAAGGGAAGGAAATAATAGTTTTTGGTGCCGATCCGTTCCAGAAACGGCTCGAATTCCGCGCGGATGCGATTGAAAACTTCCTGGTCATACCCCGCCAGGTCCATCTTGTTCACCGCGATCACGAAGTTCGGGATGCCCAGGAGGGTCGCGATGAAGGCGTGCCGGCGCGATTGCGTGGTCAGCCCGCGATGCGCGTCCAGCAGGATGATGGCGAGCTCGGCCGTCGAAGCGCCCGTGGCCATATTGCGCGTGTACTGCTCATGCCCGGGCGTGTCCGCCAGAATGAATTTGCGTTTGATGGTCGCAAAATAGCGGTAGGCGACATCGATGGTGATGCCCTGCTCGCGCTCCGCGCGCAGCCCGTCGGTCAGCAGCGAAAAATCGATCTGGCCGCCGCGGACGGCGGATTTGAGTTGATCTTCGTAGGCGCCTTTGGCGTCATGCAGCAGGCGGCCGATCAGCGTGCTTTTGCCATCGTCCACGCTGCCCGCCGTGGTCAGGCGCAGCAGGCCCTTGGACTCCTCGGCTGCAAGGAACTGTTCGATGTTAAATTGCTGGGAAGGCTGTTCCACGAAGGCCGCAGACATAATTTTAGAAGTACCCCTCGCGTTTCTTCAATTCCATGGACCCTTCGCGGTCGTGATCGATCACGCGGTTCTCGCGCTCCGAATTCCGCACCGCCACCAGCTCCGCGATGATTTTCGGCAGCGTATCGGCGTCCGAGCGGACCGCTCCCGTGCACGGCGAGCAGCCCAGCGAACGCATCCGGCAGCGGACGGTTTCCAATTTGTCGCCCAATTGGGGTTTCACGAAGTCCTGCTCGGGGACGATGAGGGAATTTCCCCGCACCAGCACCTGCCGGTCTTTTGCGAAATACAGCGGCACGATGGGGATGTTTTCCACGTGGATGTACTGCCATACGTCCATCTCCGTCCAGTTGGAAAGCGGAAACACGCGAATGCTCTCGCCCGGCTCCACGCGTCCGTTGAAGATGTTCCACAACTCGGGACGCTGATTCTTCGGATCCCACTGGCCCAGCGAATCGCGGAAAGAGAAAATCCGCTCCTTGGCGCGCGATTTCTCCTCGTCGCGCCGCGCCCCGCCGAACGCCGCATCATAGCTGCCTGCCCGCAGTGCGTCGAGCAGCGATTGCGTCTTCAGCAGCCCGCAGCAACGTTCCGTCCCCAAACGGAACGGGTTCGCGCCGGCTTCGAGCGCGGATGTATTCGAATGCACGATCAGCTTCACGCCCAACTCGGCCGCGAACTTATCGCGAAATTCGATCATTTCTCTGAACTTGTACGTGGTGTCCACGTGCAGCAGCGGAAACGGAATGGGGCCAGGGTAAAATGCCTTCTGGGCGAGCCTGACCATGACCGACGAATCTTTGCCGATCGAGTACAGCATCACCGGACGCTGGAACTCCGAGGCCACTTCGCGGATAATATGGATGCTTTCAGCCTCTAAGGCCTGCAAGTGACTGAGCCTGCTCACGTACCTGAGTATACCACGAAAGGTACATTGTCGATTAAGAATGTGGTGATTCGGAAAAACTATCGATTCGTCAGTGGCATACAATTACTCGCGTGTTTTCTGATTGACACCTCCAGATGTTGGGGTTAACATGGCCGACAGCGGAATCTTAGGACTGGGTGGTCATATGAGGTTCCCTCCCCCGCAGAAAAAAGAGAGAGGCGTCGACCATGGGACAATTAGGGTTGAGTGTTGCTATGAAGTTGAAAGACGTCCGGAGACCTATACCCATCCCGGAGCGGATTGGGGTCGTTTTCCCCAGGTATTTCACCGCCCGGCTGGAGCCCGGGAAGACCCCTTATGACGACCTTCAGTGGGAGCTGCGCAACGCCACCATTGGCAACGATAAGGGCGCGGTCATCTTCGAGCAGCGCGACGTCGAGGTGCCCGTCGATTGGTCCCAGACAGCCACCAACATCGTCGTCAGCAAGTATTTTTACGGCAAGATGGGCTCGCCGGAGCGCGAAAACAGCGTCCGCCAGCTCGTGTCCCGGGTATGCGACACCATCGCCGGCTGGGGCGCCGAGCAGCGCTACTTCAAGACTCCCGAAGACGCCGAAAATTTCCGCTACGACCTGACCCACCTGATGCTGACCCAGAAGGCGTGCTTCAACTCGCCGGTCTGGTTTAACGTCGGCGTAAAGGAGCCGCGCGGCTACGGCTTCTACTTCGATGAAGCGGCCAACACGATCCGTAAACTGAACCAGGGCGAGTCGCGCCCGCAGTGCTCAGCATGCTTCATCAATTCAGTGGGCGATACGCTGGAATCGATTCTCGACCTGGCGAAGACGGAAGGAATGCTCTTCAAGTGGGGATCGGGCACCGGGACCAATCTATCCACGCTCCGGGAAGAAAACGGGCTGCTCTCGAGCGGCGGCCGCGCATCCGGACCGTTGAGCTTCATGAAAGGCTTCGACGCCTTCGCGGGCGTGATCAAGAGCGGAGGCAAGACGCGCCGCGCCGCGAAGATGGTGATCCTGAACTCCGATCATCCCGATATCGGCGCATTCATCTGGTGCAAGGCTAAGGAAGAGAAGAAAGCTCACACGCTGATCGACGCGGGCTACGATTCTTCGCTCGACGGCGACGCCTACAGTTCCATCTTCTTCCAGAACGCCAATAACAGCGTGCGCGCCACCGACGAATTCATGGAAGCCGTCGAATCGGATTCCGACTGGTGGACCAAATCGCGCGCCAACGGCCAGCCCGTGGATCGCTATAAGGCCCGCGACCTGATGCGCCAGATCGCCGAAGCCACCCACCAGTGCGGCGATCCGGGCATGCAATTCGATACCACCGTGAACCGCTGGCACACTTCGAAGAATACGGCGCGCATCAACGCCTCGAATCCGTGCTCGGAATACATGTTCCTGGACGATTCCGCCTGCAATCTGGCGTCCTTGAACCTGATGAAGTTCGTGGGTGTCGACGGCCAGTTCGACGTCGAGGCGTACCGGCACGCGGTGGACACGGTGATCATGGCGCAGGAAATCCTGGTGGATAACGCAGCTTATCCCACCGAGAAGATCGCCAAGAATTCGCACGATTTCCGGCCGCTGGGACTGGGCTACGCCAACCTGGGCGCGCTCCTGATGTCCATGGGCATTCCCTACGACAGCGATCACGGCCGCGACTGGGCCGCCGCGCTGACCGCCATCATGTGCGGGCAAGCGTATGCGACCAGCGCCAGAATTTCAGCGGACGCGACCGGCCCGTGCGAGGGCTACGCGGTCAATGAAGAGCCGTTCCTGGACGTGATCCGCATGCATCGCGACGCCACGCTGCGGATCGACAGCAAGCGCGTCCCGCAGGCCGTCTACGAAAACGCCCGCAAGTGCTGGGAAGAGGCTTACGATCTGGGCCGCGTCGCGGGCTTCCGCAACGCCCAGACCACCGTGCTCGCGCCCACCGGAACCATCGGCTTCATGATGGATTGCGACACCACCGGCATCGAGCCCGATCTGGCGCTGGTGAAGTACAAGAAGCTGGTCGGTGGCGGGGTCATCAAGATCGTAAACCAGACCGTGCCGAACGCGCTCATCAAGCTGGGCTACACCCCCGACCAGGTCAGCGCCATTGTCGAGCACATCGATTCCACCGGCACCATCGAGGGCGCGCCGCACTTGAAGGATCAGCACCTGGCCTGCTTCGATTGCAGCTTCCGCCCGCAGAACGGCAGCCGGTCGATCCACTACATGGGCCACGTGCGCATGATGGCGGCGGTGCAGCCTTTTATTTCCGGCGCGATCTCCAAGACGATAAACATGCCGGAAGAGTCCACGGTCGAAGACATCATGGACGCCTACACCGAGAGTTGGAAGCTCGGATTGAAGGCCGTCGCGATCTATCGCGATAACTCCAAGCGCGTACAGCCTCTGAGTTCGGGAACATCGAAGGGCGCGAAGGCGGCAACTGGACCCGCGGCCGTAAGCGTCAACAATGTCCCTACCATCAAGATCGAAGAAAAGATCGTCTACCGGCCGGTGCGCCGCAAGCTGCCCGCCGAGCGGAACGCGATCACCCACAAGTTTTCGATCGGCGGCCACGAAGGCTACATGACCGTTGGTCTCTATGAGGACGGCTCGCCGGGCGAGTTGTTCGTCACCATGGCCAAGGAAGGCTCGACCATCTCCGGCCTGATGGACGCCTTCGCGACTGCGATCAGCTACGCGCTGCAATATGGTGTGCCGCTGAAATTCTTCGTCGACAAGTTCAGCCACGTGCGTTTCGAGCCCAGCGGCTGGACCGGCAATCCCACTGTCCCCTACGCCAAATCCATCATGGATTACATTTTCCGCTGGATGGGCGCGCGTTTCATCGGCGAAGAGTACGCCGCTAGCGGCGAGGCTGGTGAGTCTCCCGCACTGCGCGTCACCGAGCCCGATCCGCAGCAGGCTCTGCCGTTTTCCCCGGCGGTCACCGACGCCCCGACGTGTTCGGAATGCGGCGGCCTGATGACTCGTAACGGGTCGTGCTATAAGTGCGAAAATTGCGGCGGGACGAGCGGGTGTAGCTAGATCCGACCAGTACGGATCGAGTTTTGTTGTGGCGGCGTGAGCGGTTCGGGGTGTCCGAGCCGTTCGACCACTCTCATTGGAAAACCATCATCGGCGCTCGCGATGGTGGTGCTGGTGCATGTCAGACGAACATGACCGGTAGAACTCCCGAATCTATATACATATGCGAAACATTTCAATTAGTTTTGATCTCTGCCAACAGCGCTCCTACGACTCTTTCTTCCTCAGGCTTCACGGCCACGGTGCTGAGGAACGTTTACCCACCGAATGGATCCTGATAACGTCGCTCCGGGTTGATGAAATCGTCGACGATCTTCAGAAATATATCGACCCTGCAGACCGGCTTCTAGTAACCGAGGTCACTTCGATGTCATATCGAAATCTGATTAACAACGACAGCGTTGGGAGAGGCGCGGCCTGATGATTCGGCTTTTGGGTGGGGTCGGCCTTTCGAGGCCGCAGCCGGGCTTCTACCCAGCCGCAATAGCGCCGACTAGAAAGCCGTCGGCAGGCTGGAAAGCCTGACCCCACTCTCACAGAGGGACGGCTTGGTTCAGCACGGACTCCCGCAGGAGCGGATTCAACGATCGCGCGACGACCACGTCGACCCGGCGTCCCAGCAGGCCTTCTAAGTCGTTCAGCAGGCCGCCAGGGAACCAGGGCGATGTTGGACCCACGATATCGATCAGAAAGTCGACGTCGCTCCCCTGGGACGCCTCGCCTCGAACAACAGACCCGAAAACGCGAACATTTCCCGCGCCATGTTTCGCGGCGAGAGCTCGGATTTCAGCCTCTCTCGCCCGGATCGCCTCAAGCGCACTCATGACCTGCAGCTATTATATCGACGCCGGCAGGGCTGCGGCGAAAATCACGACGTCGAGTCCGGCTTCGGCGACCTTGACGCCGCGTGAAACCAGAGCTGCTTCAGCGAACGGATCGCCGCGAAGTACTCGTCGACCTCTGAGGGCTTAACCACAAAAGCGGAAGCTTGCAGGCCATATGCTCGTGAGATATCCGCCTCGCGGTCGCTGCCGCTTACCACGACCACCGGAATATTCCTCAGTTCCGGATCCCCTTTGATCGCTTCCAGCACCTGAAACCCATCCATTTTAGGCAGATTGAGATCCAAAAGGATCAAATCTGGACGTGGGGCGGGCTGGTTCTACCATTACCTACTGGGGATCACCCTAGGGCGGCCCTGTTTCAGGTTATTTCTTGGCTCTCCAAGCCGGGGCACGTCCTTTCGCGCAAGTCATTGACATTTGTACTCCAAATCACATACGATGCCCTAGATCGGAACCGGTCCAACCAGGGTCGGCGTCCATTTGGGTCAGGGGGTGAGGTTCATGCGTTCCATCGGTTTATTATTGGCACTTTTGGTCTGTTCCGCGGCGGTGTTTGCTCAAACCGCGACGGGCACCATCACAGGGACTATTTCCGACCCGGCGGGCGCCGTGGTTGCGAATGCTCCCCTGGAGCTGAAGAACAGCGAAACCGGCACAGTCTACCAGACGGCCACCAGTTCTACCGGCAATTACACGTTCCAGCAACTGCCGGCTTCCACCTACCAGTTGACCGTGAACGTGCCGGGATTCAAGACCCACGTTCGCCAGAATCTGGGCGTCCAGGCGGCTCAGACCATCCGCATCGACATCATCCTTGAAGTGGGCACAAACACCGAATCGGTCACGGTATCGGCCCAAGCGTCGATGCTGAGCACGGAAAGCGCCTCCGTGAACACCAACGTCACCACGGACCGCATGAATGAACTGCCGATTCTCGGTGTCGGCCCGGCCACGGCCAGCACCCACGGGGTGCGGAATCCACTGGCCTCTTCGGTGCTGACGGCGGGCGTATTCTGGGTTCCCAATACTTCCATGCGCGTCAACGGAGCGCCGACCAACACCTTCGGCATCAAGCTGGACGGCCAGGACATCACCAACGGCGTGAACACCTCTAATTCCCAGGCGCAGACTCAACCCAGCGTGGACGCGCTCGAAGAAGTCGCGATCCAAGCCTCCAACTATTCGGCCGAGTTTGGACAGGCGGGATCCGGCCTGATCCAGTACACCACCCGGTCCGGCACCAATAACTACCATGGTTCGGCTTATGACTACCTGGTCAACGAAGCGTTGTACGCCCACGAAGATTTCGATCATCTGCGAAACAAGCAGCGGCGTAACGATTTCGGAGGCTCTCTGGGCGGGCCGATCATCATCCCCAAGATTTACAACGGCAAGGATAAGACGTTCTTCTTCTTCAATTACGAGCAGTTCCGCGAGTCCACCATAGTCAACACCGTTCTGGATACGGTT
>DASYSG010000016.1:0-111948 GCA_036003585.1 Bryobacteraceae bacterium | reverse complement strand
ACGCTAGCGTGTTGATGCGGAACTCGATTCCGAAGGGCACCATGTGGCGCGCCTTTTGCAGCTTGGCGAACGTTGGCAGATTAAGCTTGGCGCCGGTCAGGACGGGCGAGTACAGCTCGATCAGCTTCTCCTGCTCAAGAGCGGCGAGGAGATCGTGCGAATCCGGCTCGGCCGCGATGTTGCGCAACTCGCGCCCCAGGGCGTCGGCAGTAACCTTCGTGAGCATGTCGGCTTCCCGGGCGTTTTCATATTGAAGACGCGTACGCTCGTCGATGGTGTATCCCAGTCGCACCTTGAAGCGGATCAGCCGCAGCATGCGCGACGGATCGTCATAAAACGAATAGTTGTGAACGGCCCGCAGCTCTTTGCGTTCGATATCACCTACGCCGTTCGTCGGATCCACCAGCAAACCTAGTGACGCCTTGTTAAGCGAGAGCGCAACTGCGTTCACTGTGAAATCCCGGCAGCGCAGATCTTCGTAAACGGTAGAGGGTTCGATTAACGGCTTGCCGCCGGCTTTGGGGAATCGCTCCGAACGCGCCATGGCGATTTCCACCGTAACGCCACCTTCGCATCGAAGCTGCGTGGACTTCTTGACTTCGTCTGTAGACAGCACTACGCCGCCGTGCTTTTGCGTCAGGAGTTTGACCAGCTTGGCGGGATTGCCTTCCACCGTGAAATCCAGATCGCGCACCGGAAATCCGCCGAGTACATCGCGCATAGCTCCGCCGGTCAGATACAGGCTCAGGCCGGTAGCGGCCGCGGCAGCCTGCATCTGTCCCACCAGCCGATATTGTTCCCCGGTCAGGTGGCTTTCCAGCATGAACATGTAGTCGCTCATTCTGTCCTCGCCTTCTCTTCGCTCCGCGTGTAAAGCGCCCGGGTCTTCATGCGCGGGGGTGATGCCGGTCGATAACTTCGCGTAGCCTGCGCCGCGCCACGTGGGTGTAAACCTGGGTAGTGGAAATGTCGGCGTGTCCCAGCATGATCTGGACGCTGCGAAGGTCCGCGCCGCCCTCCACCAGGTGCGTGGCAAAACTGTGCCGGACGACGTGCGGCGTCAGCCGGCGGAAAATTCCAGCGCTGCGCCCGTGCTTGCGGATCAGCGTCCAAAACGTCTGCCGCGTCATCGACGAACCGCGCCCCGTGACGAACAGATACCGGCTCGCGCGGCCTTTGAGCAGCTTCGGCCGTCCATCCGCCAGGTAAAGGTCGAGGGCCGCGCCTGCGGGCTCGCCAAACGGGACCACGCGCTGTTTGTTACCCTTGCCGATAACTTTCAGGACGCCCATCCGCCGCTCGACGGCGCTCAGTTCCAGGCTGCACAACTCGGAAACCCGCAAACCGGCGGCGTACAGCAGTTGGAGCATCGCCCTGTCCCGTAGTCCCCGAGCGCTTGAGGCGTCAGCCGATTCAAGGAGCCGCTCCACCTCCTCCCGGTTGAGGTATTTCGGCAAAGTCGACCACTGCTTGGGGGATGCCAGGAATTCACCCGGATCCTGCGCCACTTCCCCCTCCCGCGCCAGGAAACGGTAATAGTTTCTGAGCGTTGCGATGTGGCGAGCGATCGAACGAGGGGAATACTTAGCCCCATAAAGGGAACTCACGTAGTCGGCGAGCTGTTGCGCAGAAGCCTGCTGCTCTGGCACCGGAATCTCCGAGTTAAACCTTTCTAAATCTAGACGATATGACGATATCGTGTGGTTTGCCAGCCCCTTTTCCACACGGCAAAAGTTCAAAAAAGACTCCGCCAGCCCGGATAGTGGCCTTGCCACATGAACTAACGGCTGCATCGTGCTAATGATACAATACTTGCGAAATTGTTTGGAAGGGCTACAGCAGCAAACAAGAAGGTTTTAGTGGCCCGCTTCGACCGCGAGCCCTTGCAGGGGTTCGTCCAGACCCCCGGAGGCCTGCAGGCGGACGCCCTGGAATTGCTCACTCCCGAAGGAACCCTCCTTCAGGTACCGTACTCCGAGACCAAAGCCGTTTGTTTCGTGCGGGATTTCGAAAACGCCGAGTCCTGGAAGCGCAATCGAGCCTTCGCCGCCCGTCCCAAGACCGCCGGACTGTGGATCCAGCTTCGATTCCGCGACGGGGACACCCTGGAGGGCCTGATCCCCAACGATCTCCTTCAAACCGAGCCGGCGGGGTACAGCGTCATTCCTCCCGACCCGACGTTCCAGAATCAGCGCGTGTTCGTCCCCCGGGATGCCCTGGAGTCGGTTCAGGTGCTGGGGGTTATCGGCAGTCCCCTGCGCCGGCGGGCCAAAGAGGCTGCGGGCAAGGACAAAGAAGAGCAGTTGGAAATGTTCGACTAGGCGGACACCGGAACGCCGAGAGAAAATTCTCCCAGGTTGGTCCAATTGTTTTCCGTGGTATTTTGAACCAGCGTGACGTGATCTACCAGGAAACTGCGGGAACCTTTATATTCCTGCCAGCGGCTCTTGGCTAACTCCGCTGCGCCGGCTACACCTGCAGGATCAAGATCGTGCGCGATGGTCACATGCGGGTGATAATCGAAGACTTCCTTGCAGCACAGGTGGCCCTGGTGGAGAATTTCGTGGATCCGCCTGGCCTCGGCCCATCCGGCGCCGACCGAAAGATGCACCGCCTCGGAGATGGGGAAAACCCGCACCTCGCAAAGTTCGACACGAAAGGCGGGCTGGTTTCGCAAACCGGCTTCCAGTTGGGCGCGAATTTGTTCGAGGGGAATCTCCAGCGGGCGGGGCGGAAGGAAAGTCAGGTGGCTGCGTCCCTTACATCCCGGCTGTATTTCCTGGCGGAGGCGTTCGATGAAACCAGCCAAAGGCTGCGGAACGTATGCCACCAACGAGAAGGAATTAATAGCGGATCCTTCCCCGCATAACCCATCCATTACAGTTGCTTGTATTATAGCGCGGACGGCTGTTCGTCACTGCCCAGCGGCGCTGAGCCCGCCACCGCTGCCTTCAGCTCGGGCAGAGCCCACTGCGCTTCCTCGAACCCCACGAACTTAAAGATCCGCAGAGACCCGTCCGCGGCCGATTCCAGGAGATCGCCGACTTCCAATGGGGTGGCCGTATCCTTCAAGGCAAAAAAGGCGGCGTAGGGCGTTTCCGCTTCCACCAGATCTTCGCCCGTGGCCGCGGGCTGGTAGTCGCGCGGTTTCACCGTGGCGGTCCCGCTCACGTGGGGCGCGAAGCGGACCTGGTTGCGTAAGTGTTCTTTCAGGCGATGGATGCGGTACGTCTGCATAGGCGTTCCGATTTTCATTATGCACCAAACCAATTCAGAACAAAAATGTTTTTTGAGTTACAACGCGAAGGGCGTCTTCGGCTCCCTGATCGAGCCAGCGCTCGATATTATCGCGCTTCCACTGGATCGTATCGCGGACCGAGCCGAGAGGCTGCAGGGGACTGATCTCACAAACTTCGACACCCGGCGGAACCGGAGGATTATGCCCCGCGATCGCGCGAAAAGCACGCGTCGCCTGACCTAGCCACCAGGATGTCGGCTGGGCGAGCGCCTGCAGGCCCACGATGCGGTTCGCCCCTAGCTCGGCGGCAGCCCACGCCGGTAGCGCTCCCAGCAAGCCTCCGTCAGAATACCATCGTTGTCCGATCCGGATCTGGGGTAATGCAAGTGGCAGCGCGCAGGACGCGGATAAATGTTGCCAGGTGATTTCAGAATCGCGAAAAATCCGGGGTTTCATCCGCGGCAGCTCCGTGGCCGTGATGGCGAACGGCATCCGCAGCGTGTAACGCGCCATCATCCGGCGGATGTTGGACGGCAGGTCCGCGAAGCGGGCAAACGACGGTTCGAGCCACATCGCCCGGAGTTCCTCAGGGGTTCCGCCGCTCGCGATGACGTAGCCGTTCAGCGATCCCACGGAAGCACCCACGATCAGGCCGGGGGCGAAATGCTTTACCAGCACGCTCCAGGCCCCGGCCTGCCACGCTCCGAATAAGCCGCCGCCGGAAAGCGCTAACGCCAGCATGAGAAACTGTAGTGTACTCCATGAAATCTAAACGCCTGTGGATCACCCTGATCGTGCTGGCCATCGCCGGGGCGGGGTTCTGGAGCCTGGAACAGCAGCGTGGCCGCCCGCCTCAGTTGACCTTCGCCCGGGCCAGGCGTGAAAACATTTCCAGCCTGGTCTCGACCAACGGGAAGGTGGAGCCGTCGGAGTCCGGCGTCGCGCGCGCGGAACGTTCCGGTGCGGTAAAGAAGATCCTGGTCCAGCGGGGTCAGCGTGTCGAGAGCGGGCAGACGCTGGTGGAGCTGGATTCGTCTGACGCGCAAGCGGAGCTGAAGACCGCACAAGCCCGCCAGGCGGCGATAGGGGCGGAAATGCTGGTGCTCACGCAAGGCGGCCGGGCATCGGACCGAGCCGTGATCGATACCTCGATCGAAAAGGCTCAACTGGAATTGAAGATCGCGCAAGCTAACTACGCCTCGGCGGTACGGCTGCGCGACAAGAAAGCCGGCACCGAGATCGAGGCGCGCACCGCCAAGGAAGCCGTGGATCGGGCGCAGACCCAGATTCAGGCTTTGCAGAAGCAGCGCGCGTCCCTGGTCACGCCTTCCGATAAGAGCGGCGCGGAAGCGCGATTGGACGAAGCCAAGACCGCCGCGCAACTGGCCGAGGCACGCATCCGCATGAGCGTGGCGCAGGCGCCGATTTCAGGCGTCGTCTACCAGTTCGATTTGAAGCCGGGAGCCTACCTCAACGCGGGTGACCTGGTGGCCTCCATCGGTCGTCTCGACCATGTCCACGTGAAGGTCTACGTCGACGAGCCGGATCTGGGACGGGTGATGAAAGGTATGCCTGTGACTATCACCTGGGACGCTCTTCCCGGGCGGCAATGGAAAGGCACGGTGGATCGTACGCCCAACGAAATCGTCACCATGGGCGCGCGCCAGGTGGGCGAGGTGACCTGTAACATCGAAAACCCGGACATGGATCTCCTGCCCGGCACAAACGTGAACGCGGTCATTCTGTCGGAGACCGTGGAAAACGCGATCACTATCCCCAAGGAAGCCGTGTATCGCGAACAGGGCAAAACCGGCGTCTACGTTCTCGAAGGCGACCGCATCCGGTGGCGTCCCATTACCCAGGGCGTCAATAACACCACGCGCACCGAGGTCAAGGAGCTGAAAGAAGGGGACGCAGTCGCGCTGCCTTCCGAAAAACCATTGAAGAACGGGATGATGGTCGAGCCGGTGCTCCCGAATTGAAATAGCCGCAAATGAACGCGTATGAACGCAAGTACCCGCTGCGGCTCTCGGGAACTTCTTTTCTGCATCGGGGAGGCGCCTGCTCCGACAGGCGACAGGATCGCTTGTCCGGCCATCGCCTGAGTTAAACTCTTTTCGAGTGCCCACCAACCTCAAACCTGTGGATGTGGTCGTGGTCGGATTAGGCGCAGCGGGAGGTGTCGCGGTGCTACCCCTGGCGCGAGCCGGTCTCAAAGTCGCTGGAATCGAAGCCGGTACCTGGATGACCAAGGAGCCGGGCAAATTCTTCCACGCCGACGAAATCTATAACAACGTACGCGGTCTGGTTACCACGGGCCACAAAGTGGCGGGTGAAATCCCCACGGTCCGCGGCAGCCTCACCGGTCCTGCCACACAGGGGACCACTCATCCGATGATGAACGCGATCGGCGGCACGTCGATCCACTACCATGCGCAGAGCTGGCGATTTAATCCTTGGGATTTCAAGGTGCGCTCATCATCCACCCAACGCTATGGAGCTGGCGCGATCCCGAAGGGATCGACAGTAGAAGACTGGCCCATCGCTTACGAGGATCTGGAGCCGTACTACGACCTCATCGAGCACGAAGTCGGCGTCTCCGGCCGCGCCGGAAATATTCAGGGCAAGCTGACCGGACGCGGCAGTAATTTCGAGGGCGCACGCCAGCGCGAATATCCCATGCCTCCGCTGCGCGACACCGATTTCACCGACCTCATGACCAAGGCCGGGAAATCGCTGGGCTGGAATCCATTTCGAGGTCCCGCGGCGATCAACTCGCAGGAGTACCGCGGGCGTCCGGCCTGCGCCTATCACGGCTATTGCGATCGGGGCGGATGCCACGTCAACGCCAAGAACTCGACCGCCGTCACAACCATTCCCGCCGCGCAGAAGTTCAAGAATTTTTCGATCTTCGATAATGCGCAGGTCACACGCATTCAGGTCGACAACAACGGCAAGACCACAGGCGTGCTTTACATTCGCGGTGGCCAGGAATACTTCCAGCCGTCCAAAGTCGTGCTGCTGGCGTCCTACGCTTACGAGAACGCCCGCTTGCTGCTGTTGTCGAAGTCCACCGCGTATCCCCGCGGCTTGTCGAACAATCGCGGCCAGGTCGGCAAGCATCACTTCGGACACTGGAATAGCGCGCTCACGGCGCTATTTCCCTTCGACATCAACATCTGGTACGGAGCGATCGCCCAGGGTGTGGTGATCGACGAGTGGGCCGACGACAATTTCGATCACACCGGTCTCGGCTTCATCGGCGGCTCGAGCCTGCACGTCTATCACGAGAAGCATCCCATCGCGGCCGCGGCCATGGGCACGTTCGGGCGCGCGCCGCAGTGGGGCTCGAAGTGGAAGGCGTTCATTCGTGAAAACGCAGGCCGCACCGCTCCGGCATATCTTCAAACCACCAGCCTTCCCTACGAAGATCAATTCCTGGATTTAGATCCACAGGTGAAAGATCCGCTGGGCGACCCGGTGATCCGCATCACCACCGGTCCGCGCGAAAACGAAACTCGCGCGACCGATTACGCCGCGAAGAAAACACAGGATTGGTTCCGCGCGGCAGGTGCGATTGAGGTGACCGGAGGCGCGGGATTCGGCAGCGGGCTCTCCACGCACGCCACCGGCGGAACGCGCATGGGCGACAATCCCGAGACGAACGTCGTCGACAAATGGGGTTTCTCGCATGAGGCTCCGAATCTCGGCATCCTGGGAGGCTCGGTAATGGGCACCATGGGCGCGCGCAATCCGACGCTGACCGTTCAGGCACTCGCATGGCGCACCGCAGAGCACCTGGTGAAAAACTGGAAGGCGATCGCAGGATGATCAGGACACGTCGGATGATCGATACACTATGATTGCAACCCCCGAAGACGCGCGGCTGTTCTTCGATCGCTGGAAGGAAGACCGGCCGCCGCTAAAAGTCCGCATGTGGGCGTCGTCTCTCTTCTTCGACGCCGTCGGAACCGTTGCCGATTTCACCACCGAGACCCTGGAGCTCCGCGGGGATTCCTGGAAATTCACCATACCGCTCGAAGGCGTGAGTTTTTCGTTCTCCGATCCGCGCGAAATCCCCCTGGCCAGCGTCCGCGACTCGGAATCGGCCCAGTACGAATTCGGCATTGCCCTCCAGTTGCCCAATGGGGATCAACTGACGATAATGGAGTTGAAGGAATCCTCCCAGCCCGCCGGCGAATCAGAGGACTGATATCGCCGAAAAAGTACTATAAGTCCTGGTATTTACTGGGCTTGTCTTCTAGGGGCTTTTCGTGAGAAACACAGTTCTGGCGCCCCGTATCTGAATTTGTGGAGACGGAATGACCAGAGAGCGCCCTTTGCTCCTATCCGCAAAAAAGACCATGCATAGCCTGTACAACTTCTCCCGACGCCACGGACGCCTGCTGCGCGGCCTGGTGCTCGCCCTGACAGTTTGCGCGGCCATGGCGAGCGACAGCACGCTTCCGCCCAGAGGACCGGACCCCCGTGGTCAGCGCCTGGAAGCGTTCTTTAGAGCCTACGATTGTCCCGGCCCCTTCCACGTGCAGGAGTATTTGCGGGCCGCCGATACTCATGCGCTCGATTACCGCATTCTTCCGGCGATCTCGCTGGTCGAGAGCACCTGCGGCGCCTTCGAGCGGATGAACAACCGCTGGGGTTGGGATTCGGTCCAGAGCGGGTTCGAATCGGTGCCGGCCGGCATCGACTACATCACCGGGCAGCTCGCCGAAAATCCCAAGTACAAGGGAAAAACGGTGAAGGAAAAATTGTTCACCTACAATCCCTATCCCGCGTATGTCCGCCAAGTCGAACGGCTGATGCAGCAGATCGAGGACTAGGCCTGGTTACTCGTAAACCTCGCGCCGGTGCGCGATCCGCGTGATCATCACAAGTTTCTCCACGTCGTCGATTATGTACAGCACACGCCAGTCGCCGATTCGGACGCGCCACTGGTCCTTGTAGCCTCTCAGCTTTTTGCATCCCGCGGGCCGGGGATGGTCGGCCAGCGCCAGGATTTTCCGGTCTATTCGGGTGAACAGCGCATCGTCGAGCGCATCCAGTTCCTTTTGCGCCGACTGCTTGATTTCGAGAGAGTACTTAACCACGCGGACGGCGTTTCAGGCGGTTTGCGCGGTATTGCTGGTAGGGAATGCCCTTTTCCTTCCGGCGCGATTCGGAAACAAAGCCGTCCCAGAAGTCCTCCCAGATGGCCCCGTGCTTCTTCAGGTCGATTAGAACACCGACCTTGCGGCCCTTCTCATCCGTGACAAACTGGATTCCGCTCATGGCTTTATTGTCCTTCAGGTGAGGCGAAGGCGCAGTGTACGGTGCCACCTGTCGGCATGTGCGGCGCGGTTACCGCTTCCATGGCTGCGCGTTACGGATCGCGTGTGGAAGATTGCGGACGTCGTGAAGCTCGTGGAAAAACGACAGAAGGCGATTGATAACGACGTGGACGGCAAGTGGAAGATGGGCGCGGAGTCTGGGGCGCCAACCTCCAATCTAGTTAACCGCTATAGGGACCTTTAGAAGCTCGATGTATCGCCGTTCGAGTCCATTCTTGCCTCGCAGATCAAAACTTCCTTTAACTTCCAATGCGCTCGGTATTGATCTAGGACCATCTAGATTCGGTGGGCGGGGCGACACCGCAAAGACGATAACGATCGATTGGCTCCTGTCTAGCATCCGACAATCCACCTCTGCATCCGCTGAATCGACAATTTTGGACGGCTGTATGAAGACTGGTTTGCCGTTCGATACTCCTTTGACTGCGAGTAGTTCCCCAGTAAGCCTAGCGGTAACCCCAGGAGTCCCCTGAGCTTCAAACACTTGCCGAAATACGTGATCCGTGCGTATTTGCAACTTGATGTTTTCTGCAACGGACCCCGAGTTCGTGAATGTAAGTCTTGTGTCCACGAAATTCGACTTCCATTTGAATCCACCAAACTTGTCATCCGGCAGGTGCGGTTCTGCAAGCGCAATGGCCGTACCTGAGAATTTTGGCCCTTCAAGGGGTACGTCCGGCGTTCCGGCTGAACCAGCGCTGCTATTTTCTGGTTGCGACGAAGGCAATTTCCTATATGCCTATAGGTGCGCGGTGATCCATAAAGCGCCGATGCCGCCGAAGAGGAGCGCCGCAAGAAGCGGTTTTGGAAGCGGGAGGGAGTCCTCCGTTACCAGCCAGTGACTAGCCCTACCAGCCGCCAGTAGTGCAGCGATCCCGAACAACCACAAAGCGCTGGGAATATCCTTGGGATCTGCGCTCAGCGCCAGTGCGAGGCCAGTCCCGATGCAGAGAGCAGCCGCCACATCGAAGAAGTGTGGACCGAACAACCAATCCAAGAGGGGCTGAATCGACACCTCCGGATAATATCAGCACGTACTTACCAAAAGACAGGCTTCCCGAAAGGAAACCAGACTTTCCCCCGATGACCCGCTACCCCTCAAAACCCTCAGTTGACACGGCCATCCACGTCGGCTATAGTTCTGAAGTACTGAGCTATCAACGATTTGTCGAGACATAGGCGATGGAAAACGGCACCGAAGATCGTGACCTGGAGGTCGAACGGGATCTCGAAGCCGGCATCTCGGCCGAAGACGATCTCGAACACCTCATCGAGGACTACAGCCATCTAGCGCCGCCGTCTGAAGGCGAGCTGCTCCAGGGCCACGTCGTCAAGGTCACTCCCGCGGAAGTCATCGTTGACGTCGGATACAAGCTGGAGGGTATTGTCCCCATTGAACAGGTGCGCCAGCCGGACGGCTCGGTAGCCTTCAAAGCCGGCGATCCGATCGATGTCATGATCGACCGGCACGGACCGCAGCCGGAAGGCTACGTCCTGCTCTCGTATTCGCGGGCCGCGCGCCTGCGCGTCTGGGACACGCTCGAACGCGCCATGCGCGAGCAGCTCCTCATCTCGGGCCACGTGAGCGAACGAACCAAGGGCGGATTGATGGTGGACGTGGGCGTGCCCGCGTTTATGCCCGGCTCGCAGGTGGATGTGCGGCCGTCGCACGATATGGATTCGCTGGTCGGCCAGGATATCCCGGTCAAGGTCATCAAGGTCAACCGCAGGCGCGGCAACGTGGTGGTCTCGCGCAAGCTGGCTGTCGAAGAGGACCTGAAGGCGCGCAAGGCCAATGCCCTGGATCATCTGTTCGAAGGCGCGGTGGTGCCGGGCGTGGTCAAGAATCTGACTGAGTACGGAGCGTTCGTGGATCTGGGCGGTATCGACGGCCTGCTGCATGTGAGCGACATGTCGCATGGGCGCGTGGGGCATCCCTCGGCCGTGGTCCATGTGGGCCAGGAGATCACCGTCAAGGTCCTGAAATTCGACCGCGAGAAAGAGCGCATTTCTCTCGGAATCCGGCAATTGCGGCCCGACCCCTGGGAATCGCTGACCGAGCGTTATCCGCCTGGCAGCCGCGTCATCGGGCGGGTGATGACCACCACCGATTACGGCGCGTTTGTGGAGATCGAGCCCGGCGTAGAAGGCTTGATCCACATCTCGGAAATGACCTGGAGCCGCCGCATGAAGCATCCCACCAAGCTGGTGAAGGTGGGCGATCAGGTGGAAGCGGTGGTTCTCGAGGTGAAACAAAAAGACCGCCGCGTGTCTCTAGGAATCAAGCAATTGGAGGCGGATCCATGGACCACGGTGGGTGACCGCTACAGCATCGGCAGCGTGGTCGAAGGCCGCGTACGGAAGCTGACGGATTTCGGGGCATTTCTGGAGATAGAAGAGGGAGTCGATGGCCTCGTGCACGTCTCCGACCTGTCCTGGATCAAGCACGTGAAGCATCCGTCGGAAGTGGTGAAAAAAGGCCAGGTGATGCAGGCCGTGATTTTGAATATCGACGCACCCAACCGGCGGTTGTCGCTGGGTGTGAAGCAGCTCCAGCCGGATTCCTGGGAGAGCTTTTTCCGCTCCCACGAAGTGGGGGATCTGGTGCGCGGCAGGGTGTGCCGGGGAGCGCAGTTTGGAGTGTTCGTGGAGCTTGCGCCGGGGGTGGAGGCGCTGTGCCACAAATCGGAGATCCCGGCCATGCCGGATCGGGGCGAAGCCAGCGACACGCCCTTGCCGATCGGCGATGAGTACGACTTTAAGATTGTAAAAATGAATGAAGCCGAAAAGAAAATCGGGCTCAGCCTGCGTGCCGTGGCCGAAGATGAGGAGCGAACGCGCCTGGAGGATTATCAGCGCCAGGCCGCGGCCGCGACCATGACCATCGAAGAAGTGATCAACATAAAAGGTAAAGGGGAAGGCCGGTAGCAAATGACCAAGGCTGAATTGATCGAAGAAGTCTCGCGCGTGGTGGAAATGACCCGCAAGGATTCGGAGGTGATCGTCGAGGCCATTTTTGACAGCGTCGTAAAATCCCTGCGAGGCGGTGACAAGATTGAGATTCGAGGATTCGGAAGCTTTCGAACACGCCAGCGCCAGCCGCGCGTCGGGCGGAATCCGAAAACAGGCGCGCGGGTGGATGTGCCGGCCAAGCGGATTCCGTATTTCAAACCAAGCAAGGAACTCAAGGATCTGGTGAACGGCGAGCAGGGGTCGGGCGCGCCGAGTTAACCACGGCTCATTCCCCGACAATGGACCGTTTGTGGACCCCGTGGCGGTATCGCTACGTGTCTTCCGCCCAGCCCACGGGCGGTTGCATCTTCTGCGAAAAGGCGGCGTCTTCTGACGATCGCGGTAACTACATTGTGCTCCGGGCCGAGCGCAATTTCCTGATCCTCAATTTATACCCGTACACCACGGGTCACCTGATGATCGCGCCCTACGAGCACGTCGCGACACTCGCCGAAGCCCATCCCGACACATTACACGAGATGATGCTCCTGACCGCGCGCGCGGAGAAAGCCTTGCGCCAGGTGTATCGACCCGACGGGCTCAACATCGGCATGAACGTGGGCGCATCGGCGGGCGCGGGCGTCGCCGGCCACATCCACATGCACGTTCTGCCGCGCTGGACCGGGGACGCCAGCTTCATGACCACGGTCGCCGAGACGCGTGTGCTTCCGGAAACGCTCGAGACCACGTACGAGCGGGTGAAGGCGGCGCTCAATCCCTAAGCCGGGCGTATAATCTACTCAGGTTCTGAAGTGGCGACAAGCACTACAAGGCTGATCACGTTCGCGGAGTTCGAGCAGCTCCCAAACCCTCAGTTCGGCCGCTACGAGCTTCGACGTGGAGAACCGGTCATCGTGGCCCCACCAAAACTGAAGCATTCTACCGTCCTGCGGCGGCTTCGGCGCCTGCTCGAGGCGGCCGCTGGTGAAACCGGCATTGTCGATTCTGAATTTGGGTTTAGGCCGTTACCGGAGGGCGAATTTCGAATCGCTGACGTGGTCTTTATTTCCCAGGCGCGCTGGCAGGGGATCGATCTAAACGGCTATTTCGAAGGGGCGCCGGAGCTGGTGGCTGAGATTCTCTCGCCTTCCAACACCAAGGCAGAAATACTCGATAAGAAGAAGCTTTGCCTGGAAAACGGCGCGCGCGAATTCTGGGTAGTGGACATCGATCATCGGAAGGTCGAGATTTCAACACCCGATGGACGCACCATCACCTACAAGTCCGGCCAGCAGATCCCGTTGTTTTTCGCCGCAGGCGCGCTGAATGTAGACGCGATCTTTGCGTAGACGTCAGCGCAACATCCACACGCCGATTGCGATCGTGATCACTCCCACCGGAATGCCCGCGCGCGAATACTCCCAAAACCCGATCTCGGCAACCCCGCGCGAGCGCTCCACCACGATCAGGTTTGCAATCGACCCGAGAATCGTCAGGTTCCCGGCCAGCGTCGACGCCATCGCCAGCCGCAGCCATCCCAGCATTGGATCCGGCAGATGCGCCATAAAGGGCTTGAACACCAGCACCGCCGGAACGTTGCTCACCAGGTTCGAAAGTACGGCCGCGACCGCGCTCAGGACCCCGCCGTTTTCGAGATGCGCGCGCCCCGTCAGGCGCACCAGATCCGGCTGCAGCGAGCTTTTCTCGATCCCCGCCACGACGATAAACAAACCGGCGAACAGCACCAGCAAGGACCAATCCACCTGCGCGTACACTTGTTCGGGATGCACGCGCCGCGTGATCAGCAGCAAAGCCCCGGCAATGATCGCCACCTTGGCGATCGGCCAGCCCGCGAAGAAGAAGACGACCATCCCCACGGTCACCGCCAGTGACTTCGCTAGCAGCAGGCGATCGATTGCTACCCTTCGAGGAGCCACCGCCACTCGCGTATCGCCGGCGAATTCCCCGCGATAGAGAATCGCCAGCACCACAATCAGGACGATCACGCCCGCAACCGCCACCGGGGTCAAGGCTCGCGCGAAGGTCCCATAAGCGATTCCGGAATAGCTGCCGATCAGCATGTTCTGCGGATTTCCTGTTAGGGTCGCGACGCTGCCGATATTCGAGCCCATGGCGACCGCCAGCAGATAGGGAATCGCGTTGCGTCTCAGCGTCCCGACCACCTCAGCCACCAGCGGCGCCATCACCAGGCAGACCGTATCGTTCACGAAGAACGCGGACAGAACCGCCGCGGTAACGGCAGTCGCGGCCAGCATCGTGATGGGATGACGGGCATGCTCCAGGGTCCACTCCGCCACCAGGCTGAAGAATCCCGAGAGCCGCAGGTTCGCGACCACGATCATCATGCCGAACAGCAGCACGATGGTGTCCAGGTGAATGGCCTGGTAGGCCTCCTCCAGCGAGAGGACGTTGGTGGCCACCATCAGGCTCGCTCCGATAATGGCTGCGCCCGTCCGGTCGACCCGCAGGCCCGGCATGCGGCCCAGGGCCAATACGACGTAAGTCCCTAAAAATATGGCAGTAGCGACCAAGGAGACGTCTCTTCAGTATGCGGCATCTGGCTGAAACCTATTGCCCATTGCTCGCGTCTGCAGACAGGGGTAGAATCTACTCAGGTGGAAAAACCTATGCGGTCTAGGGTATTGCTCGCGTTTGGGGCCATTCTTGCGCTCGTGGTCGGGTCCCGGGCGGCCGACGACAAGAAAGCCTCGCAGGACAAGAATCAGCTTAAAAAAGAGACCGTCGCGAAGCCCATGACGGACAAGCAGAAGCGCAAGGCGGAGGACCGCCTTCGAAAAGAGCTGGCATCGCCCTACGCTAAGTGGCTCGATGAGGAAGTCCGCTGGATCATCAGCGATGAAGAACGCACCGCCTTCAAGCGCCTGCAGACCGACGATGAAAAGCAGGCTTTCATCGAGCAATTCTGGCTGCGCCGCGACCCTACTCCCGATACCGAAGAAAACGAATTCAAGGAAGAGCACTACCGCCGCATCGCCTGGGCTAATGACCGGTTCGCGTCGGGCATCCCCGGATGGAAAACCGACCGCGGTCAGATCTACATCAAGTTCGGTCCTCCGGATGAGAACGACTCGCATACCTCGGGCGGCCCTGGTGAGCGGCCTATCGAAGAGGGCGGCGGCGAGACCACGTTCTTCCCGTATGAAATCTGGCGCTACCGGTATCTGGAATGCTGCGGCTCCGACGTACAGATCGAATTTGTCGATCCGTCCATGACCAACGAGTATCACATCACCATGGACCCGTCAGAAAAGGATGCCCTGGCGCGGGTGCCAGGCGCGGGTCTGACCTTGTATGAGCAAATGGGCCTGGCCGACAAATCCCAACGTTTCACGCGCACCGACGGAACCCTGCTGGGAACCGGAGGCCAGCCCCTGCCGGCGAGATATAACCAGTTCGATCGTCTGCAGCAGTTCACCAACCTCCAGAAAGCCCCGGCCATCAAGTTCAAGGACCTGGAAGCGCTGGTCCAATCGACCATCAAGTACAACCTGCTGCCGATGAGAGTGCGCACGGACTATTTCCCGATCACCGGCTCGTCCGTGCTGACCAACCTGACCATTCAGTTTGAGCGCAAGGATTTGCAGTACAAGCAGAAAGACGGAGTCGCGGAAGGATCGGTAAACATCTACGCCAAAATCGAGACGATGACCCGCCGTCAGGTGATTCGCCCGATTGAGGAAGTCGTAACCATTCCACCGATTCCCGCGGAAATGCTTCAGCAAGCTACCCAGGGTTCGGCAATTTACCAGAAACAGGTTAGTCTCGCGCCGGGCGTGTACCGGCTGACGGTCGCCGCAAAGGATGTCGTAGGGGGCAACACGACAACTTATGAACAGCGGCTCGACGTCCCGCGTTTTGACGACGATCAGCTGGCCATGAGCTCGCTGGTGCTGGCCGACGAAATCCAGAAATTGCCGACCACCAGCATCGGGACCGGCCCGTTTGTGATCGGAGCCAACAAGGTGCGCCCGCGTGTGAACGGAAAGTTCCGGCGCGACGAGCCGCTTTATTTCTACCTGCAGCTTTATAATTTCCAGACCGACGAAATCACCCACAAGCCGGAGGGAGAGATTCAGTATGAGGTGGTCAAGAACGGCACCAACGAAAAGGTGCTCGATTTTAGCGAGGACCTCACCGCGCTGACCGGAGGCGCCGCCCAGATGCTGTTGGAAAAACGGCTTCCTCTGGTCAACTTCGCCCCGGGAGACTATACGCTGAAGATCAAGGTGACGGACAAAATGCGAAATGAGACGTTGAGCCCCACCGCCTCGTTTACGGTACTATAGGGGAGATCATTAGTTAGAGACCGCGATCCAGGGCTCCGAGGCAAGAGCTTGCCGAAGTTTGCTATTAAGTTCGGCCTGATTGCAGGCATGGTTGGCCTGACACCCGCGCTACAGGCGGCTGACGCGGATGCTATCTTCGGACCGTCTTTCCCCGGACAAATTCTGGGCGAAGTCCGCAACTCCACCGGCGTGGTCCAGATGGGAGCGGTCGTATCGCTCTACAACCGCTCCGATGAGCTCCTCCGCCGCAGCTTTAGCAATCAGGACGGCCGGTTCATCTTCGACGGCCTGGCGCCCGATGTCTATTCCATTCGCGTGAACCTGGCGAGTTTCGTGCCGGCCTTGCGGCGCAATATCTCCGTCCTGGCCGGATCGGAGAATCTGTTGAAGATCCAGTTGGCCAGCGCGCTGAGCACCATTGAGTTGGTGCCCCTCAATTCCCCCGAGGGCGCATTGATGAGCGATTCCTGGAAGTGGGTGTTGCGATCTTCGCATGCGACGCGGCCGGTTTTGCGTCTGCTTCCGCAAACCAGTTCCTCCCGCAGCTCCATGGCATCTTTGTTCTCGGAGACCACCGGCCTGGTGAAGGTTTCCGCCGGCGATGGCGATCCGTTCAGCGGCCTGTCGCAGGATCTGGGCACGGCGTTTGTGCTGGCGACTTCGGTAAATGGAACTTCCAAGGTTCGCGTCAGCGGAAATGTGGGCTACGCAGCCAGCGGGTTGCCGTCGGCCGGATTCCGCACCACCTACCGCCGCGAGGATCAATCCGGCGAAGGTCCGCAGTTGGCCATGACCGTCCGCCAGATCTACCTTCCCAGCCTGGTGGGATCGGGCGGCCTCGCATCGGGTACGCCGGCCCTGCGCACCGCCTCGCTTTCTACCTACGACAAGATGGAAATCCTGGATCTCATTCACCTGGAATACGGCGCCAGCCTGGAATCGATCTCGCTCCTCGGCCGGATCAATCATGTGAATTCGTTCGCGCGGGCGACCTACGACCTGGGTGAGAAGAGCGCCATCAAGGTGGCCGTAAGTTCCGGATCGCAGCCCGTGGAGCTCCTGGCCGATGGCACGCAACAGGATCTGAGCCAGAGTCTGAACGGGGACCTGGCCGCCCTGGGACAAGTGCAGCGCATCTCGCGCCGCGACAACCAGGCGGCGGTGGAACGAAACAAAGTGATTGAAGCCGGGTATCAGACGGTCAAGGGTTCCCGCACCTATCGGGCTTCGGTGTACGCCGAAGATGTATCCGACGCAGCGTTTCTTCTGTCGGGTGATTCGGGCTTTGTGGATTCGGGCAACCTGCTTCCCGATATGTCTTCGCTGGGAACGATCTTCGACGCCGGGGATTATCGCCGCGTGGGCTATTCCGCGTCGGTAACGCAAGCGCTGGGCGAGCGCGTGAAAGTCTCCGTGGCTGCCGGCCACACCGATGGATTGCAGCTTCAGAACTCGCCCGACGCGCCGCCGGCCAATGGGGATGAGCTTCGGTCCGGAATCCGCAACACCCCCCGGCCCTGGGTAACGGCGGAGGTGGATGGATCTCTGCCCCTGACCGGCACTTACCTGGCCACCAGCTATGGTTGGACCGACCCCAACGTCCTGATGCCGATCCATGTATCGCTGACCGGAAGGAGCTATCAGACCGTCGGGTGGAACGTCTACGCCCGCCAGCCGCTTCCGGCCATCGGCGGCATGCACATGGAAGTTACTGCCGATCTCCGCAACCTGCTCGCGCAGGGATACGTGGGCATCCAATCCGGCACACGCCGGACGGTGCTGACGAACGCGCCTCGCGCGGTGCGGGGCGGCGTCAGCTTCATCTTCTAGATCTCTTCAGTCAGATCCCCGGTTGCTGCTGCGTCATGCAGTGCAGCGTTCCCAGCCCTAGAACCAGATCGCGGCAGGGGATGCCCACCACGGCGCGATCCGGAAACAGAACCTCCAACGCGCACAAGGCGGCGGCATCGTGCTTGTCGCCGAAGGTCGGCGCCAGCACCAGCTGGTTGGCGATGTAGAAGTTCGCATAGCTCGCGGGAAGCCTCTGCCCGGCGAAGTATACCGGCTCGGGCATGCGCAGAGGGGTCACCCGCAGATCCTTGCGCGCGAGCAGACGATCCAGGTTCTCCTGGAGCGGCTCATGATTCACATCGGACTTATCGGGCTCGACCATGGTGATCACCCGATCGGCGGCGGTAAAGCGAGCCAGGTCGTCGATATGGCCATGCGTGTCATCGCCGGCGATGCCGCGGTTAAGCCAGATAACCTCGTCGATGCCCAGATAGTCGTGAAACGCCTTCTCTAACTCGCGGCGGCCGAGGCCTGGGTTGCGCGCCTGGACGTCGGAAAGCAGGCACTCTTCAGTGGTAAGCAGCTTCCCTGCCCCGTTGACGTCGATGCTGCCGCCCTCCAGAACGAGTCCGGTTTCAATACGCTGCATTTTCAGCTTGCGGGAAATGAACGCGGGCGTGCGCGCGTCGTCGCGGCAGTTATCGTACTTTGCCCAGCCGTTGAAGCGCCAATGCGTGGCGGCGATCCCAGCGTCATTCTTCACAAAGAGCGGGCAGTAATCGCGCGTCCAACTGCGATTGGTCGGGTGATGGAAGAACTCGACCGCGGCCAGCTCGGCGTGGCACTTCTTGAGAATCTTGCGCACGCCTTCTTCGGCATCGCGATCCTGGACCAGAATGCGGACGCGTTCCACGCGCGCCAGGTGACGAACGATCTCGCCGTACAGCCACGGGATCGGCGCGAACTTACCGGGCCAGTCAGATTTCTCGTGGGGCCACGCCAGCCATGTGGCTTCGTGCGGCTCCCACTCCGCCGGCATGCGCCAGGCACTTGTGTTAGGAGCCGTTATTTGTCGAGCCATCGCTTCAGAATGGGGGCGTAGGCATCAATGCGGCGGTCGCGCAGGAAGGGCCAGTTGCGGCGCACTTCTTCCATGCGGCGCGGATCGCACTCCGCGATGAGGATTTCCTCCTGATCGCAGGAGGCTTGGGCGATCACCTGGCCAAACGGATCGGCCACAAAAGACGATCCCCAGAACTCCAGCCCGTGCTCGGGCGGACCCTCGTACCCGACGCGATTCACAGCGGCCACGTAGACGCCGTTAGCGATGGCGTGCGCGCGCTGAATGGTACGCCATGCGTCGAGCTGCGCCGCGCCATACTGGGCTTTCTCCGAAGGATGCCATCCAATCGCAGTGGGATAAACCAACAAGTCGGCGCCGGAGAGTGCGGCGATCCGCGCGCCTTCCGGATACCACTGGTCCCAGCAGACCAATACTCCCAGGCGGCCGTAAGGCGTCGCGATGCTGCCGAATCCCAGGTCGCCCGGCGTAAAGTAGTACTTTTCGAAATACAACGGGTCGTCGGGAATGTGCATTTTCCGGTACAATCCGGCGATTTCCCCATCTGGACCGAGTACGGCAGCCGTGTTGTGATACAGGCCCGCGGCACGGCGCTCGAACAATGAGGCCACGATCACCACCTTCAGCTCGCGAGCGAGCTTACCCAAGGTTTCGGTCGATGGTCCAGGAATCGACTCGGCGAGCGCGAACAGCTCGGCGTTCTCCTCGCGGCAAAAGTACTGCGACCGGAACAGCTCCTGGAGGCAGACGACCTGCGCTCCGCGCGCCGCTGCTTCCCGCACTTTCCATTCCGTCTTCGCCAAATTCTCGTTCGGATCGAGCGAGCAGCTGGTTTGCACCAGACCGATCCGGAAAGCTTCTTGCATAACTTTCTATTCTCGCCGATACTCGCCTTATGCGCGCGGAGACAATCCGGCAAATCGCTCAGGAGTGCGGCTTCGAGCTCGCTGGAGTCGCTCCCTGCGATCCGGGAGAGGATTTCGCGCGTTATGAGAACTGGGTCGCCGCGGGTATGGCCGGGGAGATGCGCTACTTGACCGATCGCCGCGCGGAGATGCGCCGCGACGTGCGTAGTCTTCTGCCAAGTGCGCGGTCGGTCATCTGCGTCGGCAAGCTTTACAACACACCGGATCCTCCCAGAAAGGAGGGGGATGCGCGCATTTCGCGCTATGCATGGGGCCGGGATTATCACTTGACCATGCGCGCGGCTTTGGAACACATGGTTGTCCAGCTCCTGGAACGCGAAGCGTTCAGTTATAAGATCTGCGTCGACACCGCCCCGCTGCTCGAGCGCAGCCTCGCACGCCGTGCAGGCTTGGGCTGGATCGGCAGGAATACCTGCCTGATCAATGAGCCTCTGGGATCGTGGTTCTTTCTGGGCGAGATCTTGACGTCACTCGATCTGGAGCCGGGATCTCCGCCCCCGGATCGCTGCGGAAGCTGTACGCGCTGTATCGAGGCTTGCCCCACGGACGCGATCGTCTCTGAAGGAGATGGCTTCAAGTTGGACGCGCGCCGCTGCATCTCCTATCTGACTATCGAGCTGCGCGGGCCGATTCCCGAGGAACTACACGCGGGCATCGGCGATCACGTTTTCGGCTGCGACATTTGCCAGGACGTCTGCCCTTGGAACTCGCGCGCGCCGTTTACCGAAGATCCGGATTTCGCCGGAACCGCAGTTCCGTTAGCCGAGCTCGCAAAGTTAACGCCGGAAGAGTTTCGACAGCGCTTCAAAGACTCGCCCATCGCACGCGCAACATACTCAGGCCTGATGAGGAATGTCGCGATCGCGCGTCGCGAGAATCACTAGCAGCGCACCGATGTAGAGTGCCGCGCCCACCAGCAAAGTCGAGCGCAGGCCGATGTAGATCGCCAGAAAGATCGCGCTGGCTGAGCCGAGCACGCTGGCAGCCGCATTGAGCGACCAGGCCCAGCGTACCGACGGTGCGTGACGTGCTTCCAGGCGCCGCAAACCGCTCGGGAATGGCATGCCCATCAGCAACGCCGCCGGGGCGACCGCCAGGGTCGTCAGGATCAGCTTGGCCGGCAGCGGCCAGCCGGCAGCGGCCGTGACCAGGGGTGTGGACACGAAGGCTAACACTCCAACCAGCAGGGCGACGGCCCCCAGGACATATACCAGCCGGGTATCGTCGCCTGCGACCACGCGGCTGCTCAGGTAGCTGCCGGCTCCGCTTGCCACCAGCATTGAGAAGACAATCACGGTCAAGGCATACGTGGGATGGCCCAGCAAGAGCACGAACTTCTGGATCAGCGCCACTTGCACCAGGATGTATCCGGCTCCCAGGCACAGGAAGTACCAGAGAAACTTCACCACGTTCTTCTGTTTTGGAAGACGGCTCCCCAGTACCAGCCGGGGCAAGACCAGAATCAGACCCGTCACCACGATGCTCAAACCCATCAGCCCGAACAGCAGCGGCACGGCCCGATTAATCTTATAGTCGGCGCTTTGCTGGTTGGCGTTGCGGACGAAATCCCACAGGTCGCGCGGCTGGACCGTATAGAAGAAGAACGGACGATCGTCTCCTACCGGTGAAACATCGTACTGGTAATTGTTCCAGAACTCTGCGGGATTCGGGCTGGACAGGAGCTGGCCGAACGCATTGTTGCCCGGCTGCCCAGGCAGATACACGACATCCATATGTGATTCCGCGGTCAGCCGGCGGGCATTTGCGATATCTGAGGCGGAGAAAGGCTTGCGCGAGATGAGCACCGTGTCTTGAGCGCCCCAGCCGTTGAGTTTAGTGGCATCGTCGCGCACGGCGATGACGTGACCCGCCGGATTCGGCTCGCCCAGGCGCGCAAACGCGTCCATGGCGAGAGAAACCAGTCGCAGCGATTCGCGCGGCGGCTCGAATCCCCAGCGGGTGAAGACCAGCAAGCCGTCATCCGTCAGGTGCGATAGATAGTCGTAGAAAGCGTCCGACGTGTAGAGGTTATTCTCGGACAGGGCAAACGCGCCCGCGGCCGTGGACGCCCAGGTATCCACCAGCGTCGCTTGCAGCACCTGAAACTTCTCCGTGCTGCTGCGCACGAAGGAGCGGCCGTCTTCGACGTGCAGGTGAACCTCGGGCAGAAAGTAGATCCCGAAATTCTCTTTCACCATGACGTCCTGCATGATCTTATTGGCGATCAGCGGATTGATCTCTACGGCAGTGACATCCTTGCTTCCCGATGCCAGCGCCCGCGAGACGTCGTATCCGCCGCCGGGACCGATGATGAGCGTCTTGGCTCCAGGACGCATCGCGTAGGGCAGTCCCTGACCCTGGCGCAACAGGCCGGCCCGGTCGCCCTCCGCGAGGCCATGAGCCCAATCGTAGGTGGCGATCCCGGTGGCGGCGTCGGCATCGATGCGAATCAGCCAGTAGGGGCTCCCATCGGGGTTGTGCTGTTCGATCACGCCCACGCGCGAAAAGCTGTTCCACGCCGAGAAACGCTCTGGGGGGATGCGCTCGCCTTTGGCCCAATGGACATCGAACCATTTGGTCTTGCCGTTGACCACCAGCAGCGTGACCATGAGCAGCGCGACGAGAACCGCGACGATGCGGAGGCTGTCCTGCCGAGCCTGGTTGTACCAAAGCGCCGCTGCGATCGCGTACACGGCGGCGGCGGCGATGACCGCGCCGGGTCCGCCAGCGACGTCCAGAAACAGAATCAGAAGCAGACAACCGACAGCTGCGCCCGCCAGGTCGAAGAAGTAAGCCCGGTGAACGCGCTCGATCGCCTCGGAGATGGCGATCGAAACGATGGTTCCGGCGAGGAAGAACGGGACGGCCGTCGTGAAGTAGACCCCGGCGAGCGTCCAGACACCGTTATCTTCACGGGACAGAATGAACCACAGCACCAGCAGGACCGACACGCTGGCAGCCAGAGCGAGCGTGCCGAGCTTCTGGTAAACGTTCCCCGGCCGCGCAGCCACCACGTACGAAAAGACTCCGCCGGCGCCCAGGCCGAACAGAGCGATGGAGATCGCCAGGAACGCGAAATGGTAGTAAAAGACCACGGAGAATATGCGCGTAAGCGCGAGTTCCATGATGAGCGTCGCCATGGTGGTGAAGCCCAGGCCCAGATAGAGCTGGGTCCAGAGGACACCGCTGGCCGAACCGGAACTGGGGGAAGAAACGACGCGAGACAAGTATTTACTTTAACAGCTACAGCCCGCAAAACGGAGTGCGGCGGCAGCATTGATTTGGATGCGATGATGATGCCGCCGCACCCTTTGCGGGCTTTAACATCGGGCGAGGCATCCCTCGCCCCTACAAACCTGCGAGACCGTGCGCGACGCCGATGATCTGTTTCAAGAAGTTCAACCCGATGCGCGCATCGATCATTCCCATGGGGACGAATGCCAACGAATCCTCACCCGCCAGCAAGACCATCAGCGGCGTCACTACGCGGCCATAGCCGAACGCGTCCTGCCATACACTTTGGCTGCTGATGAAAACGATCGCGGCCGCGAAGGTGTAAATCGCAGCAGCGCGGGCATCCCAGCGCCGCGACCATGCGAGCCAGGCAGCGTGTCCCAGCATCAGGGCGACACCCGCCAGCGCGACGTAATCCAGCTCGACGGCGGCCAAAGCCTGTAAGCGTGGCAACGGGTACACGGCGGCGTGGGCGACGCGTTCGATCCAGCCGCACAACGGAATGAAGCTCGCAACATCCGCAGGCGTGACCGTTGGCCGCGGCGGCGCGTGACTGCTCACGTACACGTACCAGAAGATAGCCGGCAAAGCCGAAGCGGCGGTCCAGACTACGTCGCCAAAACGGCGGCGCGAAAGGAGAAATACGCCGTAGCCGACTGTCAATAGGAGTCCGGTCTCGCGCGTCAAGGCCGCGCAGACAAGGATTGGCATGACTTTCCATGCCGAGTCAGAATACAAAACGAACCCAGCGGCGAGCGCCGCAAGCGCTACATCGACCGTCATGCGGTCCATCGAAACCAGCGTCGCCGGCATCAGCAGGAACATCAGACCCCAGGCCGGATGCCGGTCTCGTATTATCATGGCGCGGGCCAACCAGTACACGCCCAGAAACACAAATCCAAGAATCACCGCGAAATAGGCCGGATGAATGGCCGAATCGCGACCCAACGCCACGGCCCAGGCCAGCGCGGGAACCAGAATGCGGCGGTAGCGCAGCGCGGGATCGTCCATCGCGGCGACGGCGCCGCGCGTCATCAGCGGATCGTGCGCGATCAAGTGATACATCTGGCCGTCATAGCCCAGGGATCCTGGAAACGTGTACACGTTTTCGGAACCGAGGAATGCCGGACGCGGCCAGTCGGGTGCAGTGGAGAAGAGAGCGGTCCAGTTGCCGCCGTAGTTGAAATGGACCGTTGCAAACTGCCACAGCCACATCCCGAGAACTGCGGCGAATCCAAGGAATACCGGTCTGCGAGTCACATGATCGCCGCGGGCGGAGCGGGATCCTCCGGCCGGCCGGCCTTAGAGAGCGGCAGCTTCACCATCAACACGCCGAGCAGAGCCATTACGCCCAGGCCGACGAGGTAGGAAGGATCGGCAAAGAACACGGGAACCTTTTTGTCGAGAAAGATGAAGAATGCCACCACCAGGCCGGTAATCGCCTCTCCTGCGATCAATCCGCTGGCGATCAGGATGCCGACGCTTCCCACGCGCGCTTGCTGAGCCTCGTTATGACCCATTCGCTTGCTCAGAGTATCGGAAACCCAGCGCAACAATCCTCCGATGAAGATCGCGAAGGATGTATTGACGGGCAGGTACATGCCGACCGCAACCAGCATGGGGCTGCGCACGTTCAGCAGGATCAGCGCAACTCCGAACAGCATTCCGGTAACAACCAGAGGCCAGGGCATGTCGCCGCCGACAATACCTTGGGCCAGAATCGCCATCAGACCGGCCTGCGGAGCGGACAGATGCGCATCGCCAAAACCGGTACCGCCGCCTTTGATGTTCGCGACCTGGAGCACGCGCAGCGGGTAGTACATCACCAGGCTCGCGAGCACCACGGCGATCAGCTCGACAATCTGGATGTTGCGCGGCGTGCCACCCAGGATGTAGCCGGCCTTGAAGTCCTGAAGGAGCTCGCCTGCCACCGCGGAAGACACGCACACTACGGCGGCGACTCCCAGCACCACGGCGACGCCGCTGACGCCTCGAACTCCCAGTGCGACCATCAGCAAAGCCGCGATGATCAGCGTGGAAAGCGTCAGCCCCGAGATCGGATTATTGGACGATCCGATCATACCCACCAGGTTTCCCGAGACGGTCGCAAAGAAGAATCCGACGATGATCATCACCACGGCGGCCACCACGCCCGCGGTTACATTTCCGGAGATGTAAACGTACAGCGCGATCATCAGCAGAAACATCACGCCCACCAGCGACAGCACCGTCTTCGATCCCATGTAGCGCTCGGTGCGGAGCACGGATTCCATCGGCGGGGCTCCGTGGCGGACTTCCGAGAGCGCGCGGCCGAGGCTCGATGTCAGATTCTTGCCCATGCGGAAGAGTGTGTACGCCGCGCCCACGAGCATCCCGCCGACCGCGATCGGCCGGACGATATAGCGCCACACCGCGGCGGCTTGTCCCAGCCATCCTGACTCGCCGGCTGCGGCTGGAATAAATTCGTTCAGCCGGGGGCCTAAGAAGTACATGAATAACGGCACCAGCACGCCCCAGGCGAGCACGCCTCCGGAGAATTGCAGGGCGCTGAGCGTCGGACCGATGACGTAGCCGACACCCATATAAGCGGGACTGACCGTGGGGCCGGAGAACATGGAGATCCCGCCGGTGGGGACGATATTCGTGCTGCCGGCCGGTCCCAGGCGCACTCCGGTGGTTCCCAGTTTGCCGATGGGGATCGCTATATCTTTGTCGACTGCGTAGAGGCTGAACGCGCCCATCAGTTGCACCAGCGAACCCACGCCGATGTTCCAGAACAAGTAACGTGCCGCTTCCGCGCCGCGCTGCCCGGCCTTGTGGATCTCGGCCGCGGCGAGCGATTCCGGAAACGGCAGGGTCGGATCCTCTACCAGAACGCGACGGACGAGCGATACGAACAGCACACCAAGAATGCTGCCCACCATCATCATCGCGGTCGATTTCCAGTACGCCTGATCCGGCTCGAAGCTCGACCAGGCGCTGGTCATCACAAATGCCGGCAGCGTAAACACCGCCCCGGCCGCTACGGATTCCCCGATGGATCCAGCGGTTCGAGCGATGTTCTCTTCGAGGACCGATCCCTTCCAGATGCGCAGCACGGCCATCCCGATGACTGCTGCGGGGTACGTGGCGGCGATGGTCAAACCCGACTTCAGACCCAGGTAAGCATTCGCGGCTCCAAGGATCACGCACATCACCAGGCCCAGCAATACGGCCCGCAGCGTGAACTCCTTCATGGTGGTGTTTGCCGGGACGAAGGAGACGTGTTTGGGGGGTGTGGGGGCGCTCACCGGACGATGATAACATCCAGAAAGCGATGAAAGCTGTGTGTTTATTGAGCGGCGGGCTCGACTCCTCGACATGCCTGGGCGTGGCACGGCGCGAGGGCTTCGAGTGCTACGCGCTCTCCTTCGATTACGGCCAGCGACACAGGATCGAGCTGGATGCTGCTGCGCGGATCGCCCGGCATTTTGGCGTGCGCGAGCATAAGGTTGTTCAAATCGACTTGCGAGCCTTCGGCGGCAGCGCGCTGACTGCGGATATCGACGTGCCGAAGGACAGCCTGGAACATGGAACACAAGGCATCCCGATCACCTACGTCCCCGCGCGCAACACGATATTTCTTTCGTACGCGATGGCGTGGGCGGAGGTTCTGGAGAGCTCGGATATCTTCATCGGCGTAAATGCGATCGATTACTCGGGCTATCCGGATTGCCGGCCAGAGTTCATCGCGGCGTTCGAATACATGGCGAATCTCGCCACCAAGACAGGCGTGGAGGGACGGACGCGGCTGCGCATTCATACGCCCCTGGCGAAACTCGGCAAGGCGGATATCGTGAAGCTCGCGGCAGAAGTTGCCGTCGACTTCGCGTTGACGCACAGCTGTTATGATCCAGACCCGGTGGGGCGATCGTGCGGGCATTGCGATTCTTGCCTGCTGCGGCTGAAGGGGTTTCGAGAGGCCGGATTGCGGGATCCCTTGTTGTACGCAACATGAAGTACGCATGAAAATCTCCGAGATCTTCTATTCGATTCAAGGCGAGGGAATCCTGGCTGGAGTCCCCAGCGTATTTGTGCGCACGTCGGGATGCAACTTACGCTGTGTGTGGTGCGATACGCCGTATACATCGTGGACGCCCGAGGGTGCGGATATGACGATCGAAGAGGTTCTGGCGTGTGCTCGGCAGCATCCGGCCAAGCATGCCGTGGTGACCGGCGGCGAGCCGATGATCGCCCCGGATATCATCCGCTTGACCGAAAGGATCCGGCACCTGGGTCTGCACGTGACGATCGAAACTGCCGGGACGGTGTATCATCCGGTCGCCTGCGACCTGATGAGCATCAGTCCGAAGCTCGAGAACTCGACCCCGCGCGAGCGCGATAGCGGCAAGTGGGCGGCGCAGCATGAGCGGCTGCGCTATCAGCCCGAGGTGCTCAAACAACTCATGGCGGAGTATGAGTATCAGTTGAAGTTCGTGGTGGCGTCGCCGGACGACGTGCCGGAGATCGCGCGCATGCTGGAGGAGACGCAGGCCGATCGCAGCAGAGTCGTCTTGATGGCCGAAGGCATTACATCCGACGTGCTCCGCGAGCGGGCATCTTGGCTCACCGAGATCTGCAAGCGCGAGGGCTTTCGCTACAGCCCGCGCCTGCACATCGACCTGTGGGGCAACCGGCGGGGCGTCTAGCGCTGTCGTCGTTTTTTCCTACGTGGGGCGCTGCATCTCAAAGCGGTCCTTGGTGCGCACGTACACCGGGCCAGCCATGCGCCCGATTGCATCGAGCTGATCGGCGTCGATCTCGCAAATCTGGTTGATCATAGAGTCCTGCACGTGAAACCGGAGCACCTCGCCCATCACCAGGCTGCCTCCCAGGAACTTCGGGCTCACATGCACGATCTGGTGGAGCTTGCACTCCATGTTCACGCGGGATTCCTGGACGCGCTCCGGCTTCACCAGGTCGCTGGGAACCGGCGTCAGGCCGGAAAGCTCGAATTCGTCCACGTCCGGAGGGTACTCGCCCGAGCAGAGATTCATTTTCGCGGCGAAATCCTCGCTGACGATGTTGACAACGAACTCGCGGGTAGCTTCGATGTTCACCAGGGTATCTTTCTTGGGCCGGTCGCCGCCGCGGATCATGGGGCAAAAGCAGATCACCGGCGGGTTCGCGCTGATGACGGTGAAGAAGCTGAAGGGCGCCAGGTTGCGCACGCCCGCGGGGCTCAGCGTGGACACGAACGCAATCGGACGGGGGAGAACGGAGCCCGACAGCAGCCGGTACACATCGAATGGATCTTTGGTCGCGGGATCGATGATCATGGATTTCGCTATTATAGCGACTGGACCTTGACGACCCTGTGCCGGCCGACGAACTGACAATCTGGCAACGATGGCTCCGCCGCCCGCAAAACGTGTGGCTGCGGCGAGCGCTGTTCCAGATCCACCTATGGACCGGCATCGGAACCGGACTCTACGTGCTGCTGATCAGCGTCACCGGCAGCGCGATTGTCTTTCGCAACGAGATCTATCAGAAGGCCGGATCGGGAGCCAGGACCGTCGAAGTGCGCGGAGCCAAGCTGCCGGTCGAGGAATTGAAGAAGATCATCCGGCAGAAATATCCGGATAATTCTCTCAGCTTCGTTTTCGAAGGAAAACAACCGACCACCGCCACGGAAGTCTGGATGGAACATGGCAAGGAACGCGTGCAGCGCCTTTTCGATCCCTATACGGGCGCCGATCTGGGCGATTCGGTGCCGCAAGCCATCCGGGTGGCCGCTTGGCTCGCAAAGCTGCACACCGACCTGCTGTATGGCGACACCGGCCGCAAGGTCAACGGGATCGGGGCTATCTTCCTCACGTTGCTATGTGTAACGGGTTTCATCGTCTGGTGGCCGGGCGTTGCCAGCTGGCGCCGCAATCTCGCCATCGATTTTCGATCCAACTGGAAGCGTCTGAACTGGGACCTGCATAGCGCGATCGGCTTCTGGTCTTTCGCTCTCATTTTCATGTGGGCCATCACCGGCATCTATCTCGCGTTCCCGCTGCCGTTCCAGAAGATCATCAATCACTACTCGACACTGATTCAGTACGCCCTACCCGAAGACGTGACGCTGGCGGTTCCCACGGCCCCTGATCCAACAGCATCGGTACTGGCGCAGCCCTCGCAGCCAAAGTCGATCAACTTCGGGAAAGGCCGCCGCCAGCCGATCCGCCGCAGCGCGGGCGACAATTTCATCCGTTGGATTTACTACCTGCACTTCGGTAACTTCGCGGGTTGGAAAACAAAAGCTCTGTGGGTCGCGCTGGGCCTGCTTCCAGTGGTCTTATTCGTGACCGGCGCGATCATGTGGTGGAATCGCGTGCTCAGTCCCGCGGCCCGCCGCACACGCGATGCGCGGATCGTCGCGGAACACATTAATGCGGCGGCTGACGCTTCCGCGTAAGTCATGCCTCACGAAATCGCGTTTGAAATGGCGGCTTCGAGCGTCCGGTTCGGCCCCGGCGTGACGCGCGAAGTCGGCATGGACCTGGCCGATCTGGGCGCGAAGAATGTTCTGGTCGTCACCGACTCGGTCCTCCGAACCCTGGCACCTATACAGGTGACACTGGAGTCGCTCGAGACGAATCGCATTGCCGCAACCGTGTACGATCGCGTGCGCGTGGAGCCCACCGACGAATCTTTCCTCGACGCGATCGCATTCGCGCGGCAAGGAAGTTACGACGCGATCGTGGCGGTCGGCGGCGGGTCGACGATTGACACTGCTAAAGCGGTGAATCTCTACACGACATATCCTCCCAATGATTTTCTGGATTACGTCAACCCGCCGATCGGCAAGGGCCTTCCCGTTCCCGGGCCGCTCAAGCCGTTGATCGCGATCCCGACCACGGCAGGCACGGGCAGCGAAACCACCGGAGTCACCATCTTCGACTTAATCAAGATGCACGCCAAGACGGGCATCGCCAGCCGCCGGCTGAAGCCCACGCTCGGGCTGCTCGATCCCGAAAACACTCGCACGATGCCTTCGCAGGTGGCAGCCTCAAGCGGCCTCGATATTCTCAGCCACGCCGTGGAATCGTTTACGGCGCTACCCTACTCTGAGCGGCTTCTGCCCGATCGGCCGTTGCTGCGACCGGCGTATCAGGGCTCGAACCCGATTAGCGACGTGTGGTCGCTGCAAGCTCTGCGCATGGTGGCGAAATATCTGGTGCGCGCGGTGGAGGATCCCGCCGACGACGAAGCTCGCGCGAACATGCTGCTGGCGGCGTCCTATGCGGGGGTCGGATTCGGCAATGCAGGTGTGCATTTGCCCCACGGAATGTCGTATCCGGTGTCGGGCAACGTGAAGAGCTACCGCGCACCGGGCTATGTCACGGATCACGCGCTCGTTCCGCACGGATTCTCGGTGATCCTCAATGCGCCAGCGGTGTTTCGCTACACCGCCTCCGCGAATCCAGCGCGGCACCTGGAAGCCGCGGAAGCATTGGGCGTGGACGTTTCCCGCTGCCATGCCGCCGACGCCGGACGCATTCTCGCCGAGCGGATCACCTGGTTCATGCAGCGCCTGAAAGCCCCGAACGGTCTGCGTGAAATCGGGTACAGATCATCCGATATTCCGGCGCTGGTGGAGGGCACGCTGCCGCAGCACCGCGTGACCAAACTGTCGCCGCGACCCGCGGGTCCAGAGGATTTGGCAAGACTCTTCGAAGAGTCACTCGATTCCTGGTAGAAAAAAGGGGACACCTCCGGGTGTTCACTCCGCTAGTGACTTTGCGGAAGTTAGGAGGTGTCCCCTTTTTTCTTTCTTCCACGCCGGCGCGCGACTATCTCAGCGACAGCCCGATGGTGATCGGTCGACTTTCCTTCGCGATAGTGCAGAATCTCCCAGCCGTCGAAATATTTTGCCAGCTCGCCCGGCTGTAGGCTGAAGCGCGACTGTTCGTGCCCCGGCTCGAACACGTGAACGATCGCTATCGCGATCCCCCCGCGCTTCACGCCTTGCTTAATGGGCTCGAACAAATCGCGCTGGAGGTAGTAAGCCACCACAATAAGATCCCAGGCCGCTTCCAGGATCGGGAACTCGTGCTTCTCCAGATCGGCCACGTGCGTCTCCACCCCAGGAATCGTAACTGGCGAACGATCCACCGCCGTCACCTTCCAGCCGTGCTCGGCGAGCCAGACTGCATTGCGGCCCGTACCGCACGCCAGATCAAGAGCGCGTCCGGGTTTAAGCGTGCGTGCGGTTTCGACCAACAGGGGTGTTGGCGTCATGCGTTATTTGTGTGCGAGCAGCTTCTCGACGTGCTTGGCGAGAACATCCGCTTCGATGTTGAGGCGAGTGCCCGCGCGAGACTGCCCAATGGTCGTGTTGGCGAACGTGTGCGGAATAATCGTGACGGCGATCACATCGTCGTCGATCGCCGCGATGGTCAGGCTGATGCCGTCCAAGGTGACGGAGCCCTTCTCCACCAGATACCGGCCGAGCGACTTCGGCACGCGCACCTTGAGCCACCAGTTGCCGTCACCCAGGGCGTCGAGAGCAACCACTTCGCCGGTCGCATCCACGTGCCCTTGTACGATGTGGCCGGAGAGTCTGGTGGCCGGCGTCACGGGTCGTTCGAGATTCACACGCGAGCCAGTTTTCAGGTCGCCGAGGTTGCTGCGCGAAAGCGTCTCCGGTGCGAGATCCGCCGCAAAACTTTCTTTGCTGACAGCGACTGCCGTGAGGCACACGCCGTTCACCGCAATACTCGCGCCGATCGAAAGATCGGACAGCACGGCGGAACAACGCACTTCCAGCTTCGTGCCGGCTTTTATCACTGTTCCCAGCTCTTCCACGATACCGGTGAACATCAGTTGTCGCGCTCCACCCAGGCTTCGACGGCGAATTCGTCCTTGGCGATCGAATGGAGCTTCAAGTCGCGAAACCGGATCGCGTCCTTGCGGCGGCGCCGTCCCGCGCCTCCCGCCACCGGAAGCGACTGGGTGCCGCCCAGAATTTTGGGCGCGTAATAGAAATAGATCTTGTCGGCGACGCCCGATTCGAGCGCGCTCCAGTTCACCCGGCTGCCCGCCTCGATCATCAGGGAAAGATATTTTTCGCGCGCCAGCAGCTCAATCACGCCTTGCAAACTGGCCCGCCCGTCCGAGCGTTCCAGTACCTCCACGCGCACACCCATGCTCTCCAGGCGCTTCCGCTTCTCCGGCGACGCCGCGGAAGTGGTCACCACCAGCACATCGTTATGACTGGAAGAAGCCAATCGAGACTCCGAAGGCAGCCGCAGCTGCGAGTCGAGCACGATCCGCAACAGCGGCCGGCTCCGCTCCAGCCCCGAGCGGTCCGTGAGCCGGCAATCGTCGGCCAGCACCGTGCCGATGCCGGTGAGAATCGCATCGGATCTGTGACGCAGCTTCTGGACATGCTGGCGCGCGGTTTCGCTGGTGATCCAGCCTGCATTGTCTTCAGGCGCGGCGATCTTTCCATCCAGCGTGACGGCCGATTTCAGCGTCACCAGCGGACGGCCAGTGCGCATAAAGTGAATGAACGGTTCGTTCATCTCCGAGGCCCGGCTGGCGTAGTCCGCGGCAACTTCCACTTCGACGCCCGCGTCGCGCAGGCGCATGAATCCCCGGCCGCGAGTCTGCGGGTTGGGATCCTCCATGGGCGCGACCACCTTGCGTACGCCCGCCGCCAGGATCGCGTCGATACAGGGCGGCGTCCGCCCGTGGCTCGCGCAAGGCTCGAGAGTGACGTACAGCGTTGCACCGCGCGCGCGCTCCTGAGCTTCCTCGAGCGCGACCACCTCGGCGTGCTTCAATCCGGCCCAGGTGTGATAGCCGCGGCCGACGACCTCGCCGTCGCGCACGACCACCGCGCCGACTGCTGGATTGGGAGAAGTCGCTCCCCACCCGCGCGCCGCGAGGTCCAAGGCCTCTTCCAGATGATTCATAGAAATAGAGATGAAAAAAGGGGACAGCCGTCTAGCCTGTCGGATTGTGTCGCCATTAACAAGCCGTGGCGGCTGTCCCCTTTTTCCTCCTAATCAAACAAGGATGCCACGAAGTTGGCCGGCTCGAACGGCAGCAGATCGTCCAACTGTTCGCCCACGCCGACGTAGCGGATCGGCAAGCCGAGCTCGCGCGAAATCGCCACCACCACGCCCCCCTTGGCCGTTCCATCGAGCTTGGTGAGAATGATGCCGGTGACTTCGGAGGATTCGGTAAACTTGCGAGCCTGCTCCAGGCCATTCTGCCCGGTGGTGGCTTCGATCACCAGGAGCACCTCGTGCGGAGCTCCGGGGATCACGCGCGCGGCTGTTCTCCGCATCTTCTGCAGCTCGGCCATCAGATTCTCTTTGGTGTGCAACCGCCCGGCAGTATCGACGATCACGTAGTCGATCTTGCGAGCCTTGCCGGCCTGCAACGCATCGAACATCACCGCGCTGGGGTCGGATCCAGGCTGCTGGCGGATCAGATCCACGCCGGTGCGCTGCGCCCAGACTTCCAGTTGTTCGATCGCAGCCGCGCGGAACGTGTCGGCGGCGCACAGCAATACGCTGCGTCCTTCCGATTGCAGCCGGCGCGTCAGCTTCCCGATGGAAGTGGTCTTGCCGGCGCCGTTCACACCCACCACCATGATGACTGCGGGCGGCTCTGCCACCTGTGGCACCGGCCGCTCGGTCGCTTCGAGCACTTCCAAAAGATATTGGCGGATCAGGCCCTTTAGCTCCGCGGCATCGCCCACCAGGTGGCGTGCGACACGTTCACGGATTCGCTCCAGGATCTCCGCCGTCGTCTTGGAGCCGATATCGGCCGTGATCAGGGCGTATTCCAGCTCCTCCAGAACCCCGGCATCGATCTCCTTGCGCCCGCTGACAGCGTCTTCGAGCTTCTCCATCAGTCCGGCGCGCGTCTTCTGGACGCCGGCTTTCAGCCGTTCGAGCAGACTGGGTTCCTTGACAGGGCCAGTCTCCTTACCAGGGGACGACCCGAACAGAGTTTTGAACATGATTGTGGGGCAGGTCTCCAGACCTGCGGCGGCTTTAGCCCGTCTACAGCTATGGTAGCCTGAACTCCACTCGCCGGTCGCGATTGATCTGTTGGCTGAATCGCACGTCCACGCTCGCTAACGGAGCGGTTTTTTCCTCGCGCTCGCGAGTCGTGTAACGAATCTGATCGCCGTCGACAGTGTAGGAAATCGCCGCCCGAATGGTGTGATCGTCAAACGCGATCAGGTAGTAATCCGCGGCGCGATAAAACGAACTTGAGGATGTACCCGCGCTCGATGTTCCTATGGTTTGGTTGATCACCGTCGGCGCAGCCGGCGGAGGCTGAGTCGCGTATCCTACGGTGCTTCCGTAATAGCCGTTGTCATAATAGCCGCCGTCATAATACGGCGCGCCGTAAGCGTACGGATCATACGCATACGGGTAGTAGGAATACGGATAGTAGGAAGAATACGGATAGTAGTACGGGTAGCCATAGCCGAAGCCAAAACCAAAGCCCCCATAATAACCGGAGTAGTAGCCGCCGTAGCGGCCATAACCACCATAAAACCTGTTCCCGTAACGCCCGCCGACGATCACGCCTCCGCGGAATCCACCTCCGCCGATCCGCCCACCTCCGCCACGGACATAGCCACCGCCCACCGATCCACCGCCGCGCATGCCGGCCCCGCCGCCGACCCGGCCCCCGCCGCCACCACCAATTCGGGCGCCTCCGCCACCGCCGCGCGAACCACCGCCGCCATGCCCTCCGCCGCCGCGCTGGCCGAAGGCCAGCACGGGAATCACGGACAGCATAATGGCGATTCTCAGGAGTTTGGTCATACAGGCCTCCCGTCCTGATTTTAGCGCTTAATCGTTTTAGTGGCCGGCGGCAGCCTGCTGGCCTTCATCTGCCGAGGGTCCGTACAGCGCTGGAACCGGGATGCCGTTCAGCCGGTAGTAGACTGTCAACTGAGCGCGATGATGGATCACATGGCTCATGATCATGGTGCGGTACACCGCGATCCGGGGCATGGTGAACATCGCGTTGCCGCCAAACTTGAGCGACCAGTTCTCCATGAGCGCCTGATCTCCCGCCGCGGCGAGCGCGGCCCGCGACCCGGCCACATTTTTGTCAAACGTATCCAGGAGCTGCTTTTGGGAAGTCGCCGCAAACGGTTTGAAATCGGGCGGAATATCCAGTTCGGGACCCTGCGTCATTGCAGGCAGCCAACCGCACATCTCGGCAATGTGGCTCGCCAACGCTCCGAGCGACATGGATTTCGGATCGGGCTTGTAATCCAGCTTATTTTCAGGGACGCGTTCCAGGGTCTTACGGGTGTTCGCCATCTCGTGGTCGAATTCCGGCAGCAAAGATTGAGCGATGCTCATGAAGATATCCTCCAGAAAGATTGTACCCGACGGGCAAGAGCGGCAGTGCCCGACGCCTGGGTTAAAATCGAGAGAAGTGCAACAAGTGGGGCGATACCAGATCGTTTCCGAATTGGGCCGCGGGGCCATGGGGATCGTCTACAAGGCCCAGGACCCGGCCATTGGGCGCACCATCGCGATTAAGAGTATCCGGCTCCACGACCTGACGGATGAAGCCGAGCGCGCCCGTCTCCGGGAGCGCCTGTTTCGCGAAGCTCAATCCGCAGGCATTCTCTCGCACCCCAACATCGTCACCATTTACGATATCGCCGAGGAAGACGGCCTGGCCTACATCTTCATGGAGTTCGTCAACGGGCCGCCGTTTGAGAAGATGCTCAAGGTCGATAAGACGCCGGATAAGGAAACACTTCTCAGCATCTTCCGCCAGACGGCCGCGGCACTCGATTACGCCCACAAGAAGGGCATCGTGCACCGCGATATCAAACCCGCAAACATCATGATCCACGAGGACGGCACCGCGAAGATCACCGACTTCGGCGTCGCCAAGATCATGTCCCAGCAGATGACTCTGGCCGGCACCATGATGGGCACGCCCAGTTACATGTCGCCCGAGCAGGTCCAGAGCACCGTCATCACGGGCGCGGCCGATCAGTTCTCGCTGGCCGTGATCGTTTACGAAACGCTCACCGGTGAAAAGCCGTTCGCGGCCGAGTACATGCCGACGCTGCTGTACAAAATCGTCAGGGAAGAACCGCTTCCGCCGCAGCGCCTGAACAACACGCTCAGCCCTCAGGTGGAAACGGTCTTGAACAAGGCCCTGGCGAAGCTTCCCGAAGACCGCTTTGAGAATTGCACCGAGTTCATCAACGCGCTGGCCACCGCCTGCAACGCCAATCCTGCCTGGACGCCTCTGCCGCGCGGCGCGAGTCCCAACATGCCCACCGCGGATGGGAGCAGCGATATGACGGTCACCGTCGCCGACACACGGCCTGCGGCGAACATGTCCAGCACGGCCGGCTCCACGGCGGATAAGGTACCGGCTCCGGCCGTTCCGGCCCCGCCTCCACTGCTGCCAGCCGTGGCCGCCCCGGCACGGGTGCGCACATTCGAAATCGAGCCGGAACCGGGCCACGCACTCCGCAACGTGCTGTTGAGCATCGCGACAGTGGCCGTGCTGGCTCTGGTTATTTTTGTCGCCACCCAAAAACCGGCATCGCAGCGAGAGGCTCCTCCACCCGATCCGCCCGCCGCAGTTTCCCAGCCGGCGCCCGCCGAAGCCGCCCCAACAACAGCGCCAGATCCGCAACCGGCGGAGACACACCCCGCGGAACCGGCTCCGGAACCTCGCAAAGTAGCAGCAACTCTGCCCGCCATTGCGGCGGCTCCCACGGAGGGTTCCTTCCAACTGACCACCTCGCCGGCCGGGGCCGTCGCTACCTTCGATAAATCCGGAATCGAATGCACCGCGCCCTGCAATCTCACGCTGCCGGCCGGCCGCCACACGTTCGTACTGCGCCACGCGGGATACCGCGAAACCCAGAAGATCATCACCATTCCCAACGACACCGGCCTGATTGTAGACCTGGTTCCGATGACCGGAACGCTCAACCTGATCACCAATCCCGCGGGGCTGACCGTGGTGGTCGACGGGCGCGAGAACCCACAGAAGACGCCCGTGAGCCTGATCCTGCCCGTGGGTCCTCATAAGGTCCAAGTGGTGAAAGGTGGGGAGCGCCAGGAGCTTCAGGTCGAGCTTTCCGACGGCCAGTTCCTGTCCAAGACGATCTCCTGGCAGTAACGTGCTATAGTAATCGTATATTCGAGTTATCGAATATACGATTATGCCGGATTCGTTGAGACGATTCAAAGCCGAGTTCTTCCAGGCTCTAGCCCACCCCACGCGCATCGCCATCGTCGAGCTTCTTCGCGATGGTGAGCTGTCGGCAGGAGCGCTGATCGAGCGCCTGGGAGTGGAGCAAGCCAACGCCTCGCAACACCTGACGGTTCTGCGCTCGAAACACATCGTGGTGAATCGCAAGGCTGGGAACCAGGTTTTCTATTCGGTCCGCGATCCTCTGATTCTCGAAGTTCTGGACGTGATGAAGCGATATTTCTATGCTCATCTGACGGAAAGCCAGGCGATGCTCGACGAAATGAAATCGGGGGCGGTGGCCCATGAATAGCCGTTGGTCGCCCAAGCTGCTCCTTACGCTGCGGGGCTATAAAGTCCAAGATTTTTGGGCGGACCTGATCGCTGGCCTGACAGTGGGACTGGTGGCGCTGCCGCTGGCCATGGCGTTCGCGATTGCTTCGGGAGTGCCTCCCCAGGCCGGGATCTATACTGCCGTCGTGGCGGGCTTCGCGATCTCCGCGCTGGGAGGTTCGCGCGTTCAGATCGGCGGACCTACGGGTGCGTTCGTCGTGATCGTGGCCGGAATCGTCGCCAAGTTCGGAGTGTCGGGGCTGCTGATCGTCACGGTGATGGCCGGCGCGATGTTGGTCGTTATGGGTCTGACCGGCCTGGGCACCGCGGTCAAGTTCATTCCCCGGCCCATCACGATTGGATTCACCAACGGCATCGCGATCCTGATCGCTTCGACGCAAATCAAAGACTTCCTGGGATTGCAGATCGGCACAGTCCCCAGCGAGTTCGTGGCGCGCATGAGCATGCTCGCGAAAAACATCGGGACACTGCAGTGGCATACGGTGGCGCTCTCCGCCGGCTCGCTGGCGGTGATCCTTTTGATTCCGCGCCTGACCCGCCGGATTCCCGGGTCGATCGTCGCGCTGACGCTGGCAACCGCATGCGTCGCACTCTTCGCTCTTCCCGTCGCCACCATCGGAAGCGCTTTCGGCGGGATACCGACCGGCTTGCCGAGGATCTCGATTCCAACCTTCAGGCCGGATTTGATCGTTCCGCTGATTCCTTCTGCGCTGACCGTAGCCCTACTTGCCGCTGTAGAGAGCCTGCTTTCGGCAGTGGTCGCGGATAGCATGACCGGCGACCGGCATAACTCCAATGTGGAACTGGTCGCCCAAGGCGTCGCCAATTTGTTATCGCCGCTGTTCGGAGGCATTCCCGCAACGGGCGCGATCGCGCGAACGGCTACAAATGTTAAGTCCGGAGCGAAGTCGCCGGTTGCGGGCATGATCCACGCCCTGACTCTGTTGGCGATTTTGCTGGTGGCCGCCCCTCTCGCGCGCTTCGTACCGCTGGCGACGCTGGCGGCCGTGCTGTTCGTGGTGGCTTACAACATGGGCGAATGGAAAGAGATTGGCGTCATCCTGCGGCTCTCGGCAGCCGACAAAGCGGTGTGGGCCGCTACGTTCTTCCTCACGGTGTTCGCCGATCTGACGATCGCCGTAGAAGTAGGCATCGCGCTGGCGGCGCTCCTGTACATCTACCGCATCGCGCAGACCACCACTGTGGAACCGGTAACCTCCGAATACATCGAGGAAGGACGGCTCCATATTCTTCAGGACAAGCAGGTCCCGCAGTATGTGACGATTCTCCGGATCCACGGTCCATTTCTGTTCGGGACCACCGAGAAGCTCGAAGAAGCGACGGCGGATCTGAACGGTTTCGCGCCCGTCGTGGTGCTGCGGCTGCGTAATATGACCGCACTCGATGCCACTGGGTTGTACGCGCTCGAGAAACTCGCGGATCGCCTGAAAAAGAGCGGCCGGACGCTGCTGTTGTGCGGCGCGCGGGAGCAGCCGGAACGGCTCCTACATCAGGCTGAATTCGTCGAGCATGTGGGGAGCGATAACATTCTTCCCCACGTCGCGGCAGCGTTGGAGCGCGCCGAGCAGATCAATGCTGAGTTCGGCGGCCTGGGGAATGAAGTCGCGGCCGAGATGCAGGGGCAATCGCTGTAAATCGACGGATTGGTGGGGCAGGTTTTTCAACCTGCAGTATTCCAATTGATATCGGAAGAGTCGAGTCGAACCTAATCCCTAAGCGACGTTTCTAAAAACGCCCGCAGGCGGTGGCTTCTGCTGGGATGCCGCAGCTTGCGCAGCGCCTTGGCCTCGATCTGCCGGATACGCTCGCGGGTTACCGCGAAGTGCTGGCCGACCTCTTCGAGCGTATGCTCGCTGCCGTCCTGCAGCCCGAAACGCATCTTGATGATTTTCTCTTCGCGCGGGCTCAGCGTTTTGAGCACTTCCGCCGTCTGCTCGCGCAAATTCAGATTGATCACCGCTTCGGACGGCGATACCACGCGCCGGTCTACGATAAAGTCGCCCAGGTGCGATTCTTCTTCCTCGCCCACCGGGGTTTCGAGCGAAATCGGCTCCTGCGCGATCCGCAGCACCTTGCGCACCTTGCCCACCGGCAGCTCCATCTTGACGGAAAGCTCTTCGGTAGTGGGCTCGCGGCCCAGATCCTGCTGCAACTGCCGCTGGATGCGCACCAGTTTGTTGATCGTCTCGATCATGTGCACCGGAATGCGAATGGTCCGGGCCTGGTCTGCGATCGCGCGCGTGATGGCCTGGCGCACCCACCAGGTCGCGTAGGTGGAAAATTTGTAGCCGCGCAGGTAGTCGAACTTGTCGACGGCCTTCATCAGGCCGATATTGCCTTCCTGGATCAAGTCCAGGAACTGTAACCCGCGGTTGGTGTAGCGCTTGGCGATCGAAACCACCAGCCGTAAGTTGGCTTCGATCAGCTGTTTCTTGGCGACTTCGGCTTCCTGCTCGCCGCGTTCGACGATATGCAGGGTGCGCCGCAGCTCGGTCGCGCTGGCGCCGGATTCTTCTTCGTGATGCTGAATGCGCTGGCTGTGCGTCCGCAGCTCCTTGCGCAGCGTGGCTGCTCCGCCCGAAGCGCCGTTGGGAGTGGACGCTTCCAGCTTCCGCTGAATGCGCGCGATCTCTTTTTCGAGCGGCTTCAGTTCGTCCACGGCCTGCCGCAGCCGGCCCGCCAGCGATCTCCGCGAGGTCGAGCTGAACGGAATGCCGCGGATCAGCCGGGATGTAAGCACCATTGTGCGCGCCAGGCTCCAGCGCAGGGAACGGTGCGCCTTGGGCTTCATGCCCCGCGAAATGGCCTGTAGTTTCTGCCGGAATTGCTGGGCTTTCCTGTAATGCTTTTCGATTTCCGCCAGGATTTTTAGCAGCTCTTCCGCTTGCTCGGCGACGCTCTCGTCGGTAACCACCAGGTCCGGCATCACGAGGATGTCGCGAACCGAGGAGGTGTCCTGCGAAACCGATTCGGCCAGCCCGAGAATCTCGCGGATCACCAGCGGCGAACGGGATAGCGACTTGCGAACGGCGGCCTGCCCCCGCTCGATGCGCTTGGCCAGCTCGATTTCGCCTTCGCGGGTGAGCAGCGGCACGGTACCCATTTCGCGCAGGTACATGCGCACCGGATCGTTGGTCTTGTCGCTGAAGTCCTGGACTAAGTCCAGATCGGTGGGTTCCTCGCCCTCTTCGATCTTCTTGTCGAACTCGACCTTGGGCTCTTCCAGAATCTCGACGCCGGCGGTATCGAGCTCACTGAGCAGATCGTCCAGCTCGCGTCCGCCGGTCGCGAATTCGTCCGTCAGCAGCTCGTTGACTTCGTCGTAAAGGACGTAGCCCTTTTCCTTGCCCGAGTCCATCAGCTGTTTTAGCCGGCCGACTTTTTCTTCGCTCGCCACTCGACCCCGATTCGTTCTCGTTACAGCATCACCTGACAAATTGCTTCGCCGGGCAACTCATCTCCGAATGCATTTCAGTGTACAACACTCATCCGCCGGAGGCGCCCCGGCTTTCCCGCTCCAAACGGCTTAACTCCGCCATCCACGATAGCGCTTCCTCCACCCGGCCGTCGCGCTCGGCTGACTTCACCAGAGCGCGTAGTTCGCCGACCTGGCGTTTTCGAAAATCGCTCTCCAAACGCCGCAGGCAATTCTGCGCTTGTTCCCGGGATAGAGCTTCCCCAGAAGATTCATCGGCTGTAACGGCGTCACGCAATAGTTCTTTGGCGGACTCCTGCAAACGGCCCTCCAGGGCAGCATACGAGAATTCGCCGCCGGCCCCGGCAGCCTGGCGTAAACCTTCGAAAACTTCGCGGGTTACAAAGGCATCGGTCAGCTCGGGCAGCAGGGCGGGCAGCATTTCGGCTCGCGCGAGGTCGCTCGAAAGCAAGGCGTTCAGCAGGATCCGCTCCATCGCCGGAATGGTGCTGGCGGAAGCGGCTTGTGGGACAGGCACACGCCGGCTGGCCGCCGATTTCTTGAATTGATCCAGCACCAGTCCCGCATCCACGCCCAGATAGGACGCCAGATCGTTGACGGTGGCCGCCTGCTCCAGCTTGTCGTTGATCTTCTGCACCGCCGGCAGTAAAAACTTGAACGCCGCCACTCTTCCGTCCGACGTCTTCATGTCGAACCGCGTCCGCGCACGGTCGGCCAGCCAATGGAAGTAAGTCGCCGCGCCGTCCAGCTTCGCGCGATACGCCTCAGCGCCGTTGCGCTTGCAGTATTCGTCAGGATCGAGACCGCCGTCGAGCGCGACCACGCGCACGTGCAGCCCTTCGTCCAGCAACAGCTGAATGGCTTTCTCGGTCGCATTCGCGCCGGCCGTGTCCGGATCGAAATTCACCACCACGGTGTCGGCGTGGCGATGGATCGTGCGGACCTGGCCGTTGGTGAGCGACGTGCCGCAGCTCGCGACCACTTCTTTCACCCCGGCGGCGTAAACCCCGATCACATCCATATATCCTTCGACCAGTACGACGCGCCCCGAACGGCGCACGGCTTCCCGAGCGCGATGGAGGTTATACAAGACAGATGTCTTCTTGTAGATGGGCGTTTCGGGCGAATTCAGATATTTCGGCTGGTCCTCATCATTCATCGCCCGCCCGCCAAAGGCGATCACTTTACCGGACTCGTTGTGAATCGGGAACATTAGACGGCCGCGGAAGTTGTCGTAATACCCTGCCCCTTCGTTTCTCTTGCGCACCAGCCCGGAGGCTTCAATCTGCTCCGGAGAGAAGCTTCGCTCCGAAAGCTTCCGCGTGAGAGCCTGGCCGGCAGGCTCAGCGTATCCCAGCTCGAAGGTATCGGACAATTCCCATGAAACACCGCGTTTGGCGAGATAGGTCCGGGCCTCCGCACCCTGCGGACCGCGCAAATTTTCCTGAAACAGCCGCGCGGCGGTGGCGTGCATCTCCATCAGCGCGCCCCGCTGCTTCGATTCCGCGTCGGAATAATCGGAGCGCTTTGGCAGAGGAACGCCGTAGTGCTCGGCCAGCATCTTGGCCGATTCCCAAAAACTCAGCCCCTCGATCTCCTGCACGAATTTGATAACGTCGCCGCCCACCCCGCAGCCGAAACACTTGTAGAACTGGCGGGTCTGGTTCACGTTGAAGGACGGCGTCTTTTCCTGATGGAACGGGCACAGTCCCTTGTAATTTGCGGTGGCTCCCAGGCGCTTGAGGCGCACGTATTCCCCAGCCACCTTGACGATGTCGATCGACGACTTGAGCTGTTCCGCGAAGTCCATGACGACTGCAGGGGGAGGAATTACTTAAATTATCCCACGCTGCAAAAAAACATTCTCATGCTAAAATGCTCTGGGATGTCAGTAGAGGAATTTAAAACCAATACGGCCCGGAAGCTCGCAGCGGTCCGCTGTCCGGATCATCGCCAGCCGCCCCGTCTCAAGTTCCAAGGCGCGACTTTGCGCGACGTCACCGTCCAGATGAGCGGCTGCTGCGCGAAGCTCCTGGACATCGCCAATAAAGCTATCGCCGACAAGCTCGTCCCGTAGTAAGCTTGACTCCGGAGGTCCCATGGGGACTGTCCCTGCCCTGACGTTGGTGTCCCTGCTGAGTCTGGCCGGCGCAGGTTGCGCGTCGAAGAAGATCGTCGTCAAGCCGTTCGGCCCCCAGCCCATCGCTCCCAAGGCGTGGAAGAGCGTGGAAGAAGCGCAGCTTGCGGAAACCGCCCGCCAAACGCGAGAACCGGCCGCCGCGACGCTCACAGCGCTCGATAACTGGGAAGCGGCGTTTCCCAAAAGCGATTTCGCGGATGTCCGTCTGGAGCAGCGAATATCCGCCTACCAGCGGCTACAGAAGTGGCAAGAGGCCTTCGATTCATCTCGAAAATTATTGGAGATCGATCCATTCCGTTTACGCGCACTGCTCGGAATCGTCACCAATATTCACGCACTCGCACCCCCCACCGAGCGCGATCTGGTATTCGCCGCGGAAGTCTGCCGGAGGATCATCGACGTACCGGATGTCGTGTTTAACCATGTGGATCGCGCCGGCCAGATCGCGAGACCGCCGGTCACAGACGCGGCTCTCCTGACACTAGGCTGGATCGACATGCAGCGTCACGACTATGCGAGCGCCGTTCCAGATTTCTATGTCCTGCTTGCGCGGGATCCGACGCAGGTCAGCGCCTCTTATCAATTAGGCATCGCACTGCTCAACCTGCGTGAGCCGTCCTACAACCGCGCGGCGTTTTACCACATCACACGCGCGGCGGTTTATGAAGGCCCCAACGCGCTTCCTCCTGAGCAACGCAAGAAGGTGCTCGATTACGTAGTCGGCGCTTACAAGCAGTTTTTCGGATCAAGCGAGGGCTTCGATCGGCTGGCGGCGCTCGCAAAAGCCAGCGCCTTTCCTTCCGGAGACTTCAAGTAACCAGACGGGCAAGTTCCGCCGCCCGATCCGAGAACCGCTCCCGTCGTGCGAACTCGCGGGCGGCCAAACTCATTTGTTCACGGCGTCCGTCATCGGCCAACAGGCTGGCGATCGCGGCCCGCAAGCCGCCCGCGGAAACCAGCGCGCCAAATTCCTGCCGCATGACGCTGCGCGCACCGGTCGTGTCCAGGCAGACCGCCGGTAAGCCTGCCGCCAGCGCCTCCATCAGCGTCAACCCGTAGCTTTCATGGCGCGACGGGAACACGTACAGATCCGCCAAGGCAAGGAACGCCCGCTTGCGTTCGCCGGTAACGTATCCGGGGAACACTACGCGCGTTCGTTTCAGCCGCGCGGCAAGCTCACGGAGTTTCTCGAAAAACCTTTGCCCCTGCATGAATGCTGCATCGCCGCACACGAACAGCCACAATGGATACGCTGGAAAATCGTCTCGCCGTTCCCACTCGATCAGTGCTTTCAGGAGGAGATCCTGCCCCTTCTCCGGCGAAATGCGGCTGAGCGTCAACAGCACGCGCGCTTGGTTTGGAATACCAAATTCCCGGCGCAGCACCGCCGCATCGCCGGGCTCATCCTGGTTCCAATTACCCCACGGCAGCACGTGGATTTTCTCTGAGGCGCAATCCGGATAACACCGCAGCAGCACCTCGCGCATGCCTTCCGACGGCACGATCAACCCGCGCGAATACCGCACGCTCGCTTCCTGCTTCTCCCACACCAGCCTGGCGATCTCCGGAAGCAGCCACTTCAGCCGCCGGTACCAGCGGACCGTTGTTTCCGGCGCGATCGCGCCTCTGCCATACATCGCGGCGACGTAGGCCACCACGTCCACGTGATAGATGGTGTAAACGCGATAGCCGCGTGCGCCGAGCTCCGCGAAATCCGGACCCTCAGAAACATCGTTTACCAGAACGGCCGTTTCCGCCGGATCATGCCGCAGAATTTCGGCCGTCGAAGCTGCTCCAAACTGTCGACAGAATTTCGCATAAGCTCGTTCGCCGAACTTCACCAGTTCGCCGCCGCTGGGCGCAGAGTCTCCCAGAATGGCCGGAGTGACCGCTTGTAACTCAAAGGGTCGCGTGCGCGACCATTCGGCAACCAGGTGTTCGAAGACCGCCGCGCCGCCGCCTAACGGGACGGACTCCCGCGAAAAACCGCCGTGCGCGGCCGTGTAGATTACTCTAGGTATATTCGAGTACCAGTGCAGTGATGTCGTCTCGAATGACGCCGCCCTCGACAAACGCGTCCAGCGTGCTCAGCAGAACCTTATGAAGATCGGCCGCGCCCATCGAGGCATTGTCGCGCAAACACGCCCGCAGGCGTTCGGTATCGAAGAACTCGCCCGCGGCATTTTCCGCTTCGGTCAGTCCATCGCTATAAACCACGATTTTGTCGCCCGATTCAAGCTGCATCTGGATCACCTGAAACTGGGCTTCCTCCAGCATGCCCACCGGCATCCCCGAAGTGTGCAGCTTGCGCAGGCGGCCGTCGAGGCTCACCAGGAACGGCGCGCAGTGCCCGGCGTTGGCATAGCTGAGAAGCCCTTCCGAATTCACCATGCAGTAGAACACGGTCGCGTATTTTTCGCCGCGGGCGCGCTCCAGCAAAAAGCGGTTCAGATGGGACATGGTGGGCTCGATCTCGGCGAAGTCGCCCGAAGCCATGAGAAACGCCCCTTGGAGCAGGCTCGCGAGCAATGCCGAGCTGACGCCCTTCCCCGAGACGTCGGCCACCACGGCCGCCCAAACATCAGCGGACACCTGGCGAACGTCGAAATAATCGCCGCCGACTTCGTTGGATGCCCAGCTCGATCCGGCCGCGCGAAACCATCCTTCACTGGGCAGCGATACCGGCGCGAGGCCACGCTGGATTTCGCGCGCCACTTTGAGCTCGCTTTCCATGAGCAGCTTCACGCGCTGGTCTTCCATCAGGCGGGCGTTTTCGAGGATCGTCGATGCCTCGATCGCCAGCGTGGTGAGCACCTCGCGATTTCCCGCTGAGAGATCCGCGGGCGACAGGCGCGAATCCAGATACAGCAGCCCCACTGTCTGCTGGGCGTGCGACGCGATCCGGGTTTCTTCCATCGAACCGCTTTGCACCAGCACCAGGGGGACGCACACGGCGCTGCGTAATTCGAGCGCGGCCACGCTCCGGTCGATCCCTTCGAGCGTCTCCGTGGATCCGGGATTGAACGACATCGACAGCAGCTCGCGGCGCGAGTTCAGCGCACGCTGGATCACCGAAGTGGGCACGCGCAGATCGCTGGCGTCGAGCGGCTGGCCGGCCAGATCGCGCGCGACCGATACTTCCAGGCTGTCGCCCTTGCGAAGCAGCAGGAATCCACGTTCGCATCCGGTGACGGCCAGCGCGGCGTCCACCACCGCGGTGAGAACCTCCTGCGTGGAAAGCGAATTTTGCAGCGCGCGGGCTACCTCCACCAGCGATCTCAGTTTGGCCAGGTTGTTATCGCCCATGCCCCCGGAGCGGGAAGTAGAGATTTGATCCAGGATGCGATTGATTTCGCCGGCCTCGAGCGTAAAGGTCAGCTGGTAGGATTCCGGGACGCCCAGGTCGATGCGATCCGAGTTACGCAGGATGTGGCGCGCGACGCGTTCACCATTCACGAAGGTGCCGTGGCGGCTGTCGAGATCCTCCAGTATGTAATGGCCGTTTTCGGCGACGATGCGGGCGTGCGTGCGGGAAGCCCGGTTATCGCGCAAAACCAGGTTATTGTCGGGTTGGCGGCCGATCAGGAACGGCAGCGCTTCGATGGCCGTGCGGGTGCGCTGACCGGAAGGATGCAGAACGATCAGAGCGGCCGGCGGCAATCCCGTACGGGCGTCCCCCTGCCCTTTCGCGCCCGGAGCCCCCATCAGACGGCCTGCTTTTCTCCCTGGTCTTCTTTTGCACGCAGGTCGTCTTTGGAACGAAGAACCTGGCAGTGCGAACAGTACCCGCCGATTTCCGTGCGCGCGAACGCGATCTCGAATCCGAATTGCGATTGCACCTGGCCGCGGACGGCTTGTAGCTGCTCGCCGAAAAATTCCTCGACGCGGCCGCAGCGCAGGCAGATGATGTGCGCGTGCTCCTGCTTCAGGCGGGTCTCGTAGTAATGTTTTTCGCCCTCGAAGTGCGCCAGATCCAGCTCGTCCACCAGGCCGCCTTCCTTGAGCAGCTTCAGGGTGCGATACACCGTGACCCGATTGAGTTTGGGATCTTTTTCCTTGGCCATCTGATACAGACTTTCGGCGTCCAGATGCAGGCCGGAGTTGTCGATCAGATCTAGCAGCAAGCGCCGCTGGCGCGTGAGGCGGACGCCCCGTTCGCGTAAAGAATCCTGGATGCCGGAGCTGGCCATGGCTTCTAGTAGGAGATTAGCATGGCGAGATGAAGGTGTCAGCGGTTATGGCAGAGTCAAAACTCATACACCATTCCAGCCGACGGCAGAATCGGGAACATGCTGAAGAAGTTCGGATACGTCCGGCCCGTGATGCTATCGTACGGACCCGGCGAATCGAAGTCGCGATTGTGGTGATTGGTCAGATTAATGACCTCGGCAAAGAGCGTAATCTTGGACTTCTTGTGCACGTACGCCTTGTTCAGCCGCAGATCGGTGCGCTGGTAGTCGGGCGCTCGCAGGCCATTCCGGTTGGTGGTGAGAAAGTATGCGGTTCCATCCTGACGATAGAAGCCCGGCAAGGGCATGCCGCTGCCGTAAGTGAAGCGCGCACTGACATTCACGGTGGGACGCAGGCGCCGGCTGACGTACGCGTTGAGAGTTTGCCGCTGGTCGTAATCGGACGGGAAGCTCAGGCCTAAATCGCCGTCGCTGATGATCGCCCGCCCGTAGGCGTACGAAATCCATCCGGTGAATCCGTTGGCCGTGCGACGCTGCAAAAAGATCTGCGCGCCTCGGGAATAGCTGCGCTCGGAATTGAGCCAGGGCGCGTTGGGCAGCGCGTTGAAGATGGTTCCGCTGAATAAAACGCGGGGGTCGAGCAGCGGCCGGGCCAGTAGATCGCGATCCTGCCGGTCGTAAAATTCCACCCGCAGACGAGTACGCTCGTCGAGCGTTTGCTCGACCACCGCTTCATAGTGCGTGGAACGTTCCGGCAAGAGCGGCATGTGGGTAAACGTAGAAAAGATCTGATTCAATTCCGGAAACTGGGCGTATTGGCCCCAGTCGAATTGCAGGTGGGTGCTCTTCAAGGGCATGAAGGACGCGCTGGCATAAGGAGAGGTGACCTGGACCGAACTCTGGCTGAACTCGTCCTGGCGCACGCCCGCGGTCAGATGGATGCGATCGGAAAAGAGCCCGTAGGATTGCTGGACGTAGCCGCCCGCCCGATGGCCAGACCCGCGGAAGAAATCCTGCGAGGGGACCTGCACCGGCGTGTATACGAACTGCAATGTGGAACCGTCCTGGCGCAGTTGCCGGAACAGGCCGCCGAAGTCCAGCGTGTTCTTGCCGGGCTTGTCCGATAACCATGAGAGGCTGACGTCGCCGTGCCAGGTCCACTCGCCGTAGGCCTGACGATTGAGCTGGGCAAAATCGCGATTCTCGACATCGCCCCGTTCGCGCGACCATGCCAGGTGGTTCGTGATCAGCACACGCGAATTGGGAGCGTAGCGGGAACCGAGGTTGAGCAGACTGAATCGGAAGCCGCTGGTCATCACTGTGTTCGGCCCCAATTCACTCTGAAAGTGCGTCCGGTCGACGCCGGATGCGCCTTCTACATCGCTCAGGCTGACGGTGTGCTTCGAAGTCAAGTCATACGTGAGCCGGGCTTCCCCGTCGGTGAAACCGAAGGCCAGCGGCGGCTGATCGCCGAAATCGATGCGATTGAGGATGTAGTCCAGATAGCTTTTTCGGAAGGATACGATCCAAGAACCTCGCTGCTTCTTTCCGATCGGTCCTTCAAAGAGTCCCCCGGCGTTCGACGCGCTGGCTTCCAGGCGCCCTTGAATTTCCTGCCGATTCCCTTCCCTGGTATCGACCGACAGGATGCCGGCCGTGCGATCGGAATAGCGGACCGGCCACGCGCCTTCGTACAAGGTCATGTCGTCGGTCATGTCGCCGTTAAAGATTGTCAGCGAGCCGTCGCCGGATTGCCCGTCGGTGGTGTGGAAAGGCGAATGCAGCAGCACGCCATCCAGATACAGGCCAATGCGATCGAAGGACGCGCCGCGCAGCGAGAACTCCGAGTCGAAATCGTTGTTCGAAGTGACACCCGGCAGACTTTGGACCGCGCGCAGCGGATCGTCGGCCAGCACGCTGGCCAGGTTCTTGCGCTCCTCGCCCTCCAATGTGATCGCCGAGGCCGCAGGCACGGGAGCGGCGCCGAAGGGACTCTCCGAGACCACCACGGTGTCCTTGCGCTGGTCATTCGAAGCGCTCAGGACGACCTCGAAATTCTTGGACTCTCCCGCGGCAAGAGTAAATTCCTGCCGGACCAGGTAGTAGTCGACCGTGGTGGTCTGCAATGCATAGTTGCCCGGCGGCACGCCCGTGATGCTGAAGGTCCCATCCGAGCCGGTGACCGTGCGGTACGGGGTGTTGGTGGGTGTATCCGCCGAAGCACCGGCATTCTGGATCTGAACCTGGACCAAACTGAGCGGTTGACTGTCGCGCGAGCTGACCACGCGGCCGCGCACTTCACCCGTTTCGGCCTGGCCGGCAACGATGATGGGGAGGAACAGAAATCCGAGCACGCAACGCAGGCGCATATGCGCTTCATTATCCCTCCGCCCGGATCGGCCTGCTATCCTGAGTTCGACTATGCCGAATTTGAATTCGGAAACCGCTCCGATGTCCGAAGCCTTGACCAATGGCATCCGGGTCGAGGTCTTGTGCCGGTACGCGCCCGAAAACTCGCACCCGCTGCATCGGGAGTGGATATTTCAGTACACCGTCCGCATCACCAATCAGAGCGAGGAGACGGTGCAGCTCATCAGCCGCCACTGGATCATCACCGACGGCCTGGAACATGTCGAAGAAGTGAAGGGTCCTGGCGTGGTGGGCGAGCAGCCTGTTCTGGCGCCCGGAGAATCGTTCAAGTACTCGTCCTGGTGCCCCCTTCCGACGCCCACGGGAGTAATGCGCGGCACCTACCAGATGGCTCGGCAAGACGGCGAGCAGTTCGATATCGAGATCGCACCGTTCGGGCTGCGCGCCAAACAGACCATTCACTAGTTTGTAGGGCAGGCGCCTGCGCGGGTTGCAAACCCACGCGCAGGATACAATCCTGCCCCACATCGGCAGTACAATAGCGTGGTAATGAAACTACTCGTAGCGTTACTGATTCTGACATCCGCGGCTTGGGCCCAGAAACCCCTGACGATCGCCAGCCAGGGCAGTTTTTTCGTAGGCGGCGAGACCAAAGCGCTGCCCGCCGGGGGCCGTGGGGCCTTCGGCGCGGGCGACATCACCATCAACCAGATGTACGTGCAGTTTCAGATCCCCGTGAACGGCGCCCAGCACGTTCCAGTGGTGATGGTGCATGGGTGCTGCCTGAGCAGCAAAACCTGGGAGACCACTCCGGATAACCGCATGGGCTGGAGCGAGTATTTCGTGCGCAAAGACCGGCCCGTGTATCTCGCCGATCAATCCTCGCGGGCTCGGTCGGGCTTCGACCCTTCTACGATCACTGCCGTCAAGGCCGGAGCGCTACCGCCCAGCCAGTTGCCCAACGTCCTGGCGGCCTCGCACCAGACGGCCTGGACCGTGTTCCGTTTCGGCCCCAAGTTCGGCGAGGCTTTCCCGGACGGACAGTTCCCCATCCAAGCGGTGGACGAGCTTTACAAACAGATGATCCCGGACCTGAACTCGACGCTCCCCAATCCAAATCCCACGTTGAAGAACATGGCGGCGTTGGCGGTGAAGCTCAAAGGGGCCGTGCTCATGGGGCATTCCGAATCCGGATTCTTCCCGGAGCAGGCCGCCCTCGTCGACCCGAGCGGCGTCAAGGGGCTCATCTCGATCGAAATGCCATGTGCCGAGCTGAAGCCCTCCGAGATTGCGATCATCGCGAAAATCCCGACGCTGGTGATGTTCGGCGATCACCTGAACGACGTGCAGGGCGGACCAGCCAACTGGGCCAGTTCGCTCGAAGGCTGCAATAAATTCGTGCAGCAGGTGAAGGACAAGGGCGGCGACGCGGAGATGATGTATCTGCCCAAGATGGGGATCAAGGGCAACAGCCACATGCTGATGCAGGACCGCAATAATCTCCAGCTCGCCGACCTGATTCTGGCCTGGATCGACGGTCACGTGGAGAAGAAAAAGAGCCGCTAATGCCTGAATGTTCACACCTCGACCAAATTAAGAACGTGAAGCCTCACACCCGCGGATGCGAGGAATGCCTCAAGATGGGCGATACCTGGGTTCATCTGCGCTTGTGCCTGAGCTGCGGCCACGTGGGCTGCTGCGATTCGTCCAAAAACAAACACGCGACCAAGCATTTTCACGCCACCAAGCACCCCCTCGTGCGGTCGATTGAGCCGGGCGAGGATTGGGCCTGGTGCTATATAGACGAGGTCATGCTTGAATCCGTCTGAGTGGCCCGCGTTGCCTTTCGCCGAGTGGGAAAAAACCTGCGACACGCTGCACATGTGGACGCAGATCGTGGGCAAGACCCGAATGGCACTGACGCCGCTTGAAAACCACTGGTGGAACGTGCCGCTGTACGTGACGCCGCGCGGCCTCGGCACGTCGGCCATTCCCTGGAACCATGGTTCGTTCTCGATGGAATTCGACCTGGTGGGGCATCAGCTTGTGTTTCATAACAGCGGCGGCGTGCAGCACTGCATGCGGCTCTATCCGCGCTCGGTGGCCGATTTCTACGCCGAGTATATGGCGGCCCTGAAGTCGCTGGGGATCGAGGTAAAGATTTACAAGGTCCCCGTGGAATTCGACGATACAACGCCGTTTGACCAGGATCGGCACCACGCTTCTTACGACACCGGGTACGTCGAAAGATTCCGCAGCATTCTGGTGAACTCCGATCGCGTCTTCAAGCAGTTCCGGTCGCGATTCCTGGGCAAATCCAGTCCCGTGCATTTCTTCTGGGGGTCGTTCGACCTGGCGGTGACTCGATTCTCGGGCCGCCGCGCTCCGCAACGCGAGGGAGTGGATCCGGTCACGCGCGAAGCGTATTCGCACGAAGTCACCAGCTGCGGGTTCTGGCCGGGCGATCGCCGTTTCCCGAACGCGGCCTTTTACGCCTACAGCGCTCCCGTCCCACCGGGGTTGGAGAAAGAACCCGTGCGCCCGCAAGCGGCGGGATGGAACGCGCAGCTCGGCGAGTTCATTCTCAAGTACGCAGACGCGCGCAGCTCTTCATCACCCGATCAGGCGATCCTCGATTTCTGCCAGAGCGCGTATGAGGCCGGGGCGAAGCTGGCGCAATGGGATCGCACCAGCCTGGAACGTTAATCTTGAACACCGGTAACGTCCGGCCTGAACGCCGAACCTGCTTTTCTTAACACCGAGTTACGCCTCTGAGCCGGGGTGGAACGCTTGCGCGGCCGCTGTACAATCGGCCTGCCATGACTGATCATTCCTGCAATTTATCCAAGCGTGCCGCGACAACCACGCTGTCCGATCCACGGTGGCGCAGCGCGCCCACGGAGCGCGATCCGCAATATTTCCGGATGTGGCAACGAGTCTCTCTGGCGTTGCAGCGCACGCTGCGCGACGGCGTGGCCCGAGCCTATTTCCAGGATCTGGCCCGCTTCGAGAATCGTCCCGCCGCCTATCCCGTGATCGTGTATCAGGCCAGCCGCTTGTGCCCCGGCCGTCCCCGCACCGAATTCTCCTACGATCTGCGCGATTATCCGGAATGCCGAACGACGCTCGAGGCTTCCTGGAAGCTGACCGGGCGCGCGATCCAGGCCGTCCTCCGGCGTATGGAACTGCGGCTCCATGATGCGGGAATGACCGGGCTCGCGCACCTGTACGCGCCCGTCTGGCACCAGGACGTGCTGGTAGCGGTCATGAAAAAACCCAAGCCTTATGTGGATCTGCTGATGGCGGAATCGGCTGTGATCAACTCCGCGATCGATCTGGGGACCGAACGCAGCGTCGCGTCGGCCAACCGGTTCGGGAAGACCGTGCATCTGAATCTGCGAAAGCTGTACGGAATGGATTTGCGGGACCTGGGAGTCGGGGCATTAGAGGAAGCCACTCGCGTGCTGTCGCAGAATCCTGCGAGCGGAAGCGACCACTTCATCGATACTGGGGTGCTCCAGAACGACCACACGCGCGCCACGGGGAGCCCACACGCGCGGATCGCTGGCGAGGAAGATGGCGACGACGGGCGTTCCGGCGGCGGCGGCCAGATGCGCGATGCCGGAGTCATTGCCGATGTATACGCGCGCCGTCGAGATCCAGCAGGCGAGCTGGTATAGATCGTCCATTTTGACAGCCCCTTCCAGGGGCTCCTCGGGGCCCGTGCACCAGGCGACTGGCATATCTAATCTCGCAGCCACTTCGCGGAAGTTTTCGAGAGGCCAGCGCTTGGCGGGGCTGCTCGCAAACGGATGGATGATCGCAAAGTTCTGAGGTGCTACTTCGGGAATGGCGATATGCGGAATCCCTTCCGCGGGCGGCGGCAGCGCCGGGAAGAATGTGAACGGAAGATGGCGCACAGCATCTCGAAACTCAGGACGACGGGTCCCGTACCAGGAATAAATGGAGTCGAACGTGTCGAGCTCCGGCACGCGGGCCCCTTCCACGACGCCCACCAGATCCAGGCCGGTATCGGCGAGAGCGCGGGTACGATCGGCAAAACGGATCAAGGGGAGCATCGGACGCGGAGCCCAGACTTCGGTATAAGCGCCCGTGTAAGTAGAGCAGGCAGCCTCGAGCGCCGGGAGGGAAAGGATAACGTCGCCGATCGCGCCGGGCCGGATTAAGAGCCGCCGGCGGCCGGTAACCAGAGAGTTATCGGCTGACACTTACGGGCAGAGTGATGTCGATGGTTTTGGGCGGAAGGCACATCCGGTCGTTGCATGCCTGATAGCGAAGCTTCCCGGTGATGTTGACGAGTCCCGGCTGCGCGGAGTCCGGAACCTTGAAGCGCGTGAGCAGCTCGAACCGCCCCGAAAACACCGGCAGAGGCGCAGCGGAGAATTCGACCTTGTGCAGCTCGGGCTTGGGATATACGACTTCGGCAACCGTGATCGGTCCCGCATCCCAGGCCAGCCGCAAAGGAATCAGGTACGCGTCCGGAGGCTTGTTGGTGTTCACGTGGTAGCCTTCGCGGAGCTGCAGCGGCAGCTTCACCTCGACAGTGGTTCCCGCCTTGGCCGCCACCGGCTCGGGCTTGGGCATCAACAGAACGTTGGTTTGCGCGAAGGCACTAATGGGAACGAAGCCAAGCGAACTCGCTGCCAGAATTATGCACAGCGCCGGTTTTGGGAGCATCTTTGGGAGCCTCTAGCAGTTGCTCGATTTCTTTCTGATAGGTCGCTTTGGCGACCAGGCCGACGTGCATGGAAGCGATGCGGCCCTCGCGGTCGATGACGATGGTGGTGGGCAGCGAGTCCACGTTGCCGAAAAGCTGCGAGACCTGATCGTTACCCAGCACCACCCGGTAGTTCATCTTTTTCTCTTCGACGTAAGGCTTCACCGCATCCCAGCCGTCTTCATCCATGGAGACTCCCACGACGGCGAAATCGCGATCCTTGTAAGTCTTCTGGAAGTCCATGAACCACGGGATCTCGACCTTGCAGGGTCCGCACCAGGTCGCCCAGAAATTGAGCAGCACCACCTTGCCTTTGTAATCGGAGAGCTTCACCAGCGCGCCGGTCGCATCTTTGAGGGCGAAATCCGGAGTCGGCTTGCGCTCCTTCACGGACTTGATGTGAAAGTTATCCGGAATGGACTCGCAGGAGGCCAGGATTACCACCGCGGCGGCAAACAGCGTCCAGCGGCGGATCGAACGGACCGACGGTTTTCGGACCTGCATATCTCCATTATACCGGCATTATACCGGCAAGGGCAGGCGCCGAAGCAGGCGGTCCGCAAACCAGCTCCGGCGGATGCGTCGAGAATCCATCGCGAGCGTGTATTCGCCGTGCCGGCGTAATCCGGCGTACAGCCAGGCAGCCGTATCGCAGAAGCTTTCGCACGCGTAGCGGCGCCAGCCCGGAGTCCGGCCTCGGACATCAGAATGCCGGAGCTTATTTTTGCGCCATTCTGCACTCCAGCCCAGCTCACCGCGTGCTCGGACCGTAAACTCTTTCGCGAGCACGTCTTCCCAGCTCCGGCGGGTCTGGTTCGAGAGCCGCACCCAGGCGAAATGAAAGATCTCGTGGACCAGGATTCGCTCGAACTCGCCCGGTTGCGCCAGGAGTTCGGAATCGAGCAGCACCACCCTTCGCGGGATGTGGGTGGCAGCCAGATGGGGGCCCAGCGACCGTCGCAGCTCCACGCGGATCGGACGGCCGGACAGCGGCGGCAGCACGATGCGTTACTGTTTCGGGTTCGGCGCCAGCGCGGGGGGCACGGCTGGAGCCGAGGTCTTGAAGAATTCAGGATCCTTGATGACCGCCTGATAGCTGGCGTTCATGTCTTTCATCCATTGATTCATGTGGTCGTTGCGGATCGTCTGGATAATCTTTTCTCGAACCTCGTCCACGGGCTGCGATCCCTTTTCTTCCAGCCGGACGATGTAATACGCGGTCGGCTGACGGATCGGCTCGCTGATCTCGCCCGGCTTCAAGGCGAAAACAGCGGTCTTGAGCTCGGCCGGATATTCGCCCACGGCCTTGACCAGGCCGAAGTCGCCGCCGGCGGCTTTGGAAGCGGCATCTTCGGAATATTGCGCGACCAGTTTGACGAAGTCAGCGCCCCCACGAAGCTGTTTCACGATGTCGGCGGCCAGCGTGCGGGCGTCGGCTTCGGATCGTTTGGACAGGCCGACGGCAACCGCGGCCCGTGCGGCGGCAGCTACGGAGGCTGGATCGGTACTCTTCGGTGTTTCCTGACCCGCGTAAGCGATGTAGATCACCTTGATCTTGGCCTGCTCGTATTGCGCGCTGTGCTCCTGATAGTACTTGTCGATCATCTCGGGAGAGACAGGAAAGGTATTGTTCTCCTCATTGATTCGGGCGTTGCGCTCGAGCTGCAGCTTGAGTCCTTCGTACTGCTCTTTGTAGGGACTCTTTTCGAGCAGCTTGAGTTTATCGCCTTCTTCGGCCAGATGCAGGAACAGAAAAAACTGGCTGAGGATGAACTGCGGGTTCTGCTGGTACTGCTGCAGATCCTGAGCGCTGAACATGGCGGTCATTTTCTGAACGTCGGCAACGGTGATGTCTTTACCGGCAATCGTGGCCACCACTTTCTGCGGATCGGCCGCGGGGGCTTGCGCGTATAGCGAAATCGAGACGCTGGCGGAGATCAGGATTTGTTTCCAGAGCATGCTTTCTCCCAAATTACCACGATGATGAATTTAGACGGGGGTGGAAGGTGATCGTTTGGCGTTATAGTAGCGGGAATGAAGAGCGGGCTTGTACTGGTCTGTGCGGCGAGCCTGATCGCGAGCGCGTGCCAGAACATCCCCGGGCCTCTGCCGACTCCGGTGCAACGCCAGCCGCTTGAGGACTTCCGTCCATACAAGATGTCGGCGATCGTCGACATGTCGGATGAAGATGCGCCTACGCACTTCGTCCAGGACCTCACTTCGAATGCGACCTCCGCGTGGCGCTGGACCGGGAAGAGGCCGATTTTGCGCGTGCGGATGCGCTCCGCCGAGAACCTTAGCTACACCATCGATTTCGCGGTGGGGGCCGTGATGCTGCGAAACACCGGCCCCTTGACGGTATCGTTCCTGGTGAACGATCAGGTGCTGGATCGCGTTCGCTACGATCGCGACGGCGTCCAGCATTTCGAGAAAGCGGTTCCACCCGGCTGGGTGACCGCGGGACAGGATGCCACGGTCGGCGCGGAAATCGACAAATCCTGGATTCCCCCCGAAGGCGGCCCGCAACTGGGGATCCTCCTGATGCGGATCGGGCTCACACAGTAATGCGGCAGGCTTTGGCGGCTTTGTTCGGCGCCGGATTCACGGTGGCCGCCTGCTACGCGGCAGGTTCGCTGTTGATCGATCAACTGCGGGCGGCGCTGCGGCAGGACGAACGGATTCCTCTGGCCTTCGTGCTGGGGGCAGCGTGTCTGCATCTGGCCATATTCGCCATCCTGGCCCTGCGCATCGCGTATTGGCCGGTGCTGGCCGTCCTACTGGCTGGAACGATCATCGCGGCTGCCGCGACCGGCGCGTGGCGCGGCTCCCGCACGGAGATCGGCAAGCCGGTGCCGCCGCTCAGCAAGAATCTGAGGATGGTATTTGGCTGGTGCGCGGGAATTTTCGCGCTGGTCTACCTGACCAACGCGTGGGCTCCCGAAGCGAGCCCGGACGGCGCGGGCTACCATCTGGGCCTGGTGGCGCGCGAGCTGCGGGTACACGGGTTTGAGCCCATCACGAACGACATGTACGCCATGCTGAGCCAGGGCGTCGAGATGCTGTTTGTACCGGCCTTCGCCATCGGGCGCCATTCCGCCGCGGCGCTGGTACATTTCGCTTTCGCGGTCGCGTTGGCGCTGGCGATGCTCGCCTACGGACGCCGGATCGGGAAACCGTGGGCGGGAGCCGCGGGCGCGCTGCTCACCTTCGCCAGCCCAGTGTTCGGCGCCGACGCATCCGCCGCCTATGTGGACGTGGCCACGGCGGCCATCGTCTTTGCGGTGTTCTACTGGACCGAAATATGGGACGAACAGCGTGGTGCACAAGGCAGTGCACAGGGCGGACTGAGTTTGCTCATCCCGGTGGGGCTGCTGGCCGGGTACGCCTATGCCGCCAAGTACACCGCCTTCCCCATCGCGATTTACGCCTTGGGATTCGTGGCTTGGCGCGGCCGGCGCCTGCGGCCGGTCGGCAACAATCTGCGGGCGGTGTTATTGGTGGCCGGTTGCGCGCTGATCATGGCTGCTCCGTGGATGGTGCGCAACTGGATCTGGTACCAGAATCCAGTGGCTCCGTTCGCGAACTCGATTTTCCGGAATCCTTATATACACGTGATGTTCGAGCAGGATTATTCGGAGTATCTGCGGCACTACGGGATGCCCAGCCTGCGAACGCTTCCGCTGGATGTAACCGTGCGCGGCGAATTTGCCAGCGGGATCATCGGGCCGTTGTTTCTGCTTGTGCCGATCGCCCTGGCGGCGCTGCGGTTTCAAGCCGGCAGGCGGCTGCTGCTGGCGGGCGCGCTGGTGTTCTCCACTTACTTCGCCAATATCGGAGCGCGCTTCCTGATTCCCGCGCTGCCGTTCTTTTCTCTTGCCCTGGGTCTGGCTTTCGCGGAAGCGGTTCCCTTGCTGGTAGCCCTGATGCTGCTCCACGCGGCGGCGTCCTGGCCTCCGGTTCTGAACCGCTACGTGAATCCGAACTGCTGGAGACTGCTGCGGTTTCCGTTGGGGGCTGCGCTGCGCATCACACCGCCGGACGAATTCCTGCGCAAGAACGCACATGGATATGCAGCCGCGCAGATGGTCGACGCTAAGGTGCCGGACGGCGAACCGGTTTTCAGCATGGATGGCATTCTGGATTCCTACACCCGGCATCCGATCCTGGTGTACTATCACTCCGCCGCGAACGAAACTCTCGCCGATACCATCAACATGGGCTGGAATGAGGCCTGGCAACCCTCCGTTTCCAGAATCTTTCAGTTTCCGGAGCGCAAGGCGCGCCGCATGCGCGTGGTGCAGACGGCGCAGGCCGATTATCCTCATCAGTGGAACGTGTACGAGCTGCGATTCTTCGATCATGGCCGGGAACTCACGCGTGGCTTGGATTGGCGGCTGCGCGCGTGGCCCAATCCGTGGGAAATACAGCTCGCGTTCGATAATTCTGTGGCGACGCGCTGGCGTTCCGGAGAGGTGGCGAGCCCGGGGATGTACGTGGATGTGGATTTCGGAAGGGAAGAGTCCGTCGACGAAGTGCGCCTGGTCGCTTCCTCAGATTTCGAACAGACCCGGCTGCGACTGGAATCGATCGATCCCTCGGGCACTTGGGAAAAGATCGGCGACCAGCCCGCGACCGTGGACCAGCCCGTTCCCCCGGGAATCCGCAGGATGGCGACCTACGAAATGCATGCGCGCGGAATCCACTATCTGATCGTCGGCGACACCAACAATGGAGCCGAGGATTTCGCCGAGGACCCGGAAGCGTGGGGTCTCAAGCTGATCGGACACACCGAGGGAGAACGGCTGTACCGGACCATCTGGTGATGCATATGCGTCAGTATTTCCTGGGCATGGACGGAGGCCAATCGAGCACCACGGCGCTGATCGGGGATGAGACCGGCCGTGTCCTGGGTGTAGGACGAGCGGGCCCCTGCAACCACGCGGCGGCGGGCGAAGGCCGGCGGAAGTTCATCGCGGCGATGACCGAAAGCTTGACCCGGGCCATGGCCTCGGCCGGCTTGACGGAGCTCCCTTGGTTCGAAGCAGTGTGCCTGGGCTTGAGCGGTGGTCCCGACGACAAGGAGGAGCTGGCGAAAGAAACAATCCAGGCCGGGCGCTATCTAATTATTCATGATGCGCATATCGCGCTGGCCGGTGCGACCGGCGGAGAACCGGGGATCATCGTGATCGCCGGAACCGGGTCGATGGTCTTCGGAAAGAATGCCGCGGGAATCGGCGCCCGTGCCGGCGGCTGGGGCTATGTGTTCGGCGATGAAGGCGGCGCCTTCGACTTGGTCCGTCAGGCCTTGCGCGCGATCCTGCGAAATGAGGAAGGCTGGGGGCCGCCGACCGCGCTGCGCGCAGCGCTCCTCGAAGCCGCCGGTGCAAGTGACGGGAATCGGCTGCTGCATCTTCTTTACACCGATGAATACCCGAGAGATCGGGTGGCCGGGTGGGCGAAACTGGTCGACCAGGCAGCGCGCGCGGGAGACGCCGTGGCGGGCGACATTCTGGGATCCGCCGCCCAGGCGCTGGCGGCGTTGACCGCGGGCGTTCGCCGCCAGCTCTTTGAAGAATCCGTGCGCGTGAACGTTTGTTATAGCGGCGGGGTGTTCTCAAGCGATCCGCTGCTCGAAAGATTTCGGATGCTGGTGGAACTGGAGGAGGGCAACACCGTGTCGGTTCCGCGCCACAACCCGGCCGAGGGCGCGCTGCTCGAGGCTTATCGCATCAGCGGGCTGTCGCATCCGTGGCCTGCCCCGGGCGGCGCTAAGGTGAATCTCCGATGAATTCAGGTAAACGGGGGCAGCCTATTAGCCCTATAGGGGGCTTGACACCATTACGCGCATGACTAGAATAGAGGTAATTTAGCTTGCTATGCCAGCCTGTGAGCATAAGCGCTCGGAATTCCTGATGCGCCGGGATGGGGTCGACTACGTGCACTGCGTGGACTGCGGTCAGGTTTTCGAAGCCGACGATCTCGAGCAGGTTTCCGTCTACGACGAAACCGAAGAAGAGCCTCGCCAGAAGAAAGCGTCGTAGTTCCGGCTGCCCTTGGAGCGCGCCTTGCGCTCATGAGATCCTCAAAGTGATTCTGCCCTGCAATGACTTTTGCGATGACTGAAGGTGTGCGATCACAACCGCTGCGGATCGTCTCCATGGGAGGAGGCACCGGATTGGCGACGCTATTACGGGGCTTGAAACGCTACATCCAGGCGGCCGAAGGCGCGATCGAGATCACCGCCGTGGTTACCGTAACCGACGATGGCGGCAGTTCCGGGCGGCTGCGGCGCGACTTCGATGTCTTACCCCCGGGCGATATCCGCAGCTGCATGGTGGCGCTGTGCCAGGACGAGGCCCTTCTCTCGCGCTTGTTCAACTATCGTTTCACCGGCGGCCGGGGCCTCAAGGGCCACAGCTTCGGCAATCTTTTCCTCATGGCGATGACCCACCTGACCGGCGACTTCGCGCAGGCTGTGAAATTCTCCTCGGAAGTGCTGGCGGTGCGCGGCCGGATCTATCCGTCAACGTCCGCGAACGTAACGCTCAACGCAACACTGGTAGGGGGACAAAAGGTGAGCGGAGAGACGCGCATCAGCCGCAGCAACCGGCCCATTCAGCGGGTGCAATTGAGTCCGCGCCGCGCCCGCCCGCTGAAAGAAACCCTCGAAGCCATCGCCCAGGCCGACCTGATCACGCTGGGGCCCGGATCGCTATACACCAGCGTGATCCCGCATCTTCTGGTGGAAGGGATTCCGCAAGCCATTGCGGCCTCGCCCGCGGTGAAGGTGTATTTCGCGAATCTCATGACCCAGCCCGGCGAAACCACCGGTATGGAAGGAGCCTCGGATCACCTCGCGGCTCTCTTGCGCCACGGCGGACGCCGCAGCGCGCGGCTCATCGATATTTGCGTGGTCAACACCGGCCCGATCCTCGGAAGGGCGCTGGAGGTGTATCGCGCCCGCGAAGCTCGTCCGGTGACCAGCGACATGCGCAAGATCGAGGCAACCGGGGTGAAGGTGATCGCAGCCGACCTGGTGCGGATGGCTGGCCGGCGGATACAGGAAAAGATCCGCCATGATCCGGGGGCGATCAGCGCCGTCGCCATCGACCTGGCGCGCCAAGGACGAAGAGCGAAGGAGCGCCTGGCTTCATGAATCCCATGAACACGACGGTGGTCATTTTAGCGGCGGGCCTGGGAACGCGCATGCGCTCGAAGCGAGCCAAGGTGTTGCACCGTGCGGGAGGTTTGACACTGGTGGAACACGTGGTGGCCGCTGCCGCCGCGGTGGCTCCGCCCGACCGCACGACCGTAGTGACAGGTCACCAGGCCGAAGAAGTAGAAGCGGTGCTGGCGCCGCTTGGAACGGGTTTCGTGCGCCAGTTCGGCCAGAAAGGAACAGGGCACGCCCTGGCCGCGTGCAAAGAGAGGCTGGAGAATCTGGACGGGCTGCTGATGGTGCTGTACGGCGACACACCTCTACTCTCGCCAATAACCCTACAGAAGTTGCGCGATCTCCAGAGCGCTTCCGGCGCCGCGGCCACCCTGATCACCACCACGCTCGAGGATCCCACCGGATACGGCCGGGTGATTCTCAACAGCCAGGGCGACGTAACGGCCATTGTCGAGGAGAAAGCGGCCACGCCCCAGCAGAAGTCGATCCAGGTGATCAACTCGGGGATCTATTGTTTTGAGGCGCAGCTGTTGTGGCGGCACATCGTCGAGCTTCGGCCCAACCCCGCTTCGGGAGAGCTGTATCTCACCGACATGGCCGAGATCCTGACGCGCCACGGGCACCGCGTGGGCGCGCTGCACATCGACGATCCGGACGAGCTGCTCGGCATCAACACGCGCGTCGAACTGGCCGATGCCGACCGCGTCTTGCGCGAGCGGAAATGCCGCGAGCTGATGCTGGCCGGGGTCACCATCGAGCGGCCGGAGACGGTGACCATCGATACCCACGTCCAGGTCGGAGCCGATACGGTCGTCGAACCCTTCGCGCGGCTTCTGGGGATGACCGAGATCGGTGAAGACTGCCGGGTCGGCGCGGGAGCCATTCTGGAATCGGCGGTGCTGGAGGACCGCACGGTCGTCGGGCCCTATACCTTGGTCGCGCACTCGCGGATCGAAAGCGGCGCGCAAGTGGGCCCGTTCGCGCGGCTGCGCATGGATGCACAGGTGGGGCCGGACGCGCGCGTGGGAAATTTCGTGGAGCTGAAGAAAGCCAGGCTCGGCAAAGGCGCCAAGAGCCAGCATCTGACTTATCTGGGAGATGCCGATATCGGCGCGGGATCGAATATCGGCGCCGGAACCATCACGTGCAATTACGACGGCGAGCACAAGCACCGGACCACCATCGGCGAACGCGCATTTATCGGCAGCAATTCGACGCTGGTGGCGCCGGTGGAGATCGGACCCGATAGCTACGTCGGCGCGGGCAGCGTGATCACGGATGCGGTTCCGCCCGGAGCGCTGGCGCTGGGACGCGGCCGGCAAGTGGTGAAGCCCGGATGGGTGAAGGACCGCAAGAAAGAAACCGCGGACCGCACGTAAGCTACTTTGGCTTCTTCCCGGCCGGGCGAACGATCACTAAGATCGCCGTGTCGCTGTCGTCGCCGGTAATATAACGGACTGTGATCCGCGCCTTCAGGCGCAGGCGTCCGCCTTCGATCTTGGTCTGGGGATTCACCTTGAAGATGCGTTCTTCAGACTTGCCTTGCAGAACGCGCGAAACCTTCATGTGGTCCGGCGTGTTCTCGACCAGTGTGCCGGTGAAATAGTTGTCCTTGTCCTGCTCGTCTTGCGCGGCCACGCACCGCGCGCTCAACGCGAAGCTAAGAACCATCAGCAGAAGTGAGCCGAGCAGCTTCGTCCACACAAGATCAGGATAATCAATCTTCCCCAAGCCGTGAATGAAGGAAGTTTCACTTCACGGGTTTCACTTCACGGGTTTCACTTCAGAGAACCAGCACCGGATGATACAGGTGCGGCAGGCGGGCTTCTCCGATAGCCACCAGCTGGCCTTCCGAAGTCACCGCCTTCACGTAGCGGCCGCCACCTTGCGAATGAAACGGCGAGATGCGAAAATCCCGCCCGTTGCGGATTTGTCCGGCCGTCAGTGCGTCCACCATTTCCGCCGGGAACTCCGGCAGAAGCTGGGCCGCCGGGATCACGGCTTCCTCAAAACGGCCCTCCTCTGCCAGCGCGGCGAGCTGTTCCAGAGTCCGGGCGGCCTCGATTCTGAATCCGCCGGAAGCCGTGCGGCGCAGCGCTTTCAGAAACGCCCCGCATCCCAGGGCCTGGCCGGCTTCATGGGCGATGCTGCGCAAATAAGTTCCCGCCGAGCAGTGTACGCGAACCTCTGCTTCACAGCCTTCCACACGCAGCACGTCGAGCGAGTAGACTTCGACATCGGCCGCCTTCAGTTCGACCGGCTGCTGCTTGCGGGCCATTTCATACGCGGGCCGGCCGGCGATCTTCTTCGCCGAAACCTGCGGCGGAACTTGGGCAAAGCGGCCCCGGAACTTCTGAAGCGCGGCTTCCAGTTGTTCGCGGTCGAGCACGATGTCCTGCGCGGGCGACGTGGGCTGGCCGTCGGCGTCATAACTATCCGTGGAATAACCGAAGTGGATGACGCCTTCGTAGATCTTGTCGTTGCGCGTATAGAACTGCGCCAGGCGGGTGGCCCGCCCGATCACCAGCGGCAAAACACCGGTCGCGGCGGGATCGAGAGTCCCCAGGTGCCCGACTTTCTTGGTTCCGGCAAAGCGGCGGACCTTGTTGACCACGTCATGCGAGGTCCAACCCGCGGGCTTATCGACGACAACGGCTCCATCCACCTAGCCAATGTAACAGGCGAGCCCCAGCAACCCTGTCAACGGCCAGCTGCGGCAGCAACAGGCTTGTAGCCGCAGGTGGCGGCTTTCTTCATGGCTTCCAGGCCTTCCGCTGAGGACAACAGAGGCGTGGTCCGCACCGCCCGGCACGCGCCTCCCGCGGCGACAGCCATGGAAAACGCCGCCGCGCTCACACTGTCCGGCATGTCCACTACGCCGACGACGTCGTAATCGCCGAAAGACAGCCAGAAGCGCTCGACGCGCCCGCCCAGCTTTTCGACCGGAGTCTGGATGGCCGCGGACCGGTCTTGCGGATTCTGGATCATCGCCGACCATGCTTCGGGAGTGTAACCAACTTGCAGTAAATAGGACGCCATAGGTCCTCCTTTTCGAGGCCCCAAGTCTACACCCGCGCCGAATCCAGCACAATGCGGCTATACGCGTCCGGATTCGCGGGATCGTACAACCCGCTGGTCATGGCAAAGATCAACAGAGGCCGCTGCCCGTCGTTTCTTACAGCGTGCGAAGCCATAGGCTCGATTTCGACGACCACCGTACCGGCCCCTTCGAACCTTCGGAACTCGGGAACGGTTCCCTCTCCCAGGTCCCACGCCAGCGTCCAGGAATCCTCGAAGCGGATGACCAGAACCTCTTTTCGCAGGCGATGGAAATGATTTCCGCGGATGCAGCCCGGCAGCGTCGTACTGAAATGCACGTCCGCAACCGAGCCCAGGAAGTCGAGGTGTTCAGACGGAACTGTGTAGCTGGAGCCGCGCCGGTCCCCGCAGTCGTCGAGCGAAAGGATACGCACCATCTTCGTTATTATGAAGCGATGACGGACCTCCAGTATCCCGTTGGACGGTTTATTTTCCCCGAATCAACCACGGAGGAGCAACGCCGTGCGTGGATTCGCGAGATCGCTCGTACACCGGGGGAAATGCGTACAGCCGTCGCGAGTCTAACCCGTGAACAGATCGACACAGCCTACCGCCCCGGCGGCTGGACCGTGCGACAGGTGGTGCATCATGTGCCCGAGAGCCATATGAATGCCCTCATCCGCTTCAAGCTTGCGTTGACCGAAGATGAGCCGACCATCAAGCCGTACGATGAAGCGCGCTGGGCCAAGCTGCCCGACGCCGCCCTGCCGATCGAGCCTTCCCTCGATTTGCTGGAGGCCCTTCACCTGCGATGGGTGGGGCTGCTCGAAGCGATGACGGAACGCGAATTTCAGCGCACGTTCGCGCATCCGGAATCCGGCGTGTGGCGGCTGGATCAGTACCTGGCGCAGTATGCCTGGCACGGCCGGCATCACGTGGCGCACATAATGTCCGTGGGCCTATCCGCCCGATAGATTAAGTTCGGAGGAACAATCATGCGACAGATCGGGATATTACTGCTGGCCTGCGTCACTCTGCGCGCGGACTTCAGTTATCAGGAGACTACGCAGATGACCGGCGGAGCGCTGGTGAAAATCCTGCGGCTGGGCGGCCCGTTCACGCGCAAAGCCCGCGAGCCGATCGTGTCCGCCGTGCTGATCAAGGGAAACCGCATGGCGACGCTCGGCAAGGAGAATTCGACCATCATCGACCTGGACAAGGAGACCATCACCGAAATCAATCTCGCGAAGAAAAACTATTCGGTGGTCACCTTCGCGCAGATGCGCCAGGCGATGGACGATGCCATCACCAGGGCGCAGGCGCAGCAGAAAAAGCAATCGAAGGCCGAGCCCAAGGGCAATGTCGATGCCAAGTTCAAAGTGTCGGCCAAGGCCACGGGGAAAACCAAGAAGGTGCAGAACCTGACCGCCAAGCAAATGGTGATCACCATGGACCTGGAAGGGACCGACAAGGACACCGGCCAGTCGGGCAGCATGACCGTGATCGACGACGCGTGGATGGCCACCGTCCCCGGTTACGAGCAGGTGAAGGCGTTCCGCCAGAAGATGGCGCAGAAAATGGCGCGCGAGTTCCAGCCCGAGTTGTCGCGTATGGCGATGTCCGATCCCCGCATGATGCAGGGCCTGTCGGAATCCGCCAAGGAGTTGTCCAAGGTATCCGGCGTTCCCGTGGAAACCGTGATGAAGATGGGAAGCGGGATCACGGTCGATACCACCGATTCCAGCGAGAAAGGTCCCAGCGTACGGGATGCGATCACCGGAAGCCTTCCATTTGGACGTAAAAAGAAGAACGACGACCCGCCACCCGATCCGAAAAATGACCAGAAGCAGGACGGCGCGGCGCTCCTGCTTGAGATGACCACCGATATGAGCGACTTCTCCACCAGCGCCGTCGATGCCTCCAAGTTGGATGTGCCGCCAGGATTCAAGCAGATCGACTCGGATTTAGTCAAGCGGTCGCGCTAAGCGTCGCCCCCAGAAGGTGCCGGCTGATCCACGATTGACGCTTGACAGGTAGATCATCTAGTGGAATAATTCGGACAATGCCCAGCCGCAAATCCCCGCTGCAAAGCGAAATGGTGCAAGGGACTCTGGATATGTTGATCCTGCAAACGCTGGTCTTGGGTCCGGCTCACGGGCACACCATCGCGCATGCGATTGAACGCGGTTCCGAGGAAGTTCTCCAGATCGAGCACGGGTCGCTGTACCCCGCCCTGCATCGGGTGGAAGAACGGGGTTGGATCGCGTCTTTCTGGGGCACCTCGGAGAACAATCGCAAGGCGAAATACTACCGGTTGACACCGGCTGGACGTAAACAATTGATCGCGCAAACCACGCGCTGGGAGCAGGTGGTTCGAGCCATTGGCCGCATCCTGAAACCGGCTGCGGAGTAGAGAAATGAGCTGGCATCGTTTCTTTCGGCGCGCGAAATGGGACGGTGAACGGCACGCGGAGATCGAGTCCTACGTGCAGATCGAGATGGATGCCAACGTCGCGCGGGGGATGCCGCTGGAAGAAGCTCGCCACGCCGCCCGCAAGAAATTCGGGAATCCCACTCTGGTTCGAGAGGAGATTTATCGCATGAACACCATCGGCATCCTGGATATAGTCGGCCGCGATCTCCGCTATGCGTTCCGCGCCCTGCGCCACAGTCCCATGTTTACGCTGATCGCGGTGCTGACCCTCGGGATCGGTATGGGCGCAAACACTGCCATCTTCAGCGTCGTGGATGGCGTGCTAATCCGGCCTCTGCCATATCCTCACTCTGACGCTTTGGTCGGAGTTTGGCACTCGGCCGTTCTCCAGGGCGCACCCTTCAGCAACCTGAATTTGTCGTCTGAGATGTTTGCCACCTACCTGGATCACAACCAGACCTTCCTGGAATTCGGCGCCTGGAGCAACGGGGCAGCGAGCATTACGGGGATGGGAGATCCCGAACAGGTGCGGACACTGGCGGTTACGCAGGGAGTCCTACCGGCGCTGGGTGTGCAAGCGGCTCTGGGGCGCTGGTTCTCGCAGGACGACGACACACCGGGGACGCCCGAAACAGTCGTTTTGACCTACGGGTACTGGCAGCGCCGGTTCGGCGGAGATAAAGCGGCGATCGGCCGAGCCATCACGGTCGACTTACGGCCTCGGGAAGTGATCGGCGTGATGCCCAAAAGTTTCAGGTTCCTTGGCGTCGCCCCGGACGTAATCCTGCCGCTGCGTTTCGAGCGTAGCCGGCTGTCACCCGATGACTTCAGCTTCCAGGGCATCGCCAGGCTTAAACCTGGCGTGACACTCGCCCAAGCGAATGCCGATGTGGCCCGCATGCTGCCGATCTGGACCAGGACGTACGGATTGAGCCCCAAGCTCTTGGAGGTGTCCAAGATGGGTCCGGCTCTACGGCCCCTTAAGCAGGATGTGGTCGGCGATGTGGGCAAAGTGCTGTGGGTGCTGATGGGGACCATCGCTATGGTGCTACTGATCGCCTGCGCCAATGTAGCGAACCTGCTGCTGGTTCGGGCGAAAGGACGCCAGCACGAGCTAGCGATCCGAGCGGCGCTGGGCGCGGGCTGGGGCCGAATCGCGCGCGAACTGTTTGTCGAGAGCATAACGCTCGGTGTGTTAGGCGGCGCGCTGGGATTGGGAATCGCATATGGTGGCCTCAGGCTTCTTGTGTCGATGGGGCCAGCGAACCTGCCTCGGCTTCCCGAAATCTCAATCGACCCCCTGGTAATGACATTCACCGTGGCCGTCTCCTTGCTATCGGGTCTACTGTTCGGAATCATACCGGTGATAAAGTACGCGGGACCACAAATCGCGACGGCCCTCCGTGGCGGCGGGCGCAGTTTGAGCCAAAGCGGCGAACGGCATCGCTCTCAGAACACGTTAGTGGTGGTGCAGGTGGCACTGGCACTCGTGCTGCTGGTGGGATCAGGCCTCATGATTCGCAGCTTCCAGGCCTTGCGGAGCGTCCAGCCTGGATTCACGAGACCCGAGCAAATCCAGACGGTCCGAATCTCGATTCCAGAGGTGCAGGTGGCGGAGCCAGAACGTGTCACCCGGATGCAGAGCGAAATCCTTGACAAGATCGCCGCGGTTCCTGGCGTCGCTTCGGCCGCGTTCGCGTCTGCGCTGCCCATGGAGGTGGACTTCCGGAACGTCAACGCCGTTTCTGCCGAAGGCAAGAACCAAGAGGAGCGGCTTCCACCAATCCGGCGCTCTAAGTTCGTTTCGCCGGGCCTGTTCAAGACGCAGGGGACGCCAATCATCGCAGGGCGGGATTTCACCTGGACCGAGATCTATGACGACCAACGCGTCGCGGTGATTTCTGAAAACATGGCACACGAGACATGGGGCGAGCCGTCCGCAGCACTGGGGAAGCGAATTCGCGTGGGAACCGCCGCCCCGTGGTACCAGATTATCGGCGTTGTGGGTGACGTCTACGAGGATGGTGTTCACCAGAAGGCGCCGGGCTGCGTGTATTGGCCTGCGGGTACACGTTCGATTGTGTTTGCGATCCGGAGCGACCGCACGGGGACCGAGGGCTTCCTCAAACAAATCCAACAGGCTGTTTGGTCGGTAAATGCGAGCCTCCCATTGGCCTCAGTTCAGACGCTGCAAGACATTTACGACCGCTCCATGGCGCGAACTTCCTTCACTCTGGTGATGCTGGGAATCGCCGGCGCGATGGCGCTGGTGCTCGGGATCATCGGCATCTACGGCGTCCTTTCCTACGCCGTCTCGCAGCGCCGGCGCGAAATCGGGATTCGTCTGGCCCTCGGTGCGCAGCCGGGCGAGCTGAAACGCAGGTTCGTGCGCCACGGCCTGGTTCTTGCGGGAATCGGCGTCGCGATCGGGCTGATAGCGGCAGCCGGACTCACGCGCCTGATGTCGTCGCTCCTGTTCGGAATTAAACCTCTCGATCCAATCACTTATGCCGCCGGAGCGCTGATTCTAGGGCTCGCTGCGGTCCTCGCCAGCTACCTTCCCGCCCGCCGGGCCTCGGCCGTCGATCCCGTGGAAGCCTTAAAAGCCGAATAGGCACCGTATTTTCCTTGACTTAGGCAATCTCCCGTGCTATTGTCAGGTAGCTTTTGAAATCCAGCACCTCGCTTGAATCCCTCAATTAATCTCCGATCGTAGGCACCCTCAATCGCGTCCGGACTTCCATCGCTACAAAACAACGTTAGAAAAGAGAACAACATGAAAGAAACAGGAACAGTAAAGTGGTTCAACGCCGCCAAGGGTTTTGGCTTTTTGGCGCGCGAGAATGGCGAAGATGTCTTCGTGCATTTCTCGGGGATTGAGGCGTCCGGCTACCGGACACTCGAAGAGGGCGCCAAAGTCACCTTCGTGGTGAAGAGCGGACCCAAGGGTTTGCAGGCCGAGCAAGTTAACCTCGCCTAAGCAGCCCTGGATGTCCAAATCACACGGCGACAAAGCACGTTTCCACAGACTTCGGAAACAGAGTATCGCCCGGCGCCTCAAGGTCCGGGAACTTCGGAAACAACTGGCGCTGGTGAAGCTCGCGCCCGTCACGCCTTAGCGGCGAATCCCCATTAACCTGGCGGCCCGGAATTCTGCGGCGATTGTTTGCAGCAGCTTACCGGGCCGTCCTCGTTTTGCCGGACGATCGCACTATTTTCTCCGGGGATTCCTGACGATATTGAGAGGTATGCTACTTTGGCGCGATGATTTCTCTACTTCGACCCTGGAAGAAGTTCTGAGATACCAGCTCGAAAACCGCGCCTGGAGCAAGGAACTCCGATTTCGCAGCACGGAACTGGTGAACAAGCGGCTGGCGAACCAGATTACTCAGGACGACTATCTGGCCAACCGCAAGGTCGGGCGCCAGGACGCCGAAGAATGCCAGCGCCGAGCTGCCATACTGGAATCCCAGATCGCACGCTCCACCGTCAGACCCTTGCTACACGCCAGTTGAGCGCGGCCAGTCAGGCCGTGGTATCGAATTCTTTCGGCGCTGGCGTCACATTGTGGAACCACAGTTCCTTGATAGACCGGATCGCTGCGAAGTACTTGTCCTTATCGGCCGGCTTAACGATATATGCCGCGGCGTGCAGCTTGTAGGCGCGGGCTTGATGCTCAGCCCGGTCGCTCCCGCTCATGATAATGACCGGAATGGTCTTCAGCCTTGGATCGGCTTTCAAAGCTTCCAGTACTTCAAACCCATCCCCCTTGGGCAAGCTGAGATCCAGGATGACCAAATCCGGCCGGGGAGCGTCGTCATCCCAGCCGGCGCGGGCCAGGAAGGCCATGGCTTCCTCGCAATCTTCCACCAGATGAATGCGGGCGTCCACCAGGGCATCCCGGAATGCGGCCGTGGTCAGGCCCACATCGGCCTCATTGTCCTCAATGAGCAGAATGTCGAAACGTCGGGTTGGCAGCGGTGGCACGCTTTACCGGGGATGCCGAATCCAACAAAATCGTTACCGGAAACCTCGGAATGGCTTGAAATGCGGCGTCCCATGCATTGCGTGCGGGAGCCATACCTGCGATACTGGAAGCACCTCGATCCGAGAGCTTCGTCGTATTCGCATCCGCTGGGCGTCCCTCTTCTTTCAAGGTAGAACAGGCGCCTTTCATGCTTGACGATTCTTACAAACCAACACGCGGAGCTTCTGCTTGAGCGTGCAGCCAGGTAAAGCGGCCGACGGAAAAGCCAAGGTCGTGGATCCTGCCAACGTAGCCGCAAACCTCCGCGATCTGACCGTCCATCTTCATCGGGGAAACGCCGCCGAGGCGAAAACCATTGCCACCCAGGCTGCCGAACAGCTCCAGGAAATCCTCCAGGCCGGCGACGCACCCGCGGGTATCCTGGTGGAACGGGCGCAGCAGACCATGTTCGCGATCGAAGAGGTCCGCATCATGCTGTCCCAGGACGATGTGAACGGCGCGCTCGCCGCTGCCCGCGACGCCGCCAAAGAGTGGCGCGTCAAATAGCGCCGCCAAAGTTCGCGCCGCCTAAGTTCGCGCAATGCTCCTGGCATACCCTCCGCAGGGGATAGCCGTAACCAATCCCGCCTGAGTTCGTCCCGCTTATTGAGCGCTTCCATTCGGAGTCATTCTATGAGCCACCTTCCAGCCGCCCTCAAAATCGCATTCAAGGCCCTGCGCACGAATAAAATGCGGTCCGCGCTGACCATGCTGGGCATGGTAGTCGGCGTAGGAGCAGTCATCGCCATGGTGGCCGTGGGCCAAGGGGCCAGCGAGCGCGTGCAGAACCAGATCGAATCCCTGGGCAGCAATCTGATCGTCGTCCAGCCCGGCTGGAATAACACTGGCGGCGTGCGAAACGGATTTGGCAATAGCGTAACACTGACGCGCGACGACGCCGATGCGATTGCGTCTGAGCTGCCGTCGGTCGCCCATGTGGCGGCTTCCGTCCGCGGCAACGCGCAGGTGGTATACAGCGGAAGCAACTGGTTCACCCGCATCGAAGGAGTGACCAGGGACTATTTCACCGTCCGCAACTATGATGTAAACCGCGGAGCGCCGTTTGTGGACGCGGACGATCAAGGCGCCAGGAAAGTCGCGTTGATCGGGCAGACCGTCGTCGATCAATTGTTCCCCGGCGCGGACCCGGTCGGGGCATCCATCCGCATCAACAACGTGCCCTTCACCGTGGTCGGTACGCTCAAACCGAAGGGTCAGTCGCCGAGCGGCGAGGATCAGGACGATACGATCCTGGTCCCGCTGACTACCGCCAAGCGGAAACTGCTCGGCAGGAGTTGGGCCAACGCGAAGAGTGTCCGTAACGTATACGTGCAGGCCCGCTCGGCCGAAGCCACCCCGCTCGCGGAACAGCAGATCGGCGAGCTACTGCGTTTACGGCACAAACTGCGGCCGGACCAGGACAATGATTTTCAGGTTCGCAACCTGACCTCGGGATTTGAAGCGCAGCAGGAGTCGACCGCCGTGATGTCGCTGCTGCTGGCTTCCATCGCCTCGGTCTCGCTATTCGTCGGCGGCGTCGGGATCATGAACATCATGCTGGTTTCCGTGACCGAACGCACCAAGGAAATCGGCCTGAGGCAGGCGGTGGGCGCCAGAACCAGGCACATTCTTTCTCAGTTCCTGGTCGAAGCGATGACGCTTTCGGTTCTCGGCGGCCTATTGGGTATCGCCCTGGGGATCGTCGCCAGTCATGTGATCTCACGGGTGGCGGGCTGGCAAACACTGGTGAGCTTCACCGCCGTGCTTGGCGCGTTCGTGTTTTCGGCCTTCGTGGGAATTTTCTTCGGCTACTATCCGGCGCGAAAAGCTGCCAACCTCGATCCGATCGACGCTCTGCGCTACGAATGAGAACAGCTCCCAGGAGCGCCTACTGGACCTGGTAGCGGCGTGCGAAGTTATCTAGTCCGATTTCTGAAACGATGTTCCGCGCTTTTTGGTACGCTTCCGCATCTCGAAACGGACCGATCAGCACACGAAACGTTTTCGCGCTCGGACCGGGCGCGACGAACGAGTCGAGCGCATGTCTTCGCAAGCCCTCTGCGAGGATCACCGCAACGCCTTTCTCCACCGCTCCCACCTGGATGTAAATTGCCTGGGGAACGGGATTTTCGAACAGTGGGGCTTCGGGCGCGGGCGCGGAGGCCGCCGCCGGAGGAACGATGCTGGCGTCGATCATGGGCGCAGGCACGGGAGCTGCAACTGCCGGCACAGCCGGCTGCTCGATCTTAATCTCCGGTTGGTCAGTCTCGTGGCGAGCCGCTATCGCCTTGCCGGCCAGATAAGAGCCTCCGGAGCAGACCGCCACCACCACCATCGCCAGAAACGTGAGACCTGCCACCTGGCGCCGGCCGACGACCAGCTCGAAGTCGTCCTCTGAATCGGCGTCGAGCGATAAGATTGGTTCGTCCAGGGCGAAAATCCGCTGCATCACAAGGGTTTATCGGCGGGAAAAACGATCTTCAGTAGTAGGGCGAGGCCTCGCCCGTTTGAGGCACGCCGCGCCCGCTACAGATTCCGTTTCAGGTGATTGATGATGTGGTAGCCAGCCATGAACTTGAAGGGCGTCTCGCCCAGGCTGTAATGCCCGCAGGGCATCGCGACCACGCGATGTTCGAAGCCCAGCTCGCGAGCCTTGGCCATCACCTGCTCGCTGAAACGGGTGGGGAAAGTGGTGTCGTAGCGCGCATACATGAACAACGGCTTTTTGCCCATCTGCGCATACCGCTCGACGTAATACGGCGGGCTGATCACCATCCAGGCGTCGCGCAACTGATCGAGCGTCACGGCGGATTCCAGGCCCTGGCGAATGTGCTGCGTCGAGAGCCCTTCCCACACCACGTCGGCGACATAAGTGGAACAGTGATTGAAGACGTTCACCTTCAGACGGGGATCGTGGACGCTGGCCAGATACGCATAACAAGACCCCAGACTGGTCCCGACGATGCCAATGCTCTCGAACCCCTGTTGTTCGAGCCAATCGACGCAGCAGCGCGTGTCGATGACGGCCTGGCGGGTGGCGTCCACGGTCCGGCCGACGTTCGAGGAAACGGCGTAGTCGGCTCGCTCGAGCTCGGCCGGCATGCGGAAATCGTGATACGGCAGGCTGACCCGTAAGGCGTGGATCCCGAATTTGGCGATCCCGGCACACAGTGCTGCGTGCTGGGTGGCCGACGCGTTCCAGTGCGGCAGCACCACGGCAGCAACTCTCCGCCGGCCAGGCTTGGCAGGTGCGAACCATTGCCCGTGAACCGTGTTGTTCTCCGGGTAGGGAGTCTTCACCGGACTGGTGAAACGCAGGCGGTTGCCCTCAAGGACAAAGTCCGAAGGGGTCCGGTAGCCGAAAAACTCGTCGCTATCGGCCAAGCCGGCCTGGTTCAGGAGCTTCAGGTAGCCATGCGGATCGTGTCCGTTCTGGGGAAGCCGGACGGCTGTGGGCCACTGCCGGGTCCATTCCAGGCCCCATTCGAACGGCCGGACCACCCGGTTAGTGGACACCGAGTTCAGCCGGGCGTCCCAATCGTACATCCAGCGGGCATAGAGACGGCGCATGGGGTCAACTATCAAGTTAGCAGGCGGCGGAAAGAGAATAAAGAAAATCGGGCTGGAAGGACGAATTCTGCGCCGGATGGAAAGAAAACCGCGCCGGAAAACCACACCCGGCGCGGGATAAGGAGAATAGGGACGGTTTCGAACGAAAACCTAAACAACCATGTTGGCGAGTCCGGCGGCGGAGACAACCGCCGGAGCCGATTGCGTGCGGAACTCGTATTGCTGAATTTCCATGGCGGCCAAGCCATTGTCAAAGCGGACGATACGGCCACGGGCCACCAGCTTGAGGGCGCACTTGTTGTTGAGCTGGGCGGGCCAACTGATGGCCAGCTCAATACGGCGGCCGGGCCGCAGGATCTGCCCCGTGGTAAACAACACGCCGGAGCTTGACATATTTACGGTCTTGCCTTCGCCGGCCTCTTCACCACCCCGCTTGTTCAACGCGCGATAGCGGATGTCGCGCTCAATGGCGAACCGGTCAGCTCGACGCCGGTCGGATTCTTTAGTTTGCTCTAGCCCCACGTATCACCTCGTCTCTACAGTTAGAATTTTCCGCCGCCTGGGGCGTTGCATCAATAGCAGTCTAGGGCCATTCCTATAAGTACAGAGGTACCAATGGTCTCAGCCCGGGTGACTAGAACCAACCCAGAGAAAGGATATTAACCCTTTATTTTCAGTGATTGTTATGATCCGGATCAGAGTCCGGCCCGGATGTAGTACCCGCTCGGCGGCGGGAGCGGATCTCGGCCAGACGCTGGGAGATCTTCTGCTCGACGCCGCGGTCTGTGGGCTCATAGAAGATTGTCCCGCGTAGACTGTCGGGTAAGCAGCTCATCGTATTGAGCGCGTCCTCGAACTGGTGGGCGTGCTGGTAACCCTGGCTATATCCCCATTCCTTCATCGCCCGGGTGGGGGCGTTGCGAAGCTGCATCGGAACCGGCTCAGCCGTGGTGTTTTCGACCGTTTCCATGGCCCGGTTCAGGGCCTTATACGCCGCGTCCGATTTGGGCGCGATGGCCAGGTAGAGGGCGATTTGCGCCAAGGCCTGATCGCCCTCCGGTATGCCCAGGAAGTGGACCGCCTGCTGCGCGGCGATGGCCTGTTCCAGCGCGCGGGGGTCCGCCAGACCGATGTCCTCGATCGCCATGCGCACCAGCCGGCGAGCCAGGTACATCCGGTCTTCCCCGCCCTGCAGCATCCGCGCCAGCCAGTACAGCGCGGCATCGGCGTCCGAGGATCGGATGCTCTTGTGCAGCGCCGAGATCAGGTTGAAGTGTTCCTCGCCGGACTTGTCGTAGAGCAGCACCTTGCGCTCGATGACAGACTCCACCGCGTCGCGGTCCAGCAAGCCTTCGCGAGCCACGCCCGCGGCCGATTCCAGGATGTTGTACGCGGAGCGGGCATCGCCATTGGCGTAGATCGCGATCTGTTCCAGCAGCTCGCGGGGCGCGCCCAGCTCCAGCATCTTCAATCCGCGTTCGAGCAGCGTTACGATCTCCTCCATCGAGAGCGCACGCAGCGCATACACCTTGGACCGCGAGAGCAGCGCCGACACCACCTCGAAAGACGGATTCTCAGTGGTCGCCCCGATCAGAATGATGTCGCCCTTTTCTACGTACGGCAGAAACGCATCCTGCTGGGCTTTATTGAAGCGATGAATTTCGTCGACGAAGACCACCGTCTTGCGGCCGGCGCGGCGGAGCCGTTCCGCATCCAGCATCACGGCCTTGATCTCCTTGATCCCGCTGAGCACGGCGCTGAACGGCACGAATTCGCAGCGTGTGATGCGGGCGACCAGACGCGCCAGCGTGGTTTTTCCGGTCCCTGGCGGCCCCCACAGGATCATCGATTGCAGCTCGTCGCGCTCGATCTGCGCGCGCAGAGGCTTGCCCGGCCCCAGGATGTGCTGCTGGCCGACGAAATCTTCCAGGCGCTCGGGCCGCATGCGCTCGGCCAGCGGACGTTTTTCGTCCGACGCTGACGAGATCGGCGCGCTATCGAACAGGCTCATGCTCGGGCCCTCTGGCGGCGCGCTTCGTAGAACAGGATCCCCGCCGCGACCGCCGCATTCAGGGATTCGACGGCCACGGTCGGGATCTTTATGCCGGTCGAGCGCGCAGCGAGCTCGGGCCGCACCCCGCTTCCTTCTCCGCCGATGACGATGGCGCACGGCGTGGCCAATTGGGCATCGGCGACGGAACCCCTGGCCCTTGGATCCGCCGCAAAGAGTGCCAGGCCATCGGGAATTTCCGTGACGATCGGCAGACGGAACGCCGAGCCCGCGGACGCCCGCAGGCATTTGGGATTCGACGGACTGACCGTACCCTTGAGGAACACCGCGCCTGTGGCTCCAAAGGCCTCCGCGGTTCGCAGGATGGCTCCAGCGTTGCCGGGATCCTGGATGCCATCGAGGACCGCTACCAGAGGGGTTCCTTTCAACAAATCTTCGCTGGTCCACTCCGGCATCCGGACCAGCGCCAGCACTCCCTGGGGCGATTCGGTGGATGCCAGCTTGTTGAACAGGCTATCCAGCACGCGGACCACGCGGGTTGTACTCATGTGACCGCCTAAGCCGGGTATCTCGGGGGCCGATTCTGCCAGGATCACAGCATGAATCTCTATCCCGCTGCGCCGGGCTTCGTCCAATAAATGAGGCCCCTCGGCCAAAACCAGGCGGGCGTCCATGAAACCGGCGCCGGGGACGCCTCCGGAAGCGAGGCGGCGGACCTCTTTAAGCAAGGGATTCTTATCGCTGATGAGAGTTTCAACCACCTACAATAGATCAGAGCATATCGCATGAACCGTGTCTTGCTCAGAGTCGGACTGGGCGCGGCCGCGGTGGGGACCGTCGCAGCAGGAATCGGCCTGACCACCGTGGCGCGCGAAATCAGCCGTCAGTCGCGGGTGGATGAGGCGCAGCCCGCCGACGTCATCGTCGTCCTGGGCGCGGCCGAATACCGGGGCCACCCATCGCCGGTTCTGGAAGCGCGCCTGAATCACGCGCTGTTTCTGTACCTGCGAGACCTCGCTCCGCGGATTCTGACCACCGGCGGTGCGGGCGGCGATCCCGCCTTCACCGAGGGCGGCGTGGCGCAGGCCTACTTGAGCCAGCACGGCGTCCCGGCCGAAGCCATCCTGGTGGAATCGGAAGGCGAGAGCACGGTCCACAGCATCGCGGCGGCCGCCGAGATCATGCGGCGCATGAACCTGAAATCCTGCATCGTGGTCAGCGACGGGTATCACATCTACCGCGTCAAGAAGCTGCTGGAGAATCAGGGGATGAAGGTATACGGGTCGCCCCGCCCCGAGGATCGTGAGCCGCTGGAGCCGACGAGCTGGCGCGATCAGTGGCTGTATATGCGCCAGGCTCTGGCCTACGGGCTGTGGAGAGTGGGCATCCCGATCTGAGCCGCAGCGGAGTCCGGATGACAATCCGGTGAGTTGGGTTCTTCGCTGTACACCGCGCCGTTAGTCATGTCTCAAAGCAACAGCCGGGTCGACGCTCATGGCTCGCCGCGCGGGAATCTGGCAGGCGAGCAGCGCGACGAGGATTAAGACCACTGGCGCGCCCGCCATCGTAACGGGATCATACGGCGACACCCCGACCAACTGCGATTGCAAAATTCGATTCACCGCGAACGATGCCGCAAGGCCGAGGATTATACCAATCGCCACTGGCAACATGCCAGCCCGGAGGACCATCCTGCGGATGTCCTCGGCAGCCGCTCCAATCGCCATGCGCACGCCGATTTCTTTCGTGCGCTGTCTTACAGAATGCGCGATCACGGCGTAGAGGCCGACAGCCGCCAGGAGAACCGCCATTACAGCGAATATGGGCGCCACCGCCGCGTACTTCCCCATCTCGCTATGCGCCCGATCCATTCGGTCGGGATCAAACCCGAAGCTGGCTTTCAGGGTCGTGAACTTTTTCAGAATCACGTCGGGATCCAGTTTCTGTATGTCGAGTCGAACCGCTTGTGCCACTTGCTCGGGCGGAACGCGGGTTCGCAGGAGAAAATTTACGCCCAGCCGCGTCGGCGCCTGGCGGAATGGCTGATAGACCAGGGGTTTGAACTGCCGCCGTGTGGGGTCTCCCTGCATGATGTTCGGGACGACTCCCACCACGGTCAGCCATTCGGCTGGCTTATTGCGATCGATGTAACGAAGCCTCTTGCCGAGGGGTTGTTCCCGAGGCCAGTACTTGGCGGCAAAACTCTGGTTCACAATTGCAACCGGTAATGTCGCCATGCGATCTCCGTCATTGAAATCGCGGCCCGAACTCGCGGGCGCTTCCACCACTCGGAAGTAGTCCGGTCCCACGCGCAGGAACTGGACAGCCTCTCCGCCGTCCGGCGCGTTCGGCCTTCCCTCTATCTCAAATGTCAATCCGAGGACGTTACCCACGGGAAGTATGCTCGCAACCGACTCATCTCCAATCCCCGGAATGGCTCTCAATTTCGCTTCGAACCGGTCGATATACCCCAGAGTGGCTGCGGGACTCGGGTATTTCTCGGATGGAAAACTTAACAATCCAACCAGTACGTTTTCGGGATTGCCAACGCCGGTGTTGGCGCTTACAACGTTCATGAGACTCCGAACCAGGACGCCTGCGCCCGATAGCAGCACGATGGCGAGCGCCATCTGGCCTGCAACCAGTACCGCCGCCAGGTGTTTGCCGCGCAGACCCGGCGTGACGCCCGGGGCGTCGCTTTTCAGGGCGCTGTTTACACCAATCTGCAAAACTTTGCCCATGGGAGCCAGGGAAAACAAAATCGCCGCAGCAAGGGAGATAGCAACCAAATAGGCCAGCGTGCCGGAGTCCAGCGTATAGTCGAGTATCTGGTAAATGGAGGCGGTTTCGACAGCCCACGCGCGCACGCCCCATTTAGTGATCCACCAGCCGAGCACTCCGGCCACACTCGCGAGCGTCAGGCTTTCGACGAAAATCTGGCGGATCATCCGGCCCCAACCTGCGCCGAGTGCCATTCTTATCGAAAAATCGCGCCACCGCCCAACGGTTCGCGCCACTGTGAGATTGGCCAGGTTCGCGCAGGCGATCAGTAACACGAACCACGCGGCCATCCAAAGTGAGCCGTAGATGACAGGCGCATCCGGGCCGATGTTGGCTTGCGAATAGGTACCCATCTTGGGGACAACGCCGCGATTCGTCGCTGGATACGCCGTTTCCAGGCGGTGATTGATAGTTTCAAGCTCCGCACGGGCCTCTTGCAGGCTTACGCCGTCCCGCAGTCGTCCAACGGCCTGGAACATCTCCGGGGCCCTCCGGTTCACGTCAGGGCCGCGCATGTATGGCATCCAGACGTCGAATTGCGTCGGAAAGTCGAAACCTTCGGGCATCACGCCAATGACGATTGCAGGAGCCTTGTTCACAAGAACTGAGGTGCCAATCACATCCGGGCGCCCTCCAAACTGGCTCGCCCAGAAGCGGTGATTTAGGATTACAACCGGTTCAGCCCCCGAGGCTTCATCCGCTGGCACAAAATCCCGTCCGAGGGCCGGCTTAACTCCAAGCAACCCGAATACGTTCGTGCTCACGGTGAAGGCAGTCGCGTCGGTCGAACGTCCCTCCCCGTAGCTGAGACTGATATTCTTTTCCCCGACGAACGCCATTCCCTCGAAAGAGTGCGCCTGAGCGCGCCAATCTTCGAAATCAAGGTAAGTGATGCAGCACGTTCCAGATGGATACTGCTCCTGGATATAAACCAGCCGGTCGTTCCTCTGAACGAGCGGGTAGCCCCGAAACAGCATCGTGTTCATGACGGCAAACACCGTGACGTTCAACCCCAGGGCGAGCGCGAGCGTGACGATTGCCGTCAGAGTAAAAGCCCGGTCGCGCCGCAGTTGCCGGAGGGCAAAGCGAAGATCGTACAAGCAGTCCTCCAGCCACGGCAGTCCTCTTGAATCGCGATGAGCGTCCTTAGACGCCTCCACAGCACCGAACTGAATACGCGCCAGGCGGCGGGCTTCGGCCTCGGGGATCCCACGCCGCACGTGGTCTTCCACGGCAAGGTCCAGATGCGATTGCGCCTCCTCGTCAAACTCGCGGTCCAGGGCTTCCCGCCGAAATAGGGAAATGAGTCGCGCGCAGACTTGTTTCAGTGCACTCATCCCTTGCCTCCCTCAGCCGCCGCGGCCAGTACCCGGCCCATCACCGCCGCCAGCCGCTCCCACTGCGATTTGTCTTTTTTCATCTGGCGCTTGCCGGCTTGGGTGATCGAATAGAACTTCGCCTTGCGATTGTTATCGGAAACGCCCCACTCGGCCGCAATCCAACGGCGCTGCTGCAGGCGCACCAGCGAGGCGTAAATGGTCCCCTGGTTTAGCAGGACCTCATTTCCGCTCAACTGTTCAATGCGCCGAGCGATGCCGTAGCCGTGCAGGGGTCCCATGGCATCCAAGGTCTGCAGAACCATCAGATCCAGGGTTCCCTGAAGCAAGTCGAGTTTGGAATCAGGCATGGACGGGGCTCCTGTTGCGATACCACATGAGTATGCCACCTTAGTATGTGCATGTCCACGGGACTGCCTCAGGCGGCGCGAATCCTCACTGGTTGCCTCTCGCGTTGCGGAAGCGAAAACCTCCCCGCCTCCTGTGTTATCCTTTTAAACGATACGTAACGATTAAGAACTGACGAGGAGTATCGATTCTCGAATGGCACTGGCGGGCGAAGCAAAGAGTAACGTGATCACGAAGTTCCGGATCCATAAGTCGGATACCGGCTCGCCAGAAGTACAGGTGGCTGTCCTGAGCCGGCGAATTCTGGACCTTCAGGAGCACTTTTCGTCGCATGCGAAAGATCATCATTCGCGCAGGGGTCTGCTGCAGATGGTCGCGCGGCGGCGCCGGTTGCTGGATTATCTCCGCAGCCGGAGTCCGGAACGCTACAAGACTCTGATTACGAGTCTGGGCATCCGCCGCTAACGCATTCGTCGATCGGTCTCGAAGCCCTGGCCCTGGCGGCTGGAGCGTCCCCGCGGGAACCCCTCCAAAGTCTCCTCTTAATCAACTGAAGATTAAAGGACGATTTCACACATGTTGCATTCCGTTGAAGTAGACTTGGGCGGCGGCCGTACCGTCACGCTCGAAACCGGGAAGATGGCCAAGCAGGCCAACGGTTCCGTCATCGTACGGTCCGGAGAATCGGTGGTCCTGGTGACTGCCTGTTCGAATCCGGAGCCCAAGCCGGGAGCCAACTTCTTCCCTCTCACGGTGGATTACCGCGAGTACACCTACTCCGCCGGGCGTTTTCCCGGAGGCTTCATCAAGCGCGAAGGCCGCATGTCGGAGAAGGAAACTCTGACCTGCCGCCTGATCGACCGCCCCATCCGCCCGCTGTTCCCCGAAGGCTATTCGAATGAAACCCAGATCATCGGCCTGGTGCTCTCGGCCGATCCCACGCGCGATCCGTCGACGCTCGCCATCATGGGCGCGGGCGCCGCGCTGGCGATTTCCGATATCCCGTTCGAGCACGTGATGGCCGGCGTGCGCGTCGGCATGGTCGACGGCAAGCTCACAGCCAATCCCACGTACGAAGAAACCAAGGCTTCCAAGATCGGCATTGTCGTCGCAGGCACGGAAGGCGGCATCGTCATGGTGGAATCCGGCGCCCAGCAGGCCACCGAAGCTGAGGTTCTGGCCGCCATCGAGTTCGGCCACGAGTGCTGCAAGAAAATCTGCAAGGGCATCCAGGAGCTGATGAAGAAGGCCGGCAAGACCAAGCGCGCGTATACGCCGCCGGTAACCAACCAGGCTCTTTACGATCAGATTTCCAAGTCCATCAGCGCTGAGCTGAAGGACGCTATGAATACCCAGAAGTACGAGAAGCTCGAGAGCTACTCGCGCGTCGACGCCGCCAAGAAGAAGGCGATGGAAGGCATTCCCGAAGAGCAGGTCGCCGAAGCCAAGAAGCTCTTTGATGCGCTCAAGGAAAGAATCTTCCGCGACGAGATGCTCAAGGAGCGCCGCCGTCCCGACGGGCGCAAGTTTGACGAAGTCCGCAAGATCGAGGTCGAAGTGGGCGTGCTGCCGCGCACCCACGGCTCCGCTCTCTTTACCCGCGGCGAGACGCAGGCTCTGGTCACCGCAACGCTCGGCACCAAAGACGACGAACAGCGCATCGAGCTGCTGGATTCCTCGGAAACCTCCAAGCGCTTCATGCTGCATTACAACTTCCCGCCGTTCAGCGTCGGCGAAGTGGGCTTCATGCGCGGAGCGGGCCGCCGCGAAATCGGTCACGGAGCATTGGCCGAGCGCGCCGTTGCGGCCGTGGTTCCCGACGACAAGAACTTCCCCTACACCATGCGCATCGTCAGCGACATCATGGAATCGAACGGTTCGAGCTCCATGGCGTCGGTCTGCGGCGGAACGCTGGCGTTGATGGATGCAGGCGTGCCGATCTCGTCGCCGGTGGCCGGCGTCGCCATGGGACTGGTGAAAGAAGGCGATAGCTACGCCATCCTCACCGATATCGCCGGCGCCGAGGATCACTACGGCGATATGGACTTCAAGGTGGCCGGCACCGAGACCGGTATCACCGCGCTGCAGATGGACATCAAGGTGCCTAACGTCACCCACGCCATTCTGAAGGAAGCCCTGGAGCAAGCTCGCCATGGTCGCCTGCACATCCTGGGGAAGATGAACGCGGTGATCAACACGCCGCGCACCACGATGTCGCCCTACGCGCCGCGCATCTTCACTCTGCAGATTCCGACCGACAAGATCCGCGAGCTGATCGGGCCCGGAGGCAAGGTGATCCGCGGGATCGTCGAAGCCACCGGCTGCAAGATCGACGTGGAAGACGATGGCAGCGTCAAGATCTTCTCCTCGGACGGCACTGCCGCCGACCGCTGCATCCAGATGGTCACCGATATCTGCGCCGTCGCCGAGGTGGGCAAGACCTATCTGGGCAAAGTGGTTCGCATCGTCGATTTCGGCGCCTTCGTCGAGATTTTCCCCGGCACCGACGGCCTGCTGCACATCTCCGAGATCTCGGAGAGCCGCATCAAGCAGGTGCGGGACGAGCTGAATGAGGGCGATCAGATCCTGGTAAAGGTTCTGGCGCTTGAAGGCAACAAGATCAAACTCAGCCGCAAGGCGATCCTTAAAGAGGAGCGCGAGAAGCTGAAGAAGAGCGAAGCCGGAACGGCAGTTTAAACACGGCAGGCGACAAGATCGCCCGCCCTACGAACTCTTCTCTACGATCACGGCGGTCCCGTAGCACAGCACTTCGGTGACGCCGCTCATGACCTCGGTCGCATCGTAACGGGCGCCGATCACGGCGTTAGCGCCCAAATCCATCGCGTGCTGGACCATCAATTCGAAGGCGTGCGAACGGGTCTTCTCGCACAGCTCGGTGAGGAGTGTAATGTTGCCGCCGACGATGGTCTGCAGTCCGGCGCCGATGGTCCCGAAGATCGAGCGCGAGCGCACTACGATGCCTCGCACCAGTCCCAGGGTTTGCACGATGCGATAGCCGTCCAAGGTGAAGGCGGTGGTTACCAGGTCATGGGTCATGCTCTGGATTATCGCTCAAGGCGGTCCCATGTCGCGCTTGCGATCGGGTGTTACGCTAGAGACGTATTCGGCAATATGGAACCCGATCTCACACAAGAGCGCAGGCAGGCTCACGCACTGCTCGATCAGCTGCCGGCCGATAAGCTGAACGCCGTGCGCAGCCTGCTCGAAGTAATGGTGGAGCCCCTTACCCGCTCGCTGGCGCTGGCGCCGGTGGAGGACGAAGAGATCACCCCTGAGACGGCCGCGGCATTGGACCGCGCCCGCGCTTCTATTGCTCGGGGTGAAGGCATTTCGCACGAAGAGGTTCTGCGTGAGTTCGGCTTGACGAAATAAGCGAGGAGTCCGCGCCCGAGCGGATCTCAGTTGCCTGGTCTCCGGAAGCCCGCAGCGATCTTCGAGGCATCGAGCGTGAGACTGCGATGCAGATTCTGCACTGCATCGACCGCTATCTAGCTTCGCGCGCTGGCGACGTGAAAAAGCTCCGCCCGCCATTCAGCGGTTTCCGGTTGCGCTGCTCCGATCATCGCGTGTTCTTCGATCAGAAGGGCGAGAACGGCATCGATATCACCGGAGTCCGCAACCGCAGGGACGCTTATCGCTGAACGAGACACGCGTCGGTCCCTGTGGCCATGGGGGAGCGAAATTCCGTCTGTCATCTTTACGGGTTGAGGCTCGAGCAGGCGGAGAATAGACTGCATTGTGCCCGTCAAGTCTTTAGAGGAAGAGCTGGTCATTCTCCTGCGATGGATTTGTCTTAACTGTGGATTTTGCAGTATCCCTGATGACGACTACCGCAAGATCACGAAAAGTAAGCGCTTGGAGGCAGGGGAATTTGCGCTAGCGATTCTACGGGCTGAGGGATTCGATCCGCCGGAGGCAGAATTGGAATGGATGCGTCGTCTCAAAGCACGATTCATCGAATACTTCGGAAGGGCCGTCGTTTCGGAGGAGGAGTTCAGCGATGAAGACTCGTCAGCGGCACAGAATTAGCTGGATGTTAAAAGGGACAGACGACATTCAACGTGATCCGCACTTCCCATGCGGCCCATGTCTGCAGGTTTAACGCCGTCGGGATATCATAAATGAGACTCGATGCCGGATCTGTTTTCTTCTCGACGCTCAAACCCGGAGCTTAGAATGGCTCTGGTCCTTCTGAGCACGGTCTTCACATCGGTTCATTTGACCGCGCAGTGGGTGAAGGTTCCCACCGCGGGAGTGCCGCGCAAGGCCGATGGCAAAGTGGACATGTCGGCTCCCCCGCCCCGTCTGGCGGATGGCAAGCCCGATTTTTCCGGAATCTGGATGACCGGAGAACCCAATCTGCCCCGGCCCGGCGGCTTGTCGAGTCCCAAGGAGGCGGCCAGTCCCCGCCAGCCGCAGAATCCCAGCGACAATCCTGGCGACCAGGGTAATATCCGGGCCTCGCGCCAGATGGCGAATATCGGCGTCGATCTTCCGGGAGGCTTGCCGTATCAACCCTGGCTGGTGCCCATCGTCAAGGAGCGCACCGACAACCTGGCCAAGGACGACCCGCATATCCGGTGCCTGCCGGACAACTTTATCCGCGCCTACGGGCTGCCGCACTTGCTGAAGTTCGTCCACACGCCCAATCTCCTGGTGATGCTCAACGAAAACAACGCGGGATACCGCCAGGTATTCACGGATGCACGGCCTCTACCCGAGGATCCGACGCCCTCGTGGCAAGGATATTCGTCGGCAAAATGGTCCGGCGACACCCTGGTGATCGACACCATCGGATTCCGCGACGACACCTGGATCGATTGGAATGGAAGCGTGCTGACCCAGGCCGCCAAAGTGCGCGAGCAGATCCGGCGTCCGGACTTCGGGCACCTGGAAATTCAGGTCACCGTCGACGATCCCAAGGCTTACACCAAGCCGTGGACGGTCACATTACGGCAGCGCATCGTGGTCGATACAGAACTGATCGACGAGATCTGTCTGGAGAATGAGCAGTCCCTCCAGCACATGAAGTGAGTCCGTGACCTCCAGGACTTTCGAAAAACTAACCCGCCTTATCTCTCTTAAGCCTTGTGCGGCCCGATTTAAGCCCGGTCGCCGCATCCGACGCGCTTCGCTTTTTTGTAGACGTGACAAACCGCCACGCCGCGCCGAGCAGGTCACGCAGTTCATCAACCCGAATCCGGGAGAGTCTCACCAGCACCATCGGATAGTTCACGTAGTGATCGGTCACATAGTATGTCTCGGGGGCCTCCGCGAGTAGTGCCGCGCGCTGGTCGAAATCGATACGGACGCCCAGTGAACCGGGTTCGGCAGACTTATTGATCGCCGTACACGCCAGAAGTTTTCCGCGCACTTTCAGTGCGAACGACCCGTACGCGGTACTCTCCTCAACGTCCTCCAGCGCGAGGCCAATCTCACGAACGGTATCGAAGGTGACTCTCGTTCTGCGCCGCAAGGGGCTCCAAAAGAAAGTAAGACGATTATTGCGCCGCTGAGGCGATTACGTTCGGGCGCTTCGCGAAGTAGTTGCCGGCGTCGAGGTTCTTATAAACGTTGCCGGCGACGCCCGCGGCCGTGGGACCGCTGACAGCGCTTCCGCCAGTCAGAAGCACGACCACGACCAAGCGCTGATTGTTCACTTCCGTGAACGATCCGAACCAGCCCAGATGCGTCGGCGTGCGCGTATCGGTGCAGGTGCCGGTCTTCCCGTAAATGGGTTCGTTGGGATCGAAGCCGATGCGGCGAGCCGTTCCATATTCGACAGCCCCCATCATCCCCGGCTTGATTTCCGGGATCAGCATGTCGATATCCAGACGGCGCTTCACTTGAGGAACGATCGTGCCGGCCTGTTGCGCGTTCTTCGGATACTGCAGGTAGTAGAGCGTGCCGCCGTTCGCGACCGCTCCCATGAGTCCGGCCATCTCGAGCGGCGTAATGGTGATCCCGTCGCCGAAGCTGGTCATCATGCCCATACCGCTCTTGGGCGTCTCGGAAGGCAGGATGCCGGGTTGTTCCTCATCGATGTTCAGGCTGGCTTTCTCGCCCAAACCAAACAGGCGCGCGTAGTAGCTCATGCGCTCGAATCCCAGCTTCTCGCCCAGGCTCGCGAAATAATAGTTGTTGGATTTGGCTAGAGCCTCGGTCATCGCGACCTTGGTGTTTCCGTAGATGCGAATCTTGGTCAGGCGATCGATCACGGTCTCGCTCAGCGCCGCCAGCGCGACCGGAACTTTAATCGTCGAACACGGCTGGTATCCGCTCTGGTAAGCCAGTTTCTGATTGACGATGGTCAGGATTCGTCCGGAATCGGCGTCGGCCACCACCACTGAACCGTTCAACCGGCCCAGGGCGCTTACGGCCGCATTGCGGGCCACAAGATCGTCCCCTTCGATAACATCGCCGTCCGTGGACACTGCGTAGTTCGGCACTCGCCAGGGGCCCCGCGCCACCGCAGCGGTTTTCCGGGCCGCTCGCTTAACCGATGTGGAAGTCGCCTTGGCAACGTAAGCCGTCGTCTTCAACGTGGCGGCAGTCGCCCTGGGCACAGCCTTGCGGACAGCGGTTTTCTTGGAGCTCTTGGATTTTTTGCCGGGATGTCTGCCCGGCTGGGTGGTGATGGCGCCGAGCGAGAAGGGAACGGCCACGAGGGCCAGTGCGGTCAGGAATCGAACGATGACCTGGCGGTTAAGATGCAAGGAGACTCTCTCTACATGAAATTTCGAACTAGCGCTGAAACAAACATTCTGCACTATGTTGCGTCTCGCGGTCAAGCAAGACCTGCTTCCAATTCTATCGTCCGGACGGGCGCTGGTCTTCAGCCGGTTAGCGCCAAAGCCTTGAACCGGCGCTATAAACGCCCTCTACAGGCCCCTACAGGAATGATACGCTAGGACCTTGACGGCCAGCGCGCAACAAACTGTCCCCCGTGAGCTGGTCATCCGCGATCTGGATGGCCAAACCGCTACCATAGCCCTGGATCGCGACCGGATCACGCTCGGCCGCTCCAGCTCGAATGAGCTGAGTTATCCGGACGACATCGGGCTGTCGCGCCAGCATCTGGCGATCGTCAGCCGGGACGGCCAGTGGACCGTCGAGGATCTGGGCAGCAAGAACGGAACACTGCTGAACGGCCTCCGCATCGAAAAGGCCATGCCGTTTGTGCCGGGCGACCACGTCTCGGCGGGGCACCTGACCATCGAATTCGCCGGACCCGGTCAGGCCAATCAGAACACCGTTATGTTCGTCGAGAACAAGGAGCAGTTCTCGAATAGCGCCACCACGGTGGTGGCCAGCCTGGATGCGGTTCTGGGATCGGGATCGCAGCCCGCCGATCTCAACAAGACCACGGCGATCATGCAGGGCACTCCGCAGATGCGGGCTCTGATCGACGCCGGACGCGAATTGGCCGGCCACCGGCCCTTGGCGGAACTGTTTCCCTTGATCATGGATCTTTCGACCAACGCCGTCCGGGCCGGGCGCGGTGTCCTGATGACGCTCGATGGAGACCAGCTAAATGTGCGGGCAGCGCATGGCGCGGGCTTCCAGATTTCCTCCACCGTTCGCGACCGCGTGCTCAAGGAAAAAGATTCGCTGCTCATCCGCGATGCCCAGCTCGACATGGCCCTGCGCGAGCACATGAGTATCGTCGAGCAGAAAGTCCGCAGCATGATCGCGGTGCCGCTGCAAACCAACGACCGCGTGATCGGCCTGATCTATGTGGATTCGCCCAACGCGATTCGCGAATTCACGATCGAGGACTTGAACCTGCTGACCGTGATGGCCAACATCGCGGCCATCCGCATCGAGCACGCGCGGCTCAATGAAATAGAGGAAGCCGAGCGCGCCATGGCCAAGGACATGCACCAGGCCGCGCTGATCCAGGAGCGCCTGCTGGGCACCCCGCCCGTGATCGAAGGCCTGGATATCGGCGCGAAGACGGTCGCCTCGCGCGCCGTCGGCGGCGACTACTACGACTTCATCAAGTATCCCGATGGACGGGTGGGCATCATGGTCGGCGATGTGGCGGGCAAAGGCATGCCGGCGGCGCTGCTGATGAGCAGCCTGCAGGCCAGGGTGCACGTGGTGTTCGAAGAACCGGACGGCCTGGCCCAAAAACTGACCCGGCTCAACAAGAGCACTTGCGCCAACTGTCCCGACAATCGCTTTATCACCTTCTTCACCTGCATCGCGGATCCGAAGACGGGCCTGTTGACTTACGCCAATGCCGGACACAATCCGCCGCTGGTGGTGCGGGCCAAAGGTGGATTTGAATTGTTGTCAGGCGCCGGCGGCATGATTCTCGGAATCCTTCCAATGTCCAAGTACGAGGAAGCGACCATCACTTTGGACCGGGGCGACATCCTGGTGCTGTTTAGCGACGGTGTGACCGAAGAGGTGGATCCCAACGATCAGCAGTTCGGGGAAGAACGCCTGGCGAACATGGTGGCCGAACTGCGCGATCGCCCAGCCGCCGAAATCGTCCAGGAGATCCATCGGGCCGTGCACGCGTTCACGCAAGGCGCTCCGGCCGCCGATGATATTACCGTCGTCATCGCCCGGCGGCTGTAGAATAGGGATAGCAGCTTTTAATGCCCGCCCAAGTTGATCTCTCCAAGCTAAGCGTTCGCCAGTTCGCAGAGCGGTTTAAGAGTGAAATGATCCCGCTCAGCAACACCTTCTCCTATTTCTGCGCCTCGGTTCCGTTGAGCGAGGAAGACCTGAAGGAGTACCTGGAAGAACCGGTGGCCGCTCTGCCTCCCGGTGTCGCCGCGGCGTTGCCCAAGATCTCGATCCTGCTGGTTCCGTACCTCGAACGCGGCAATGGGACGGGCGCCCCGAAGACCACTGCTCGAGACAGTAACCGGGCCAAACCGGCCGCGGAGTACGTTTCTATCGAGAAGCCCCTGCACGGCCGGATTTCCGCCGCCACGCAGCTTAGTCTGGGCGGGGAGACCGTTCTGGCCTTCGCGTTAAAGGATCAGGAAGTCGCCGAGTACCATTACCGCTTTTATCATCTGCTGGCCACGGTTTTGGGGGAGCACTGGACCGACGCCGTCGAAACCGGCTACAGCCGGATGATGCGGGATGAGCTGAATTCCGACGTCCATGGCGAGGTCGACGAGGCCAGTTGGAGATTGAAGCAGGCCCTCCGGCGCTCCCAGGCGACCATGAGCGCGAAAGCCTTTCGGGCCTACGCACGCCAGTCGTTCATCGATACGCTGACACTGTACCTGCACGGCATCTGCTGCGATATTGACGTGGATACGGGCCCTCGCCAGCTTCCCAGCCGGTATCTCCGCAAACGTCTTCTGCTGCTGCAGGAATTGTTCCCGCCGCCGCACGGCTACGCGGTATTTCCCGAACAGCTGGGCGCCTGATTCTTCGCTCCGGACGCCAGAACTTTCGTAAAGGTTTACACATTGCCTGTTTTTAATCTTGACAGGGTGTGGTATGCTCACCGGTAACAAGTTCGTTGCCGGGTGGTGCGGGGGCGGAGACGGGGATTGTTTGTAACGTGTGCGGGATTGCAGGGTTTACACATCTTAAAGACGGCCCGGATTCAGACAGAATCTGGGAGATCACTCGATCGCTGATTCACCGGGGCCCCGATCAGCAGGGCGTATGGGAATCGGGCGACGTCTCTTTGGGAGCCGTTCGGCTCAAAATCATCGACCTGCAACACGGCGATCAGCCTATTGCCAGCGACGATGGAGACACCATTCTGGTCTTCAACGGCGAGCTTTACAACCATAGGGAGCTGCGCCGGGACCTGGAGCGGGCAGGTCATGTGTTCCATTCGCGCTGCGACACCGAGACGGTGCTGCACGCCTTTCTCGAATGGGACATCGAGGCTTTTCGGCGGTTCCGCGGGATGTTCGCCGCGGCCTTCTGGACGCAATCGGAAAAGCGGCTGGTTCTGGTGCGCGATCACATGGGGATCAAGCCCCTCTATTTCGCCCGCCGCCGGGAAAATATCTATTTCGGATCCGAGCTGAAAGCGATTTTGCTGCATCCGGAGATCGACCGTACCATCGATTTGGCGGGTCTGGCGGACTACCTATCGCTCAACTATGTTCCGGGGCCGAGGACTCTGGTGAAAGGGATTGAAAAACTCCCTCCCGGCACGTGGCTTGAAAGCCGCGCGGGCGCGGTTACGAGTGGCGACTATTGGCGGCTGGAATTCGATCCCGACCCCAAGCGAGACTTGGAATCGGCCAAAGAGGAACTGGACGGGCTGCTGCGCTCGGCCGTCCATGAGCAGCTGGTTTCCGACGTTCCGTTGGGTGTGTGGAGCAGCGGCGGCCTGGATTCCTCGACGATCCTGCACTACGCCAGCGAGACGGCGCGCGGCCGTCTGAAGACTTTCTCTGTGTCATTCCAGGGGCGCTCCTTCGATGAGAGCCAATACTTTCGCGAAATCGCGCAGGCCTACGGCACCGATCATTATGAATTCGATCTGAATCCGGACGCCGATCTGGCCAGCGTGATCGAGGATATCCCGTATTACGCCGACGAACCCAGCGCGGATGCCGGCGCACTGCCGGTTTGGTTCCTTTCGAAGATGAGCCGTAAGCACGTGACGGTGGCACTGTCCGGAGACGGGGCCGACGAGCTCTTCGGCGGCTACAAAACGTACCTTGCGGATCGCTATTCGGAGCATTTGCGACGCCTGCCCAACGGCGTACTTCGTTTCGGGGAAAGAACCTCCCGGCTGCTGCCGGTTTCGAATGAAAAAATCGGCCTGGACTACAAGATCACGCGCCTGTTACAGGGATCGCAGCTCGATCCGATAGAAGCTCATTTCTTCTGGAACGGGACTTTTTCGCGCGGCCAGCAAGGAACTCTACGAAACGGCTGGGAAGTTCCGGGGGATCTCGAGTGCGGCCGGCGGGGGCGCGGCGCCACTGGCCTGAGCCGCTTCCTGTGCATGGATCAGCTGTGCTATCTGCCCGACGACATCCTGACCAAGGTCGACCGCATGAGCATGGCGCATTCCCTGGAGGTTCGGCCGCCCTTCCTGGATCATCGGATCGTCGAGTTCGCGGCCCGGCTTCCCGAGAACCTCAAGATTCGCGGCGGGCGCTTGAAATTCGTCCTGCGGGAGCTCATGAAGGATCGGCTTCCGCGTACCGTCGTCCGGCGCAGCAAGGAAGGGTTTGACATTCCGACCCACCACTGGTTCCGGACCATTCTGCGGCCGCTTCTGCTCGACACGCTGAACGAAGACAGCGTCAGGGATTCGGGCATTCTCTCGTGGCCCGCCGTGGACGCAGTTATTCGCGCGCACCTGGATCGCCGTGCTAATCTCGGGTATCACTTATGGGGTCTCGTGGTTCTGTTCCTCTGGATGAAACACTGGGGGATCACGGCACCGTCTCAGGTCGAGGAACATCAGGCGATTCCGGTGGTGCTGCGTACTTCGGCCTGATCGTTCTACTGGTTGCGGCGATCGTTTTCCTGGGCTGTATCATCAGCCCGCCCTCTCTCATGGACGACGTGGACGCCGTCCAGGCGCAGATTTCCCGCAACATGCTCGATTCCGGCGACTGGGTTACGGCCCGGCTGGACGGAATCGCCTATCTCGAAAAATCTCCGCTGAAGTACTGGATGATCGCGCTCGCGTTCAAGGTGCTGGGCGTCCACGACTGGGTGGCGCGACTACCGGTGGCGCTATCGGCGATTCTGTTGTGCTGGCTGACCTATCGAATGGGAGCGTGGGCCTTCTCACGCCGCGCAGGAATGTACGCGGGGTTGACTCTGGCGACGTGCGTGGGTCTGTTTTTGTTCACCCGCATTCAGATTCCCGACGTCACCATCACAGCGACCATCGCGCTGGCGCTGTGGGCATTTTTGCGGGCACTCGATAAGGAGGAAACCCGGCCGGGGCTGTGGAGCGCGGTGATGGCAGCCGCCATTGGAACCGGATTGTTGCTGAAGGGCTTGATCGCAGCGCTGTTCCCGATCGCGGCCATGCTGCTGTTCCTTGCCTTCACCGGTGAATGGAAGACACGTGAAACACGTCGGGACAGCTGGCGGCGGCTGCACGTATTCCGCGGAATTCTCTTGGCCGTGGCCATCGCCGCGCCCTGGCACATCCTGGCGACGCTGCGGAATCCGCCGTATTTCGATTTCACGATGCACAGCGCGCCCGGCGAGTATCGCGGCTTCTTCTGGTTTTACTTTTTTAACGAGCACATCCTGCGCTTCCTGAATCTTCGTTATCCGCGCGACTACAACACGGTTCCTCGGCTGTACTTCTGGCTGTTCCACCTGCTGTGGCTGTTTCCCTGGAGCGTGTACCTTCCGGCCGCCATCAAACTGAATTATCGGAGCGAGGATCGTGCTTCGCGCATGCGCTTGCTGTGCCTGTGCTGGGCTGGATTCCTGCTGGTGTTCTTCACCTTCTCGTCGACCCAGGAATACTATTCGATGCCGTGCTACCCGGCGCTGGCGTTGTTGATCGGCAGCGCGCTGACCGAAAAGCGCGCCGCGTCCTGGATCCGCAAAGGGCATATTGCGCTGGCGGTAATCGCGACACTGGCGCTGGCCGCCATCGCATTTATTCTGTCGCAGGTGTGGAATCTGCCTGCGCCGGGCGATATTTCCCGCGCGCTCACGCAGCATCCGGATCTGTACACGTTGTCGCTGGGACACATGGGCGATCTGACGATGGCGTCGTTCGCCTACTTGCGAATTCCCTTGGTATTGGCTGGCCTTGGATTCCTGGCGGGCGCGATTGCGGCCTTTCGAGGCAAAGTTTTGGGCGCGGTGGTCATGATGATCCTGTTCATCCACGCGGCGCGTCTGGCGCTGGTGGTTTTCGATCCTTATCTTGCGTCGAGACCGTTGGCCGAAGCCCTCAATCGCGAGCCCCGCGGCACGCTGATTCTCGACGACCAGTACTACACGTTCTCATCGGTCGTATTTTATGCCGAGGCGTATCACGGCCAGCGAGTGCTGCTGTTGAACGGCCGCGTCAACAATCTGGAATATGGTTCGTATGCTCCGGACGCCCCGCGCGATGTATTCATCGACGACGCGGGATTTCGGAACCGCTGGCTCTCGCAGGATCTGTACTATATCTGCGTGGAGAAACCCCAAGTGGAACGCCTCGAGAAACTCGTGAGCCGGGAAGCGCTTCATCCGGTGATCGAAAGTGGCGGAAAATTTGTGTTCCGCAATCGAGGCTGAGCCCCCGTCCTGACAGACGGGGCTGGAAATGTGGCTTCGAACGCGGGCCAGCTCGCCGGTTACGGCGCGGGGAAAAAGTCTGCCAATGCGGATTACCATTGACGCGAGTTCGGCTCTGCTGCGCAGCGCGGGCGTCAAAGGCTACACGTTTCACTGGTTGCGCAGTCTTCGCCAGCAGTCGGGCGCGAGTGACGACATTCGTGCATTCCCGCTGTTAAAAACGTGGTCTAGCCTGGATCACGAACATTCGGCGCTGCCGCTTGCGCCGACGATTCTCCGGCTCGGCTTGCTGCATGGCGCAAACGTCCTCGGCCCCGCGATTCTGGATTTGCTCTTAGGCCCGACCGACGTCTTTCATGCCGGCAATCTGGTTCGTCAGGCACCGGGCAAAGCGCGCCTGACCGCGACCATCCACGATCTGACGTCGTGGATCATGCCGGAGGTCCATACGCAATCTACGCTACGGGCCGACCGGACTATCGAGGAGCGTATCCTCAAACGCGCCGACGGGCTCATCGCGGTTTCCGAAAACACCAGGCAGGACGCGATTCGTCTGCTTAAGATCAAGCCGGAGCGCATCCGCACGATTCATTCGGGGGTTGCTGAACAATATTTCGACGCCCGGCCGAGCGCCCGCGCGAAACCGTATGTTCTGTTCGTGGGCACGGTCGAGCCGCGCAAGAACCTGGACACTCTGCTGGATGCCTGGCGGTCGATCAGACCGGATTTGCGCGAGCATTTCGATCTGGTGATCGCCGGACCCGAGGGCTGGAATTCCGCGGGCACGATGGCGCGCATTCGTCAAGAAGCCGCCTATTTGGGCTATGTGCCGGAGTTGGATATGCCGGGTCTGGTGGCGGGCGCGTCGTTATTCGTCTATCCATCGCTCTATGAAGGATTCGGATTCCCGCTGGTCCAGGCCATGGCCGCGAATGTCGCCGTGCTCGCCTCGCGAGTATCGTGCTTGCCGGAAATCGGCGGGGAAGCTGCTGCGTACGTCGATCCACGCAGTCCTTCCGAGATGGCGGATCAGCTGACGAAACTGCTCGAATCCCCCGAGGAGCGCGCCCGGCTGGCGCAGTTGGGTCGCGCCCGGGCCGAGTGTTATCGCTGGGAGCGGTGCGCGCAGGAGTCGCTCACGTTCTTCCGCGAGATCGCAGGTTCTTCCGGTTAGGGTACGGGCGTGAGCCCGTGGCGGCGCATTACTTGAACGATGGCCGCGGGGTCGGGCGGTCCGGCGGCAGCCTTGGCGACAGCGGCAATTTCGCGGAAGTAGTCCGGGCCGAGGATGCCGGGGGTGACGACGGCGAGCATCCTGGCGGCGGTTTCATGACGGTTGTCGAAGCGGTGGACGGCTCCGCGCGGGATGCACAGCACCTCGCCCGGACGCACCTCCATCTGCCGCCCATCCACCGTCCATGTCAGCACGCCATCGAGCCCGTAGATCGTCTCTTCATAAGCGTCATGGCTGTGCGCGATCGGCACCTTCGCTCCCGCAGGGACGTCGAATTCGAACATCGCGACAGAACCGCCTGACGCTTTGCCCTCAAGCAGGAATCGAATGGCCAACTGTCCAACTCTGATCTCTTCCATAAGCACTCGCGTTACTTGCCGGCCGGGCCGATGCCGAAATCCCACACCTGCCAATTTAGCGCGCCGTCGCTGTATTGCACCAGCGCGTACTCACCGGGCTCCAGCGGCTGTTCCGGCCAGATCTTGTAGGTTCTTTCGGAGACCTGCTTCTTGAACGTCGCCACGATCTTCAGATCTTCGAGCACTTCGTTGGTCACCGGCAGGATGCTGATGTTCTCTAGCAAACGCGCGTTTTTTTTCTTCGCCAGCTTGATGATCGCGAACCGCTCGTCGTCCGAAAGGCGTATGTAGAACTCGGGCTTATCGCCGTTTGCACGATAGGCCGCCGCTTCGCCCTTGAGCTCCACGCTGCTCTTGCCGGGCACGATCGGCACCGGCGAGAGAACCTTCAAAACCGTGCGGCCTTTACTGGAATTGACCTCGACCTCGGCCATTTTTAACGACTCTATCTTGTCCCCGGCCGCGCGATAGACGCCGGGCTCTTCCGGTATGCTGGCCGCTTCCTTACGCTCGGCGCGAATCGCTTTGTTTTCGACGTCCTGCTCCTTGGCGTCGGCCTCGATGGCCGCTTGGCGCTCCGCCGCGTCTTTCCTGGTGCGGTCCAGGTCCACCAGTTCGAGCGGGATCTCTTCCCAATCGCCGCGCTCGGTGCTGAAGTAGCGGACACGATCTTCGAGCACCTGATATTCGCGTACGATCTGGTAATCGCCGTCCTTGAGGTACAGGCGGCTGGTGGCGCCAAAGGCGGCCACGGCCAAGGCAATCAGGATGGCGAAACGGAGCAGCATACCGCTCTCCCTCTATTATGGATGAACGTGCGCATAGGGCTACACACGTCGATCGCGGGCGCCCTGGAGAAGTCCGCGCTCAAGGCCGCCGAACTGGGAGCGAACACCTTCCAGATATTCTCGTCGAGTCCGCGGCAGTGGAAGGCGTCTGTGCCCAGCTTACCCGCGATCCGGCTGCTCAATGCCGCTCGCGAGAAGCACGACCTGTATCCGCTGGTCATTCACGACAACTACCTGATCAACCTCGCGTCGACGCATGAGAACATCCGCAAACTATCGATTGAGGCTTTCCGCGGGGAATTGGTTCGAGCCGTGGCGATCGGAGCCGAGTACCTGGTGGCGCACCCGGGCAATTACAAAGGCCACACGGTGGAACAGGGGATCATGCATTTTCTCGAAGGCGTCGCCGCGGCGGCGGCGGGATTGAAGCTCGGGAATTTGATGCTGCTGATAGAGAACACGGTGGGCGCCGGCGCGCAGCTGGGCGGGCGCTTCGAAGAGCTGCATGTGATGCGCGAATTCGCGCCCAAGCTGACCGACGTGCCCATCGGGTTCTGCCTGGACACCTGCCACTTATTGGCAAGCGGTTTCGATATCGCGAATGAGGCAGGACTGCGCGAGATGGTGGCCGAAGCCGATCGCCTGCTGGGGCTCGACAACGTGCGCGTGATCCACGCCAACGATTCCAAAGGAGCCCTGGGCTCGCACGTCGACCGGCATCAGAACATCGGCCACGGTAATATTGGATTAGACGGGTTTCGCCGCATCCTGCATCATCCGCAACTACGTTCCAAGGCTTTTATTCTGGAAACGCCGATGGACGACGGCTGGGACAAGAAAGATCTCGAAACTCTTAGACAGTTATGGAAGAAATCCCACAAGACCCCACGCGCTACGACCACAACCAGATCGAGCTGAAGTGGCAAGAGCGCTGGAATAACGACCCCAATCTGTACAAGGCCTCGGATTCCACGAAGCCCAAGTACTACGTGCTCGAAATGCTGCCCTACCCAAGCGGCAGCCTGCACATCGGGCATCTGCGCGTCTACGCGATCGGCGATGCGCTGGCTCGCTATATGTGGATGCGCGGCCATAACGTCCTGCACCCCATGGGTTGGGATGCATTTGGATTACCAGCGGAGAATGCGGCGATCAACAATAATCGGCATCCGCGCGAATGGACCCAGACCAACATCGCCCAGATGAAACGGCAGCATCGCCGCATGGGTTTCAGCTACGACTGGGATCTGGAAATCAGCACCTGCGAGCCCGAGTATTACCGCTGGAACCAGTGGTTCTTTCTGAAAATGCTGGAACGCGGGCTGGCATATCGCAAGCAGGCCATGCTCAACTGGTGCCCGGAATGCGGCACAGTGCTGGCGAACGAGCAGGTGGTCGACGGCTGCTGCTGGCGTCATGAGTCGACGCCGGTCGAGCAGCGCGCGCTGGAACAATGGTTCTGGAAAATCACCGCCTATGCCGACGAGCTGCTGCGCGATATCGACGAGAAGCTCGAAGGCCACTGGCCGGATCGCGTGCTCGCCATGCAGCGGAACTGGATCGGGCGCTCGGAAGGGTCGGAGATCGATTTCAAGCTGGAGCCGACCGGTGAGCCTATTCGCGTGTTCACAACGCGGGTCGACACCATTTACGGCGCGACCTGCGTGATCCTGGCGCCGGAGCATCCTCTTGCTGGGCAACTGCTCGATGAGGCCGGGCGCGCGCGGGCCAAGCAGATGATCGACGGACGCGTGCAGAAGGGTCCGGGCGATATCGAAAAAGACGGGCACTTTACTGGTCACTATGCGGTGAATCCGTACAGTGGAGAGAAGGTTCCTATCTGGATCGGCAACTTCGTGCTGATGGGCTACGGCACAGGCGCGATCATGGCGGTCCCGGCGCATGATGAGCGCGATTTCGATTTTTGCAAGACGTACGGCATTCCGATCCGGCCCGTCATCCGGCCTGCGGATGGTGTCCTGGACGAAAATCCCAAAGCGGCGTTTCCCGACGACGGCATTGTTGAAAGATCCGGCGAGTTCAGCGGGCTGGGGAGCGCGGATGCACGCGCCCGCATGAACAAGAAAGCCGAGAGCGAGGGATTCGGCCACGCCGCCGTCACCTATCGCATCAAGGACTGGGGCATTTCACGGCAGCGCTACTGGGGCACGCCGATTCCCGTCATTCATTGTCCGAAAGACGGCGTGGTTTCGGTTCCCGAGAAAGACTTGCCCGTGGTGCTTCCCGTGGATGTGCAACTCACCGGCAAGGGTCGCTCGCCGCTGGCCGATGTGGCGGCGTTCGTGAATGTGAAGTGTCCCAAGTGCGGCGGCGATGCCCGGCGCGAGACCGACACGATGGACACGTTCGTCGATTCGTCCTGGTATTTCTATCGCTATTGCGACGCGCACAACTCGACGGCGCCTTTCGACACGAAGAAGGCCGCCGCCTGGATCCCGGTGGACCAGTATATTGGCGGCGTCGAGCACGCGATTCTGCACTTGATCTATTCCAGGTTCTTCACCAAGGTAATGCGCGATATCGGGCTGATCGAAAACAGCGAGCCTTTCAAGCGCCTGTTCACGCAGGGCATGGTGGTCAAGGACGGCGCGAAGATGTCCAAGTCCAAGGGCAACGTGGTCAGCCTGGATGAGATGACGGAACGCTTCGGCGCGGACACCGGCCGGGTGTTCGAATTGTTCGCCGCACCGCCCGAGAAAGACATGGACTGGACGGAATCCGGCGCCGAAGGAGCGTACCGGTTTCTCGGCCGCGTGTTTAGATTTGTTACTCGCAACATGGGCCGGACCGGTACGGGCGATCCCGCGGCCGATCGGCGCGCGCTGCGCAAGCTCCACCAGACCATCCGCAAGGTCACCGAGGATTTCGATAATCGGTGGCACTTCAACACGTCGGTCGCGGCGCTGATGGAGCTGATCAATACGCTGTATGACGAAGAAGCCGGGTTGTCGGCAGCGGCACTGGATCAAATTCTCCCCTCGCTTTCGCTCTTGTTAGGACCTTTCGCACCATATCTCGCGGAGGAACTGTGGGAGCAACTCGGCCGTAAGGGTCCTGTGTTCCGGCAGCCGTGGCCGACTTACGATGAGGCACTCGCGAAAGAGGATGCCGCCGACATCGTGCTGCAGGTGAACGGCAAGGTGCGCGGACGCCTGTCGGTGGCGTTCGGAACTTCAGAGGACGAGTTGAAGAAGCTCGCGCTGGCCGATCCCAAGGTGCAACCTTCCATCGAAGGGAAGCAAGTGGTGAAGGTGATCGTAGTGCCGGATAAGCTGGTGAATATCGTCGTAAAATGAAGCTATGGCCTCGCGGACGCTGATCTCCGTCGAAGAGTACCTCAGGACGCGTTACCGCCCTGATTGCGACTACGTCGATGGGGAGGTCGTCGAGAGGAACATGGGCGAAACGGATCATAGCTGGGTGCAAACGATGGTCAGCGCCTACCTGGTGGCGCGACGCGCCCAGTGGGGGATTACCGTCCTGGTAGAGCAGCGCGTTCAAGTAACCGCAACTCGTTTTCGCATCCCGGATATCTGCGTAATCCAGGGTCCGAAACCGGCTGAGCAGATCCTGACCAAGCCGCCCTTTGTCTGCATCGAGATTCTTTCTCCGGAGGACCGCTGGCCCCGGACGCAACAGCGCATCGACGACTACCTAGCCATGGGTGTCCCCTATGTCTGGGTAATCGACCCAGTTACTAAGCAGGCTTACTCGATCACCAAGGAAGGACCGCGCGAAATTAGCGATGGCTTCCTCCGTACTCAGCACCCTGCTATCGAAGTTCCCCTGTCTGAGATTCTGTCGGGAAAATGATAGGTTGATCCATGGCCTCGCGGACGCTGATCTCCGTCGAAGAGTACCTCAGGACGAGCTACCGCCCTGATTGCGAGTACGTCGATGGGGAGGTCGTCGAAAGAAACGTGGGTGAAAAGAGCCATGCCAAGCTGCAAAAGGCCATCCTGTTATACCTGAGTGCTCGAGAGAAAGAACTGGGGATCTGGGTGATCCAGGAACAGCGCGTCCAGGTCAGCGCCAAGCGCTTTCGCATCCCGGATATCTGCGTCACACTGGGCGAGCCGAACGAAGAGATTTTCCGTCAGCCGCCCTTCATTTGCATCGAAATCCTTTCCCCCGAAGACCGCTGGCCGCGCATCCAGCAGCGCATGGACGATTACCTCGCCATGGGCGTACCTTACGTGTGGGTACTGGATCCAAGTAATAAGGCGGCCTACTCGGCCAGTCCTTCAGAAAAAACTCAGCAAGTTACTGGCGGCGCCCTCAAGACTCAGAATCCTTCTGTCGAACTTCCTCTTAGCGAAATCTTTGCTTAGTACGCTGGGGTGAATTTTCGACCCTGTAGAATGGGAGTAGAGTGCCCACAGCAATTCAGGCCGTTGACCTGTCCAAGATCTACCGATCGGGCGAGTCCGAGCTGGTTATTTTCGACCAGCTCAATTTCGAAGTCGCCGAGGGCGAGCAGGTCGCACTGGTCGGCGAGTCGGGCGCCGGCAAGAGCACGCTGCTGCACCTGCTCGGAGGTCTGGACACGCCGACAAAGGGTGCGATATACTTCGGGCAGAACAACATATGCCGGCTTCCGGCGGATGAACTGGCGAAGTTCCGCAACCGGGAATTGGGTTTTGTGTGGCAGATTCAGTCTCTCTTGGCCGAATTCACGGCCGTGGAGAACGTGATGATGCCGCTGCTGATACGGGGTCAAGCTAGAGAAGAAGCGGAACCAGTCGCATTAGCGAGGTTGAATGAAGTGGGCTTACGAAACCGCGCTGAGCATCGTGCGGGTGAGCTTTCGGGCGGAGAGCAGCAGCGAGTCGTACTGGCGCGCGCGCTGGTGGGCGACCCCCGCGTCCTTCTGGCCGACGAACCCACGGGTAACCTCGATTTCCGGACCGGCGAAATGATCATGGATCTGCTCCAGGATCTGCATCGGTCCCGGCAGTTGACTTCGCTGCACGTCACCCACAATTTGACTTTCGCACGGCGCGCGGACCGGACGTTGACTCTGGAACGCGGCCAGTTGACTTCGTCCTCGTTGGAGCAAGGCAGAAATTATGTTTGAACGTTATACCGAAAAAGCCCGGCGAGTCATCTTCTTCGCCCGTTACGAGGCCAGCCAGTTCGGCAGCCCCTGTATCGAGACGGAGCATCTGTTGCTGGGACTGCTGCGGGAAGACAAGGTCCTTACCAATCGTTTTTTGCGCTCGAGCGCTGCGGTGGAATCCATCCGCAAACAGATCGAGGCGCAAACCACCTTGCGGGAAAAGGTGTCGACTTCCGTCGATCTTCCTCTCAGCCATGAATGCAAGCGCGTGCTTGCGTATGGCGCGGAGGAAGCCGAACGGCTCAACCACAAGCACATCGGAACAGAGCATCTCCTTCTCGGGCTCCTGCGCGAAGAGAAATCTTTCGCGGCGGATATTTTGCACGAGCGCGGCCTGCGGCTGACGCAGGTTCGCGAAGAGATCGCCCGGTCGAGCTCGGAGAAAATGTCTTCCAATCGCCCCAAGGAAAGCTCTTTACTGAGCGAATTCAGCCGCGACCTTACCCAGGCCGCGATGGACGGTCTGCTCGACCCCCTGGTCGGGCGCGACTACGAGTTGGAGCGCGTGACGCAGATCCTGTGCCGCCGCACGAAGAACAACCCGGTGCTGATCGGCGAGCCGGGCGTGGGCAAGACCGCGATCGTCGAGGGCTTGGCCCAGCGCATCGCCGATGGCGACGTGCCTTCGTTCTTGTCGGACAAGCGGATCCTGGCGCTGGATCTTTCCCTGATCGTCGCGGGCACCAAGTATCGCGGGCAGTTCGAAGAGCGTTTGAAGACCATCATGAAGGAATTGATGGAGCATCAGAACGCCATCATCTTCATCGATGAGCTGCACACCCTGGTGGGCGCGGGATCGGCCGAAGGTTCGCTCGACGCCGCCAACATTCTGAAGCCGGCTCTGTCGCGCGGCGAGATCCAATGTATCGGCGCGACCACGCCGGCCGAGTATCGCAAGTCCATCGAAAAAGATCGCTCGCTCGAGCGCCGCTTCCAGGCCGTCAAGGTTCCGCCGCCGAATGAAGAGGACGCTACCCGCATCCTGTTCGGCATCAAGGAGCGCTACGAGAAATTCCACGCCGTGGCATATACCGACGAAGCCATCGAGAACGCGGTCCACGCCTCCACGCGGTTTATTCCGGACCGGTTCCTTCCGGACAAGGCTATCGATCTCATCGACGAAGCCGGGGCGCGTGTGAAGCTGCGCCAGACGACGCTGCCTGGCGAGGTCGCCGACATTCAGAAGAGCATCAAGTTCATCGTGCATCGCATGGAGAACGCCATCGCGAATCACGAGTTCGAAAAGGCCCGCTTCTACTCCGACGAGGAGCGCAAGAAACGCGAAGATCTCCGTGTGCTGCGCGAGAAGTACAACCTGGACGACACCTCTACGGGCGTCGTGACCAAGGACGATATCGACGACGTGGTCGCGCGCTGGACCGGCATCCCGATGACGGCGATTCGCGAGGAGGAAGTTTCCAAGCTCCTGCGGATCGAGGAAGAACTGCATACCCGCATCATCAGCCAGGAGAAAGCGATCTCGGCTCTGTCGCGTGCGATTCGACGGTCGCGTGCGGGCCTGAAATCGCCCAAGCGCCCGGCCGGATCGTTCCTGTTCCTGGGACCCACCGGCGTCGGCAAAACCGAAGTCGCGCGGGCGCTCGCCGAGTTCCTGTTCGGCAGCGAAAAGTCGCTCATTCGCTTCGACATGTCGGAGTTCATGGAGAAGCACTCGGTCTCGAAGCTGATCGGCTCGCCTCCGGGATACGTGGGTTACGAAGAGGGCGGGCAGCTGACCGAGCGCGTCAAGCGGGCGCCGTATTCCATCATCCTGCTGGATGAAATCGAGAAGGCGCATCCGGATGTGTACAACATCCTGCTGCAGGTGTTTGAAGACGGCCAGTTGACCGACGGGCTCGGCAACACGGTGGACTTCAAGAACACCATCATCATCATGACTTCGAACCTGGGTGCGCGGTTCCTCGAGAAGCGCAATCCCATGGGCTTCTCCTCGGCCAGCGGCGTGCCGGCCAAGGTGGAAGATCAGGTGATGACGGAGGTCAAGAAGGCCTTCAATCCGGAATTCCTGAACCGCCTGGACGAGATCATTCTGTTCACGTCGCTGACCGATGACGACCTGTTGAAGATCGTCTACCTGCTGACCGAGCAGATCAACAAGAATCTGGTGGCCAAGCAGATCAAGATCAAGATTCGCGAGGATGCCGCCCGCTACATTCTGGAGAAAACCTGCACCGACCGCAGCTATGGCGCGCGGCCGCTGCGCAGGGCCCTTCAGAAGTACATCGAAGATCCGCTCAGCGAGGCGCTGATCCAGGGATCCCTGGCGCGGCCCGCCGAGTTCGAGGTGTACCTGGATGAGCACGGCATCTACTGCCGCCAGATGCAGCCCATTGGTGAACCCCAGCCGCAGCCGGTCGCCGCGGGCGAAGGCGCTCCGCCGGCCGAGGAAATCGCTCCGGCCGCACCGGGCATCCCGCTGTACATGTTTGAATAAGAAGGCCGGCACCAAGCGTGTCTGACCGCCTCGACGAACTCCGCCGCCGCCACGCACACGCTGAAGCCGGAGGCGGTGACGAACGTCGCGAACGCCAGCACGCCGAAGGCAAGCTCTCCGCCCGCGAACGTATCGATCTATTGCTCGACGAAGGCACCTTCGTCGAAACCGACAAGCTGGTCCGGCACCGCTCGAGCGATTTCGGCATGGCCGAGCAGGTGATCGATGGCGACGGCTTCGTCACCGGTTACGGCCTGATCCACGGCCGCACGGCTTACGTTTTTGCCCAGGACTTCACAGTGTTCGGCGGCTCGCTTTCCGAGACCAACGCGAAGAAGATCGTCAAGATCATGGATCTGGCGCTCAAGACCGGCGCCCCCGTGATCGGCTTGAACGACTCGGGAGGCGCGCGCATCCAGGAAGGCGTACTGTCGCTGGCCGGCTATGCGGATATTTTTCTGCGCAACACGCTGGGCAGCGGCGTGGTCCCGCAGATCTCGGCCATCATGGGGCCCTGCGCCGGCGGAGCGGTCTACTCGCCTGCCCTTACCGATTTCACGTTCATGGTGGACGGCAGCAGTTACATGTTCATCACCGGGCCGGACGTGATCAAGACGGTTACGCACGAGGACGTTACCAAGGAACAGCTCGGCGGAGCCGTCACGCACAATACGACAAGTGGTGTCGCGCACTTTCTGGCCCATGGCGATGCCGAGTGCCTGCAGATGATCCGCGAGCTGCTGAGTTACCTGCCGCAGAACAATCGTGACGACGTTCCGCGGCACGCGAACACCGATCCAGCGGATCGAGAGGACATGGGCCTGGATTCCGTGGTGCCAGCGGCCTCGAATCTTCCCTACAGCATCAAGGATGTGATCCGGCGCGTGGTGGACGACGGCAAGTTCTTCGAAGTGCAGGAACGCTGGGCGCGCAATATCGTGATCGGTTTCGCCCGCATGGACGGGCGCACGGTGGGTATCGTCGCGAATCAGCCTGAGCACCTGGCGGGCTGCCTGGATATCGATTCCTCCGTGAAAGGCGCTCGCTTCGTCCGGTTTTGCGACGCCTTCAACATTCCGATCCTGACCTTCGAGGACGTACCGGGCTTTCTGCCGGGAACCGCCCAGGAATTCGGCGGCATCATCCGGCACGGAGCGAAATTACTGTACGCCTTTGCCGAGGCCACCGTACCCAAGATCACCGTGATCACGCGCAAGGCCTATGGCGGCGCGTATTGCGTGATGGGATCGAAACATCTGCGGTGCGATGTGAATCTGGCGTGGCCGACCGCGGAGATCGCCGTGATGGGAGCCGAAGGCGCGGTGAATATCTTGTACCGGTCGTTGCCCGAGACCGAGCGGCGAGCGAAAACTCAGGAGCTTCAGGAGCGCTTTGCTAATCCCTTCGTCGCCGCCGAGCATGGATTCATCGACGACGTCATCGAGCCGCACCAGACGCGTCCAATGGTGATCCGGGCGCTGCGTATGCTCGCCACGAAAGTGGACACTATGCCTCGCAAGAAGCACGGGAATATACCGCTCTGAGGCGCGTAAGCGGGAATACCAGGATCAATGCCGCGATCGCCGCATAGCTGATCCAGCGGCAGATGCGGAGTTCCGCGCCGCCATCGTAATCCAACTCGATCTCGCAAGGTCCCGCGCAACCGGGGCGCAGCCACATCAGACCGAGCCCATCGCGATTCAGCGGACGATCCTGGCCACCGGCACGCACATGCCAACCAGGGTGATACGAAACCTGAAGCGATATCGCCTGCCCGGGCGTTGTGGAGGCCCGAATCCTCATCCGGTTTCTTCCTTCCCAACTGAATTCCGGCGTGGGCAGCGAAGGATCGTCCAGAGCGGCGGTATAGCGCTCGATTTCCGCAATGTCCGCACGATCTGCCGGAGGATGGACCACCAGTGCCGATTCGGGTACCACGTGCGCCAGCGAAGATGTCCGCTGCGGGATTTTATAGATGGTCACGCCGCTATCGCGCCAGAGGACGGGCAAGATGCCTTCGAACTTCGCCGGCTGGGAAAAGCCTTTCCAATACTCCTGGCTGTCCGGACTCGATATCCCCGCCGCGCCGACGCCAAACGCTTTCAGCCATGCAAGAGCCTCGCGTGCACTACCCGCGTAAACCGAATCCACGCCGGTCTGCTGGATCTGGCTGTACGCCATGCTCCACGACCCTCCTGAGAATTGCGGAACAGCCGAGAAGGCATTGGTCCATTGCGCTATCGATCCGGGCATCATGACGCGCACGCCAGGAAGGTTCTGAGCGGCCCAGGTGGCGGCGCGATACTCGACCGTTCGCGCGGGCTCGCCGGGAACCAGCAACTTCTTGGCCTGTTGGCGCATGTGAATGGTCTGCTCGACTGCGAATGCCAGGAAGAAAAGCAAAACCGCACGCCGGGGTCCGGTGGGCAGCCGTGCCAGCGCGGATCGCATGCCGAAGGCAATCAGCAAGGCTAAGGCGACTTCCATTTCCAGCTTGTAGCGGCCTGGCTGGGGCAGAAACTGGCGGTGAACGTAGGCGGCGATGATCGGCACGCTGCAAGTCAAGAGCGCGAACAGCGCGAAGAACTGCAATTTCCAATCCGAGGTGATGTGCCGGAGGAAGCGCCAAAGGATCGTCCATCCCAAGATGACGATCACGATGGCCGTGAGGGAACCGAGGGTCCAGCCAGGCTCAAAATGGGTCTTCGAAGGGCCGCTGACCGCCCTCAGCAGCGACGGCGGATAGAATGCCGCGACCGTCGCCAACGAGAATGCGGCGATCAGGCCGATGATGAGCAGCTTTTTCGCGAACCCTTCACGCTGCACGAACAACAGACAGACAGCCGCCATGGCTACCATCACCGGACCGAAGGCGCTGGCGAGCGTTGCGAGCGCGATGAGCACCGACGCGGCCCAATAATATCGAAGTTCTTTTTTGCGGAGCGAAAGCGACAAAAATAAGATCACCAGCGGCAGAAGAGCGAGCGCAGCCAGGTGCGGCGTGTCATCCCACACAGCGACAACATAGAGGCGGCGCGCGTCCCCCAGGCTCTTGAGTGAAAATGCCTGGTCAGGCACAAGAAGTTGCGTAGGAGCGGTCAGCGAATAGAGCAGCGCAGCGGCGAAGCTTGACCCTGAAGCGCGCGTGAGCAGCCAGGCCGCGGTGAAGATCGTGAGCGGCGCCAGACAGTAGACGGCTCCGGTGATCCACTGAAACGCCATGTCTGGAGGGATCGCGAATGCCGCGGACAAAGCTGCGATCAGGCCCGGCACCAGGGGCGCGTAGGTAAACTCAAATGGAATGCCGGCATCCCAGTAGGGCCACCACGCCGGATGAAACCAACTGCTATTGGCGTTCTTGGCGATGGCAATCCAGAACCCGTGCATCGAGTTCATGTAAGCCATCCGCACAAAGAACAGCTCGCGGCAAATGTAGGCGTTCATCCAGAGCAGCGCGAGCGCGAAGAAGGCAGCTTGTAGCAATTCGCCGCGGCGGAAGCGCGTGCCCTCTGGATTCATCCGGCTTGTCCGCGCAATAGGACTCCTAAGCCGCGATTTTATCGAAGAACCGTTTGATCATCATCTTCGCGGTTCCATCGATCAGGCGCTGGCCCACGGCCGCGATGGTTCCACCGACCTGCACGTCGCCTTCGTAGGAGACATCGGTTCCGGCATCCTTGGGCGTGAACTTCAGATTCCCTTCGCCCTTCATGAAGCCGACTTTGCCGGAGCCTTCGACCATGAGTTTGAAGCTCTGCGGCGGGTTCTGTTCCGTGATCCGAACTTTCCCGTCGAAATTGCCCGAAAGACTGGCCAGGGCCATCTTCATCTTCATGCGGTACTCGTCTTCGCCGATCTTTTCGAGGCTCTCGCAGCCGGGCATGGCGCCGGCCAGGACTTCGGGGTCCTGAAGTCTTTGGTACGCCTGCTCAGGAGGCAGAGGAAGAAAGTACAATCCGGAGATCTTCACGTTAAGCGATGCGCCCCAGCGCCGTCGCCAGCGCTCGCGCGGCGTACACGGATGCCAGATGAAGCCGGTAGTCGGCCGAGGCGTGGAGATCGGAGTTCGCGTCGATCCCCTGCCCCACCAAAGCCGCGACAGCCTGAATTTCGGCCGGTGAGCCGCTCCTGCCTTCCAGGGCTTTCTCGGCTTCCGTCGCCCGGAACGCCCGGTTCGAAAGTCCGGTGACGCCGATGCGGGCCATGGTGACTTTATCGCCGCTTTTGCGCACGCGCACGGCGATACCCACGATCGCGAATCCACTGGCAGGCTGGATCACCTTCTGGTAATTGGTTCCGGTACCATCGCCATCGATCGGCACGATCACTTCGCGTACGATTTCGCCTGGTTCGAGCGCCGTGGTGAAAGTATCCACAAAGAAATCGCCGGCCGAAACGGTTCGCTCCGATTTCGCGCCCTTCAGCACAATCTTGGCTTCGAGAGCCTGGAGCGCGGCGGGATAGTCGGCGGCTGGATCGGCATGCGCCACACTGCCGCCGATGGTGCCCATATTGCGAACCTGAACGTCGCCGATGTGGGACGCAGTCTCGGCCAGCAGCGGACACTTGCCGCGAACCAGGGCCGAGCTTTCGACCTCGTGATGCGTGGTCGTGGCGCCGATGTGGAGCTCTCCGCCCTGCTCGCGGATATAGCTCAGCTCCTTGATGCGGCCCAGGTCCACCAGATGCTCGGGCGCGGCCAGGCGGAGCTTCATCATCGGGATCAGGCTCATGCCGCCCGCAAGCGGCTTTGCGCCTTCGGCGAGCAATCCCAGCGCTTCGTCAAGCGTCTTGGGAGCGGAGTATTCGAATTGTTGGGGGATCATGCGTTTCTCCCGGCGATCAATTTCCAGAGTTTTTCCGGCGTCAGCGGCATGTCAAGATGACGCACACCCAACGTCGACAGCGCATCCACCACCGAGTTGACCACGGCCGGTGATGCGCCGATGGTGCCCGCTTCGCCGACTCCTTTGACGCCCAAGGGATTCACTGGCGTGGGCGTGATGGTATGAGCGCTTTCGATCCACGGCATCATGTGTGCGCGCGGCATGGTGTAATCCATGAACTCGCCCGTGACAAGCTGGCCGTTATCGTCATAGACAGCCTGCTCCCACAGCGCCTGACCGATACCCTGAGCAACGCCGCCGTGCACCTGCCCATCGACGATCAGAGGATTCAGAATGTTGCCGCAATCATCTACAGCGATGTAACGCTTGATGACGACATCGCCGGTTTCGCCGTTCACTTCCGTCACCACCAGGTGCGCGCCGAAGGGGAAAGTGAAATTCGGCGGCTCCCAGAAATGGGTCGCGACCAGACCGGGTCCGGTATTGGCCGGCAGCTTCATCGCCCGGTACGCCGCGGCTGCGATTCCCTTGACGCCGATCGACTTGCCAGACTTGTTACAGGTGCACTGGCCACCGGCGAACGTAACGTCATCCGATTCCAACAGCATTTCGCCGAACTTCTTGATCGTGGCCTTGAGGTCCTGCAAGGCGTAATACAAAGCCGTTCCGCCCACCGCCGTCGAACGGCTGCCGAAGGTTCCTATGCCGTACGGCACCAGTTGTGTATCGCCGTGCAAGACCAACACGTCGTCGATGCCCACGCCTAGTTCGTCGCCGACGATCTGCGCAAACGTAGTTTCCTCGCCCTGGCCGTGCGGAGAGATGCCGGTCAGGACCGTGACCTGGCCCGATGGCTCGATCTTTACCGTGCAACTTTCCCATCCGCCGGCGGGCGTGGCCGGGGAAGGACCGAACGCGCAGATCTCGCCGTACGCGCACAGGCCGATGCCCATGTACTTGCCTTGCTTGCGGGCCTCGACTTGCTCCTTCCGAAGTTTGTCGTAACCGGCCATCTCCATGGCCTTCTTGAGCGGGGCGGAATAGTCGCCGGTATCGTAAACCAGGCCGGTGGCCGTGGGGAACGGAAACTCCTCATTACGCACGAAGTTCTTCAGCCGGATCTCGGCCGGATCCATCTTGAGCTCGGCCGCGAGCATATCCACCATGCGTTCGATCCCGTGAGTCGCTTCCGGACGCCCGGCACCGCGATACGCGTCGGTGGGCGGGCAGTTGGTGAACGCGCCCACGATATCGGCCGAGATGTTGGGCGTGCGGTATAAGCCCGGCATCATCAGCACGCTGAGCGTGGGAATGCCGGGAGTCAAAATCGTGAAATACGCGCCCAGATCCTGGATCAGCTTGAGCTTGATCCCCAGGATGGTGCCGTCGCGTTTCGCGGCGATCTCGTAGAAGTCCACATGGCCGCGCCCGTGAATGGTGCAGGTGAAATTCTCGCGGCGCGATTCGATCCATTTCACCGGCTTCTGCAGCTTTATGGAAATCCACGCCAGCAGGATTTCCTCGGCATAGGTCTGGATCTTGGCGCCGAACCCGCCGCCGACCTCGGGAGCCACCACGCGAAACCGGTTCTCTTCGAGCCCCAGAATCTGCGCCACCAGCGAGCGCACTAGGTGCGGGGCTTGGGTGGAAGTATACAGGTTCATGGTGCGATCCGCCGCGCGCCAATCCGCCACCACGCCGCGGGTTTCCATGGAATTCGGAATCAGCCGCTGGCTGGTGATTCGCTGCTTGACGATCACGTCGGCTTCCGCGAACGCCTTGGCGACGTCGCCGCCTTCCTGGTGAAACGTGAATGCGACGTTGTCCGGCCACTGCGGATGCACCGCGTGTGCCCCGGGCGCGAGCGCCTTCTCGGGATCGGCCACGGCATTCTCGACCTCGTACTCGACTTCGATCAGCTCGACGCCATCGCGCGCGATGTAACGGTCGGTAGCGACCACTACAGCTACGGGGTGACCGACGAGATAGACGCGATCGATGGCCAATATATTGTGATGCGGGACACGAAGACCAGGCAGTGAGGCGCCACAGGGCACGGCGCCGGCGTCCTTGGTGTCCTCACCGATGAAAACAGCATGGACGCCCTTCAGCGCCTTGGCCTTGCTGATGTCTATCGATCGGATCTTGGCCGCGGCGTGCGGACTGCGCAAGATCGACGCGTAGAGCATGCCGGGCATCTTGATGTCGTCAACGTAGGTCGCGGTGCCGGTGATCAGGCGCGGATCTTCGCGGCGGCGAATGCGCTTGCCGACCAGCTTCTCGGTTTTGGTGATCGTTGTCGTGGCCATGGTTATGCTCCTGCGAACGTTCTTTTAAGCGCCTGCGGCTTTGGCAGCCGCTCTCACAGCATTTACGATGTGCTGATAACCGGTGCAGCGGCACAGATTGCCGTCCAGTCCGTGGCGGATTTCCTGCTCGCTGGGGTTCGCGTTGCGCTCCAGGATTTGCTTGGTGATCATGATCATGCCGGGGGTGCAGAAGCCGCATTGCAGGCCGTGCTCATTCCAGAAGGCTTCCTGGATCTTGTGCAGCTTGCCGTTGGCGGCCATGCCTTCGATGGTCAGGATCTTGGCGCCATCGCACTGGATCGCGAAGACCGTGCAGCTCTTGACGGCCTTGCCGTTCAGCTCCACGGTGCATGCGCCGCACAGCGACGTCTCGCAGCCGATGTGCGGACCCGTGAGCCCGACCACCTCGCGCAGGTAATGAATCAGGAGAAGTCTCGGCTCGACGTCGTGGGAGTAGGTAGTGCCGTTGAT
>DASYSG010000015.1:0-25152 GCA_036003585.1 Bryobacteraceae bacterium | reverse complement strand
CTCCTCATCCAATTCCTTATCGAGCTCTTCGCGCTCCTGCTTGCGGCGCCACCACCAAAGAATGCGCTTCCACATAATGCATTACTCCTGCGATCGAAGTACGCGGCCCATCGTTTTGACAAAGAGCTTCCATCGGGATTCTTCAGCGGCCAACTGTCGCTTACCAGCCGCAGTTAGACGATAGAACTTAGCCCGCTGATTATTATCGGTAATGCCCCATTCGGATTCGATCCAGCCGTCGCGACGCAGGCGGTGAAGAGCCGGATACAGGCTGCCGTGCTCCACCTGGAGCAAATCGTCTGACCGCGTCCGGATGGCCTGCCCGATACCGTGGCCGTGTTGTGGTCCCCACTGAAGCGTTCTCAGGATAAGCAGGTCGAGGGTTCCTTGCAGTAAGTCGAGTTTCCCTGGCATGGTAGAAGACAGACTACCACATTAGGTGGTAGGGTGTCTACTAGATCAACGGCGGGCGGTGTCTCGATTGAGACAACCACTTGTCTTCGTTTCATACTCCGTGGTGACGCGATTCGAGAGACCATTCATCGTGGCCGATTATGAAAATATTGTTATCTCGAACTCGATTGGGAGGTTTGCCGGATCGGTCCTGAGAAACGCCCTTGTCGGAAGTCAGCGCGGCTTGGCTTCGCCGAGTCGCTGCCGATAATAACATGTATTTCTAACACCATCTTAAGGTTCATACCTAGTTCAAACCTTGTTCTTAAGACGATATTCTTAACCTGGCTCCCGCTTGGCTAGCCCTCATTGATTCTTCTCCGGTTAACTGGTCGGGAACCGAAAACGAGAATCTAACCACCAGGAGTTCCGACCAGTGAATCCCAGTTGGATCACAGCCGCTATCGTTTCGTCGCTTCTCCCGGCTCTAGGGTATGCCCAAGGGACTCGTCCTGAAGCGGCGACGAGGGCTTCCGTTCGCGACACAATCGATGCTGAACGGCTCAGTCTTTCAAAACACCTCCAGGCGCGGCAAACGATTCTGGTCGGCGTCCTCACAAGTCGCTTCAATCCGTTCGGCGCCGATGCGGACGGGCCCTTTAGGGCGGCTTTCCTGCAGGATTCCACGGGCGCCATTTCCCTCATCGCCTCAGATAAGGTCCTGGCCGGACGCGAGTTTGAAGCCGGGGCCGTCCTTGAAGCGGCCGGCGGCATCGAACGAAATCCCTATGGAAAGAGCTTCCGGATCAAAAGCATCAGCCAACTGGGCACCGCACAATTGCCGGCTGCGCGGTCCGCCGATTCCGCAGGCGTCTGTTCAGGCAAGTACACCAATGAGATCGTGAGTCTTCGCGGCAAAGTTGAGCCCATGCGCTCCACGAGCGATGTTCTTTTCAACGACGAGAACGGCAAACTGCATCTTTTTATACCGCCCGTGGATACCCCCCCAGCCTTACTAAAGCGGTTGTCTGACGGTGGACGGGCGTCGATCACCGGCCTTGCCCTTCCCGCGGAATCGCAGTCTGCCATCTGCATGGTGGCGATTCGTTCGGCGCAGGATATTCGATTTGCGCCTGTACCTCCCTACAAGGCCATTGCCATCGGGACCGGGTGCGCTCTCACTGCCGGGTTGCTGCTATATCTCTGGGTCCGGCGCAGGAGCGCGGATCGGCGGGCGAACGAACTGGCGATCTTATCGGCCAACCTGGAAAGAGCGCGCGACGAAGCCATGCATGCCTCGCGGGCGAAGTCCGAGTTTCTGGCCAACATGAGCCATGAGATCAGAACACCGATGAATGGCGTCATCGGTATGGCGACGATCCTCCTGGATACCGAGTTGACGGCTGAGCAGCACGAGTACGCCCAGATCATCCGCTCCAGCAGTGAAGCTCTGTTGACGATTCTCAATGACGTCCTCGACTTCTCAAAAATGGAGGCCGGCAAGCTTCAGTTTGAGAGCCTTCCATTCGATATCGGCGAGCCATTGAACACGTCGATCCAACTGCTCGCCGAAGCTGCACGCGCCAAGGGATTGACGCTGTCTTCAGAGCTCGGGCCGGACGTCCCTCCCGCCGTGAAAGGCGATCCCGGGCGTGTACGGCAGATCGTGTTGAACTTGCTGGGTAATGCCGTCAAATTCTCCGAATCCGGCCACGTGAGGCTGGAGGTCTTGAAGGTTTCGGAAACTCCCGAATCCGTTCAACTGCGGTTTTCGGTCACCGATCAGGGCATCGGGATGACTCCGGAGGTGCAGGCCGCGCTCTTCTCCCCCTTCACCCAGGCGGATAGCTCCATCACCCGCAAGTATGGAGGAACCGGGCTGGGTCTGGCGATTTCCAAACGCCTGGTGGAAGCCATGGGCGGACGAATCGGCGTGCAGAGCACGGTTGGGCAAGGGACGACCTTCTGGTTCACGTGTCGTCTTGAGAAGCAGCAGCACGATGCGGAGCAAAAAGTCGCGGCCACCCACTCCGGATCGGTCATCGCCGTCGAGGCGCCGACCCATCGGGGGGCCTGACAAGTTCACTTGTGATCCGGGCTATCGCCCGGCGTCCCCTTCAGAAAGTCGTCGAAATTGACACCGGCCGGCGGCGCGATCTCTGTCGCCCGGCTCGTCGTGAAGCCGATGAGACGGCCCATACAAATAATGCCGATCCACATGGCGAGCGACAGGGCCGCCACGGTTTTACCCGCGCGGGGAGCCGACGGAGACTGATCCCAGCCGTGAATCGTCCGTCCGGCGGTCACCTCAAACACCAGCATGTTGATGCCGGTGAGCACCAGCAACAGCATCTTCATCCGGAAAAACAAGTTGTGATAGTACACCGGCGCGTTGGTGATAAACATCAGCGATCCGGTCAACACCGTCACCGCAAACGCGGCCCAGGTCCACTTCAGGATGTCCGATGCCATCCGCTGGAAGGATCGTTGCGTGGACGCAACTCCCAGCAGCCGCAGGTCGATGATCGCAATCGTGCCGAAAACCAGAGACAGGCCGATGACGTGCGTCGATTCGATCATCGGAAACAGAACCAGCGAATCGCGAATTCTGGTGGCCAGCCCGGACGCTTCGAGAGATTTTAAGATCGCTTCGATATCCATTCCATCAGGCCTTCGTTGCCGGCGACCAGGGTCCCCATATATGGTCGTAGGCGATCAGGCGTCCCAGGATAATAATGCACACCCAAATCAGGAGCGTCAGGATCGCCAGTCCCTTAATGGATCTGCGCTTCACCAGAATTTCTTCCCAACGCCGCTCTTGCTTACGCAGGGAAATCCGGAACGTCACGGCGAACACCGTACTGAGGGCAACCAGAAACATCTTCAGCCAGAAGGAGAATGTCACCAGTTCGCGCACGGGCTCTCCGATCACCATGAAGACTCCGGTCCCCAGCATCACATACAAGCCGCCAGTCAGCCATGGACCGAACCGATCGGTGGTTTGCCGCAGCGTCTGATCCAGACCCGCCCATCCCAGGATGCGCAGGTAGATCATGAATACGGATCCCAGCACCACCCCGATGCCGACGATGTGAATGGATTGAATCGCCGGGATCACCCAACTGTTGTGATTTTGTATGAAGACACTGGGAGACGTTGTCGACAGCCACTCCGCAAATTGCTTCACCATCTGGCGTGCCAGGAATTAGAACGAGGCGGCCCCGAGAATCTCGCTGCCCTTCACCGTGTCGCAGGTCTTTCCCGGAGCGGGCGGTGTTTTCCATGGGCATTTGGCGATGCCGCCCACCCGCGATCCGAAATTACTGCCGTCGCGAAGAGGATTCAACTTGACGCTGAAGATGGTACCCACCTTGAACGAATCCGCTGTGATGCCTTGTGCCGCCACGGCCGCCGCACCCGCCATTTCCACGCCCCAATCGACATTTTTCCCGTCTTTATCCTTGACCAGCTTGCCGTCGGGTCCGATCACATAGAAATGGATCTCGGCGTGGTTCGCCTGTGCGACGAACTGATAGGCCACGCCGGTCAAAACGTCGGTCTTGGTCTGATCGTACATGGCGAAAGAATGGTGCGCCAAAGCCGGTGTGATGCACACAGTCGCAAATGCGAGAAGTCCCGCGGTCATCCAGATGGTAGGTTGTTTCATGATTCCCTTCCTGCTCTATTTGAAAAGGTCCAGTATGTCTTGGGGTAGAGTATCCTGCGGCCGATCCCAGCCGACCTCGAAATAGTTTTCCCAGTCCTGAGCCCACGGACGGCCGTAATAATCGATATATCGAGGATCGGCCTTGGTCAGCTGCGTCGGCCTGCCGTCCGTGTTCCGGAGATTGCTCAGACACTCGATGTAGGTGTAGCGTTGCGTGGGATTGTCCGGAGTTGCCCGCCGCACATAACGATACGTGGCGCGCAGCGGCTGCACGAAGGCGTCCGGATCGTAGAATACCGTCTCGTGATCCAAACCGGTGAATTTCCCGCTCGCGTCGAGCACCGGCTTGAAGGTTTCCACCGTCTCCATCTTGCCGCTGAATTCGAACATGGAGTGCGACAGCGTCCAGGCCTGAACATTCGCGGTCCAGGTGATCAGCGTTGTTCCATCCCAGAATCCGATAGTTTCGCCATACCACTGTGGGACTTTTTGAACGTGCTCTTTTCCGATCAAAACCTGGCGCAGGAAGTTGGCCGCGATGCCCGACAGAAACTGTACCTGCCACGGCGTCACCGTGAGCTGGAAATTTCCGCCCTGCGAGGCCTGAGCCCACCAGCGCATGAACCCTTCCGGATAACAGAAGGACGCTTCCCATTGCGGCGCATTGTCCACCGCCTCGTGATAGTTCATCTGAACCATGCGCTTTTGATATTCCGGAGTGAGCAGGGATAAAATCGTCGGGACCTGGTTGACGGTTCCCCAGATCCATTCGGCGCCGTGATCCGCCTGCTGGTTCCGCGCGTAGTAGCCGTCCCAGTCCGGCGTCGTGGCTTTGGTGTAAATGGTGGGTCCGCCCTTGGCCTTGGCCGCGGCCAGCAAAGCCTCGTAATGTTCCTTGGCGGTCTTATACGGGTAAGGGCTCACGATCTTTTCGCGTGGATAATCGATGCTGCAATCCCCCCAGGACGCCGATGCGGGCGGTTTATCGCCAATGCGATGCGAGGTCCAGATATCCGTGAGCTGCCGGGGAGTATTGCAGCGGAAATAACGCTGATCCGCCCAGAGTTTCTGATCCTTATAGAAATTCCTGGACGAAAACAAATCCAGCGGCAGCGCCTGCATGCCCGCGGGCGGTCCGGGGAAGGTCGGAGTATTCCCGCGGCCGAAGCCTGCGCCTCCCACCTGTTTGCCTTGCCCCTGTCCCTGTGCCGGCGGTTGCTGCGCGAACACCGATGTCGATCTTGATCCTCTGGGAGACATCCAGGCGAGAGCGATCAGAACTATGAAGGCGAACGGAATCACCAGCCTGGATCTCATTCGATCTTGCTTCCTCACACTCTGGCCTCCGGTCGCGCAGGATCCCAAAAATCATAGCGCGCGTCCGCAGTGGGAGCAAGGGGATGAGCTCAGCGTCGGTCTTTGCTTGGCCTGAAATCGACGCTAGGGCTTAAATCGACGTCGAGGAACGCAGGATGAAGAGTCTGTGGCGGGCGGCTTCCAGCTAGAGCGTACTGCACTGCGTCGCTGGTCTGGCGAAGCGCGGTCGTCAAGGCATCGCGCGATGTGCGGCGGACGATAGGTTCCACCAGCCATCGCAGTCCAGCGGGTATATCCCGGCTGAGCGCGAGTACTTCGGTCTCGATGTAAACTCCCCCATCGCGTTCCTCGAACCTCGTGAAGCTGTAGCCCCGCCAGATCAGGCCAATGCCCTCGTTGTCGGGCAGCACGTGTTGCCCTGGCGAGCCGTAATCCGCAATCTCCCGCATGCTGGTGGTGTTAGAAACACTATAGAGCCGCCGGTCATTGATACGCACGTAGGAACTCTGGTAGTTGCCTTGAAGCGCAGTCTTCGAAAACAGCGATCTGTTCACCAGCACCATCGAGAACCGGTCCACCGTCTTCGACATCGCCAGGGCTTGGGATTCGACCACGCTGGGACTGTAGATTTCCCGGTATCGTCCGTAATCCCGCATGACACATAGAACATCGTTGATGTCGGCGCCGGGAATGAACGCGGCTCCGATCCAGTGGTGAACCAGCCCATCCGGAACCTTCGCGGGAACCTGGGGACCCACGGGCGCAACCACAGCCTGTCTCCGCACTCGGGCGGCTCGGTCCGGCGACTCGTCGATCCACAGAAAGGTGCTGTCGCCGCCTAGACGCTGTTCCATGCGGACGCGGGCGTTCCGGACGTACTCGTCCCAGGCGTTCACCGTCTCCGGTTTCAAGCTCGCGCCACTCATGTTCGCGGCCAAAATGGCCATGTTTAGTGCCAGGACTAACGACCTCATAGATCTGAGTCATAGGATTAATTGCACCCCGAAACGGATGCAGAGACTTTGGCGCTAGCCAAACCGGGGGCGATCCTAGCAGTCGTCCTTTATTTTCAAGAGGTTTTTGGGTTCGTTTTGTCGCTGCGCCCGTCCATCACAGGCCGATCAAGGCCGGATTCAACGAGGGTGTATACTAGGTTTCAGGGACGAGCAGTGGCAGTGGGCGAAAGCCCACTTTTTTATTGCTCGCCTTGATTGATTGTGTCTGGGATTGCGTGGGAAGTGAAACATGGCGGACCGGACGGCCATCGTAGAGAAGGTGCTGGAAATCACGGAACGCGTAGGCGCGGATAAGGGCCTGGAAGTGGTCGACGTCCAGATGCTGGGCGGAGGCGGTACCCGGGTTCTGCGCATTTTTATCGATAAGCCGGAAGGGGTTACGCACGCCGATTGCGAATACATCACGCAAAACGTGGGCACCATCCTGGACGTCGAAGATGTGATTCCCGGCGGACGGTACACCATGGAAGTGAGTTCGCCCGGCGTCGAGCGTAAGCTCGCCAAGCCCAAGGAATTCGAGCGGTTTGTAGGCCACAAAGTGAAAATCGTCCTTCGCCAGCCCGTGGAAGACCAGAAAACCTGGATCGGCGCGCTGCGGAGTTTCGCCGAAGGAATCATCACCCTCGAACCTTCTCCTGGCAGGCGCATCCAGTTCCCCCTGGAACTGGTGGAGAGGGCCAATCTCAAGTTCGAGTGGTAATCCCCCGAATCGGAGCAACTAACTGAAATGACCAGCCTGGGCAATATTTATCAGTCCATCGAAATCCTGAGCAAGGAGAAAGGGATCGATCCGCAAATCATCCGGGATGCGGTGAAAGACGCCATGCTGGTGGCTGCTCGTAAGCATTTTCACGCCAATGAAGAACTGGTGGCGGAAATGGAAGACGGCACCGGTACGCTCCAGATTTTCGGCGTAAAGAAGGTGGTGGATCCGGTTACCGATCCGGACAAGGAAATTTCTCTGGAGCAAGCGCAAAAGTTCGACCCCGCCGTGGAGATGGGTGGCGAGGTCCGCTTTGCGAAATCCCTGGATGCGCTGGGGCGAATCTCCGCGCAAACCTTCAAGCAGGTGATTCTGCAAAAAGTGCGCGAAGCGGAGCGCGAAAATATTTTTTCGGAATTCTCCGGCCGCGTCGGTGAGCTGGTCACCTGCGTGGTCAAGCGCCTGGAAGGCCCCGATTTGGTGGCGGACCTGGGCAAGACTGAAGCCAGGATTCTCAAGAAAGAGCAATCGCGCCTGGAGAGTTTCAGCGTGGGCGACCGCATCCGCTGCGTCATCCGCAGCGTGGAAAAGGCCGGCAAGAACGCCGGCGTGATCGTGTCACGCGCGGCTCCGGAACTGGTGATGCGCCTGTTCGAGCAGGAAGTCCCCGAGATTTACGACAACACCGTGGTCATCAAAGGCTGCGCCCGGGAAGCCGGGGAGCGGACCAAGATCGCCGTATCCAGCCGCGACCGCGATGTCGATAGTGTCGGCGCGTGCGTGGGCATGAAGGGCATGCGCGTGCAGTCGATTATTCGCGAACTGCGCGGCGAGAAGATCGACATCATTGAGTACAATGACGATCCCGTGGTGTTCGCCACGCATGCTCTCAGCCCGGCCAAGATCTCGCGCGTGACCATTCTGGATCCGGTGGGCAAGCACATGGAAGTGATCGTCGATGACAGCCAGTTGTCGCTGGCCATCGGCAAGAAGGGCCAGAACGTGCGCTTGGCGGCCAAGCTGCTCGGCTGGCGGATCGATATCAAGAGCGAGGAAGAGAAGCGCCAGGAAGTGGAATCGCAGATGGAGGCGCTGGTGGTTCCGGGCGCTCCGGTTTCGGTGCTGATCGACCACGGCATCCCCGATACGCTGGTCGAAAAACTGATGGAAGCGGGCGTGGCCACCGTTGAGAAGCTGGGCGGCATGACCCCCGAGGAACTGGAAGTAATTCCCGGCATCGGCGTCGAGATGGTGGAGAAAATCCAGAATGCCGTGGTGAGCTACTACGGGCAGTTCGAATCGGGCGGCGAGGGAGACGCCGCGCCCGCGGAACCGGTTGCTGCCGCGGAAGAACTGCAACAGCAATCTGTTACGATAGAAATTGCAGAGGCTCCGGCTGGCGCGGAGGCTCTGGATAAGGAGCAGGGTTTAATCTGACAACCCCGGTGTCGGAATTGGACGGCGGGGCAAACAGTATGGTCAAAATTCGAATCAACGAGCTGGCGCGCGAGCTCGAGGTGAAACCCAACGTGATCCTCGACATGCTTCCGGAGCTGGGCGTCGCGGAAAAGAAAACCCACTCCAGCTCGATCGATGAACCTGTCGCGATAGAGATCAAGCGCCGGCTCACGGGAGAATCGAACGGGTCGCCCGACTCTGGATCGCGCGCCTCCAGATCGACGGAAACGGAAACAGCGCCTGAGCACGCAGCCGAATCGAGCCCGGCCGCCGAACCCTCGCGTCCGTATTCTGCTCCGCGGCACGAACCGGTAGCGGAGGCTCCGCCTGCTGCCCCCCGCGAAGCTCCTGCGGAGGCCGTTCCTCCACCCGCTCCTCGATCCGCCCCGTTGCGGCCGCCTCTGGCTGCCGGACAACCTTTTGTCCCGCCGGTTGCGCCGCGGGGTATTCCCATTCCCGCCCGGCCCTCTCCGCCGGCCCCCCGGCCCGGTCAGATTCTTTCTGGTCCGCGCCAGCCTCTGCCCAGCGCTTCCCCGGAAGCCCGAGTTCATCACGACGCGCCTTCGCGGCCCGCGCCCCCTCTCCAAGCCGGTCCGGGAATGGTTCCCAGCATGCCGGCGCCGTCACGTCCCGCTCCTCGGCCCGCCGCTCCTCCGGCCGCCACTATCTTGCCGGGAGCACCCATGGGCGGAGGCAGCCCCCTGCGGCCCCCCGCGAAACCGAACCTTGCCGGACAGCCGGCCGCGCGCCCGATTGTTCCACCGCGTCCGGATTTAGTCGCGAAACTAACCCGTCCGCCGGGTGCGCCCGCTCCCGGAGCGCCTCGGCCTGGGATGCCGACACGCCCCGCGAGTCCGGTTCCCGGGCAACCGATTTATCGTGGTCCGATTCGTCCCGGTCAGCCAATGATGCGTGCTCCCGGCCAGGGGCCTGGAGGCTACGCGGGCGGAGGGTCTTATCCAGGCGGAGGCGCAGGAGGTCCTGGCGGCTTTCGCGGTCGTGGCCGTCCGATGCATCCGACTTCGCCGGGAACGCTGCGCGCGGAACCCGCCGCGCTGCCCACCGAGCCTGGCCGCCGTCACGCGATCAAGCCGGGATCCCGCGACCGCCGCCGTGACGCCGATCCGGAAGAGGGTCGCATCCGTCAGGTTTCGCGCAAGCAGCAGGCATTTGAGCCGCCGCCCATCGATCGCGAAATCACCATCGCCGAGGGCATCACCGTAAAAGAGCTTTCCGAAAAGCTCGGCATCAAGGGCAACGTAGTGGTCAAGCGCCTCTTCGATAAGAAGATCTTCGCCACCATCAATCAGACCCTGGACGTGAAGCTGGCTGAGGAGCTGGCGCGCGATTTCGGAGCTTCCACCAACAAGGTCAGCTACGAAGAGGAAGCCACGCACGAAATCCAGCAGGCGGAGATCGACGAGGACCGCGTGCGGCGCGCTCCCGTGGTCACCGTCATGGGCCACGTCGATCACGGCAAGACTTCGCTGCTCGACGCCATCCGGCTGGCCCACGTGGCCGATAAGGAAGCCGGCGGAATTACCCAGCATATCGGAGCTTATCGAGTCGAGAAAAACGGCCGCAAGATCGTGTTCATCGACACGCCCGGCCATGAAGCGTTCACCCGCATGCGTGCTCGCGGAGCCAAGGTCACCGACATCGTGGTGCTGGTCGTGGCTGCCGACGACGGCGTGATGCCGCAGACAATCGAAGCGATCGACCATGCCAAGGCGGCAAAAGTGCCGATCGTGGTGGCGATCAACAAAATCGACAAGGGCGACGCCCAGCCGGAGCGCATCAAGCAACAGCTCGCCGATCGTGGTCTGCTGGCGGAAGACTGGGGCGGGGACGTGGTCATGGTTCCGGTATCGGCTCGAACCAAGGTTGGAATCGATCTGCTGCTTGAAATGATTCTGCTGTCCGCCGACTTGCTGGACTTGAAGGCCAGTCCCGCGCGTCCTGCCATGGGCAATGTGCTCGAAGCCAAGCTGGATCGCGCGCGCGGCCCTGTGGCGACGGTTCTGGTGCAGAACGGCACCCTCCGGGTAGGCGATTATTTCATTTGCGGCTCAGTGTTTGGGAAAGTCCGCGCGATGTTTGACGATCGCGGCGAGCCGGTTCGCGAAGCTGAGCCCTCGACGCCCGTTGAAGTGTTGGGTCTGGAGTCTGTTCCGGAAGTCGGTGAGACGTTCCAGGCGGTTACCGATACCGCCAAGGCCAAGCAGATCGTGATGTATCGCGAAGTGAAGGCGCGCGAAGTTTCCATGTCGCGCAACACCCGCCTCACGCTCGACCAGTTGCACGATCAGTTGAAGGCCGGCGAGGTCAAGGATCTCAACATCATCCTCAAGACCGACGTGGGCGGCACGGCCGAGGTGCTCTCGGATACGCTGCAAAAGCTGTCTAACGACAAAATCCGGATTCGTGTGTTACGAGCAGCCGTGGGTGCGATCACCGAGAGCGATGTCCTGCTGGCGACCACTTCGCAGGCCATCATCATCGGCTTTAACGTCCGGCCGGAGCGCAACGCGCAGGCATTGGCGGAGCAGGAAAAGGTCGACATCCGGAACCACACCATCATCTATGAGCTGGTGGATGAGATGAAGCGCGCCATGACCGGGCTGCTGGAACCGGTGTTTAAGGAAGTATACAAGGGCCGTGCGATCGTCCGCGAGGTGTTCCGCATCAGCAAGGTCGGCGCCGTGGCGGGCTGCACGGTAGACGACGGCGTTATCGGCCGCAACAACGAAATACGTCTGCTGCGCGACAACAAGGTGGTCCATACCGGCAAGATCCTGTCGCTGAAGCGCTTCAAGAACGATGCCAGCGAGGTCAAGGCGGGCTTCGAGTGCGGTATCTCGATCGCCAATTATAATGACCTGAAACCTGGCGACGTAATTGAGGCCTTCGCCACCGAGCGCGACGAGACTGCGGCCGTAGCTTAGTGTGCCCGCCGTCGGCGTTATCACCTTTGAGCTGCGGCTTGAAGGGTCGCACTCTCTCAAAGACAAACGGCATTTTGTAAAGGGTCTGAAGGATCGTCTGCGCTCGCGCTGCAACGTGGCCGTGGCGGAGATCGACTATCAGGACTCCTGGCAGCACGGCTTGGTAGCCGCCGTCACGGTGTCCGTCGACAAGCCCTATGCGGAGAAGATCCTCCAGAGTGCCGAGAAGGAAGCGGCCGCGCTGCTGGGTCCGATACTCGTGGACGTTACTGTCGAGTGGCTCGCGTAGGAGTCAAAATGCCAGGCGACTTCGGGGTTCTGTTCGAAACTCACGCGGCGTTGGGATTCCGAATTTCGAAGATTACAAACTCTGACGATTTCCCATGGAGCGTCCTCTGAACGCGCCGCTCGGTCAAAATGCCGCCGATCTTCTTCATGGCCTTTTGGGATCGAATGTTGTCGATCCCGACCAGGAAGATCACACGATCGACAAACTTGAAAGCGTAGTCCAGCATAAGGCGTTTCATCGCGGCGTTGTAGACGCCGCCCCAGTGTGAGCGAGCTAGAAACGTCCAGCCAACCTCAAGCTCTCTTTGATCGGATCCGTACCAGAAGTATCGTGACGCGCCGATAATTCTGCCGGTTCTGCGATCCAAAGCCACCAGAGCTCCTCCCGACTGCAAAGCCTCCTGAAAATACTCCCGGAAACGCTCCTCTTCGTAACGATCGCGCGCCGGGTGGACTTCCCAGATTAAGGGGTCGGAAGCCACTGCGAATAATTCGTCCCAGTCCTCGGGGCGTAGGGCCCGCAATTCAACCAGCTCGCCCACCAGGTGAGGTTGCAGATCGAACCGCTTCATGTCCGCATTGTCGCCGATTCCAGTCGTCAGCGTTAGTCCGACTTCATCCAGGCAAAACCACCGCGCTATTGCTTTTGCAGGTGGACGCGGTCCTTCTCGTTTTCGGCGCAGAAGATTTCGAAGATGTCGGAATCCGGCAGCAGATTGTAGGGAACCTTGATGGTGAAGGGTTTCCGATACATCTTCGGATCGTCGAAGGTCATTTCCACATCCAGGTGTCCGAAATCGCGGCGGCGGAAGCGCTCGGTAATCCGCAGCGACTCGCTATGCGGGTGCAACATCGTATCGAGCGGTGTTCGGTCGTTGAAGCCCGCGCTTTCCACCACAAAGATGTCGCGCTCCCAGCGGCCGGTCGAGTAGCCTAGAAACGCCGGGAGGTCGAACTCCTTGGGCAGCGTACGGCCGTCCGTATAAATCTGGCGATGCAGGTTGCCCGCTTCATACAGGAGCATCGTGATGCGCGGCGCTTGAATGATTTTGATCGGCTCGGAGAGTAGCCCGGCCAGCGGAAACCCGAAGACGCCCGTGCAGACCTCCGCCGGATTCTCAGGTCCGCGTTGGCGCATGAGTGCCGCCGTCTCGGGACGGACCAGTGAGTCCTCATCCAGATCCGTGAAGATGTTGAAGGCGTACTTATGTTGGGTGCCGATCTCCATGCCCGGCACGTCAACCTTGATCGCCTCGTCGATCCTGCGCCCGTAGATCCGCTTCATCTCGTCGATCGAAGTTAGCTCATGCATCCACACGCCGGAAAGATCTGGCTTGCCGTCGGCGGCGCGCGGCGTGGGGGCGCTTAAGTTAGGCTTGCCGTCGCGTGTTCGCGGCGTCCCCGGCTCCCGGTAGTTCACCCACTGCGCGTGCGCGCACGCACAGCAAAGTCCCAGCACGATCAAGAGCCGCTGGAGCCGCATCGGCGACTACTTGGGCAGCGATCCCAGCCGCAAATACGGCCGCAGGGTCTTCAAGCCGCCAGGGAATTTCTTCTTGACCTCATCCTCGGGCATGGCTGCGGGGACCACGACATCTTCGCCTGGCTTCCAGTTCGCCGGCGTCGACACACCCATCTTGCTAGTGAGTTGAATCGAGTCCAGCGCTCGAAGGATTTCGTCGAAGTTCCGGCCGGTGCTCATCGGGTAGGCGAGCATCAGCTTGATCTTTTTGTCCGGACCAACGATATACACGGTGCGAACCGTCGCATTGTTGGCTGGGGTGCGGCCCTCGGACGTTTCTCCGGCATCGGCCGGCAGCATGTCGTAGAGCTTGGCGACCTTCAATTGCGGATCGCCGATCATGGGATAGTTCACCTTGTGGCCCTGCGTCTCTTCGATGTCGGCCTTCCACTTGCCGTGGCTGTCCACGGGGTCGACGCTCAGCCCGATGATCTTGGTATTGCGCTTCTTAAAATCGGGCTCGAGCCCCGCCATGTAGCCCAGCTCGGTGGTGCACACGGGGGTGAAGTCTTTCGGGTGCGAGAACAGGATCGCCCAGCCGTCTCCAATCCATTCGTGAAACTTGATCGGGCCTTGTGTGGTGTCGGCCGTGAAATCGGGAGCAACATCATTGATCCGTAAAGACATCGGTTATCCTCTCCGTCGTCGAAGTTAGTTATGCCAGGTCGAACTTCTCGTGGTGCAGCTGCGAATCGCTCTTGATCAGCACGGGACGCCGCAGCACCTCTTCGAGTTCTTCCAGATACTTGTTTTGATGCGATTTCAGCACTTTGGCTACATCCGCGTGAACACGCAGCACGACTTCCTTGCCTTCCACGCTTCCAGCCATTTTACGCGCCTCGGCCAGAATCTCGCTGACCACCGTCTGGACGCTCTTGATGTAGCCTGCGCCATCGCAGTGGGGGCAGGGCGAGCACAGCGTGCGCTCCAGTGACTGCTTCACGCGCTTACGGGTGATCGCCACCAGGCCGAAATCGTTGAACTGGAGAATCTTGTAGGGAGCGCGATCGGCGCGCATCGCTTCCTCGAGCACCTGCATCACCTTCTGGCGATTCTTGCGCTCATCCATGTCGATGAAGTCGATGACGATGATGCCGCCCAGGTCGCGCAGGCGCACCTGGCGGACGATTTCCTTGATCGCCTCGGTATTGGTCTTGACGATGGTGTCTTCCAGGCGGTTGGTCTTGCCGACATACTTGCCGGTGTTCACGTCGATGGCCACCAGCGCCTCGGTCTGGTTGATCACGATGAAGCCGCCCGATTTCAGCCACACCTTGGGGCGCAGCGCTTTTTCGAGCTCGCTGGTCACGCTGAAGGCGTCGAAGATGGGCGCCTCGCGCGTGTACATCTTCACCTTGCCGACCAGCGCGGGCTGAAAACGCTCCACAAACCGGAGGACGCTCTCGTAGGTTTCTTCGTTGTCGATCCAGATAGCCTTGAAGCTGTCGCCTAACTGGTCGCGCAGAATGCGCTGGACGATATCCAGATCGTGATGCAGCAGCGCGGGCGCCGGTTTCTTCTCCGACTTGTTGCGGATGTCCTGCCAGAGGTTATACAGGAACTCCATGTCCCCGGCGATTTCGTCCTCGCTGCGGCCTTCCGCGGCGGTGCGCGTGATGAAGCCGCCCACCGGTCCCGGACGTTTGCCCTGCAGAATGCGTTTCAGCCGGAAGCGTTCCTCGTCGCTGGCGATCTTGCGCGAGACGCCCATGTGCTCTAGCGTCGGCATGTAAACCACGAAGCGCCCTGGCAATGCAATGTGTGATGTGATGCGCGCGCCCTTTTGGCCCAGGGGCTCTTTCGCGATCTGAACGATGATTTCCTGGCCTTCCTTCAGAAGGTCGGCGATCGAAATCTGCTGCACTTGCGCCGACAGAACGCGCTCGCGGCCGTGGGGCCGGTCGCCTTCCGGGCGGGGTCCACGTGGTTCCCTCTGGTCGCGTTGTTCGGAGCCGCGGGCGGTTTGTTCCGCTGGACCATGTTCGCGGGGGCCGCGGTGATCCGGCCGGTCTCCCCCGCGTCCGCCGCGGCGGCGATTGCGGCGCGATGAGACACGATGCGGAAAGCGTCCGCCCCGTTCGCGGACTTCAGCGGCGCCACTGGCGGGCTCCGCAGCGGTTGCATCCGCGGCGCCTTCCGTGGCCGATACTCCAGTCTCGCCTCCGGCATCGCCTTCCACTTCGGTTTCGGATTCCGCCTCGGCCGTTTCGTCTTCCTCTGCGTCGACGTTGGCTTCGCCCAGGATCATTGCCTGGATATCGAGGTCTTCGTCCTCGTCCAGCATCGGTGCACTGATCGGGCCGGACAGGGCCGCGTCTTCCAGGTCTTCCGCTTCCTGTGCGCTGACAGAATCCTCAGAAAGAGCCGGCAAAGGAGGCGGAGCCGGAATTGCCGCGGAGGAAAGTGACCCGTCCGGCGCCGAATGCGACGGAGCGTCGGGCAAAGCGTTCTCCGGCGGATAGTGGATGGGTTCTTCGTATACGCTCTGCTCAATCCGAACATCGATTTCTTCGTCGACCGGCAACGGGGGCGGCACGGATGCCGGCCTGGGGTTCTCTGTGTGACGCTCGACCTGATGCTCGACGGCGTGTTCCGCGGCCGGACCTCCGCGATACTTCGCGAGCGATTCGCCGGGCAGAACCAGTGGAGTTTCCGGCCGAGTGTCAACCTGGCTCGATGTGGCGGCAACGGCAGGCTCGGTGTGTGCAGGCGGCGCGGCAACAGGTGCGGCGGAGGGGCCGACCTCGGCATATTTCGATTCAGGGAATCCGCGTCCGCGATTGCGGCGGCGGCGGGAGCGGCGGCCACGGCGGTCGCGATCCTCTCCCCTTTCGGCCGGCCGATCCGCGGCTTGGTCCGGAGGCCCTTCCTGAACCGGTTCGGACATGGCCGCGGTGGATGCCGGCTCGGCAGGCGCCGTCGCTTCAGCGGGCGCTTCTTCGCCCGAGGGCACCGAAACAGTGGCCACAGGTTCCTGCGGCGGACGCATCGCGGGACGGCGTTCCCGGTCACGATCCCGATCGCGGTCACGGCTGTTCTCACGAGGAGGGCGTTCGTCGCCGGTCACACGATCGATGTCCTCGTGTTCTTCTTCCAGGAAATCCGATACGTACAGGAACGTATCGCGCTCCAGCCCCACATCGACGAAGGCGGACTGCATGCCGGGGAGCACCCGGGTCACGCGGCCCTTGTGGATACTCCCGGCGAGCGAATACTCATTCGCCCGCTGGAAGTAAACTTCCACCAACTGATCGTCTTCCAGGAGCGCCACTCTGGTTTCGTGCCGATTGGACGAAATCACCAGTTCTTTGCTCATCCTCAGCCTCCCTCCCGCGTTTCAACGCGGGGTCTTACACGACCCGGCTAAGGGTGGGACAGTTCTCAGGCGACTCGGGGAATGCGGCCGTCTCGTCACACAGAAGTGGAGTCCGAACTCGAACACTTCCGACTCAACCAGCCCAAACAAAGCCCCCAGTTACCGGCAGGCTTCAAAAATCTTCTACCGAAAGTCGCCTTCCGTCCCCACGCCCGTACTACACGCAGGTCGGCTACATTAATTTAATCGCGCACAACGCCATGGCCCAAAGGGCGCCCCGGCTGTGCGCTTAACTCTTCTCCAACGCGCACAACGCTCCGCTGTGCGCTTAACTCGAAAACCGCCGGAGCCGGACATTGTTCACCAGCCCCAGCATGATAAATATCGAAAACAGATTCGAGCCGCCATAACTCATCAGCGGCAAAGGAATCCCCGTCACTGGCATATTGCCAACTACCATGCCCACATTGATCAGCACATGGAACAACAACATGGTCGCCACGCCCATGCAGATATACATGCCCGCCCGGTCTGGAGCCATTTGAGCATTTTGGACGATCTGCATCAGCAACAAAAAATAAAGGCCAAGAACTACCACTACCACCACGAACCCGTGTTCCTCGGCAAAGGCCGAGAAAATGAAATCGGTGTGCGGAACGGGCAGGAACCCGCCTTGAGTTTGGGTGCCGTGCGTGACGCCCCTCCCCCACAGCCCGCCGTCCCCGACTGCGATCTTGGACTGGATCACCTGATAGCCGTTGCCGCGGGGATCCTGGGAAGGATCGACGAACGAAGTCAGCCGATTCTTCTGGTAATCCTGAAGGAACGGATAGGCGGCTGTTATCGCCAACCCACCCGCTACAGCGATCGCCGCCAGATATTGCCATCGAATCCCGGCCAGCAGAACCCCGACGGCCAGTACCGGAAGGTACGTCAGCGACGTGCCCAGATCCGGCTGCTTCATCACCAGCGCCGTCGGAATACCGACTAACACTCCTAGTTTCAATAACTCACGCCAACCCACCTCGTCGCGTTTCAGCTCCGAGAGGTAGCGTGCTACCAGTAATATTATCACCAGTTTAACGAATTCCGAGATCTGAAAGTTGAACCCTACCCCCGGCACCCGGATCCAACGCCGGGAACCGAATACCTGCTTTCCAACGGCGAAGGTCGCCAGCAGTGCGACGATCGAGAGTCCGTAGAGAATCGGGACCTGCCCGAGCAGGGTGTGATAGTCGATCGACGAGACCACCCACATCATCCCGATGGCCACCAGAACCCAGATAGCTTGCTTCCACCAGGCATCGGACCACTTGGTGTTTTGAGTCGCGGAGTAAATCTGCAGGATTCCCAGGCAGCAGATAATCAGCGTGATCGCCAGGAGGGACCAGTCCAGGTCGCGGAAAGATCGATAACGAGCCATTCTGAACCTTCAGTGTACCGCTATAATCGTGGAGCGGGCTTCAGCCTGCAACGGGTGCTTCAGCGCCCGTCAGCTAGCGGGCTTCCCACGCACTTGACCACTTGGGATCCGCTGCTCGCGCAGTCAATCCAGCTGTCACCGGATTATTCTCGATATAGTGAGCAATCCTGGCCATCTCGTCTGCATTCCGCGCCCAGTGATCAAACGATTCCGATTGCCAGAAAGATTCACCTGTTCGGCACAGCAGCAGATTTGCCTCGCGAGCGGATCGGCCTTTGACTCTTCGCAACGCCTCGGAAGGTTTGACACACGGCTGAATCAGCAAATGAACATGGTTTGCCATCACCACCCATGCGTGCAATTCGTAGAGTCGCTCTTCAGCACCGTGACGAATGTGCGCGCTGACAAGATCGGCGACGTTCGGCTGCCGCAACCACATCGAGCCGGTTGTGGCGGTATCGAGATAGCGGTCCATCCAGACGAAGGCTTGGCCTGCTGACGGGTGGCTAGGCGGAGGATAACGGAATTTGGGAAGACTTCCATGGAGATGCCAAGTGATGAAGAGAGGGCGCGACTCAGGGTGCCAATGTGGCAAGCGCCGTCTGGCGATCTCCATATGGATCAAGTGGCCCTGGGTTAGGTAAACTCTCACGGGTGCTGAAGCACCCGTTGCAGGCTGAAGCCCGCTCCACTCATTCCTATTGTCCAGGGCGGCGGATCAACGCCAAGGTCGGTTGGGCGAGCTTTGACAGGCGCGTCTTCTTGTCGAAGTAAGCCTTGATGACATCGCGAGCAGTGGGGGCGGCCAAGTTGCCGTGCTCGCCGCCTTCGAGAAGCACTGCGATGACGATCTCAGGATTCTCGCGCGGCGCGAAGGCCACGAACCAGCCGTTATCTTTATCGTCGGCGTCGGCCTTGCCGGACTTCTTGAAATCGTTCGAGACCCGCTGGGCGCTGCCGGTTTTGCCGGACACGGTAATGCCGGGGATCGCCGCCGAAGTGCCCGTTCCGCCTTCGTTCACGACTCCATACATTCCGGAGACGACCTTGGCGATGTTATCCAGGTTCCAGTTTTCGCGCCGCGGGTCGGCCGCAGCCGCCATCTTTACCAGGTGCGGCTTGAACCATACCCCACCATTCGCCATCCCACCTATCGCGGTGGCAAGCTGAATCGGAGTGACCGTGACTGCTCCCTGTCCGATGGCGACCGAAATCGTTTCGCCGGCGTACCACTTTTCGCGCTGGGTACGGAGTTTCCACTTGGAGGATGGCATTAAGCCTTCGGCCTCGCCGGGTAGATCGATGCCGGTCTTCTTTCCGATACCTGCCTGCTCGGCGTATTCGGCGATGCCGTCGATCCCGATTTTGTTGCCCACGGTGTAAAAGTAAACGTCGCAGGAATGGATGATTCCAGCGTGCATGTTCACTCCGCCGTGCCCGCGCTTTTCCCAGCACTTGAAGAACCGGCCATAGAAGGTGCCTCCGCCATGGCAGCTTACGCTGAAGTTCTCGTCGATGGCGCCGCTTTCAAGGCCGGCCATGGCGACCAGAGGCTTGAACGTCGATCCGGGCGCGAACTGCGCTTGAATCGCCCGGTTGATCAGAGGATTCTCCGGGTTCGATGTCAGTGCCTTCCAATCGGCGGCTTTGATGTGCGCGGCGAACAGATTCGGATCGAAAGCCGGGCGGCTGACCATCGCCAGCACGGAACCATCGCGCGGGTCCAAGGCAACCACCGCCCCTTTCTTGCCTTCGAGAGCGATCTCCGCGACGGCCTGCAAGTCCAGATCGATGGTCGACTGCAGATTCTGACCGGGAGTGGCTTCCGTGCTCTCCAGCACCTGGTGCTCGCGCCCGGCGACGTCCACAACCACGCGTCGCTGGCCGTCGACGCCCTTCAGGATTTCGTTGTACTGGCGCTCCAGCCCGGACTTGCCGACCAGGTCCCCTTGCGAGTAATTTGCGAAGTCCGAGGAGTTGAGCTCCTGCTCGCTTACTTCACCGACATATCCGATCACGTGCGCGGCCAGACCGTCTTGCGGATACAGCCGGCGAGGCTCCTGCACCACCTCGAGTTCCGGGAATGTGCCGGGATCCCGGTGAGAATCGATAAAGGTCAGCTCGGCCGGAGACAGGTCGCGTTTAATGGGGATGGGGCTGTAGCGCTTTCCGGCGGCATAGCGTTTCACCGTGGCCTTCAAGTCGTCCAGATCCAGGTGCAAACCTTCGGCGATCGCCGGAAGATGCTCCGGCTTGAGGTTTTCCTGAGTAAGCTGGACCACGAAGGCGGGCTGATTGTCCACGATCACGCGGCCATCGCGGTCGAGAATCTTGCCGCGGGGAGCGAGCAGCGGAACGGTCTTGATGCGGTTGCGCTCCGCCAGCGTGCTGTTGGTTTCGTGGTCGCGTATCTGCAGGATCCAGAATCCGGCGATCAGGAACAGGAATATCGCCACCGCGGCGTACTGGAAGATCGCGATGCGGCCCAGCGCGAACTTGGTATCATCGCGAAACAGCCGGTCGGAGGACTCATTCGCCGGGCGTTCGGGATCAGTCACTGTGAACCTTCCTAACAACTATCGTCAGATCAGTCGGTAACATCCAGTTTATCCAAGATCCGAAACAAAGGCACCGCCACCGCGGCGTTCAGAACCGCCAGCACCAGGGTTTGAACGGGTTCGAAGGAAACGGCCTCCCCCAGCAGGGCGCGCGACAGCACCCAATAGAAGAATTGGTGAAAAAAGAAGAAAAAGAACGCCAGCACCAGCCGCAACAGGTCGCTGCTGCCTTCAAACCTCTGACTGACCGAGGCGGCGAAATATCCCACCAGGGTCTTGACGATCCCGAACATCCCCAGAGGATGGTTGGAAAGGGAGTCCTGCGCCAGTCCGATGCACATGCCCAAGAGCACTCCGAAAGGTGGGGAGCGCCGCCTTAAGGAGTAATAAACGGTCACCAACAGCGGCATTTCCAGGTACGCCAGGTACGTGAAGAAGCGCGGAACGTAAACCTGAAACAGAATGGCGGCCAGCGGAACTCCGATGATCGCGATCCACCGGAATTTGGGGACTTTGGTTCTGCGGGGCGGTTCGCTGAATCCAGCGGAAAGGTCGCTCATGGACGCGGCTGGGTTGCCGAAGGCGTAACGGGAGACGATGTTTGCGCCGGAGGTGCTGTCGCGGCCGGCCGGGACGCGCCTGGATCGGGGACCTTGTTAAAATCGGGTGCTCCGCGGCCACGTTCTCCGAATACGTGTTTCTGGTCCTCGCCGATCCGCCGCGTGCGCTCCACTTCACGGTCCAGGTCCGTCTGCGCGCCCCCGCTGTTTTTGGTCGTGTTGCTGGATGTGTTGTTGGCGGTATTCAGCGGATCGCCCGCAAGACCTGTCCCGCCCTCGGCCGGCGGGAGAGGCTGCAGATGAACGGATTGATTGGGCGGCGGCAAGTCCGGAATGGGTTTGTGATCGCCTTCGAGGATCACCAGCACGTCTTCCAGTCCATGCTGCAATCCGCTGGGACTGAGAAAAATATCTTTGACCGTGCGGCCGGGGCGGACCGCGGTAACGGTTCCTGCCAGGAGCCCTTTCGGAAAGATGCGATCGTCGCCGGCGGTGTAAAACCATTCCCCGATCTCGACGGTTTGCTCGTTCTGGACGTAATCCACGATCGCGTTACTGTTCCCCGTCCCTTTCAGCGTTCCGTGGACCCGATTCTTTTGCGACAGGACGCCCGCGGCGAAGGCGGGATCGGTGACCAGCAGCAAGTTCGATGCGGTGGGATAGGAGCTGACGATCTTGCCGACGATTCCATCCGGCGTGATCACCGCCATGCCCGGCTGAATGCCGCTGCCTGTGCCGCGATCGATCAGGACCACGTGGCCGTTGGACCCGGGCGAGTTTCCGATGATGCGCGCCGCCACGGTCTTCATGCCGGATTGCTCCTGAAACACGGAGAGGGCCTTGCCTCGCTCGGCCGTATCCAGCTCGGTGCGGAGCACCTGGTTCTCCAGCTGGACGCGATTCAGGTCGCTTTGGAGGCGCTTGTTCTGCTCCCGCACATCCAGAAGGACGAAGTAATCTTTGAAGAAATTAACGCTGCCGCTGCGGCCGCTTTCGAGTAATCGTGCCAGGGGCGTGACCGCGGTGACCGCCCACACGCGGATGAGCCGGACTTCCTGATTGCTCTTGACCTGGTAGGCCAGCAGGACCAGTTGGACAAGAATCGCCGCCACCAGCGCCGTAAGGTTGCGGTAGCGATTGAGAATCAGGTCCATACGGCGACTCGAACTTTACTCTGCGCCTTTATTCAACAGCGATTCTGCGCAACAGGGCGAACTCCGTAAGCATTTTGCCGGTGCCCAGCACCACGGATGCCAGCGGATCCTCGGCGATCGACACCGGCAGGCCGGTTTCGTGACGGATGCGCTTGTCTAAATTCTTAATCAGCGCGCCGCCTCCGGTGAGCACGATTCCCCGGTCGCTGATGTCGGCGGAAAGCTCCGGCGGAGTGCGCTCCAGCGCCACGCGGATGGCGTTCATGATGGTGGCGATGCCCTCGGACAGCGCCTCGCGGATTTCCTCGTCGGCCACCGTGACAGTTTTGGGCACACCCTCGATCAGGTTGCGGCCCTTGATTTCCATGGTGAGCGGCTTATCCAGCGGAAACGCCGAGCCGATCTGGATCTTCACTTTTTCCGCCGTGGTTTCACCGATCAGCAGGTTATATTTCCGCTTCATGTACTGCACGATGGCGTCGTCCATGGCGTTGCCCGCCACGCGCACCGAGCGCGAATACACGATGCCGGAGAGCGAAATCACCGCGACGTCGGTGGTGCCGCCGCCGATATCCACCACCATGTTCCCGGCCGGCTCCGTGATCGGCAAGCCGGAACCGATGGCGGCCACCATGGCCTGTTCCACCAGGTAAACTTCGCTGGCTTTGGCGTGATACGCCGAATCGATGACGGCGCGTTTTTCGACTTGCGTGATCTCGCTGGGCACGCCGATGATGATGCGCGGATGCACCAGCATCTTTCGTCCATGCGCCTTCTGAATGAAGTAATTCAGCATGCGCTCGGTCACTTTGAAGTCGGCGATGACGCCGTCCTTCATGGGACGAATCGCAACAATGTTGCCGGGCGTGCGGCCCAGCATCTCTTTGGCTTCCTTGCCGACAGCTTCTACTTCGCCGGTGTTCTTATTGAGGGCGACAATGGAAGGCTCGTTGACCACGATGCCTTTGCCCTTGGCGAATACCAGGGTGTTGGCCGTACCGAGATCGATGGCCAGATCGGATGAGAACACACTAAACAGCGACCGCAGATTCATAAGAAAGATTTCGACGTACTAGGGTCTTTTCAGGAGGTCAGCTCTGGCCAAGCTAACTCTGAAGGTACCATATGGGCTACACGCGGGCAAGGTTTTGTGTTTTCAGCGCGCTAGACTGGAATAAGTGATCTCCCGCCGTACCATTTTGGCACTGCCGCTGGCGGTCGCCTGTACCCGCCCCCAGGAAGGCTTCCGGGGCTATGCTTTCATCGCTAATCAGGAGGGAGGGGCGGTGGCGGCAGTCGATTTGGGCGCCTTGGCGGTGGCCCGGCACATCCCTCTGGAGGGTGCTCCGACCGAGGTCACGGCGGCTGCGCAACGGCCTTCGGTATACGCGCTGACGCCGGAAAACGGGACGGTGCACGAGATCCAGATCGATAACCTCCGGTTGGCCCGCAAGCTGGCGGTGGCCTCGCAGGCCATCACCATGGCGCTGGCCGTCGGCGACCGGACACTCTACGTCCTGGCGAGGGAGCCTCGTTTACTGATCGCAATGGCCCTGGACAGCTTCAAGGTCGATTGGAAGCTTCCGCTTCCGGACGAGCCGGTGGGGATGGCTTTATCCCCCGATGGAAAGACAGCTGCCGTCAGTTCGGCTCAGGCAGTCTACCTGGTGGATCTGGAGGCCCGGCGCTTGAGCGCTCCGCTGGGCCAGGGCGATTATGGACCCATCCAATTTCACGCCGAGGGCAAAACGCTATTGGCGGGGAATCGTGAGGAGCGGCTGCTTTCGGTTTACAGCGTGGAAGCACGGCGTTTGATCACCCATCTGCCCATCTCCGTGCGGCCCGATCAATTCTGCCTCAGCCGCGACCGCGGTCAGCTCTTCGTGACGGGAGAGGGAATGGATGCGGTGGTGGTGGTATGGGAGCTGTTTTCAACTCCTGAAGTGGGCGACACGGTTCTGGCCGGCCACGCTCCGGGGGCCATGGATGTGTCCGAAGACTTGTTGTTCATCGCCAGTCCGACGTCCGGCGACGTGAGTATTTTGAGCATCCCGACGCGCAAGGTGATCGCTGTGGTGCCGGTAGGCAGCGATCCCGGGTTCATACGGGTTATGGCCAACGATCAGTACGCTTTGGTGCTGAACCGGAAATCGGGGGACGTCGCGGTCCTGAGCGTGCCCGCGATCAAGCAAAAGAAAAATCGCTACAAGACAGCGGCCCTGCTGACGGTGATTCCGGTGGGCTCGCGACCGGTGAGCGCGGTGGTGAGAGCAGTCTAGCTTTTGTTCCCCAGTTCGATCGAAGTGGGGTTAACCGGATGATCCAGATCGCTCAGGGCGGCCCGAAGCATTTCTTCCCCCGATTGAACGGAAGGACGGAGGGTGGGTATCCCAAGGGCAGGACCAACCGCCGGTCTCATGGCAGCATCGGCGGAAGCGTTGAGCTTGATGGAGGTGAGAAGATCCTTGATTTCAGACAGCGTTGCCGCCATCTGGAAGACTCGCATTACGCCAGCAACGAAGATCGCAAACGCCACAATGCTGACAATGCTGCTGACACCGCCGATGTAGTCCATGTACGTTCTCCTGGTGGATATGGTCGGCAGAGTGGGGAGTTAACTTTAAGTTGCCGGAAACGAACCGTACGTCCAATGCATCCAAGGGGTTAACAATGGTTAAGACGAGTGTTGGTTTCTGCTCCCTGCTCCTGGCCCTGGTCCCGGCGATACCATCCGGGGCGGCGGAGTCCCCCGAACCCGTTACTCTTCAGCGGACGCTGAAGGGTGTGGAGGATCGCTATAACAAGATCCAGACCCTGCAGGTTAAGTTCACG
>DASYSG010000014.1:0-165586 GCA_036003585.1 Bryobacteraceae bacterium | reverse complement strand
GGGAAGCTACGACTCGGCGCTCAACCTCGCGTTCTTCGGTGTTGCACAGACCTATGACACCGCTTTGCTGGTGAAGCCCGTGAGGCCGGGCGTCAAGACCGACGGTCTGTATACGGACTGTACCCTGGCCATCAATCCGGATACCGGCAAGCTGGTCTGGTATTACCAACATTTGCCGAACGACCAGTGGGACCTCGATTGGGTGTTTGAACGCCAGATCGTACGCATGCCGGTCAACGGCGTGGTGCGGCCGGTGATCATGACTTCCGGCAAGCAAGCGACCTATGACGTGCTCGACGCGGAAACGGGAAAGTGGATCTACTCGAAGGACCTGGGCCTGCAAAACATCGTTTCCTCGATCGATCCTGTCACAGGCAAGAAGACCATCAACCCGCAAACGATGCCGGGCGACGGGCAATCGAAGATGATCTGTCCCCACGTGGACGGCGCCAAAAGCTGGATCCCGGGTTCGTTCAACCCGGACACGAAAATTATGTACGTACCGCTTATCGAGGCTTGCATGGATTTGACGCCGGTCACCGATGGCGGCCGTGCGGGTCTTTTGTCGGCGGGCGGCCGTCCCAGTCTCCGGCCTCGTCCGGATTCGGATGGCAAGTACGGCCGGGTGGAAGCCATTAACATGGGGACGCGCGAAGTGCTATGGACCGAGCGCCATCGCGCGCCCGTGTCGAGCGGCGCGCTGGATACGGCCGGCGGGGTGATCTTCAACGGCTCGATCGACCGGTACTTCCGCGCGTACGACGACCAGACCGGCAAACTGCTCTGGGAGGCGCGCCTGACCGATGTGCCCAGCAACGCCCCGATATCGTACACGGTGAACGGCAAGCAGTACATCGCCATCGGCGTTGGCAACGGCGGCGCCCAGGCGACAGGGTTCGCGGCGCTGACGCCGGAAATCCAGAACGTCGACCGCGCTCCGGCGGTGTGGGTGTTCCAACTGCCCTGACCCGATATGCGCTGACGGCATTCTGGAAACTTCGATTGAATCCACAAAATACGACCGGCAGCTAACATAGGGCTATGAAGGCATGTCTCGTCTGCTTATGGTTTGTTTTTAGCCTTGCAGCAGGCCAACAGCCAACAGAAAGACCGGCGTTTGAAGTTGCGTCGATCAAGTCGTCCGACCCCAATCCGTCAAACGCTATCTGGATCGGTATGACTGCGGACGCTGGAATGGTGCGCTACACCAACATAACGCTGAAAGACTGCATACGTGCGGCCTACCGCGTCATGGACTTCCAGATTGAGGGTCCTGACTGGATCAACGACGCCCGTTTCGAGATCACCGCCAAACTGCCGCCCGCTACCTCGCCAGATCAAATTCCCGAGATGCTTCAAGTCCTTCTCGCGGAACGGTTCAAGCTAACGCTTCGCCGCGATATGAAAGCACAGTCTGTCTACGCGTTAATAACCGGAAAGGGACAGCCGAGGCTCAAGCCGGCCACTGCCGGGACAAAGCCAGATAGCCAGACACCGACGGCCGTGGGACCCGACGGCAAGCCCCGGCCTCCAATGATGATCGCATTGCTGCCGTCAGGCGGCGTCCACCTCTGGACTCCTTCAGCCAGTCTTGCCAGTTTCGTAGAATTGATGTCGCGGTTCACCGAAAAGCCCGTCGTGGACATGACCGGAGTCACAGGTCAGTTTAACCTCGATCTCACCTTTGCGCCCGAGACCATTCGGGGAGTCTTTTCCGGCGACCGAACGGGCCGGGACAGTACAGCCACATCTGAGCCTATACCGTCACTCTTCGACGCCGTGCAGCAGCTTGGCCTTCAGCTCGAAGCGCGCAAAGCTCGTATCGAGCTGCTCACAGTAACTCACCTCGAAAGAACACCTACGGCCAACTGAAGTGTAGTAAGCGGATTGAACGAGGGAAAGAATCGTGCTGTGAGGCAAGGCGCCCTCACAAGGTATAGTGTTTATCTGTGACCCGATTTCCCTTTCTGCTGATCGCGTATGTGGGGCTGGTTGTCATGACCGGGGGCGAAATCGCCGGACAGAGCGTTACTCTCTCAGTGGGTGATGTTCAGGAGACGGTGGACGGTTCGGTAGTGGTTCCGATCCATCTGGATTCCGCGGCGGGAGCGCAGCCAGCAGCCCTCCAGTGGTCCTTGAGCTACTCCTCCGACGTTTCGGGTGTCGCCTTCGCGGCTGGAGCACAAGCCACGAATGCAGGCAAATCGCTTACGTGCAACGGCAACACATGTTTAATCTATGGTCTCAACTCCAGCACCATTTCAGACGGGACAGTAGCCACGGTTACGTTGCAAATTCCACCTCATCCGTCCTTCCTCGTCGTGCCGCTTCAAATTACCGGAGTTGTCGCGGCGGGGCAGGCGGGCGATTCGATTTCCGCAGCCAGTGTTTCAGGCTCAGCTCTGCTTTTGCCCACATTCCCGTCCCAGACTCTGAACAGTCCGGTTTCGACGCAACTGCCTGTGGCGTATTCGGTGTGGCCAAGCGGAAGTGGAGGTCTCAGTCAAACGTTCACTTTCGTGTTTTCAAGCGCTCAAGGGGTTACGAATCTTACCAGTGCCGAGATGCTGTTTGCGATTTCACCCGATGGTGTGAACTCCTGCTTCATCCTGTACGATCCCAATCGTGACACCATCACGTTGAGATCGGATGATCTCAACGATGATCAAATTAAACCGGCGGGGTCATCCAGCACAATCGAGAACAGCCAGTGCGCGATCGATGCGACCTCAGTGATGATGACGCCGCTTGCTACCACCATTAGCGTCGGGATCACCTTCAAAAGTACCTTCATGGGTCGCAAAAATGTCTACATGTACGCGGCCGAAGGAGACGGCTCCGCAAGCCCTGCCTGGCAACAAAGCGGCACCTATACGGTTGCGGACCCTACTCCTCCCTTGCCCACGGCGGAATCCGTGTCACCGAATGCGGGACATGGCGTGAGTCAAACCTTCACCTTCGTTTTCTCTGACAGCCAAAGCGCAACGAATCTCGTCGCCGCGGCGATACTATTCGCACCGGCACTGGACGTTCAGAACTCGTGTTACGTCATATATGACCGCATTTCGGGGACCGTCCAATTGGAGTGGGACAACGCCATGGGCGCGGATTCCAAACCTGTGAATTCTCCTTTTGCGCTGCAGAACAGCCAGTGTGCGATCGGCACCGCATCAGTCACCACTACGGCGAACTCTACCATCATTGGCCTAGACATCATTTTCAAAAGTGGTTTCACCGGGATGAAGAGTGTCTACATGTACGGCGCTGACGGAGACGGTTCGCTCAACACAGGTTGGGTGCAGAAGGGAACCTGGACTCTCTACTAGCTAGCAGCTTTGAGGTTTGGGCATCACCGCAGTGATAATTAGTATCATCGGGAGCGGGAGTGCCGGGCGCTCCGAGTACCATACCATTGGGCAGGGAAGGAATTTTCGTATGAGGCTTCGATTGGTTTCGGCCATCTTGATCATTTTGGGGACGGGCACGTCCTCCTGGGCGCATCATTCCTTTGCTGCCGAATATGACGGCAACAAGCCGGTGAAGCTCACCGGAGCTGTCACCAAGATTGACTGGAGCAATCCGCACGTCTATTTCTACATTGATGTGGAAGACGACGCCGGCCACGTCGCCAACTGGGCTTTCGAGATGGGCGCCCCGGGAGCGCTCAAGAATTCGGGCTGGACCCGGACCTCAATGAAAATCGGCGATCTGGTGACCGTGGAAGGCACGCAAGCCAAGGACGGCGGGACCCACGCGAATGCTCGCGCGGTGACACTCACCACCACTGGCCAACGGCTTGGGGCCGCATCGAGCCAAGGCAAATAGCGCCTCGTATTCGAAGGGAAATCTAATTCATGCGCCAGCACAAGTTCATTTGGCTCTCATTGGCGGCCGCAACCCTGGGAACATGCGTCTTCGCGCAAGCGCCCGCAAGTACGCCCGCACCTGCCCCCAGCACTCGCACGGGCCGCACGAACGGACCCAGGCCGCCCTCCGCTCCGACGCCGCGATGGCCGGATGGACATCCGATGTTGGCCGCTGCGCCGGGGAAGACCGGCTATTGGAATTCGGGCACGGGCGGCCTGACGGGCAAAAACGGCATGAATCTGCCGACTAATCTGGAGATCAGCCAAGTTCCTTTCCAGCCGTGGGCCAAGGCGTTGTACGAAGCACGCCGTGCCGACCAGCAAAAGAACGATCCCCATGCTCGCTGCGTGCCTCCCGGGGGACCGCGCCAGTTCCACACCCCGTATGGCTTGTTGATCTATGAACTGCCGGAAGCCAAGCGCGTGCTGGTGCTCTCCGGCGGCGGTCCTCGAACCTGGCGGGTGATCTATATGGATGGACGGCCGCACCCGACATCGGATGACTTTATCCCGACTTTCCTGGGTCACTCCGTAGGCAAGTGGGAGGGCGACACTTTGGCTGTCGACTCCGTGGGTTTCAATGAACAATTCTGGTTTGCCAGGGCCGGCTATCCACATACGGACGCGTTCCATTTGATCGAGCACATCTCGCGGCCCGACTACAACACGTTGAAATACGAAGCCACCATCGACGATCCCAAGGCTTATACGAAGTCCTGGACCGGGGGCCACTACATCTACTGGGTTCCCGACGAGGATTTCGAAGAATATTTTTGCCAGGATAATAATCGGGATCCCAGCCACCTGGTGGGTCAATGAAGATAAAGGCGGCGGTTGCTGCGCTGTTGCTCACATCTTGGCTCGCGGCCCAGGAAGGGCATCCGCTCAAGGGCACCTGGCATGGAAGCTGGGGAGTGAATGCCACGGAACGCACCCCTGTCACGCTGGTCATGGATTGGGATGGCACGTCCGTCACGGGAATCATGAATCCGGGCATCCGCTCGGTTCCCCTCGAGAAAACATCGCTCGACCCCGCGACTTGGCAATTTCATTTCGAGGCAAATTACAAAGACCGCACCGGGGAGACGGCCAGGGTAACGATCGACGCCCGGATTCAGGACGTCACCAGTCCTCGCCGCGCGCTTGTGGGCACATGGACGCAAGGCGCCAAAAAAGGCGATTTCAAGGCAGTCCGGGACAACTAATGCCGTTCGCGGCATTCCTGGTGGCTAGCCTCAGGCTATCGCGGCTGCTTCTTTTCGTCGGCGCGGGCGCCCCCGAGAATCCCTGCCAGACCGTAGTTGCCCTCATGGCAGGCGTGCTCGAATAACGGGCCGTCACTCGCGATCATGGGGATTTCCCCTTTCCAGGGCTTGGTGAACGCAGTCGGATCATCCACCGTAAACTCATACAGGAGGATGTCCGGGGCCGTTCTGGTGAAGCGCTCGATCAGATGAAGGTTCTGGTCGGCGCCGCGGAACTGGGTCTTATCCGTGAAATTTGTGGAGTCAACCACCAGAGTATTGCCTTCCCAGTGCCCGCGCGCGTCGCCCTTCCATTGACGAACCGTCGGCGGAAGATGAGGCCCGCCATCCAGAGGAATGATGCGCATCTCATGCATGACTTCCATGAGCAGCGCGACGTATCCGGGCGTCTGCACGATCTGATAATTCGTCGTGAGGGGACCGTACTGATGGTTGTCGTAAAAACTGGGAAGCATCGGCGGCCCGGTCATCGGGAACACAATGCACCGTTCGAATAACGGGCGGTCTTCGGGACCGTCGGCCGGATGTTGCCTGGCATAGGCTCGGTCTGCCTCGACTCTCTGTTGCGCTTGTGGAGTGAGTGCGGGGACTTTCCCATCCGCCGGATCCACGATGATGGAGGTGCGCAGATTTGGCGCGCGTTTGGAGTCTCCGTCCCACCAGAAATCGTTGTAAGTACCGACCTGCCCGGCAGGCAGCGGCTTTTCGCGGGAAGAGCGATTGAAAACTTTCCCTTCGTAAGCGGCCATTTCCTCCGGAGTGAGAAACTGTTTCCCCTCAAGTTCCTTGGGCCGTTCCAAGGGGATGATCGAGGCGTTGCTCCAGATTCCCTGGAGATCCGGTTGGCCGTCGGCAGTTCGTGGGGGAGTCCAGCGCTTCTGAGCCAAGGCCGAGACAGCCAGAGGTAGCATCGCCATCACTGCCGCTAGCGCAAGATTCGCGGTCGCCCGCTTCTTTTGCCGGTAGGTCCGTATAGGCATGAAATTGTCCTTGGACTGCGTTCAGTAGAATACAAACAAATCGACGAGAGCGCAAATGATCTGATCCGAGCAATACTTCCGGGCGAGTGCGTTCCCTGGAGAGTTCCCTGTGTTGTAATCTGAGAGGGCTCGCGAACATACAGGAGCATGGAGCGCCATGAATCGTTTGGTAGAGAAGATCGCGCCGATCGTCTTTGTTGCAGCGTCCAGTGTAATGACCGTTTCGGGTCAGCTGCCTATTCCAGTTCCCGGACAAAACCCGGCGCAAGGTGGCGCTCCGGCTGGAGTCCTTGGTGGCCGAGGTGGTCGCGGCGGAGGACGAGGCGCTCAGCCGGCTGCACCGGTAAAGCAGGTGGTCGCTTCCATACCGGCTGCCATGGAAGTCACCGGTCCCGGCGAGTTCTACGAGACCTTCATGGATGACTATGACGACGCCAAGAAAACCAGCATCGCGCCGAAAGACACCTACGCGAAATTCAAGTATGAGGCGAGGGAGTACTTCATTTCGGGAACGACCTCCAGCGGCATGCCTTACAAGACCCGCATCGTCATCCGCAAACCCAAGGACAACGCGAAGTTCAACGGTCTGATACTGGCTGAATCGATGCACCCGAGCGGCAATCCGTGGGTTTTCCATTTCACGCAGGTTTATGCCATGACGACCGGGGTCATCGGGCTCGAGATCCTCACCACGACGCCCGCGGGACTCGCTGCGGCGAACGCGGCGCGCTACAAGGATTTGGTCGTTCCGAACGGCGCGACCAATGACATCCTCGCGCAGGTAGGCGCGCTCGTCAAATCAGACCACAAAGACAATCCTCTAAGCGGCTTCGCAGTGCGAAAGATGATCCTTGCCGGTTCATCGGCCTCGGCAGCCGTGGCTCAGAATTACCTCACCAACGCCCACATGGCGCAAAGACTCGCGGACATGAAGCCGATTTACGACGGGTTCATGCCTACCAGCGCCAACGGTCAGATTCCGGTTATCGATGTACCCACGATCCTGGTGCCCACCATGCGGGAGGCTTTCGCAGGGAACGGGACCACGCAGCCCGACAATGAGAAGCTTCGCGTCTATGAATTTGCAGGCATGGCCCATATCGATGCCCGCGTCGCCGGTCAATACTATCCCGATCCCTGCAAATATCCGATCAGCAGGTATCCTCTGGGAGCCGAGATGGCCGTTGCTCTCGACAAGCTTTTCGCGTGGGTGGACAAAGGCATCGCGCCTCCCCACGCCGACCGGTTCTACGTCGATTTCAATCCGGACAACAAGCCCAAGATCGATCGCGATAAGGGCGTTCTGCTCGCGCTGGATGAGGTTGGAAACGTCAAAGGCGGGATCCGCAGCACCTACGTAGATGTGCCGGCGAAGAGCTACCACGTTCCCGACGAAGCCTCCGAACCAAGGATTCCGAATCCCAACCATTTCATCGCGGAGCGGCGGACCGCCGGTCAGGATCCTGACGCTCAACTGTGCGGCCTCGGCAACTTCGAAACGGCGCTCTCGAAAGATCAGTTGAAGAAGCTCTACAAGAATCCGAAGGACTACTACAATAAAGTCGCGCAGCGATACGAGGAGCTGGTCAAAGAGGGCTGGGCGCTGCCTGTCTACAAAGAGATGGTCCTGGCCGAAGCCGCCCACGTTACGTTCTGAAGGTGCAGCACATGAAGCCGCTAATCAGCATTACGGGAGCAATTCTTTTTGCGATGGTCCGGACCGCATCGGCGCAGACGCCTAACCCGACCGTCGACTACATCGCGACGGCCAAGGCAGCCGCCGGCACGGATTGGGCAGGGACGTTTCTTCGCCTCTGCATTCCGCCTTCAGCCGGTCCCCAAGCTCAGGGTGGTCAGGCAGGCGGAAGGGGCGCGGGTGGCCGCGGAGCTGCTCCCCGAACGCCGGCAAAAGAAACCTGGTATGCCGAACCGGCCAAGGTCGCAGACAACCTCTATTTCCTGGGCACCAGGATCCATAGCGCCTGGGCCATCGCCGGCAGCCAGGGAATTATCGTCATCGAGGCGCTTTTCGACTACGCCGCGAGAGACGAAGTTCTGGACGGCCTGAAGAAAGTCGGGCTGGACCCGAAGAACGTGAAATACGTGATTCTTTCGCACGCCCACGGCGATCACGACGGCGGCGCCGTATTGCTGCAGGACTCGATTCCGGGCGTGCACCTGATCTACGGCGCGGAAGATTGGGATGCCGTGGATAAACGCGCCACCGGCAAGGCGAAGCGTGACATAGTGGGCACGGACGGGATGAAGGTCTCGGTGGGAGATGCCTCCGTTCAGATCGTCACGATGCCCGGCCACACTCCCGGAACCCTTTCTTACCTGTTCGAGGTGCGGGACAATGGCAAGCCGCTCCGGATCGCTTATGTCGGCGGGACAGCGATCCCTTTTAACGGCAGTGCCGCATACTATGACGGCTATATCGCATCGTCCAAGAAGATGGCCAAGGCCGCCGCCGACTACGGTGCGACAGCCTTGATGTCGAATCACTCCGAATTCGATGATGCGTACTTCAAAGCTCACGCTGCCGCAAACCGCAAACCGGGAGAGCCGAATCCATTCGACGTGGGTACGCAGGGCGTCGCACGCTATTTCACCGTGGTCGACGCTTGCACGACAGCGGCCAGAATTCGGGCGGTCGGCCGATAACTAAGCAGGCCGATGCGCCTTGAGGAAGGAATGAATCTGGCGCACCGCCAGGGGGATTCGCTCCTTAGGCTCTTTCCAGGGGAAGATGCTCACTTCGGCCTTTGGCGCGAGCATCGCGCACTCCATGGCGACGGCATACGGATGCGCGGGGACGTCGTCCGGCAAGACCAGGATCGGGTTTTGACAACTGCGCATGAAATCGCGCGTCACCGTGAAGAGGAAGTCAGGGTTGGTTTCAAACATTTTGGTCACGAACTGGTCGGCCGTTTGCATCGGGATCTCGGGTCGCTTAGCGGTTATCTGTGCAGGCCAGCCGCTCCAAAATGCACCCTGGTATTTTCGATCGCGCATCTCCGGACGCCAGCCCACGGGCTGGGCCATCACCGCGGCGGCAACACGATTGGGTGCGCGCTTCAACAGGCTCCCGATGAAGGGTCCGCCAATGCAGAAGCCCAGAACCATGAACTTGTCGATTCCCAGATGATCCATGAGGCCGAGCTGGTCGTCGGCGTAGGATTCCCACGGCCGGTCGACCTCGACCGGTCCGGTGGACTGGCCGCTGGGGGCGTTGCGCAGGTCCGCCGTGATGCATCGATATTCTCCCTTGAACTCATCGATCGCGGGAAAGGGGTTTCCGCCCTTCAAGCCGGCAATGGTCGAGTTCAACCCTCCGCCCGGGAGCAGTAACAGCGGGAAGCCGGAACCGGCCTCCTCATAGTAGATCCGGACCGGGCCTTTTTCATAAAACTTTCCCGTTCCTTGTGCGCCCGTCTGTTGAGCAAATACGCGCGGCACGGCGGCCGTTGCTGCTGCGGCAGCTCCCGCTGCCAAGATTGTGCGTCTGGTCGAACCCATAGTCGGCGTCCTCCTTGCTGTTTTGATGCCGATAACTTAGTGCCGGATTTGGGACGAGGCGTTCCCCAGTTCGGGGACGGCGCAGTCGCCTCGCTCGGCGATAAGCCCCGCGTCCGGATTCGGATTGCGCGTCACCTTTCGGGTCGGCAGCACCCACGGCTCCACGAGAACTTCCGGATCTTCGACCGTGACGTCGTACAGCAGGACATCGCCTTGGCGCGTGAATCGCTCCACGACGTGCATATCGCCGGAGTGGAAGAAACCGCCGCGCCCGAACCATGTCGCATCGGTGAACCCGATGGAGTCGAGAACCAGCGTGTCGCCCTCCCAGCGTCCCACGGTATCCCCCAAATAGGTGAACTCGAAATTCGGGTCTTTGGTGTGCTTGCGGCCGTCCGTCGGAATGATGCGATACTCGCCGTATCCACCGCCGGCGTCACCACCGGTATAGATAAAGATCACGTCTTTGTCCGTCTGGATGATGCGGCGGGGTGGGCCCTCGCGCGGAACTCCCAGGGGCTGGCAAGTCATGACCGGATCATACTTGTTGGTCCACATGTCGAGCTGTTGAACTTTGTCCCAATGCTGCGGCTTGTACACGGGACGACCCAAGCCGCCGAACCGCGAGGGTGAGTAGAGCTCAAAATCGTAGGTCTGATTGTCCTGCCGGGTGACGTCGGATTTCTGTGTGGGACCCCGCCGGCGTCCGCCGCCAGTCATGTAGTTCCCAATCCAGTCTGTATAGGTCCAGTTGCCCGTCAGGTCAGGATGCGCGCCCAGCCGGGGCGTGGATGCCGATTTGTCGAGAGCCGGTTCCGTCTTGGCGATCACGCCCCGCGGGAGTTGCCGGGCGACCTTCATCGCCGCCTGCACGCTTGCGGGTACGGGTGCAACCACATAGACGTTGCCCGTCTCCGTCTGGTCCGTGGTCAGGTCGCGGACGACCGCGCCGTTCTTGCGCTCGACCAGCTTCCCGGCGTAGAGCACTTCGATCTTGTTCAGCGGGTTGTTCCAGTCTTGATAGCCGCCGTAGGTGAACTCCATGGTGGTCGAGCCCTGTTTGACCACCACGCGCTCGGTCAGGAACTTCGCATCCAGGGTGGCTGTCGCGGTGGCCCCCGGAACGCCAGGAATCGGGAATGAGATGACCGGCTTACCGGCCTCCCAGGATACGGATGTTTGGCGCACTTTCGCGGCACCGTCCTCGAAAAGTGTGCCCGGGTTGGCCCCCAGCCAGAAAGTCTCGGTGGTCCCTGCTACCGCTGCCTTGGGCGCGCCCTGAGGACTCGCCCAAAAGCGGATGAGCCGCTCCTCGACGGCCGCCGGCATCGGTGTGGCCTTTCCTTTCGTTGGCCCAATTTCCGCGCCGGGCGTGTCCTCGTTCCAGGCGTACAGCCCGCTGACCACCTCAATGTTCGAGTACGTCTGTCCGTTCGGCCGCGTGCAAGCGTATTGAATCCGCTGGCTGAAGCTCTGGTAGTTGGTACTGGCACGATATTTCAGGAGCGTGCAAGGTTGTCCCTCCACCTGGATCGTGCCTTTGCCCTGATATTCGAGCGATGCGACCATGTCGCGTTCATCATGGCCCTTCAGCATGCCCATGGCCCACATCCATTTGAAGAGCACGGCCTTCAGATCCTTGGCATCCGCTGCGGGTGTATAGGGTTCGGCATTGGCATTAGCCCCGCCACGAGCCTGCGCATTGGCTGTCAACGGCACGCCGATCGTGAGAACGACTGCGATCGCGATCCGTGTCCAAAAGATTCGAAAGGCCATGGCGGTCCCCCTTTGGTGAAGACACTCCTCAACGGAGATCGAGTGTATCACCACGACCACTGACGATCAAACGACCCTAGTCCCAATATGCGATCAGTCTTCCCATAACAAACATGGCGGTCCAGAGGACCAGAGAAAGAATCGCGGCGACTTTGGCTTTGGTGGGGATGACCGGGGACCGGTCGAGCTCTTCGGTCTTACTATAAACAATTGGGCGGAAGATCAGGGCGTGCACGCCAATCAAGCCCAAAATGATCATCTTAGTCCAGAAGAAGGGATTGGGTGCATACTTTTCCGCCTCAGAGGCGGCTAATGGCAATCCCATGGCGATCATTATCGTCCCGCCGACACGTTTCCAGGGGCGCAGGCTGGTCACCACCTCGGTGATGGTCAGGCTCTTAAAAGAGAGCCCCAGAAGGCGCAGGTCCGTCGCGAGAATCATCCCGCCGAACAGGGCGATGCACGCCAGATGAATCGATAGAACGATGGGGTATGCCAGCACCGATTCGCTGAACGCCGTGAGAAAGTCGATACTCTGGATGGAGTGCGCGGTGGGCATGCTCTATACCATGCTCTACACAAGGAACCCGGTGAAAATCCCGCCAAACACTACCAAGACCCACAGCAGCAGGGACACGGCCGCCACGAACTTGCTCAGGAGAGGCGGCGGATTTTCCATCGTCGCCACCTTTCGGTGGACTGTGAAATTGTAGATGAGCGCGGCGGCGAGCACATACATCTTGATCGGAAAGATCGGGTTAACCCGGTAAACATCGATCTGCGACAAAAACAGCGCGACACCGGAGAACACGACGAAGAGCAGCGCGACTACAGTCCACAGCTCCGTGTACCTCAAAATCCGCCCGGCAGTCTCGTGCCGCAGTCCCAGGTTCAACATGCGAAAGTCCACCAGTGCTATCGATCCGACGCCTACCGCAAACCCGCCGATGTGAACACATTCCGCTAGCGCGAACGCCCATTCGGTATTGTTGAGAGCATCGGCGATCGCGTTTTGAAGAAGCATCCTCCCTAGATCTCCCTTGTTTCTCTCAGAGCAGTCTCTTCCGTAATACCCACGTGGTCATCGAGCGTTGATTTTGGACCACCGTGGTCTTCAAGGGATCCGCCATCTCGCCACCCAACCGTTCGGTGATCGAGCCGATCAGCGCTTCGTCCACCAGATACCGCTCCGAGCGATCCGGCGACTTGTAGCGGCGTCCCTCGATGTGTTCGATCCGGCTTTCCATGCCGATCGAGGATCCCAGGCGGCAGAAAAAGAGCCCGCCGGGTTTAAGGACCCGCCACGATCCGTGCAGCATGGACTCGAAGTGCGCGTCGTCGCGCGCGAAGTGGAGGACCGTGTTGCTGACCACTACATCCGCGCTCGCATCTTCGAAAGACATGCGTTCGACGGATTCGACCCGAAAATTCGATTCTGGAAGTGCGGGCGCATGGATTCGGGCGAAGGAACGGACGGCGTCAACGCATTGCGGGTCCGCATCCGCCGCGTAAACTTCGTATCCTTCCCGCAGGAAGTAGACCAGGTTTCGGCCGGAACCGCATCCGGCGTCCAGGATTCGCATTCCGGGGGAGATGCGGCCTTTCAGAAGCTGGTCGAAAAGATAGATGTCGATCTGGCCGAATTGCTCCTGGAGCGTGGGCACAGGCATTTCCACAAACCTAGCGTAGCGGCGCGGTTGCGTCAAGTTCTTGTGTAAACCGCCGCTGTTGCAACAGGTCTGTGCGCCCCGTATCATGTAACAGTTGATAAGGAGGCTCTGATGACGCGGTGCATGGGAGCGGTTGCCGGCGCGGTGCTGGCGTTGGCATCGGCCATCCTTTTGGCGGCGCCGTCCGTGTTTCCAACCGGCACGACGATCTACGATCCGGGCCGTGCCTGGAACGGTTATACGGTGCTCTCGCCTTTGGGTACTCAGGCCGCGATCGTTATCGATATGAACGGCCGTGTCGTCAAACAATGGGACGGCTACAATAGTTCCGCCGGCGGTCCGGCCCGTGTGCTTCCCGGCGGTGTCGTCGTAGGAGCGGCCGGGTCCAATCCCCCGCGCCAGGAATCGCTCGAACTCGTTCAGCGCGATTTCGACGGTAAGGTGCTCTGGCGCTTCGACCATAATGAGCAAATCCAGACCCGCGATGACCAAACCAAGGAAGTAAAGACGATCTGGTCCTTGCGCCAGCACCACGACTGGCAGCGCGACGATTTTCCCGCCGGCTACTACTCGCCGGAGGCAACGCCCGGCATCGCGCCCACCACTACGCTGGTGCTGACGCATACGAACCATATTCAGCCTAAAGTGGCTCCGGATGCGATGCTCGAAGACGACCGCATTATCGAGCTCTCACCGGAAGGGAAGATCGTGTGGGAGTGGGTCGCGAGCGATCACATCGATGAATTCCATTTCGATGAAGATGCCCGCAAGGCCATCGCGGCGGATCGGGGCGCCGATACCGGCCGCGGCGGGTTCGATTGGATGCACACGAACTCGGCGGCCTACGTCGGTCCGAACCACTGGTACGACCAGGGCGATAAGCGCTTTGCGCCGAGCAACGTCATCGTCAGCAGCCGCCAAGCGTCGTTTATCGCCATCATTGCTCACGATAGATCGGCTCACGATGGATCGATCGTCTGGCAAATGGGGCCCGACTTCAGCGCATCGCCCGAACTGCGCGCGATTCGCCAAATCGTCGGTCAACACAACGCCCATTTCATTCCGAAAGGCTTGCCCGGCGCAGGTAACGTCATGCTGTTCGACAACGGCGGCGCCAGTGGCTACGGCAAGCCGAGTCCGATCGCATTAAATGGACAGAACATTTTTGCCCGGCCGACGTCGCGCGTGCTGGAGATCGATCCGGTGACCCTTAAGCTGGTTTGGTCGTACACGTCGCCCACTTTCTTTGCCACGAATATCAGCGGTGCGCAAAGGCTCCCGAACGGCAACACGCTCATCACTGAAGGCCCTGACGGGCGGCTGTTCGAGGTGACCAAAGAAGGCGCCATCATTTGGGAATATGTTTTCCCGATGTTCACCGCCGGCGCACGCCCGTCCAACTCGGTGTATCGGGCTTACCGGCTGCCGTACGGCTGGATACCCCAGCTTGCTCGTCCCACTGAGCAGGCTGTAACGCCGCCCGCCGCCGGGAAATTCAGGGTGCCTTGATGCTTATCAGAAAAAGAGCCGCGTGCCTCGCGATTCTGTTCGCGATTGTGTGCTTGACGGGGTCCGCGCAGCGCCCGCAGCCGGCTCCGATAACCATCACTTTGGTAGGGCAGTCGATGATCCGGTCGGATATCCGCGCGACCTCGCCAGCGGCTGTACCGGTGATCCAAGGACTGTTGAAGGGCGATGTGGTGTTCACCAACCTGGAAGCCGCGATCGCCGAGAAAGGCGAGACGGTCCACGAGGGCAGGGGATTTCTCACTCCTCCTGAAGCGCTCGATGCGCTGACGACGTTCGGTTTCAACCTGTTGTCGCTGTCCGGCAACCATGCCTTCGATCTGAAAGCGACGGGCATTCAGAACACCATCCGGGAAGCGGACAGCCGGAAAATCGCGCATGCCGGAACTGGAAATAACCTGGCCGAAGCAACGGGGCCGGGTTACCTGCACACCCCCAAGGGCACGATCGCCCTGATCGCAAGCGCATCCGGCCTGATTACGCCCGGAGCCAGCGCAACTGCGGACCGGCCGGGTGTGAATGAGCTTCGCATCGAAGCCGGCGACAAGGAAAATGAGGCAACCGTCGATCTGCCCGGCGCGCCGGGAAACACGCCGAATCCGGCGGATGCGCAGCGTATCCTCCAAAGCATCCGCGACGCCCGCCAGCACGCGGACCTCGTAGTCGTGTATCAGCACAACCACGTTTTCGGGAATCATTCATTCGCGACGATCTTCACGGAAGGGATGCAGGAGCGGCTCGCTCCCAACGATTGGCTCAAGAAGTGGACGCATGCCGAGGTGGATGCGGGCGCCGATATCATCGTGATGCATGGCGCGCCTCTGCTGCACGGGGTGGAGATTTATCACGGCCGGCCCATCTTCTATGATCTGGGCAACTTTATTTACAACGTTCCGCCCACACTGACGTACATCGACGAACCGATGAATTGGGAGAGCGCGGTTGCCTACGTCCAATTTCAGGGGAAGGACCTGCAAGCGATTTCTTTTCGGGCGATCGCCTTGAACAACCTGGGCGAAGGCCAGCCCGATGTTCACAACGAGTACGCCAGCAACCAGTTCCTCCAGACCCGCGGCTTGCCCTCTCCGGCGACGGGCGCGAGAGCGGGCTATATCCTCCAGCGTCTGGCCGACGCGTCTAAACCCTTTGGCACAACCGTTGAAATCAAGGGTGACACGGCGGAAATCAAACTGAAAGCCAGAAATTAAAATATATTACTTGTTCTTGGCCGCGCTCTGCAAAAGCGTTCGAATCTCGGCGACGGCAGCCGGGTTGGCGGCGCCTGCGGTTCCGGCGCGGACTACACCCGATCCAGGACGTTCTGTAGCAGCAGGAGGCGTTCCCGCTGAGGTTGCTGGCGGCGCGGTACCTCCTCCTGCAAAGGCCGGCGCCGGAGCACCTCCACCGGGGCTCAGCATGTCGATCGGCTTGCGGCCGGTCGCGTCGGCGAGTTCGGGATTCGCGCCTTTCTGAAGCAGGTAGCGTACCAGATCCGTCCGGCCCGCCTGGACCGCGACGTGGAGAGCCGACAGGCTTTCGTTAGCCGATGGGGCGCGGGAAACACGCATGGAGTAGGTCTTGGTACCGGTGACCTGGGCGTTCACGTCGGCCCCGTGCTCGAGCAACAAGTCCATGAGTCCCATGTTCGCGGCGCCGCCAGCAGCGCCTTGGGCCGCGAGACCCGTTCCGCCACGATTCCCAGGTCCGACCCCGGCCGCCAGCAGGAAGGGCGTCAAACCCATGTCGTTGATGTTGGGATCGGCGCCCTTATCGAGAAGGAGGCGCGCCACTTCGATATCGCCGCCCTCGACCGCGCGCGACAAAGGCGTGGCTCCTGTGCTTCGCAGGTTCTCGATGAAACGTCCGCTGTTGCCTCCGCGGCTGGGGCGATGCATGTTGAGTTGCGTGTTGACGTCAACACCGGCGGCCAGCAGAGTGTTGATGATTTCCATGTTGGACACAGCCGGACCCGTGCCGCGAGCCGCACCGGGCGCCCCGCGACCATTCCCTCCACGGCCAGCGCCGCCGCGGCCTCCACCCGCACCACCTCGCCCGCCGCCTCCCGCGCCAGCGGCTTCCTTTCTATCGACGGCGACGTACAGCGCTGTGCGCCCCCACCAATCCCAGACGTTCGGATTTGCTCCGTGACTCAACAAGAGCTTGGCGACGTCGTTGTGATCGTTGTCGATCGCGATGATCAAAGGGGTCACGCCTTCCGGCGTGGGAAGGTTCACATTCGCACCCGAAGCGATCAGCGCCTCCACGCAGTCAGAACAGCCGCTGCGTGCCGCGTACAGCAATGCGGTCAGTCCCCCGGCGGGACGATATTGCGCGCGGGGCTCGGATGTGATCTGGCTCGGCCAGTCACTATACAACGCCCGTGGCGCGGGGTTGGCGTCCTTGGAAAGCAGCAGCTTGACCATCTCCCCGGCATTTCTGCCCGCGGCCGCCGCATACATCAAGGGCGTTTGATTGTGAAACTTCTCCACCACGTTCACATTGGCGCCGGCTTTAATGAGCATCTCGATGATGGGCAGTTCGCCGGTCTTGATCGCCACCATCAACGCCGACTCGCCGTCCAGATTGGGGCTTTCGGGCGAGGCGCCTGCGGCCAGCAGAGATTTCACCATCCTGGCGTCGGCCAGCTTCACGGCTTCCGCCAGGGGCGTGGATCCAAACTCATTGGCGACGTCCACCTTCGCCTTCTTCGCGATCAGCGCGTCCAGCAGTTCATAGTCGACCCGGTAGACCGCCCAGTGGACGGGACGCGTGCCGTCGGGCTGCGCCTGATTCACGTCCGCGCCGGCGCGAATCTGATCCAGCGCCGCCTTGCGATTCCCCGATTGAATGAGAGTGGCAAGATCCTTGGGCGCCTGCGCCAGCACCACGAGAGCGGCAGGTATCAAACAGAAACCGGCAAGAAGGAAGCGCTTCATTCTGACTCCTGACTCCTGTCTTCTGATCCTTCACACGACATTGGGATCCATCTTGTCATGGTGGGCCCAGCAACCCTTGGCTGCGTCATACAAGAACTTGTAGGGATCTTTCCAGGTTCGGGCGAGTCCCTTCATGACGCCGCCCTCCAGCATATCCTTGGGGCCGTCGCCTTCCCGGACTTGTTTGAAAAGTCGCGCGCGGACCTCTTCCATCAGGTCGCGCTCCGCCTTGAATTCGGCCTTGCTCATGACTGGACCATACGCAGGCACGATCCTGGTCTGATCGTTGGCGAGCTTGAGCACGGTATCCATCGCGTCGACGCGGCCCCCGATCCAGGCTCCCGTGAACCAATCGAGCGCCGGATCGCGCAGCGGCGATGCGACGTCGCCCACGGCGAGGACGTTCGAATTCTTCAGGAAAACGTAAATGTCGCCGTCGGTGTGGGCCAGAACCAGATAGCCGTAGTCGATCTGCTCCGCGCCGGCCTTCATGGAACCGGCGGTGAGAAACGTCTCGGTGGGACGGGCCGCTTTCGGGCGAGCCTTCTCGTAGCGTTCCTCGGCCGGAACCCAGTAGTCGGACGACATCCATTCGGCGGTGCGCTGATGCGCGACGATTTTCGCCCCCGCCGCCGCGAACAGTTCGTTGTTGCCGGTCTGATCCAGGTGGTAGTGCGTGTTGAAGAGTGTCTGGACCTTCGCGCCGGCGGCGAAAGTTTTCAGCCCGGCCATCACTTGCTCTCCGGATTTGAGAGCGCCGCTATCCACCAGCACCAGCCCGTCTCCGCCTGATGAAGCGCTGGAGAACGCGAGCACATTCGCGCCGCCGCCGTCGAGCACAGCCAACTTGTCTGTCAGGCGAACGGCGCCGGGCTGCTGGCCTTTGAGACTGCGTGCGGACGCCCACACAGCGGCCGCGCCGGACGTCAAAAAGTGTCTTCGGTTGACCACGGGGCTCCGGCTCCTAAACCTGTGAAATCACGCCGTTGCTGTCGCCGAACTTATCGCGCTCCACGCCCGCCTTTTGCAGCAGCGTCAGGTGGAGATTCGCGATCGGCGTGCGATCCGGCAGCACGATGTGCTGGCCGCCGAGTTTCACCTTTCCGTTGCCGCCGCCCACAATGATGTTCGGCTCCGGATAGTTGTTATGCAGGTCGCTATTGCTCATGTTCGACCCGTACATGAAGATGGAGTGGTCGAGTAAGGTGCCCTGGCCGTCCGGCGTCGCCGCCATCTTGGCGATAAACTCCGCGAACTTTTCCACGTGCCAGGTCTGGATCTTGACCAGCTTGTTGATTCGTTCCAGATCGTTGGCGTGGTGCGAGACGGGATGGAACGCATCCGGAACGCCGATATGGTTATAGGTCCGGTTGGTGCCCTCGGCGACCATGATGTAGGAGGCCACACGGGTCAGATCAGCCTGATAGGCCAGGGCCAGCAGATCGAACATCAACTTCACCTGCTCGGCGAAGTTTTCCAGCTCTCCGATGGGGGCCTCGGGAATCTTGAAGGCCGAAAGATCCTTGCCGCCGGCCTTATGCGCGCGCCGCTCGATTTCGCGAACGCTTTCCAGATACCCGTCCAGAACGGCGCGGTCACTGCCGCCCAATTCGCTCTGAAGGTTCTTGGTGCGGTCCAGGATCAGGTCCAGAATGCTACCAGTTTGGTGCGAGATCGATGCGCGCTCCTGGGGGGTGTCGCCTTCGCCGAACAACTGCAGGAAGACTTTCCGCGGATTGTATTCCATGGGCAGGGGCGATTCTGCGTCGCGGAACGAAAGAGTCGTGTAGTTGCCGCCGCCGCCCGCCGCCTGTTGAGAGATCGTTTCCGAGGAGACTTCGAGGGAGGGAAGCGGGGTGTCCTGGCTGATGACCTTCGCCAGCACCTGATCGAGGGTCGTGGCCATGTGGGCCTTGGGGCCGCCGGTGTCCGGCCGTGTGGCGCTCAGCCACGTCGCTGGAGTGAACGTATGAACCGAGCCCGCGGTGGCGGCATTCTCGAGATTGCCGAAAGAATTCACATACTTCTTATAGGGCTCGAGGGAAGAGAGTATCGGGCTGAGCTTGAAATCGGCGCCCGCGCCGCTGGAGGTCCATTTATCCATCGCGGGACCATGCGACGTGTTGCCCATGATCGCGCCATGGGGCAGGTAGAAGAAGCCCGTACGCAGTTTGGGGGCCGCCGCGGTTTGGGCCAGCGCCGTGCCGGCCGGGACCATGGCATCCAGAAACGGCAACGCCAAGCTCACTCCAGCGCCCTTCAGCACTCTTCTGCGCGAAATATGCTTCTTAGTGATGAACATCATTCTCTCCTCGCTGCCATGATCGATTAGTTGGCCGCACCAGATTTTGCCCCGCCCGGCTTTGAAGCGGGCGCAACACCCTGCTTACGGAACGCATCCGTATTGACAATTCCCAAAACGATCGAAGAAAACTTGTAATTATCCTTCGCGGCTCCGCGAACCACCGCGCGAACCTGAGGCATATCGAAATACTCCAACTCCCGGTTGAGCGCGTACATCATCAGCTTCTCGGTGAAAGCCTTGGTGAACATTTCGGGGCGCTGCGCCAGTTGCGCCTCCAGGTCCACGGGCCCGTTGATCGGAACGCCACTGGGCAATACCGTGCTGGCGTCGATGGGGGCGTTGTTCGCCTGGCGGTCCGTGGTCCGGAACTGCCCGATCGCATCGAAGGATTCCAGCGGCAAACCGACCGGATCGATCACGCCATGGCACTGCCTGCAGACGGCTTTGTCGCGATGTTGCTCCAGGCGCGCCCGGACCGTTTTCGGCTGCTCCCCTGCCTTTTGCGAAAGGTCGGTGGCAGTGTCCGGGGGCGGAGGCGACGGCGGCGTACCCATCAGCTTGTCGAGGACCCACGCCCCGCGCAAGACCGGAGACGTGCGATCGCCGTAAGATGTCCGCAGCTGCACTGCGGCCTTGCCCAGGATGCCCCAGCGGGCCTTTAAGGAATCCGCAGGCACAACGGAGCCTTCCGGCCCTGTGCCTGCTTTCTCAGCCAGCGTGACCCTGCGGAACTGCGAACCGAGGACTCCGGAAATACCGTAGTGGCGAGCCAAACGTTCGTTCAAAAAAGTGTGGTCGGCCGTCAGGAGATCCACCACATCGCGGTCTTCCAACAGGATGCTGCCGACGAAATCCTCCGCTTCCACAGAAAAATCATGCCGAAGTTGATCGCTGAATCCGGGAAACAAGGCCGGGTCGGGCTTCACCTGATCGAGCGTGGTGAGGTTCAGCCACTTCATGGCGAAACTGGTGACCAGGCTGGAGGCCTTGGGATCCGCCATCATTCGCCGCACCTGCTTTTCCATTGCCCCGGGCTTGCTCAAGCCACCCGCGGCGGCGAGCTTCAGCAGTTCATCGTCCGGACCCGTGTTCCACAGGAAGAACGACAGGCGCGAAGCCAGCTCCAGATCGGTGAGAGGAAACTCGCCGTTGGGAGGAGCGTTCTTGGGTCCGCGACTCTGCTGTCCAATAATGGCTCGATATAAGAACTCGGGGCTGGCCAGCACTGCCGCCACGATCTGCTCGATTCCCTGATCGAAGCTCCCGCCGCCCTGGCGTCCGGCTTCATAAAACGGCATGAGGCGAGTCACATCATCTGAAGTAACGGGCCGTCGAAAAGCCCGACGCTCCAGATTCTCCGTGATCTGCCGGGCGCAGGAAAGTTCCTCCGCCGGTTTCGGATCGCAGACGAAGATCAGCGCGCGGCTGGGAGTTTTGGAAACACCTTTCGGATCATAGGGTCCGACGATTTCGACGCCGTTCACCAGTCGCGGCATGCGCCCGGCGACCGCGGTGCCGCCGGTCAAGCCGTTGAAAACCGGCTGGCTGGCGACATTCTCATCCGACTCCACGTGGGAACGGTCGATGAAGGCAATCACGACGTCGCGCACGCCGGCCTGAACCTGAACGGGGATTTTCTGGAAGCGCTCCATGATCAGGGCGCGTCCATCGGCTCCCTTGCGATCCGCCAGAGCCTGATCGGCAGGCCCGCCAATGGGCTTGCGGAACACGATCTTGCCGTCAATCATGCCGACCAGCGTGCTCGCATTCTCCATCGAGCCGGTATACAGGCCCACGGAAAGGTCGTCAATGTTGATGCGATATTCTGCGTCGGCGGGGAAATTATGCCTGAATCGGATGCCCCCGCGCGTGCCCAGGGGCAGAGGATCGTCGGGGTTCTGATTCGCCGCGATGGCGTATTTCACATTCGAAACACGAGGATTGGGATTGCCGACCGCGAGTTTCGCCACCTGCCGGGCAGCAGTGATGTACTGATCGAGGAACGCCGGGGACACGCTCAAGGCGGTCGCGATGTTGTCAAAGCCGCCGACCTGGATATCCTGCGGCAGGATGTCCTGCGCATTCACTTCCACGCCGACCAAAGCTTTCACCGATGCTGCATATTCCGTGCGGTTCAGCCGCTGGATGGGCACATAAGCCGCCGTGGGGCCCTTGGGATGGGAGTCGAGGGTGCTCTCCATCCAGGCAGTGAACGAATCGATATCCTTTTGCGAGGGCTGGGGCGCGCCCGGTGGCGGCATCAAACGTCCGCGCAGCTTGCGCAGGGCCTTTTCCCAGATCTGCGCGTCATCCGCCGCGGCTTGCAGGTCCAGGCTGTCGAACGCGATACCGCCGCTCCTCACGCGCGTGTTGTGGCAGCCGACGCAGTAAGTATTCAACATCGCACGATGTGGATCCGGCGCGGCAGCGGCGGGCGTCTGCCCCACGGCTCTGTTCTGCAAAAATGCCGGAGAGGCGATCAGAACCACCAGAGCGCTGGCAAAAATGAAACGCTTCATATCTTGCAACCCATTGCGTTATCAAAGATTTGCAGTCGCATGTTGATCATAAGGAGCCATACCCTTTTAGCACAAAAAACTCTGAACTGCCAGGGGTCGCCAGCGGGAACACCGGAGCTCAGTGCTTCAAATTGAATCGGCGTCGTTCCGGCGGCAAATGATACAGCATAAAGCTCAAAATCTGCTCACTGCTTGCTTCACGAGTGCGCCGATCCTAACCTCGTCTTCGGCGGTCAACTCCTTCAGGGCAAAGGCGACCGGCCAGATGGTTCCTGCGTCGAGGTTCGCTTTGTCGCTGAATCCGAACGTCGCGTATCTCGCCTTGAACTTGTGCGCGCCTTGGAAGAAGCAGACGACATTGCCGTCCTGGGCGTACGCGGGCATCCCGTACCAGGTTCTCGGCGAGAGCGATGGCGCGCTGGCCTTGATGATGGCATGCAGCCGCTCGGCCATAGCGCGATCCGGTTCCGGCATCTCGGCAATCCTCGCGAGTACGTCGCCTTCCCCGTCCGCGTTCTTGGCGCGTTGGCCCCGGCGCGCTTCCGCCTTGAACTCCTGGGCGCGCTCCTTCATGGCGAGGCGTTCCTCGGCGGTGAATCCCGCGACCCGTTCGCCGGTCACGGTAGCGCTCTGGGCAGACTTCTGTGTCTTCTTCAATCTCACGCGCCGGGTTAGTTGGTATGCGGCGCTTCGGCTTCAATCTCACGCGCCGGGTTAGTTGGTATGCGGCGCTTCGGCCGGCGGCGGAGGAGGCGGACCCTTTGGAGCGCCCTTACCACCTCGACCGAACTGGCCGGGCGGCGGGGCCGGAGGCATTTCAGCCGTGCCCCCGACCTTCATCGCCAGGAACCGGGTGCTCGTCGCGAACCCGACGTACTGCGTATTGTCGACCATATAGGTGATCGGGGGAGCCCCGCCAGGAACGTTGAACGGCAGTGCCAGCAGTTCGTCTCCCGTATCCGCCTTGTAAGCGTACAGCGTATTGCCGGCAGTCTGGAACACAAGATTGCTGGCCGTGGTCATGGTGCCTCCGGTCGACCCGCTACCCCGGCCCTGCTTCACCCACTTGATCGTATTTGTCTTGGGATCGCGGGCCTGCAAGCCGCCGCGGCCCACGGTGGCGGCGTCAGGGCCCCAGATCGGCATGGGAGTTGTCTTCTTGTCTTGACCGCCGCGACCCAGCCCATGCGCGCCACCGCCAGCCCTGGGATCGGGTTCCTTCGCGGCGTTGAAGGTGTAGGTGCCGGCGCTGTACGGAAGATAAACCAAGCCCGCGTTCGGGTTGTAGGACATGGGCGCCCAGTTGTGCGCGCCGCCGCCGCCCGGGTAGATCTGCACTGAATTCGACTGATCGTAGTAGGCGTCCTGATTGATGATCGGCTTGCCGTTGTTCTTCTTGTCGAAGCCCGTCACCCAGTTCACCGGGACGAATGGCTCGGCCGAAATGAACTGTCCGTTGGTGCGGTCCAGGATGTAGAACACGCCGCTCTTGGGCGCCTGCATGATGACCTTGCGCGTCTTGCCGTCGATCTGGACATCGGCCATGATGAAGCCGCCCACCGAGTCCAGGTCCCAGGCGTCGCTGGGAACTGTCTGGTAATACCATTTCAACTTGCCGGTGTTCGCATCCACGGCGACGATCGAGCACGTATAAAGGTTGTCCCACTTCCCGAAGTCCGATTTCGGGATGCCGCGCATTTCCTCCGGCCAAGGCTCAGGGTTCCCGGTCCCGGCGATGACCAAGTTTGTTTCGGGGTCATAGACCAGGCCATCCCACACTGAGGCGCCGCCGCCGTACTTGGCCCAGTCGCCGACCCAGGTCTTGGATGCCTTTTCCTGATCCTTGTCCTCCATGGGCTGGCCGGGGGCAGGCGGAACCGTGTGGAACTTCCACGCGAGCGACCCGTCCTTCAGGTTGTACGCCGCAAAGAAGCCGCGAATGAAATACTCGCCGCCACCTACGCCGACGATGACCTTGTCGCCCGCGATGCGGGGCGCGATGGTGAAGGAGTAGTACTGATTGATGTCGGCGACCTTGCTCTGCCACAGTTCCTTGCCGCTGATGGCGTCGAGCGAGATCAGACGGGCGTCGTTGGCCGCCAGGATGATCTTTCCGTCGTAGATTGCGAGCCCCCGGTTGTGCGTGCCGCAGCACATATGGCTGGGCGTGACGGGATCGATCTTGGCATCGTACATCCACTTCTGTTCGCCGGTGCGCGCATCCAGGGCGTACACGATGCTGTTGTCCATCGACTGGTAGATCGTGTTGTTCCACATCAGGGGCGTGCCTTCGGTGCCACCGCGGCCTCCCGCTGCGGCGATCGGCGCCGACCATGCCAATCCCAGCTTGCCGACGTTGGTCTCGTCGATTTGCTTCAACTGGCTATAGCGCTGTTCCGTTTGCGTCAGGCCGTAGGTAAGCCAGGTGCCGGGCATGGCGTCCTTGGCGGTGCCTGCGGTTTTGAGAATTTTAGCGTCCACCTCGCGCGGCTGCTGGGCGGTGAGAGTGGAAATGAGCGTGACGGTGGCGATGACGCCAGCGGCCAACAGGGCCTTGATGTTAGACGTGGTCAAGCGGTGATCCCTTCAAAGGCAGTATGACCGATTTCAGGCCTCAAGAAAACTCAGCCATCGTCGGGGCTGGGACGTAACGGAAGCCCGAGGCTGGAATCCTCCATACGGAGAGATCTTCACGCTGCCGGTGTCCCCTCGAACCGGGAAGCACGGCAAAGGAGCGCCATCATGAATTCGATGCAGGACGCCTTGACAGAAGCTTTGGAGCATCCCATCACGGAATTGCCGAAGCGATCCAGGACCGCCCGCCGGACCGGGAAGGCCCGCCAGGCAGGATCGAACCAGGCTTCGGAGTACCTGTTCTGGGGTGTCTTGGGTTCGATCGCCGGTTCGCTTCTTATTTATGGGGCATATAGGTGGCGGAACACTTAACTTTGCTCTCATAATCCAGCGGGCATGCGAAGGCAGAGTGACACAATAGAAGCGTGAAACGTTCCGGACTTGCCGACTTGCCGCTACACGGCGGCCAAGTTCCGGCATGGCTGGCCGAGCGCATGACGAAGCTTGGCACGGCCATCGTCGAGAGTGTTCTGCTGCATTACGGTCAGTCCGCATTTCTTTCGCGATTGAGCGATCCCTTCTGGTTCCAGGCCCTGGGAAGCGTGATGGGCATGGACTGGCACTCGTCGGGAATCACGACTTCTGTGATGGAGGCGCTGAAGCGGGGCCTGAATCCCCGCGTCTCGGAACTCGGGCTGTTTGTTTGCGGTGGCCGCGGAAAGCAATCGCGCAAAACGCCCGACGAACTCCGGATGGTAGCCGGGCGGCACGGCCTGGATGGCGATCAACTGGTCCGCGCAAGCCGCTTGACGGCCAAGATCGATAACAACTGCATCGCCGACGGCTTTCAAATCTATCTGCATTCTTTCGTGGTGGCGGCGAATGGCGACTGGGCCGTCGTCCAGCAGGGGATGAATGACAAGTCGGGATTCGCGCGCCGCTACCACTGGCATTCCGCGAGCGTGCGGGATTTTGTGGAGGAGCCTCACACCGGCATCGTCGGCGAGCCGATGGGAGCGATCATGAATCTGGTCGATGTACAAGCCAGGCCGGCGCAGGAGTCTTTGCTGACGATCGCCCGTGAAGGTCCGGATCGGGCGCTGCAGCAGATGCGGCACTTAAAGATGCCACGGCATCACGATGTGCGCGAAGAGAACATCGATCTCAAGAGGCTAGGCGCGGTTCTGGCTGTGGCGTACGAGCGCGACCTCCGTGATTTTGCGGATCTCCTGCTGGTCGAGAATCTCGGTCCCCGCACGCTGCAGACGCTCGCCATGGTGGCCGAGGTCGTTCATGGCAGGCCGGTTCGTTTTTCAGATCCCGCACGGTATTCGTTCGCGTTGGGCGGCAAGGATGGCCATCCGTTCCCCGTGCCTCTGAAGACCTACGACGAATCCATCAATGTGCTGCGCACATCGCTGGATCATTCAAAACTGGAGGGCCGCGAGAAGATGGAAGGTTTTCGCCGGCTCCATCGATTTGTGGAGACGGTTGAGAAGCGCATGGACCCTGCCGTCGATCTTGCAGGGCTGGTAGCTCACGAGGTCCGGATTTCCCCTTCGCTGGACGGCCGTAGTGTCGCGGACGACCGGCGACTTCGCGGCCGGGACTCCGGGCCTATTCAGATGAATCTATTTAACGACGCTTCTTAACGACGCGTCTTAACGACGCGTCTTAACGACGCGTCCGGGCGGCGGTTAGTTGGACGGACTCGCCGTGTCACGTTTGACCGGCTTCCCATAAACCTCGATCCAGGCGACATCGGAGTATCCGCCCGTGCCGTGGCCGCTACCGGGAGTCAGATCGGCAAATCCGACCGCGTCGACCTTGCTCAGATCCACCTTGTCGAGAAGCGTCCCCTTGGTCTGCACTTTGGGCATGTCCAGCTTGAGCCAGCGAACCTCCGACAAATAGAATTCGCTTTCGTGATAGTCGAAGATGTTGGCGTCCACGTGGTCCCCGATGAGCCACGTGCCGTCGGCGAGCTTCAAAACCGGGCGAACTTCGTGGAATCCCGACGTTTTGGTGTACCAGCGGATTTTTGCTTTGCCGGTCAGATCCACGAAGCTGTCCTTATGGCTAAGCGTGAGCGCGCAGGATGAGGCGCAGAGGCCGGTCCAGATGTGCGGCATATTGCCTTCGCTGGTGACGCCGAAATCTTCCTTGCCGGCTCCATAGATATTCAACTGCAGATCCGGGTTTACGACAAAGGCCTGCGTCACCGGCACGTTGCCGGGGGCTTCCTTCCAGGTTTCCTTAAAAAACAGTGGTGGCGGTGGTGGAGGCGCTCCGCCCCTGCCGCCGCGCCCGCCGGGTTGTTGCGCAAAAGCGCCTGTCGCGGCGCCCAATAAGATCAACGCAAGGATCTGTCGGTTCATAAAACCTCCATCGGCAGCTTATCACATCGCTCCCAATCGTTTGCGCGATTGTCTACAATAATCCCACCATGTCAAAGTTTCTTCCACAAGGTTTGACCCGCCGGCAAGCACTCGAAGTATTGGGAATCAGCGCCGCAGCCGCTGCCATCCCGAGGGGGGCATTCGCGCAGGAGCCAACATTTCCAAAGGGCGCGATCATCAGAACCCTTCTCAAGGACTATGCGCCCGAGGAACTGGCGGGCGGCGCAACCCTGTTCCATGAGCACATGCAGCTGGGCCCCGATTTCAATGCAAAATTTGCAGCCGCCTCGGCAGCGGCTCGAGCCGCCAATGGTCTGCCGCCGGCTCCCGCGCGTGGCGGAGCCCCCAAGGGCGGCCCCCCTCCGACGCCGCCCCCGGATATCCAGCACAACGTCGACCTGATGACGGCCGAAGTCCGGAAAGCCGCGAGCGAGGGCAACATCGCGTGCATCGTCGACGCCGGACATCCGGACATGGGACGCGACATCAACTTCATTCGCCAGGTTTCGATGAAGTCCGGAGTTCCGATCGTCGCAGGCGGCGGGTTCTACTCGCAGCCGTTCTATCCCAAAGAGATCTCGACGATGAGCGAAGAGCAGATCGTCAAGGCGCTCATCAAGCAGGCAGACGACGATACGCTCGGCGTGTTCGGCGAAATCGGCTCATGGGACGAGATCACCGCGGATGAGCGCAAGGTGTTCCGCGCCGTCGGCAAGGCGCACGCTGCGACGAACCTTTCGATTTTTACTCACACGGGGATTCCAGGTAAGTCGGCGCTCGAACAGCTCGACATCCTGGAGGACGTGGGCGTCAAGCCGGATCGGGTCGTGATCGGGCACTTGGGGAATCTTGTGGATGCGAACGTGTATGTCCACAAAGCCATTTGCAGACGCGGCGCGTTCGTCGGTTTCGATCGCCAGGGCGTAAACGACACACAGCAGGTTCCGATGGTCGTGGCGCTGGTCGACGCCGGTTTTGCCGATCACCTGATGTTCTCGGCCGACGCCTCCAGCGGCTACTCGAAGACATTGACGGTGTTTGTGCCGAAGTTGAAAGCAGCCGGGATCAGCGACCAGGTGCTGCACCGCATCATGGTGGACAATCCCCGCCGTTTTCTCGCGTTTGTTCCGAAACGGCCTCGGAAAAAGTAAATTCTGCACAGTCGAGACAGCGCTCGGGAAAACGTCGCCGCGTCAGTATTACTGATACCGTTCAGTAAGAAGGAACGAAGCTCACGAACATTCCCTGACCAACTTGAGCGTAGCCCTTGAAAACGCAAGCGGTTAATGCCGCAGTTGTTTGGTATCTCAAGTGCTGAGCTGTACGCGCACCGCCCCTGTCCGTCTATCTGCAAATCGCTCGCCAAACGAATGCGCCCGTTGGAGAAAGCTATTGATGTCGATGGATCACGCTAGTTCGGTTTCATCCCGGAAATGGATATTGTTGGGTCCTGCCAGCGCCAGAGTACCCGCTGCCCTGGGAGTCGTCCAAGCGGACGCCACGCGGCGCGACAAATTGCTGGCGGAGATGCAAAGGTTCCGGGGCAGGGTATACCTCGAAGACGGTGCGATCCGGCACCGCCACCTCACGGATGGCAGGCATCGGGCGGAAGAAGACGAGCGTAGCTGGCACCTACTGGCCGTGGATCAAGCAGACCGGGTTTGCGGCTGTGTGCGTCATCACATTTGTGCCGAAGAGACAGATTTTTCGCAGTTGAATGTTTCCCGTTCCTCGCTAGCCAGCTCGGCAGAGTGGGGAAAGAAACTGGAACTGGCGGTGGAATCGGAACTTGCCCTATCGCGGCGCCTGAATCTGCCATGCGTCGAGATTGGAGGCTGGGCCTTGGCCCCGGAGGTCCGCGGGACCACGATGGCCATACGAATGGCACTGGCGATGTACAGTCTCTCGCAGGAACTGGGTGGCTCTATAGGGATGAGCACGGCAACCCGCCGCCACTGCTCGGCATCCATTTTGCGTCGAATCGGGGGGCGATCTTTTGAACACGGCGGCGAGGAAGTGCCGGCCTATAAAGATCCCCAGTTCGAGTGTGAGATGGAATTGCTGCGATTCTATTCCTGGGCGCCCAATCCCCGCTACGCGGTATGGATTAAGGCCATTAGAGACGAGCTCCGCACCATTCCCGTGCTGGCTGGCGGTTCCCAAAACCCAGTGGCGGTCTCGAGCGACGATCTTCACTGGCCAGGTCTGCTTGCATCGGCCGCCTCGGCATAAGCGGCTACTTGGCCATTAAGTGTACGGGCTTGTACGCGTTGGGAAACCACTGCTCGGATGGTTGCAAAACCACTTCGACCAGGAATCCGTAATCGTCCTGAGTACACTCATTGACTTTGGCATGCACGGGTCCGCCTGGGGCCGCTAGAGTAACCACCGCATCATCTGGAATCGCCGCATCCGTCTGGAGTATCGCGCCGCTGCGCCAGATCTCCATGACGATGGCGCACTCGGAATAGGCTTTGAGCGAGCCGGAGGTCCAACTCACACAAACCATGTCCAGGCACAAGAAATGTTCGTCTGAAGGCACTGCAGGCACCCACACAATATAGCAACTTGGCCGCCAAAGGAAGAATGTAGTTGGCGATTGGCCCAGTCATGCCAAACTCGCCTCTCAGTATCAGTGTAACTCCTATTGTTTGCCTGATTTACCCTGGCGATTCAGTGTCGCTCCGGCAAGGCTCGCGTAAAAGGCCCCGCGCAACTTTGGAAACCGTACGAAGACGAAACCGTCAGACAATTCCTACGGATGGTAAACAAATGTGTATACGGTCAGGTTGTCCGGTGTATCCACCAATGCCTGCGCAAGTAGCTACGGATACGCAGGAGGAGCGATGGAACCGGCCGCTCCACACCCGCTGGCATCGATTGCGGGCTCTCCAGCAGGTCGCGGACCGTCTGTTGCAGGCAAGCGTTCGGAAAAGGCTGCTCCAGCAGCACGACCTTCTGCCGGCGAGTGCGTGCCCGCACCTCGGGGTCGATCGATCTCGTGACGTAAATCACTTTGAGTTTGGGATAGTCCAGCGCGAGAAGCTCCAGCAGTTCCCAGCCGCCCATCCGCGGGAGCTTCACCTCGGTCAGCAATAAGTCGATGTTCCTGCGATGTTGGGCTGCGATCCGGACAGCTTCCTCCGCGTTGGCGGCCTGAAGGATATGATATGCGGGACGCAGCGCGCGGCAGAGCAACCCGCGGATGAGGGGATCATCCGCGACGACCAGAATGGTCTTTCGTGATCTTAGCCGGTCAGTCCACATCTCACTGGGAAGCTGGCACTTTGAGGGCCAGCAGGCTGACGGCGCCGGCTCGCTCCCGTTGGTTCCGCTTTAACTTGCTGAATAGCAATGGCTACATCAGCAGCCGTTTCCCGCACGGCGCGAACGGTGTGGTCATTCAAGGGGGATCATTGCCAGGTACAAAGCTCCCATCTTCGTAAGAATCACTCTGTAAAGGACGGCGAAACACTTATGGGCACTCACGTTTGGACTCAGGTAAAGGCCGTAGGGCAGATGCCGCGCGGCGTCAAACTAGAAGCGAGGATCGAACGGGTTGAAGCTGCGGAACTTTCTAAAAGAGCGTGGACGGCAAGTCCGCGAAACGCGGATGTTCGCGCGCGCCATGCAATCGGCGTCCCATCCGATACTGGCTCAAATCGTGCCGACCCGCCGCTGCAATCTGGATTGCGCTTATTGCAATGAGTACGACCAGGTCTCGAGCCCCGTCCCGCTCGATATTATGCTCCGCCGGATCGATCGGCTGGCCGATTTGGGCACCACCATCATCACTTTGAGCGGCGGCGAGCCCATGCTGCACCCAGATCTCGACGCCATCATTCAACGGATCCGCGAGCGGGGCGCCATCGCCACGCTGATTACCAACGGCCTGCTGCTCACCCGCGACCGCATCGACGGCTTGAACCAGTCGGGACTCGACTACCTGCAAATCAGCATCGACAACTTAATGCCGGATGAGATTTCGAAAAAGAGTCTCAAGGTGCTCGACCTCAAGCTGCAATGGCTGGCCAAGTACGCGGAGTTCCAGGTCACCATCAACTCGGTATTGGGGGCCGGCATCCGGAATCCTCAGGATGCATTTCTCATTGGCGATCGAGCCAGGAAATTGGGCTTCACCAGCACGGTGGGAATTCTCCACGATCACACGGGGCAACTGAAACCGCTCGCGCCTGAGCAGCAGCGCGTGTACCAGGGGTTCCGGCGGCTCAGGACCCCCCTGTTCTCGTTTACGCATTTCGACAGCTTCCAGGAAAATATCAGCCGCGGCCTTCCCAACGACTGGCATTGCCGCGCGGGAGGGCGTTTCCTGTACATCTGCGAAGAGGGACTGGTGCATTATTGTTCGCAACAGCGGGGGCATCCCGGAATCCCGCTCGAAAATTATACGGTGGAAGATCTTGTGCGCGAAGCGGCGCGGCCCAAGGCCTGCGCTCCATTCTGCACGATCTCCTGCGTCCACCAGACCGCGATGCTCGACGACTTCCGGGAGAACCCCCGGGAAACGCTCGCGGGAATTCTCGAGCGGCGACGGGCTCTGGATCCAGGTTTTAAGCCGCCGGCGATTGTAGGATTGTTGTCGTGGCTGTTCTTGAACGAACGCCGGCGCGGCCCATTGGGCAAGCTGATGTTAAAAATCTTGCGACTTAAGCCTAGGACCTAATCGCAGGCTTCGGTTATGCAAATGGATTCGAGCGTGCGGCCGACCGGCGGCGCGGGGAGTCCCGCGGCCGTCATCAACTGACGCAACAGAAGCCCGGTTTCGGGATGCGCGATCGCCGATTGGACGCCGACGCGGACCAGTCCGTCGGCGTAATCCACCGGTTCCCAGGTGTGCACGGCCAACTTGCCGCCCCGGTTATCCGTGTTGCCGTAATCCCGGATGTTGAGCTTGGCGCCGTGATCTACCAGAACCTGGACGACTGCCGTGGCGCCCTTGTGCGCGGCGCCATGAAGCGCGACGCGTCCGGTATCGGCCTGCGCGTTCGGGTCGAGCCCGAGATCCAGCAGCAGCTTGACGGCCTCGAGCGTTTGTTCCCGCGACCACTCGTAGGTGATGCCCTCCACCCAGCCGATTCCGGCGGCCACTTGCAGCGCCGTAACGTGCAGGACGGTATCGATCTTCGGATCCGCGCCGTGAGCCAGCAGAAGTTTCATCAGCACGATGTCCCCGGACTGCGATGCGCGCAGAAAGGCCGTCGCGCCGTTCTCATCCAGCCACTGGTTCGTGAAAACAGTGCGGGTCTCCGTGCTGTCCTTCATCCGGGCATTCACGTCGGCGCCTTTTTCCAAAAGAAGCTTGATGAAATCCAGATGATCCATGTCGCCCTTGCGGACCGGATAATCTCCGGATTCGATATTGCGGTTATCGGTGGCCAGATACAGCGGCGTCCACCCGCCTTTGTTGGCGAGATTGACATTGGCGCCGTGATCCAGCAGATACGCTCCCAGCTTGTAGTAGCGGTTCTGCGTCGCTGCCAGCAGGGGACTCCAGCCGTACCCGGTGACCTGGTTCACGTCGGCTCCCGCCGCCAGCAGGACCTTCACGGAATCGAGATCATTCGAGCGGACTGCATATACCAGCGGAGTCAGCTCTCCCCCATCAAGGACAGGCGCCCGGTTCCGGCCCCCGAAACCAAACGCCGCCGCGGTCGCATCATCAAACTGATCCGTGCCGTCTGCCGCACCAGTTGCGCCCCGGCCTCCGCGGCCACCGCGTCCGCCACGTCCCTGAGCCGCTCCTGCTCCACGTCCTGTCGCGGCCCCAGCCCGGTCCGAGCCCAGAGGCGGTGATGCCTGCCCGGCGGCGAGCGCTGCACCTTGCCGTGCCACGGCCTGCCGCGGATCGTTCGACTTCCCGAGCGCCGGCCCTCTTCCGCGTTCCGCGGGATTCGACCTGGCCTTGATATCCGCTCCGCGCTGGATCAAAAGCTGGATGGCCGGGGCATGGCCTTCGTCCGCGGCCCACATCAACGGCGTGGTTCCGCGCAGGGTTTCCTTCGCGTTAATCTGTGCGCCGTGATCCAGCAGCACCTTGATCGTGTCGAGATTGCCGGTGCGGGAGGCTTCCATGAGAGGAGTCCTTCCCAGCGGGAGTTTCTCATTGGGATCGGCGCCGCCTTTAATCAGGGCTTCGACGATAGCGGCATCTCCGTTGACACTCGCCAGCCACAACGGTGTGGCACCCTCGCGGTTGGCGGCCTTGGCATTCGCACCGGCGCGAATCAGGAGGTCCACCATTTCCTTGTCGGATTTGAACGCTGCCCAGTGCAGCGCCGTGGCGCCATCGGCCTGGGGGGCGTTCACATCGGCGTGCTGGGCCACCAGCTTCTGCACGGCCGCTTTATCGCCGCGCATGACCGCGTCGGCAACCTCGGACGGTGCGGCGGCAGCTAGGAACGACGCGCCTGTGGAAAGGAACAGAATCAACGGGAGGAAGGTGCGTTTCATATCAAGTCTCTATAGATTTTCCAGATGCCCTGTGCTGTCCCCGATACTGTCCTGATGAATGTCGTACATGTCCAGTATGCTCAACAGCAGGTTGCCGGTCGGCACCTGTTTCTGCGGATAGGCCAGATGACGCCCGCCCTTGAGTTTCCCGTTCAAACCGCCGACCAGAACGTGTGGCACATCGTAGTGGACGTGCTGATTGGAGTTCCCCATATTGCTGCCATAGAGAACCAGTGAATGATCGAGCAGGGTGCCGTCGCCGTCCGGGGTTTTGGCGAGTTTGGCGATCAGATGGGCCAGCATCTTGATGTGATACTGATTGATTTTCGACAGGAGCGCGATATTCCGGGGATCTTCACCGTGATGCGAGACGCCATGGAACCCGGACGTAGGCGCTTCGCTTTCCGGATACGTGCGGCCGGTGAGGTCGCGCGCAAACAGCAGCGTGCCCACGCGCGTGATGTCCGCCTGGAAGGCCAGGGCCATCAGGTCGAACTGCAGTTTAATGTGCTCGTCGAAAGTCTGCGGCACGCCCACAGGCACGCTCATATCGGTGGGCGCGACCGTCGAAGCCTCCATGGCAATTGCCAGCCGCCGCTCGATTTCACGGACATTTTCGGTATAGTTGTCGATCCGCGCGCGATCCGGTGCGCTCGACTCGGTGCGAAGGCGTGTGAGGCTGCTGGTCAGCGAGTCCAGAATGCTGCCGTCCCGCTTGCGGCGCTTGGCGCGCTGCTCGACGGTGCTGCCGTCCCCGAACATGCGCTCGAAAACCACCTGCGGATTCAGTTCCATCGGCAGGGGGTCCGTCGGCGAGGACCAGGAAATGGTGTTGGTGTAGGTGCAACTGTAGCCTTCGCCGCAGTTGCTCGAATTCGCGCCCGGATCTTCGACCGCGAGCTGCATAGACGGCATCAGGTTCTGCTGGCCAATTTTCTGTGCGATCAGCTGATCGATGGTGGTTCCCACCTGGACGTCAGCGCCCGCGGTTTTCTTGGGTTTCACCGCACACATGAATGCGGCCGCGACCCAGTGGTCGGCTCCGGTCGCTCCGGGAGGCGGTTCGGCCGAGCGGGAATGTAAACCGCTCATGATCACGGTCTGATTCACGAACGGTTCCAGCGGTTTCCAGTTGAAGGGCAGCGTCGCGTCGAGTTTGCCTTCGGTGGCGGGCACCCAGTAACCCGGCGCCGCGCCGTGGGGGACGAAACAACCGACGAATCGCGGCTTCGGCGTGGCCGCTGTTTGCGCCAGCGCCGTCGAGGCCGGAATCATCGCGTCCAGTAGGGGCAGCGCAAGCGTCGCGCCGGCGCCGCGCAGAACTGTTCGCCGGGACATGTGCTTCTTGGTGATAAACGTCATGGCTGTATTCTCCTATTCACGAACTTGTGTTAACGCGCCGCCCTGGTCTGGGTGTCGGCGGATACTTTCTCGCCTTCGGGCAGCTTCATATTCGTCTGGAATGCGGGGCTTTTCACGACCCCCATAACCACCGACGAGAATTTGTAGTGGCTAGCCGCGGAATCACGGACGATCGACCGCACCAGCGGCATATCCTGGTATTCCACGCCGCGGCCCAAAGCATAGGTCATCAACTTCTCGGTGACCACCCGGGTGAACTGATCGGAACGGCGCACCAGCATGTCGCGCAGGCTCACGATGCCGTCCACTTTGGTTCCGTCCACAAGGACGCCGCTGGCGTCAATGGGGCTGTCGCCATCCTGCGTGCGCCAGGTACCCACCGCGTCGAAATTTTCAAGCGCCAGTCCGATCGGCTCAAAGATCTTGTGGCACGATGCGCAGGAGGGGCTGGTGTGGTGCAATTCCATGATCTCGCGCATGGTCGGCGCCTTCGAGTTACCGGTGGAGTCCACCGGTTTTTCCTTGATCACGGGCACGTTCGGCGGCGGGTCCGGCGGGCTGATGCCCAGGAACGTCTGCAGGAACCACTTGCCTCTGGCGACCGGAGATGTGCGGGCCGCATTCGACGTCACGGTCAACAGCGCGCCCTTGCCCAGCAGGCCGCGGCGCATGTCGAGTTCGGCAGGCAGCGTAACCCGGCGGAACTGCGGGCCGTAGATATTCGGGATTCCATACTGCTTCGCCAGCCGTTCATTGACGAAGGTGTAATCCGCGGTCAGCAGATCCAGGATGCTGCGATCTTCGTGAGCGACGCTGCCGAAGAACAGTTCTACCTCACGCCGGTAAGCCTCGCGGAGGTTATCGTCGAAGTCCGGAAACAGATTCACCACCGGCTCGCTGCTTTTCAGCGAGCGCACGCCCAGCCACTGCCCTGTGAAGTTGGTGATCAAAGCGTCGGATTTCGGGTCCGCCAGCATGCGCCGAACCTGTTTTTCGAGTACGGCGGGATCCTTGAGCTTGCCTTGCGCGGCCAAGTCGATCAGCTCGTCGTCGGGAACGCTGCTCCACAGGAAGAAGGAGAGACGGGAAGCCAGAGCCAGATCGCTGATGCGGTAGCCTTTGCCTGCGGCCAGTCCGGCGGGCTCCGGTTCCAGGCGATACACGAATTCGGGATCCGCGAGCACGCGCTGCACCAGCGCCTCAATGCCGTCGTCGAAGGTGCCGTTATCGGTGCGGCCGGACTGGTAAAACTCCATCAACCGCGACAGATCCGCCGATGTGGCTGGACGCCGGAAGGCGTGTTTCACGAGCGCGGAAGCGATGTTACGCGCGCACGGCGATTCATCCTTGGCTGACGCGGGGCGGCATACGAAAATCTTCTTACGCGCGGCTGTGTCGCTGGCTCCCTTGGGATTGTAGGGGCCTTCCACCCACACTTGGCCGACGTGCGGATAGAACAGAAATCCGGGAATAGATCCCGGTGTATTCATGGTCCGCTGGAACGGCACATTTAGTTCGCTGCCCGGCACGTCATTGGTGGCGAGGAAGGTCACGCCAACCGTGTGCAGGCCGGCCTTGACCGGAATGCGCTGCGTCGATTTGCCGTTGCCGGTGGTGTTCGCGATTTCCTTATCCCAGTCGAACAGCTTCACCCGCTCGCCGTCGATGGTGACTTCGAGCTGCTCGCCCTTGACGCCGCCGAGAACGGCCTGGAAGTAGCCCGTGACGCCTTTCACCTTGAAGGTATATTCGCCGTCGGCGGGAAATTGGTACTTAATGAGGATGCCGCCGCGGGTCCCGAAGGGCAGACCCTCAATGTGATAGTTCTGCGCTGTATCCGCGGGCACCTCGAAGACCGCTTGTGTGGGCGCCGAAACGTCGCCGACCGCCAGCCGGCTGATTTTTCCCGCAGCCGATAGATACGCCTCCATCAGCGCCGGAGACAACGTCAGCGCGCCCGCGATGTTATCGAAGCCGCGCGTGGAATCGTCCGGCGGCAGGAACTTTGTGGCGTCCACTTCGAGCGCCAGCACGTCCCGTATGGCATTCGTATATTCGGTCCGGTTCAGGCGATGCATGCCCGGCGGGACCAGGTTAGGCGCGGCATCGTGGTCCAGTTCCTTCTCCATGTAAGAGACCATCGATTCGAGGACGGGCGGGTCGGGGCGCGGCATGCCCGCCGGCGGCATCATTCCGGCGCGCAGCTTGCGCACGACCTTTTCCCAGACTTCGCCGTGTTCCTGCATCTTGGCCACGTCCATCTTATCCAGCAGCAATCCAGCCGTCTGCAAGCGCTGGTTGTGGCACGTTACGCAGTATTTATCGAGCAAGGCGCGCTCGGAAGCCGCCCCAGTCACGGGTGTGCTCGCGAGCGCGGCCGGAGAAACCGGCGCGGTCTGCTGGGAGCGGGCGATCTGGAGATATCCAGGAACCGCGACGATGGCAACCCCAAGCGCCAGCCTAAGCAGCCCATTGCGATGCAAATATTGCTGCTTAGCGTGCCAGCGGCGAAATCCGGTCTCGCCTTTAGCCATTTGGCCTCCTCATTTGGCCTCTACAGGATTGGTAACCGCGAGGCTCCGGCAAACTTACCGGCCTTTATGCAAGATAATCAATGTTATGCCCGGGCGCAAGCCCCGGATGGCGTATCTAGATCCTGGATGACCCTCTCGACGGTCTTTTTTTCCATCCGGGCCGGCGTCCGGCGGTCCGCGGCGGGCTCGACGGTGTCCGATCGAGATAGGCCAAGCTGAACCGGGCGATGTGATCCGCCACCAGTTCGCGCTGCGCCGGAGTCATTTGCATCTCCGGCCAGAGAAGCCCCAGCATCTGTCTGGAGTGGGCAAAGTGGGCCACCTGTCCCAGAATGCTATGCACACAGAGGCGCGTTGTTTCATGCTCCGGCGGCAATTTCAGGATGGCGCCGGCGATCTCCCGCAGCCGGTCATAAACCGGCCGCAAAACGACATCCACCACGCGAGCCGTCGCGCCGCTGGGCCGCACAAATTCATTCAGCATCAAGCGGAACCGAAGATTCGCCTGGCCCCCGGTCTCGAAAGCCCGCTCCACCATCGCACCCACGATCTGCCGCAGCGCCGCGCGGGGTTCGGCCGCCACGATGGGCAGGGAAAAGCCGGCTCCCGGCTGCAAGGAGAACCGGAGCACTTCCGTGTACAGCTCCAGCTTGTCTCCGAAATGGTAGTTCACCAGCGCCACGTTCGCGTCCGCCCGAGTGCAGATCTGCCGGATGGTCGCGTTCGCATAGCCATGCTCGGCGAAGACTTCCGCGGCGGCTTTGAGCAAGCGCGTGCGGGTATTGTCAACCGCTTCCGGCAATCCGGGGACGCCCGCCGGGATCGCGGGGGTCAAACGCTTGGTTCGGGGTTGCTCGAGCACGGCTAGCTGGCCCTCTTCTCATGCAGCAGCATATCGACGGCATGTTCCATGGAACCCGCCAGCGTAATCTCTCCGGAGTTCACGAAAAAAATCTGGTCCACGTTGTCGATCGTGTTCAGGCGGTGCGCGATGATCACTTTGGTCGTGGTCGCGGGTAACTTGTTGAGAATCTCCTGCAACAGTTCCTCGGTCACGGTATCGATGTTGGCCGTGGCCTCGTCCAGGATCAGCAATTCGGGCTCGCGCAGGGTGGCGCGCATGAACGCGATGAGCTGTTTCTGGCCCAGGCTGATGCTGTTTCCGCTGGTGGACACGGGGGTGTCCAATCCTTCGGAGAAGCGCGCGAGCAGTCTCGACAGGTTGGCTTCCTCCAGCACGTCGCTCAATTTTTCGCTCGAATAATCCTTATACTTTTCGTTGCCGTAAAGAACGTTGTCCCGCACGGTGCCGCTGAACAGGAATGGCTCCTGTGGAATAAATCCGATCTTCCGGGCTCGCTCCTCAGGCGTATACGACCGGATATCGCGCCCGTTCAGCAAAACGGATCCTGCGGTGGGATCGTACAGCCGCGCCATCAGCAGGGCCGTGGTGGTCTTGCCTCCGCCCGTGGGACCTACCAGCGCGTAAGCCTTCCCTTGTTCCAGGTCGAAACTGATGTCCCGCAGGACGTCGCTTCCGCCGGGATAGTGAAAATGCACCTGGCGGAAAGTCAAGACCGATTCCGATTGCGCTCCGGAAGCCGCGATCACCGGCATGTCCGACTCCAACGCCAGTACCTCGGAAATCCGGTCCATCGACGCCAGCGCCAGTTGGAATGACGACCACACCGTAGCCAGTTGCCGCATCGGTCCGTAAAAGCTGTTGACGTACAGGAGAAACCCGATCAACAAACCGAGCGTAACCGCGCCCGTTCCGATCAGGTAAATCCCGTACGCCACCACCAGCAGTTGTGCCAGGTGCGCAGCGAAACCATACAGGGGCATCAAGATGCCGTTTGCAAACCCCGAGCTCATGGAAGCCTGGAAGTTTTTGTCGTTGGCGGAATTGAATTTCAGACGGAAGTAGTCGCTCCGGTTGAACGCCACGATCACTTTGAAATTGTTCAGGCTCTCCTGCACCTCTGAGCTCATCCCGCCCAGGGTTTGCAGGCTCTTCATGTTTTTCGCCTTGATCCAGGAAGACGTGGCGCGGCTGAAAATCAGCACGCCCAGCGCGGGCAGGAGCGCGGCTGCGCCCAGGCGAATGTTCAGGCTGAGCAGGAAGACGGCGGCGCCGGTCATCAGGAAGATGCTCCCCACGAACTGCATCAGGGCCTGGGAAACGAACTGATTCAGCTTGTCGGTATCGTTGTTCAGGCGCGAAATCAGGTCGCCTGCCTTGTTCTGGTTGAAGAACACGACCGGAAGTTCTTGCAGCTTGAGGAACAGGCTGTTTCGGACTTCGAACAGGATCCTGCGCCCCACGCCGCCCATGGTTCGAATCTGGACATAGCTCGCCACCACACCAGCGAAGTAGACGGCTAACACCAGAAGCGAGAAGCGCAAAAGGCCGCTGGAGTCACCGACCCGGATATACGTGTCGATGGTATGCGCGATCAGGACAGGCGCCACCAAAGATGCCACGGAACTGAATGTGATGGCTAGGACCGCAATGATGACCTGGCGTTTTTCGCCCGCCACCAGCGGCACAAACCGTTTGATACCGCTCCGCAGTGAGGCCGGCTGGCGCGGGGCGCGTCCCGTGTCAAGCGTGTATTTCATAGTGGCTGGTGCTGCGCTGGGAGTGGAAGAGCTGGACATATTCGGTGGATGCCTCCATCAGCTGCTGGTGTGTTCCGGTGGCCAGAACCTCGCCCTCCATCAGCAGAACGATTTGGTCGTAATCCATCACGGAGGAGATCTTCTGGGTTACGGAAATGAGCGTGATTCCTGGATAATTCTCGCGGACGTTGTTCAGAATCGTCCGCTCCGTCGTCGGATCCACGCGTGCTGTGAAATCGTCCAGCAGCAGCACTTTCGGATTAAGCGCGAGCGCGCGGGCTAACATGATGCGCTGCTTCTGCCCGCCGGAGAGACTGGTTCCGCGCTCGGAAACCACCGTATCCAAGCCTTGCGGAAGAGCCGCGAGGAAATCGGCAAGTTCGGCCGTGGCAATCGCCTTCTCCAGATCCCGGTCCTGGATGGTATTGCTGAACGCGATGTTCTCCCGCAAAGTCAGGTTGAACATCGCGCTGTCCTGAAATACCAGACCTGCCTGCTGGTGCAGCGCTTCTTTATCGTACGCATCGATCGATTCCCCATCGTAGGTGACCGATCCCGACGTGGGCGGTAACAATCCGATCAGCAGATAGAGAAGTTGGGTCTTGCCCGCCGCCGTGGGGCCGATGATCGCCGTCCGGGTTCCCGCTTTCGCGGCCAGGGAAACATTGCGCAGCGCCAGTTTTTCCCCGAAGGCCAGGGACACGTTTTCGAGCGCGATGTCGCCGCGCAGATCCCGGACCAGGCCGCCGCTCTTCTGCTCCTCGGGGGCGTTCAGGATGACTTCGATCCGGTGAAAGGACGCCGTCGCCTGGGCAATCACGTTGCTCATGAAGCCGATGAGGATGATTGGAAAAATCAAAATGAAGAGATAGGAGTTGAACGCCGTGAAGTCTCCCAGGCTCATGCTGCCGGCGACCACGAAATGCCCGCCCAACAGGAGAATCGTAACCGTCGCCAGGTTGGTCGCGAAGGTGATCACCGGGATCATGCCGGCGAACAGCCGCAGCGTTTCCAGGCCGAGGTCCTTGGCTTCCGTATTCGCCGCCAGGAATTTGGCGTACTCGAGTTGCTGCGTGTTGAGCAGCCGGATCAGCGCCGCTCCCAGGATGCTCTCGTTGATCACGCGGTTCAGCCAGTCGATGGCTTCCTGAGCCTTCTTGAAGAGCGGCCGCACCTTCCTCAACACCATCTGAAACGTAATCGCGATAAATGGCACGATTCCCAGAACGCAGAGTCCCAGACGCCAGTTAATCGACAACAGGAGAATTCCCGCGCCCACGATCAGAAACAACGAAGAGATGATCGAGGCGATGGCCTGAGATACAAAGAGCTTCACTGCATCGATGTCGGAGGTGAGATTGGTCAGCAGTTTGGCCGGCGTGACTCGTTCCACATAGGCGTAGGACTGCACGGAAATCTTGGCGGCCACGCGCGCCCGCAGATCCTTGGCGACGCGTTCCGAGGCGTAAGTTTGGACGATGCTCTGCAAGTAGGTCAGCGTGAAAACGAGCGACGCCACCACGATGAACTGCAGAACTACGGTCGAGATGACGAAACTCTGCTGCGTAAAAGCGTCGATGGCGTGCGAGATGATTTTGGGCACCGCCAGGTTCAAGCCGTTGCCCACCACCGTCAGGACCACCAGGGCGGCGATGAGCAACCGGTACGGCTTGAGCAGCGGCAGGAGGCTCCCTCCGGCGGGAGGCTTTCTTTGCGCGACGTTTGTCGTGGGAGTCATGGAAGCAGTTAAACAGCAGCTTAAAACAACGGTTTAAGATAAGTCAAGCGTATCCGCGGCGGCCATGCGGGCGACGATCCCGCAGGAACGATAACATAAGAGATTATTCCCATGCGCAGACTCCTGGTTATCACTATCCTGATCGCCGGAATTGGGCTCACTCTGAGCGCCCAATATCAAGACCGTTTCAAGATCACCTGGATTGAGCCCGGCAGCGGCGCGACCCTGCCGGAATTCGATGCGTTTGACAGCAACGAAGGAACGCTAGGGGTGCTCAATGCGTCGGGGCCTGTGGACACGAAGGGTCATCCTTTCTTTACCGCACTTGGCACCAACGGACGAGCCTGCGTCAATTGTCATCAGCCCACCTACGGGATGAGCGTATCCACGGCGGGCCTCCTGGACAGATGGCGGGAGACCGACGGCAAAGACCCGGTGTTCGCCGCGTTCGATGGGTCAAACTGCCCGGGGCTGCCTCAGGACCAGGAAAAATCGCATTCCCTCCTGCTGAATCGCGGCCTGTTCCGTATTCCGCTGCCTTGGCCGCCAAGGAACGCCGACGGTTCGCCGAAGCGTGTCGAGTTTACGATCGAAATCGTGCGCGATCCTGCCGGGTGCAATACCAGCGCCCAATATGGGCTGAAGAGCGCTGATCCGACCATTTCTGTTTATCGCCGTCCGCGTCCCGCGGCAAACCTGAAGTACGTCATTTCCGGCGGCCGGCCGATCGTGCTCAAGACCGGGACGCTGGCTGACGTCGATCCTGAAACCGGGAATCCCGTTGGCATGAATCTCATGACCGACGCGCGGGAGCCGTCTCTCAAGACCCAGGCGGTCAGCGCGATTTTGGGTCATGAGCAGGCGCACGAGGCCCCCTCGCGCCAACAGGTCGATAAGATTGTCGAATTCGAGTCGCAGGTGTACGTGGCACAGCAGGCGCACATCTTCGGCGGACCTCTGGCGGAGGCGGGCGGACCTCCCGGGCTGGGAGTGGCCGCGCTGCGCGATCATCGGGCGGGCGTGCTGGGCGACAACGATTACGATCCGGTTTTCGGGCTCTTCACTGCCTGGAAAGGAAACGACTACTACCGCTCCTCGGTCGCCCGCGGCGCAGATATTTTTATGTTCCGCCAATTTTGGCTGCGCGATGCGGCGCACATCAATTCCATCGGCTTGGGCAATCCTCTGAAGCGCACCTGCGCGACCTGTCACAACGCTCAAATGACCGGCCAGGATCTCTCGGCCGGATGGGTCGACGTCGGCACCACCAACTATCCCACTTGGAACGAACCCTCGGCGGAATCGAGCGAACTCCCAGTCTTCAAGATCACGTGCTCTCGCGATGCCGATCCGCATCCTTACCTGGGGCGCGTCATCTATACGACAGACCCGGGCCGCGCGCTCATTTCGGGGCGCTGCGTCGATGTCGGATCGATCGTGATGCAGCAACTTCGCGGCCTGGCCGCACGGGCCCCGTACTTCGCGAATGGGTCGGCTAAAACTTTGCGCGAGGTGGTCGATTTCTACGATCGCCGCTTCGATATGAAGCTTTCGGATCAGGAGAAGGAAGACCTGATCAACTTCCTGGGAGCTCTGTAGTGCGTTCTCTGGGATTGTTCATTCTAGGAGCGGTCGTGGTGCTGGGCCAGCAGCGGAACTTCGTCTCCTGCCCGGTTGTGCGCGATACCAAGACCGTCCCCTGTTTCCTGGCCGAGTATGAAGGCGAGACGTATTATCTCGGGATCCAGCAGGACATCACCAGCGATTTCCATCCTCCTCAGTTGAAGCACGAAGTGCTGGTCGAAGGCCGCATCGCCTCCGACCCGAGCGTCCCGCGGGTCTGCGGCGGCATTCCCTTGCAGCCTGTTTCCATTTCGGTGCTCAAAGAAGTGAACCTGGCCTGCAACACCCTGCTGCCGGCCGAGCCGGGGATCGATGCGCCGGCAGCCGTTAGGGGACCGGGGCCGTCGTCTCACAGGCCCGAGGTTCGGCGCACGGGCGAACCTTTGAGCGGGAGGCAGGAATTTACAGTGTTGTACGCGTTCAATGACGACTATCTCGAGTACGCCGCCAACCAGGTAGTTACCGAAGCGGCCGCTTACACCAAACGGATTGGCGCGGCGAACGTAAAGGTTTCCGGCTATCGCGCGACCAGTGTCCTGTCGAACGGGGACCACCTGATCGAAAAAGCCGGACTCGCCGAGAAACGCGCACAAAATATCGCGACGCTGCTGCGCGGGCTGGGCATTTCGAATTTGACGGTCGAGTGGAAGACGGAAGCGGAGCCGGGCGATGGGCAGGCAGACCCTTCGCGACGCCGTGTGACCGTCGTTGTGAGCCCATAGCCACTGAAGACTCGTGTATACTCGCTAGGGCGGGAGTGCGCGAGGAACAATGAAAGGCTTCCCGCCGGTGCACCCAGCAGATCCCCAACCGTGACGACCAGCGGTCACCGCCGGCCGGCACTTCCGCAATAAGCAGAGCTGACCAGCCGGTTATTGCGTTTCCCTGTCACCCGGATAGCCGAAAGAAAAGCGAATACTTTCTGGTACTGTACGTGCTGATATCCAGGTGTGGCAGAGCGTAAGTCTCACTGTCGCCGTATTTGGAGGAGCACATAATGCGTGGCTGGATGATACTTTTTGCACTGATGACTGTCGCCGCGGCCGGCATGAGCTTAACGGATACGTCGACGGTCGTGTCCGCCAAGGGCGCCAGCGTCCTGTTCGGTACCCTTTTCCTGCTTAGTCTGGTGGCTCAAGCGATCCGAGGCCGGGCCGAGTGAGTGGAGGGATCCATCTCCCTTTCCGAAAGAAAACAACGAACCGCACTGTGCTGGCTTTCTTCCCGGCGGGAGAGGACCAGACTGCCGAGCTTCGTCGCGTAGCGCACAGCGTTGGCGTCCGCCAGGTTCGCCTTGTGCACGGACCAAAAGACTCCGACCCGGACGTCCAGCCGCAAGCGGGACTTGTCCTCGAAGGGGAGCGGCTGTTACTCGCCGAGGTTCCCCCGCAGCAATCGCTGGCATTAGTTCAGGCTCTCAGGCAGGTCGGCCACACGGCGGTTTTCGTCCTGCCTGAACACGTCGTGCAGCCGTACTGCGATGACGCCGGGGAAGCCGCCAGCAACAAACCCTTCCCCAGCCTGCGCGCCAGCCAGAGTCTTATTGAGGCGGCGAATACCGACCTCAGTGAGGCCGTCGGCCTGGGACACACCGCGGCCCCGGCGGCTGCCTGGTTCCTGGACAACGCATATCTGATCCGATCCAATCTGTCTGAGATACGCTCGGATCTTCCCCGCGAGTATCGAAAGATGCTGACGGATTCAGGGCCGGCGTCCGCGCGGCCGCGAGCGTATCGCATCGCCCAGGATCTGATCCGGCAAAGCCAGGGTTCCTTGAACGAGGCGTCGATTATCGCCCACCTTTACGAGTCACAGAGCAAGGAACCGCTTCGCATTGCCGAACTATGGTCTTTTCCGCTGTTCCTCCGCATGGCGGTCGTCGAACACCTGGCGGCTTTGGCCACCAGCGTAGCGTGCGCGCAGCGTTGCCGGGAGGCGGCTCAACTGTGGGCCGATCGTCTTACCGCCGCCGCCCGCCGTGGAACCGACGAATTCAATCGGATGCTCGGCCGGATGGAATCGGAAGATTATGTTCGCGCGCATCACTTCCTGATGGTCCTGGCCGAACAGCTTCAGGGCGAGGAAAACAGCTTCGCCAGCGTCCAGCAGTGGATCGAAGAACGGCTCCAACAACCGCTGACGGACGTAGTGCGGGCCGAGCATGCGCGGGAAGCGGCCGAAAGCGTTGCGACGGCGCAGGCATTTGGCAGCCTCCGCCTCCTCTCGCAACTCGATTTCACGATCATTTTCGAGGCAGCCAGCCTGGTGGAGATCGAATTACGAGGCGATCCGGCCGGCGTCTACACCCACAGCGACTTTGCCACTCGGGACCGCTGCCGCCGGATCGTGGAGCAAATCGCCCGGACCAGCGCCAAAGAAGAACTCGAAGTGGCGCGCCTGGCCGTCAAGCTTGCCGCGGCCGCGGAGGATTCTCCAACCCGGAACGTCACTTATTATCTGCTGGCGGAGGGCGTCTCGGAACTGGAGCGTGCCGCCGCCGCGCGCCCGAGACTGCGAACCAGATTTCACCGATCGATACGAAAACACGCCACCGGCGTTTACCTGGGTGGCATCCTTGCGCTGACCGCTTCATTCACCGCGATGACGGTGGCCTTCGCAGGCGAGGCTGGCATCGTGCAGCACTGGGTTCTCGCGATTCTGGCGGCGCTCGCGCTCTTCCCGCTCAGCGAGCTGTCGATCCAGATCGTCAACGCGCTCGTCATTTCCTTGTTCCCTCCGGCTGTCCTTCCGAAGATGAATTACAAAGAGGGAATCCCGTCCGACCGCGCGACCCTGGTCGTGGTCCCTATGATGTTATCGAACGAGGCGGTGGTCCAGGGCGAAATCCGCAAGCTGGAAGTCCGCTTTCTGGCCAATCCGGAGGCGAATCTTTCCTATGCGCTGTTCTCTGACTTTACGGATGCGGTGGAGGCATCCGCGCCCGGCGATGCCGCTCTGCTGAAGAGGGCGCGAGAGGGGATCGCCAGTCTGAACGCCCGCCATCCCGGCGACCGCTTTCTTCTGTTTCATCGCCCGCGCATCTGGTCCGAAAGCGAGCAATCCTGGATTGGCCGGGAACGCAAGCGCGGGAAGATCGAAGACCTCAACGAATTTTTAGCCGGAGGTCACAGCCTTGAGATCCTTCAAGCCGGGCGCCTTCCGGGGAAGATCCGCTACGTCATTACTTTGGACGCCGACACTCAACTGCCTCCCGGAACGGCGCGGCGGATGGTGGAAACCATCTCTCATCCGCTCAATCAGGTTTTTCTGGATCCCGGTACCCGCGCGCGCAGAAGCGGTTACTCTATCATCCAGCCGCGTGTGAGCGTATCTTTGCCGGGCGCCACGGCCACGCGATTCACGCAAATCATGTCCGATGCCGCCGGTACCGATCCGTATTGCCGCGCCGTGTCCGACGTGCAGCAGGACCTGTTCGGCGAAGGCATCTTTCATGGCAAGGCTATTTACGATGCCGAGGCGTTCCGGACGGTGTTTGCGGATCGCTTTCCGGCCGAAACCCTGCTCAGTCACGACCTGATTGAGGGGGCGTATGCCGGTGTCGCCATGGCTACGGATATCGAGCTGCTGGAAAACGTACCGCTCGACTATTCGGGTTTCGTCAGGCGCCAGCATCGTTGGATTCGGGGCGACTGGCAGATCGCCCCGTGGATCTTTCCACGGGTTCCTGCCCCCGGCGGCCGGGAGCGCAATCCTCTCGCGATCATTCACCGTTGGCGCATTCTGGATAATCTACGGCGGAGTCTGGTGCCGGTCGCCTCGCTGCTGCTCCTGCTGTTCGGATGGCTAATTTCCCGAGTCCCGGGGATCTCGAGCCTGGTGGTGGCGCTGGCGGTGGCCATACCGGCTTTCGCGCCCCTGCTGGACCGTTGGGCGCGCCACCTGCATGGGTCGGTCGACGGGTGGCGGGGCGCCGGCGACGAACTGCTGCGCGCGGGCGTGATGATTGCTTTCCTGCCGCACCAGGCGTGGATTTCCGCCGATGCGATCTTCCGCGCCTGGTACCGCAGCCACGTCAGCCGGCGCCATATGCTCGAGTGGCAAACGGCCGAGGCGGCAGAGGTTCACGCACACCTCCACACCAACACGACTGTAAACCAAATGCTGCTGGTATCGGCAGCGTCCTTATTTCTGACATTGATTCTGGTGATCCGGGGAACATTCGCTCCCTCGGCTGGATTTCTGGTGCTGTGGGCTCTATCGCCGCTGGTCCTGAAGTGGCTGAGCAGCCCGGCGCGCGCACCGGCCTCGCAGCAAATATCTCCCAAGCAGGCCACGTATCTGCGAGTTCAGGCTCGCCGTACCTGGCGCTACTTCGACGATCTCGTCGGGCCGGATTCGAACTGGCTCCCGCCCGACAATTCGCAACGTGCGCTGCGGGTAGAGGTGGCTCCCCGCACCTCGCCCACGAATATCGGCATGTGGCTGACCGCCGCCCTGGCCGCTCGCGATTTCGGTTATCTTACCGCCGACGAGCTTTGCCGGCGCTGTTCCGCTACGCTGGCCACCATCGAACAGCTCGAGCGCTACGAAGGGCATCTTCTTAACTGGTATAACACCACGACGCGCGAGCCTCTTGCGCCCAAATACGTTTCTTCGGTCGACAGCGGTAACCTGCTGGCCAGCTTGTGGGTCCTGGAGCAGGGATGCAGGGAAGCCGTCCGGGTGCCGCTGGTGGGAACCGAAAGCCTGCGCGGGCTCGCGGATACCGCGGCAATCCTGGCGCAGGTGAGCGGTGAAGATCCTTCTCTTTCCGTGCCTCTGCGGGCGATTCGCCGCCTCCTGCGCGGGGATCTGGCGCAGCATGAATTCATCGCGCGCTTGCGAATGGCCTCTCAAGCCGCAACCCAGCTGCAGGAGATTCGTCACTGGCAGACCATGCCGGCGGATGAACCCGCGTACTGGGCGTCGTCGCTCGCTCGCGAGGCCGCTTCCTGGACGGCGACCATCAATCGCTATCTTCTATGGATTGAAACCCTGTCCCGGCCGCCAAATTCCTTTCTCCATTCCCTCAGTGAAGAACTGGTGGATCTGAGGCGGCAGGCCGTGCAGGATATCCCTTCACTGCACATGCTCGCGGAAATCGGATCGGCCCCGACGGAGACGATCCTCATGCGGCGTGGCGTTCCCGGCCTGCGGCCGGAAGCCGCGGCCTGGCTGGATCAGATCTACACGGAATATAACGACGCCAGAACACGCGCCGCGGAAACGCTTCAGCAGTTCGAGGCTCTGGCCGCCGCGGTCCATAGCCTTGCCGAAGGCATCAACATGCGGTTCCTGTACGACGAACGCCGGCGCCTGTTTGCCGTCGGGTATGTAGTTGGCGGCCCGCTGGAGTTCACCAGTCACTACGATCTGCTGGCCAGCGAGAGCCGGCTCGCCAGCCTGGTGGCGATTGCTAAAAACGATGTGCCCGTCGAGCATTGGTTCGCGCTGCGAAGGCCGCGAGGATCCGGGCCGCACTGGGAAACGCTGCTTTCATGGAGCGGCACCATGTTCGAATACCTGATGCCGCTGCTGTTCATGCGGACGTATCACAGTTCCTTGCTCGACCAGGCATGCCGCAACGCAGTTGCCCGGCAGATTGAGTACGGGCAGGAAAAGGAGGTGCCCTGGGGCATATCCGAGGCGGCTTACAGCGCGCTGGACGCCCATCAAATCTATCAGTACCGTGCCTTCGGTGTTCCCGATCTGGCAATTCAACCCGATCTGGACGAGGAGCCGGTGGTAGCCCCGTACGCCACCATGCTCGCGCTCATGATCGATCCCCACAGCGCGATTCCCAACCTCCAACATCTCGAGAATCTGGGACTGGACGGTCCCATGGGTTTTTACGAATCCATCGATTTTTCGCTTGAGTCCAAGCGCGACGGCTCACCGGGCGTGGTCATATACGCCTATATGGCGCATCACCAGGGAATGAGTCTGGTGGCGATCGGCAACGTGCTGCACCATGGCGCGATGCAGCGGCGGTTCCATGCCGATCCACGCATCCGCGCCGTGGAATCTTTATTGTTCGAACGGATCCCCATTACCAAGCAGATTCGGAGGGAAGGCAGGACCAAACTCGCAGTCGCACATCTGACCGCCGGCGAAGAGTCCCGCGACGTCACCTTCAGCAAAGAAACGCCCGTACCCAAGGTTCACCTCTATGGGAACGGCCGGTACGCCCTGATGGTGTCGAATTCCGGCGCGGGCTACAGCCGCTGGAATCAGTTCGACCTCACGCGCTGGCGTTCGGATCCGACCCTGGATGAGTGGGGAAGCTATCTCTACCTGCGCGACGTTCGAACCAATACCGTCTGGGCGGCGACACCCCAGCCCGTAAACGGAATACTCGGCAAAAGCTCGGTGACGTTTTCGGAGGACCGGGCCGATTTTAACCGCACGGTGCTCGGCATTGAGACCGTCATGAGCGTCACAGTATCGCCGGAAGACGATGTGGAACTGCGCCGGCTGACCATCGTCAATCGCAGTGTCCGGTCGCGTCTGATCGAGATCACCAGCTATATGGAATTGGCTTTGGCGCCGGAGGCCGCCGATGCCACTCATCCCGCATTCAGCAAGATGTTCGTGGAAACGATGCAGGAGGAGGATGTCCTACTGGCGCTCCGGAGGCAGCGCTCACCGGAGGATCCTCCCATTTGGATCGCACACATGCTGGCGGGCGCCAGCGGAACGGTGAAGGTCGAAACCGATCGCGCCGAATTTCTGGGACGCGGGAATACCATTCATGCGCCTTCCGCGCTGTGGCGCGATTTGACCGGATCCACCGGCGCGGTTCTCGATCCGGCTTTCGCGATTCGTTGCCGCGAGACGCTGGATCCGCGCGACCGCGTGGAACTGCTCTTCCTCACGATGGCGGCGGACTCGAGAGAGGCGGTGATGGCGCTGGTGGCGAAATACCGCCGCAAGGAATCGGCGGCGCGAGCGTTTGAATTGGCCTGGACGCACGCCCAGCTTCAATTCCGCTTCCTGCAGATTGGATCCGCTGCCGCCCAAGGTTATCAGGAACTGGCGGGCTATCTGTTGTACCCCAATGCGCGCATGCGGCCGTCCGCCGGACGCCTGGGGTTGAACCGGCTCGGACAATCCGCGCTTTGGGCTCATGGTATTTCCGGCGATCTTCCCATGGTGACGGTCACGATCGCCGACTCTTTTAACCTGGGCTTGGTACGGGAGCTACTGCTGGCTCATACCTATTGGCGCTTGCGCGGTTTCCATGCCGATCTCATCATTCTGAATCAGGAGCCCGCCAGTTATGATCGTCCGCTGCATTTTCAGCTCCAGCGGCAGATCGACGCCTATGCTCGAGAAGCCAGCCGGGATCGCGCCGGCGGTGTCTACCTGCTGGATTGGCAACTGGTTTCCGAGGATCATCGCAACTTACTCCTGGCGGCTTCCCACGCCGTGCTGAACGGGAACCGGGGCTCCTTGCAGCGCCAACTCGCGGGTACCGAAGCCCTTCCGCCTGCCAAGCCCTTTGTGCCCTTGGCGGCACAAACCGAGGAGCCTTCTTCGCAACTGCCGTTTCTCGAACTCCCGTACTTCAATGGATTAGGCGGCTTCACCGCGGATGGACGCGAATACGCCATCTATCTTGCGCCCGACACAATCACGCCGGCCCCGTGGATCAACGTCATGGCGAATCCGGGCTTCGGCACTCTGGTGAGCGAAACGGGCCTGGGGTTTACCTGGTGCGGCAACAGCCAGCAGAATCGTCTGACGCCGTGGACCAACGATCCGGTGAGCAACCCGCCGCCCGAGACGATCTACATTCGCGATGACCAATCCGGGGCGCGTTGGACGCCGACGGCTGCGCCTATTCGCGAACGGGACGCGTATCGCGCGCGCCACGGCCAGGGTTACACCGTATTCGAACACAACAGCCACGCCATTGCCCAGGAGCTTACTGTGTTCGTTCCGGTGACGGAAACCGGCGGTGGCGACCCGGTGAAGATTTGCCGCCTGCGCCTGCGCAATGAGTCCTCGCGACGCCGGCGCCTCAGCGTAACCTATTTTGCCGAGTGGACCTTGGGAGCCACCCGGGAGGGCCAGCAGCTTCACGTGCAAACCGCGTTCGACCAGGAATCCGGCGCCTTGCTGGCTCGCCAGAACTGGCGGGAAGACTATGCGTCCTCCGTGGCGTTCGCCGCGGCGAGTCCACGAGCTGCGTCGTACTCCGCCGATCGCACACAGTTCCTGGGCAGAAATCGCCTGCGGGCAAATCCGGCGGCGCTCGATACCGTGGCGCTCGATAACCGCTGTGGCGCAGGGATGGATCCAGCCGCGGCCTTGCAAGTGCCGGCGATCATGGAGCCAGGGCAATCCGTCGAAATCGTATTTCTGCTGGGGGAACAAACCAGCACCGATGGAGTCCGCGATCTGGTGCGCCGCTACGCTACCGTCGAGAGCGTGGAACGCGCCTTGGACGCGACCCGCAAGTGGTGGGACCAGAAGCTGGGCACAATACAGGTCCGTACGCCGTATCTATCGACCGACTTTCTCCTGAACCGCTGGCTTTTGTACCAGAGCCTGAGCTGCCGTTTTTGGGCGCGCTCGGCTCTGTACCAATCCGGTGGAGCCTTCGGATTCCGCGATCAATTGCAGGATTCGATGGCCTACCTCTATTCGGCGCCCGAACTGGCCCGAGTCCACATTCTCGAAGCGGCGGCTCGCCAGTTTGTTCAGGGCGATGTGCAGCACTGGTGGCATCCCAAGTCGGGACTGGGTGTTCGGACTCGTTGTTCGGACGATCTGTTGTGGCTGCCCTATGTGGTTGCACGCTACATCGAGGCGACCGGAGATGATTCGATTCTGGACGTCGACGCCCCGTTTCTCGAAGCCCCCGTGCTCGAGGCGCACGAGCAGGAACACATGGCCGTTCCCGCGGTCTCCGCGGCCGCAGCCCCGTTGTGGGAACACTGCATTCGCGCGATCGAACACGCCTGGCGGCTCGGACAGCACGACATTCCCCTGATCGGCAGCGGCGATTGGAATGACGGACTCAATCGTGTAGGCGTCGAAGGCCGCGGAGAGAGTGTCTGGCTCGGTTGGTTCTTGCTGACGGTCTTAGGCTCCTCCGCGGCGCTGGCGGAAAAACGCGATCCGGAACGCGCTTCGCTGTGGCGGCAGCGGGCAGACAGCCTGGCCAGCGCGATCGAACGCACATGCTGGGATGGCGAATGGTATCTGCGGGCCTTTTTCGACGATGGATCCCCGCTAGGTTCGCGCGCCAATCCGGAGGCGCGCATCGATTCGCTTCCGCAGTCCTGGGCGGTACTTTCCGGAGCTGCGGATCCCGCGCGATCCTTGCAGGCTATGAATTCGGCTACCCGCGATCTGGTGCGGCAGGATGACCAGCTTGTGCTGCTGTTTACGCCGCCCTTCGATCATTCCGAGCCGCATCCTGGATACATCATGGGTTACCCCCCGGGCGTGCGCGAGAACGGAGGACAGTACACTCACGGTTCCTTGTGGCTCGCCATGGCGTGGGCCCGGCTCGGTAACGGCGCCGGCGCGGTGAACCTGCTCCAGATGATGAATCCGATCGAGCACAGCCGGGATCCGGAAAGTGTGGATCGCTACCGCGGAGAACCCTACGTTGTCGCCGCCGATGTCTCGTCCGCGCCGGCAAGAGCCGGGCGCGCCGGCTGGACCTGGTACACGGGCTCCGCTTCGTGGATGTATCGCATCTGGTTGGAGGACGTCCTGGGATTTCGCCTGCACGGAGATCAGCTACGCATCTCTCCCGCGATTCCTCAGGATTGGCCCGGGTTTGAGCTGGTGTATAAGTATCGATCCACGGTCTACGAGATTACGGTGAAGCGTGAAGGAGGTCTCCTCACAAGAACCGAACTGGACGGTAAGCCGGTCGAGGCTTCCACCATCCGCTTATTGGACGATGGAGCCAGGCACCGCGTAACGGTGTACCTGGGAACTTCTCAGGAGTCAAAAGCTCTCGCCCAGCCAGATAGGGAGCACGCCCTGCTCGCGTAGTCGCCTGAACCAGCTCAGGTGCTGATTACTTACTGAACTCGAGTTTGGTATTGGAGCCACCCAGTTCGATAGACGTGATCTGGGTGGTACCGCCTTGCTTGGTTGTGTCGACCGCAGTCGAATGAAATTTCTCGGCGGCGTTTTCGACTTTTACGGGGACCGTCACCGATGCGCGAGTGTGCTGATCGGTGAAGACCGCATTCGCTCCCTCCACCTTTAACTTGTAGTCTCCGGCCGCGAGTTGGGCGCTGCCCGCTTTCATGGGGGTGGAGACAACCACGCTATAGGTCTTGGAGGCCGCAAAGGCCACAGTCGAAAGAGCCATAGCCCCGATCAAGAGGGTTAATTTGTTGGTCATGATGATATTCCTTCTTACAGATGAGTGCTCGCGAACGGGTTGATGGATTCGGTCCGCATCTATGAGACGAATAGACCCCTGCGAGGGTCACTACCCTCCAGACGGGATAAACGGCCCTGCCAAATGGGGGTGGCCAGATCCCGGATTCTCTAACTGGGCTCTACGCTGTGGCGGTTTCCCGCTGTGTGAGGAACTCCGTGTAGGGACCCTTGAAGTCTTCGATCGCATGGTGGTCGAAATTCCAGATGCGGGTGGCGACTTCTTCCACTAAATCGTGGTCGTGGGTGACGAGCAGGACGGTTCCGTCGTATTTCTGGAGCGCGATGTTCAGAGCGTTGATCGATTCCAGGTCCAGGTGGTTGGTGGGCTCGTCGAGCATCAGGAAATTCGGCTTCTGCAACATCAGGCGGCAGAAGATGATGCGCGCGGCCTCTCCACCCGAAAGAACTTCCGTACGTTTGGTCGCGTCGTCTCCGCTAAACAACATCTGACCGAGCAGACCGCGCAGCTCCTGCTGGGAGGCGCCCGGATCGAACTCGTGCAGCCATTCGATGACCGTCACGCCCGGCCGGATGGACTCTTTGTGATCCTGCGAAAAATATCCCACGGTAACTTCATGGCCCCAGGTGACCGTTCCGCCATCCACCGGAAACTCGCGGTCCGGCGCATCGACGTATCCCGTTGCATTGCGAAGCAGGGACTTCAGCATGGTGGTTTTCCCCGCGCCATTCCGCCCCAGAAGGCCGATTTTTTCGCCTCGCGCAACCGACGCACTGAAATTCTGAATCACGTGCAGGTCGCCGTACGACTTCGAGAGTCCCTTGATTTCCAGGGGATGCCGGCCGGAAGGACGCTCGTTCACAAAACGAATGAAGGGCCTTTGGATGTTGGATCTCGCGAGATCCGAAGTCTGGAGGCGCTCCACCTCTTTTTTGCGCGACGTGGTTTGCGCGGATCTGGTGCCGGCCGAAAACCTCTGAATGAACTCGTTTAACTGCGCGATCTTTTTTTCGCGCTGGGCGTTGCCGGCCTCGACGCGCGCGCGGATCTGCGTCTTGGCCAAGACCATGTCGTCATAGGCGCCGGTGTACGTGATGATGCTTTGGTAGTCAATGTCGGCGGTGTGGGTACAGACCTCGTTCAGGAAATGGCGGTCGTGGGAAATGACCAGCAGGCAGCCGGTGTAGGCCAGCAGGTACCTTTGGAGCCAGTGCACCGATTCCAGATCCAAATTATTGGTGGGCTCATCCAGGAGCAGCACGGTGGCGTTGCTAAAGAGAGCTTGCGCCAGCAGCACGCGCACCTTCTGGCCGCTTTGCAGCTCCGACATCTTACGTTCATGCAGCTCCTCGGGAATGTCCAGGCCCTGCAGCAGCGTGGCGGCATCCGCTTCAGCGGTGTATCCGCCGTTATCTCCGACGATTCCCTCCAGCTCGCCCAGACGCATGCCGTCCTCGTCGGTCAGGTCAGGCTTCGCGTAGAACGTTTCGCGCTCCTGTAATGCGTCCCACAGCGGCCCATTGCCCATGATCACCGTATCCAGCACGCGATAGGAATCGAACGCGAACTGATCCTGGCGCAGAATGCCGATCTTCTTCGGCCGCGTGACAGAGCCCTTGGAGGGCTCGATTTCACCGGTCAGGATTTTCATGAATGTCGACTTGCCCGATCCATTAGGACCGGTAATCGCATAGCGCCGTCCCGGCTGGAACGTGGTGGCGACATCTTCGAACAAGATACGTGCGCCGAAGCGCATGGAAAGGTCGTTTACAGAGATCAAATTAGAAGGTCTTTACTTGGGTTGGGGATAAAGCCGAATCGGTAACTACGAACCTATTATAACGCGTCGTTCTAAAGGTCGTTCTAAAGGTCGCCGCCCAGGATCGGGATCACGGCTCCGCTGATCTGTGAAGCCTCGTCCGAAGCCAGGTGCACCAGCAGGCTCGCGACCTGGGCGGGTTGTACCCACTTCGCGGGATCGGCACCCGGCATGGCGGCGCGATTCGCCGGAGTATCCATGGTGCCGGGCAGAATCACATTGGCGGAAATCCCGCGATCCTTGTTCTCGAGTGCGATGGTGCGAACCAGCGAAACCAACGCCGCCTTCGACGCCGAGTAGGCCCCGACCATGGGCTGCGGGTCAACCGCCGTCCGGCTGCCGATCGCCAGGATGCGTCCCGAGCCACGGGTGCGCATGTCCGGCAACACCGCGCGGAACATGTGAAACGCGGCTCGCAGGTTCACATCGAACATCTGCTCCAAGACAGCGTCGTCGGTGTCGGCTACGGACTTACCTCCGGCGAACCCGCCGACCAGATGCACCAACACGTCGATCTTTTCCCATTTCGCGTTCACCACCGCGACCACGTCACGCGCGGCGCCGGAGCTTCCCAGTTCCGCGGAGTACGCGATGAAGTTGGGATGGGGAAAGTCGGAGTTCTGGATTTTCTTCGCGACGCCCGCCACCCGGGTTCCGGCATCCAGAAACGCCTTCGTCACGGCTGCGCCGAGTCCGCCGTTGGCGCCGGTGATCAGGACTACTTTATCGGTGAGAGGCATCCCTCTATTGTGGATCGTGCCCGTATTGGGACGCTTGTGCGCGGCCGCGGTAGTGCTTCCCGACGATCCAGAAGTAGACGAAGCTCAGCGCGAACGCCACGGGCCACCAGTAACTTGCAGCTCGCAGACTGCTCGCGTCGGACGAGCCGTTGTACGCGGTGATCGAATACTGCCCGGACACAGTCGAATAGAGGATCACCGGAAAAAGGCTCGCAGCCGCGCTGCCCATCAATCCTGCGATGAAGAAGCATCCTCCCCAAAAGGTTCGTCCTTCTGCACCGGAGTGGGGGCCGCTGAGCATGGCTGCTATTCCCCCAACGGTCATCAAGAGTGCGATCCACGCCAGAGGCCGTCCTGCCATGTTCGTGAACATTTCCGGCCGCACATAAAACGTTTCCACACTCACCGCCACCAGCAAGACGACGGCAGCCGGCCACAGCCATTTCGTCAATATCCTCGCTCTCCGATACACTTCGCCTTCAGCCTTCAGCGCGAGATAGGACGCTCCGTGAGCGCACAGGCACACCAGCGTGAAGACGGCCACCGAAAGGGTGTACCAGTCGAGGATCCCCAACGGTCCGCGCACTCCGAAATCCGTGAACAGCGGGAGGCTGAGCGGCGCGTCTGGCTGTAGAGGCATGCCGCGGACCACATTGCCGATCGCAGCTCCGAAAAGTATCGCCAGCAATATGTTCGCAGCAGCGAAACCGGTATCCCAAAATGTCCGCCACAGTCCGGAGTCGATGAGTCCACGCACTTCCAGGGCAATGCCGCGCAAAATTAAGGTCCACAGAACCAGAAACAGCGCCAGGTAGTAGGCTGGAAACGAGATCGCCAGAACGCGGGGAAACGCCACGAAGAGAACTCCGCCGCTCGCCACCAGCCAGACTTCATTCCAGGTCCACAGCGGTCCGATCGCCGCGATCAGCATGCGCCGCTCCTCCTGATTTCGCGCGGCCACGAAGTGTAGTGCTCCAGCGCCGAAATCCCAGCCGCCCAGGACCGTGAACATCACCAGCATCAGGCACAGGATCGCGAACCAGAGTTCCACCATTAAGCGTGCTCCATTCCCGGGCCGGCTCCGTGCAGCACCTCGCGTCCTACCAGAAACACGTACAGCAGTCCCAGCACGAAGTACAATCCGGCAAACCCGATAAGCGTGAACAGCGTTGCTCCCGAACTGACCGCCGCGCTGTACCCGTCGCGTGTGCGAAACAGCCCGTACACCAGCCACGGTTGCCGCCCGAGTTCTGCGGTTATCCATCCGGCTGTGTTGGCGATGAAAGGGAAAGGGAAGGCCAGCATCAGAATCCACAAGAGCGGGCGGCTGGATTCCAAGCGGCCGCGGATCTGTTGCAGATTCGCCAGGGCCATCAGCAGGATGAACAATGTGCCCAGGCCTGCCATCACGTGAAAGGCGTAGTACAGCAGCTCGATATTGGTGGGCCACGTGTCTTCGGGAAACGCACCGAGCCCCGGCACGTCGCTATGAAACGTTCCGAAAGCCAGGAAGCTCAGCATGCCCGGCACGCGGATAGGGTTGTCGAGCTGCCGCTTTGGAACATCGGGCTGGCCGATGAGGGTTATCTCCGCCATCGGACCACTCTGAAAGCGGCCTTCCATCGCGGCCAACGCTTGAGGTTGAATCCGAGCAACCATCTTGGCCTGTGCATCGCCGGTGGGAAACGCCACGATCACCGAAGCCACCAGTCCCACGAGGGTGCCCCACTTCAGGAACAAGGGGCCCTGACTTCCGTGGTCGCCCCGCAGGACATAAAACGCTCCCACCGCCGCGATCGCGAACGAGCCCGTGACGATCGCCGCGCACTGGTTGTGGCAGAACTCGATGAGAGCCCAGCGATTCAGCAGGAAGTCGCTCAAACTTGTCAGGCGCAGCGACCCATCCGCGGCGAATGCGTACCCGCTCGGCGATTGCATGAATGCGTTGGTCACCAGGATGAAATAGCCCGAAAGCCAACTGCCCAGAGCCACGCCGAGCGTCGCGATGAAGTGACTTCGCGGGCCCAGGCGCTTCTCGCCCCAGACCATCGCGCCGATAAACGCGCTCTCGAAGAAGAACGAGAACATGCCTTCCATGGCGAGCGATTGTCCGATGACTCCGCCGGCATATCTCGAAAAGCTGGCCCAGTTGGTGCCGAACTGAAACTCCATGGGGATGCCGGTGACCACTCCCACCGCGAAGTTAATGCCGAAGATTCGGGTCCATAGCCGCGCGGCGTTAACGTAACGGGCGTCTCCCGTTCGCAGATGGAGCCACTTCCAGGCCACCAGGAACCACGCCAGCCCCATGGTGAGCTGCGGAAAGAGGTAGTGATAAACGATGGTGAAGGCGAACTGAATCCGGTGCCAGAATGCTGCATCGTCGGTCATGCCGGCCGCACCCTCCCGCGCAGGTCCTTTATAACATTACTCTTGTTCCCCTGCCGGAAGCATAGAAGAATGCTTGCCGGGCAATCCAAAGTTTTGATTGGACTCGACTTGGGATTCCCGATAGACTGGCATTCTCGGCGAGCCATCCCGTCCTGTTGCAGGCAGAGTCATGCTTGTGCGCCCGCTCGCTGGACACGGCGCGCCGCATGGACACTACCACCACAACTCATATTCAGGAAACTCTTCAGAACGTTTACGAGAAATATAAAGACGTTCGCGATGGCGAGGTAGCCAGCTACATTCCCGAGTTGGCCAAGGCCAAGCCCGACGACTTCGGCATCACGCTGGCCACCGTCGACGGCCAGGTATTCTCCGTCGGAGATTCGCAGCGTGAGTTTACCATCCAATCGATCTGCAAGCCCTTCGCGTTTCTGATGGCGTTGCAGGAATTCGGCAGGGAGGCGGTGCTTCAGAAGGTGTGCGTTGAGCCCAGCGGCGACGCCTTCAACTCCATTGAGCTCGAGCCTAAGACGATGCGCCCGTTCAACCCCATGATCAACGCGGGGGCGATCGCGATTGCGTCGATGATCAAGAAATCCTCGCGCGACTGCGGTGTGCTGCATTTTGTGGACAAGATGGGGCAGGCGGCGGGCCGAAAGCTGGATATCGACCAAGCCGTTCTTATTTCGGAAACGGAGACGGGCAATCGCAATCGGGCGATCGCATACCTGATGTTGAACTGCGGCATTATCGATGCGGCGGTAGACCATTCGCTGCACCAGTACTTCGCGCAATGCTCGCTCAAAGTGAATTGTCAGGATCTGGCGATGATGTCGGCCACGCTGGCGAATATGGGGATCAATCCGATCACCAGGCAGCAGGTATTCGGACTGGAGTACGTCAAAGACGTGCTTGCCGTGATGTTCACCTGCGGACTGTACGACTACGCGGGCGAGTGGGCCTACCGGGTCGGCCTGCCGGCGAAGAGTGGCGTGGGCGGAGGAATTGTAGCCGTCGTGAACCGGCAACTGGGAATCGCCGTGTACTCGCCCAGGCTGGACGCAAAGGGCAACAGCGTCCGGGGAATCGCGGTGTGCCGGGAACTGGCGCTGCAACTGGGCCTGCACGCGTTTGAGTTCACGAATGTCGGTTCGAGCTTCATGGAGTGGCTGACAGCCAGTAAGTAGCGGGACATTCACGGGCTTGAAGCGTTATCGTCGGGAAGAGCCCTTATGCCCGTCGAACACATCGCAGAGCCCAAAGAACCGAACGCGCAATGGGGGAAATCCACCTCCAACCCCGAGGAAGAACTTTTCCTGGAAGGTCCTCGCAGCCGCGGGTTCGAACTCCGACGAGCCTTCCGCATCTTCCGGGAACTGATTCACGGATTTCGCGGGCTCCATTTTGTGGGGCCGTGCATTACGGTGTTCGGCTCGGCGCGATTCCGGCCGGATCATCCCTACTACGCGCTGACGCGGGAGCTCGGCGCAAGAATTGCGAGGGCCGGGTTCACGGTGATGACGGGCGGCGGCCCAGGTCTTATGGAGGCAGCAAATCGTGGCGCGAAAGAAGCTCACGGCGTCTCCGTCGGGTGCAATATCGTGCTTCCGAAAGAGCAGAAGCCCAATCCCTATCTGGACAAGTTTGTGGAATTTCGATACTTCTTCATCCGGAAAATGATGCTGGTGAAGTATTCTTACGGATTCGTCGCGGTGCCGGGGGGATTCGGGACCATGGACGAACTGTTTGAAGTCGCGACGTTGATCCAGACTGGCAAGATCAAGAGTTTCCCAGTGGTTTTGCTGGGAGTCGAGTACTGGTCGCCTTTGGTCTCGTTTTTGCGGCACTCGCTGCTGGCGAACAGGGCGATCTCCGCAACCGATCTTGACCTCATGCTGGTGACCGACTCACCCTCCGACGCCGTCGAGCACATTCAGCGCTGCGCCACCGAGACTTTCGGGCTACGCTACATTCCGCGGAAGCCGGCGAAGATGCTGTTCGAGCGCGGGGCGAGCTAGTTCTTAGGCGCGTTCACACTCGCCGTATCGGCGGGGTGCTGTCGCAGGTTTTCCTTCTTGACGAGCGTCTTCGGGTCCGTGCCCCGCGGCACGAGCAGCGAGATGCCGCCTCCGAGCATTTCTTCCCAAATCTGCTGGCCCCATCGCACTGTGGCCGTAGGATCGGGATTGTTCGGGTTGTTGGCGGAGTTGTCCCAGTGGCCGTCCATCTCGAGGCGCGTGCCGGCCGGCAGATCGAGCATCTTCTCGAAACGATAGCCAGGCTGATAGGAGTAATCGTACTTCGGTACGTTGAGGATAATCTGCGTTTCGCCGGTTGGGTAGACCAGCCGGTAGGTGAAATCCTTGCCGCGCAGGTGCATGTGCGGATTGAGCGATGCCAGTTTGACGGGCGCGGCGAAGGTCACCGAGCCATGTCCAGGCGAATTCGCGTCGCCGGGAAGAATCTTGAGATTGCCCGCGCTGGTGCTGCCGTCGTCGCCGGCAAGAACGCTGACGAGCTGGTTCTTCGGCTCGGCGGCGGCCAATTCCAACCCCAGCTTCGATTGATCGGACGTCTCAGTTCCATTCGACGTGTAGTGCATGTTGAAGATCAGGTACGAACCCGCGGGGACCAGTATTGCCGCATCGTAATCGTCGAAGCGGCGCGCGGGTGCGCCAGGGCCGAGCGCGACTAGCGCTTGCGCCGCGAGTCCTCTGGGAAGCCTGACCGGTTCGCCGGTGGCGAGCGCCTTCAGAGCTTCGGCGTCGGGTCCCGGAGGCACGAAGGTAATGGTCGCGTGATGGACCACGGAGCGAGCGCCCGGCCGAATCTCGCCGGCGGCCACCCAGGTGTCCTTGGTGAAGTTCGTTGGCACTACGAAATCGAGCCAGGGGATGACGGCCTTGGCGGGAACCACGTAGGGCTTGGGAAGCGGAATGATCAGATCGGGCCGGATATTCCAGCCGTCGCGCCACTGGATGGGGGCAGGCTTATCCTTCACGTCGCCTTCCGGAGCGCCCGCGTCGACCCAAGTTGCGATGGTGTGCACATCGGACTCGGAGAGCCGCGGGTCATTCAGGAAGTGGCCGTAATTCGGATCGGCGAACCAGGGCGGCATCTTCCGCGAGACCACCGCGGCCTTCATGGCCTTGGCCCACGGACGCGTGCTCTCGTAAGTGAGCATGGAAAACGGTGCGGCTTCGCCGGGCCGGTGGCAAGCCTGGCAGTTCTTTTGCAGGATCGGCAGGACGTCTTTGTTGAACGTGGCCGAATCCGAGGCGGCATAAACAGTTGCGGCTCCAACAATCGCAACCATGAAAAGTCTAGAGCGCATTCCGTGGCTCCTTCCCGGCATTTCCGCACCCTTCGGAATCATCTCACAGGGGCGAAGGGGGGACAATGGGATAGAATGCCGCGCTCGCGAAAATCTTTTCGGCCTCTGACGTGGTTGGGAGGGCATGAGATGACGGTCTTGGTCGCGCTCGCTTGCATTGTCGCGGGCGTGTGGGGATTTGCACTGCTCGCGGACGAAGTTCTCGAAGGTGGAACCCAGGCGTTCGACCAGAGACTGCTGCTGGCCTTTCGTCACAGCGATACTCGCGCGATGTTGGGGCCGCCGTCGGTTCAGCAAGCCGGACGCGATATCAGTGGGCTGGGCGGCGTCGCGGTGCTGACGCTGGTAACGGCGATCGGCGCGGGGTTTCTGGCGCTGGATGGAAAAAAGCACATGGCCCTATTCGTGATCGGGTCGGTGCTCGGCGGACTTGCGTCCAGCACGCTGCTCAAAGATTTGTTTCATCGTCCGCGGCCCGATCTGGTCCCGTTCGACGTGTACGTATCGGGCGCGAGCTTTCCCAGCGGGCACTCCATGATGTCGGCCGTGACGTATCTCACGCTGGGCGCCCTGCTTGCGCGGTCTCAGGAACGGAAAGGCCTGAAGGCGTATTTTCTACTGGTGGCTATGGTTCTGACTTTCGCCGTCGGCGTCACGCGCGTGTATCTGGGCGTGCACTGGCCCACTGATGTTCTGGCGGGCTGGACAGCGGGAGCGGTCTGGGCCCTGCTGTGCTGGCTGCTGGCCCGCTGGCTGCAATCGCGGCGAACACTGGAACGCGAGACGGAGCACTCGCAGCCTGCGGGCTGAGGCCCTGTGGCACACTGACTTCATGCGCATCAGCGACATCCGCGCGACCACGGTAACCGTTCCGCTGGAAGCCCCGCTGCGGCACGCCAATGGCTGCCATTGGGGCCGCTTCGTGCGGACCATTGTCGAGGTGGAAACCGACAATGGCTTGATCGGCCTGGGCGAAATGGGCGGCGGCGGGGAATCGGCCGAGGCGGCCTTCCGCGCGATGAAGCAGTATCTCGTGGGTCACGATCCGGCGCGGCGCGAGGAGATGCGCTTCCTGATCGCGAACCCCACCGCATCCCTCTATAACAACCGGACACAGGTGCTCGCGGCGCTGGAGTTCGCGTGTCTCGATATTCTCGGGCAGGCCTGGGACGTCCCGGTCTGCGATATTCTGGGCGGGCGTTTGCGCGACCGCGTCCCCTTCGCGTCGTATTGTTTTTTTCGTTATCCGGATCCGCGCACCGGCTCGGGCGAGGTTCGTACTATCGAGCAGCTAGTGGAGCACACCTGCGAGCTGAAGCGCCGTTTCGGCTTCACCACCCACAAGCTCAAGGGCGGCGTGTTCCATCCCGATTACGAGCTCGAGGCGTACCGTGCTCTTGCGCAGGCGTTCCCGGAAGACAAGTTGCGCTTCGATCCGAATGGCGTCTGGTCCACCGAACAGGCCATCCGCTTCGGGCAGGCGATCGAGAATCTTCGCAACGATTATCTCGAAGATCCCGTGTACGGCATGAACGGCATGCGCCGCACGCGCGAAAAGGTGCGCGTTCCTCTGGCGACGAATACAGTGGTGGTGAACTTCGAGCAGCTTGCGGCGAACGTGCTGAACACCGCAGTGGATGTGATTCTGCTGGATACTACTTTTTGGGGCGGCATTCAGGCCTGTGTAAAGGCCGCAGGGGTTTGCGAAACGTTTCAACTGGGCGTCGCCGTGCATTCATCAGGGGAACTCGGCATTCAACTCGCAACGATGCTGCACCTCGGAGCGGTGATCCCGAATCTATCCTTCGCGGCCGACGCGCATTATCATCACTTGAGAGACGACGTGATTCAGGGCGGCCCGATGCGGTATCGGAACGGCTCCATTCAAGTCCCCGCCGGACCGGGTCTGGGAATCAAGCTCGATCGCGAGAAACTCGGCCAGTACAACGAATTGTATAAGCGTTTGGGGAACTATCCGTACGATCAGGATCCGGCGCGGCCCGGATGGACGCCGATAATTCCGAACGACCGGTGGGCCGACCCAAAGGACGATCGCCGCGTGGAGATTCCTTACTAGCATGTCGAACCTCTTTGATCTGAGTGGTCGGGTTGCGGTGGTAATGGGCGCGACGTCGGGGCTGGGGCGCGCGATTGCGATGGGATTGGCGCAGCACGGCGCCGATGTAGTGCCGAGCGGCCGCCGGAAAGAACTGGTCGAGAGCGCGTGCCAGGAAATTAAGGCGATGGGCCGCAGGACGCTGGTTCATCCGGCGAACGTGCACGACCGGCAATCGATCGATGCGTTACGGGACGCTGTGCTGAAGCATCTGGGACGGGTCGACATTCTGGTGAACGCCGCGGGAAACGTGATCCGCCAGCCGACCATCGAGGTTTCGGAGGAGCAATGGTCATCCGTGCTGGACACGCATTTGAATGGCGCGCTGCGGGCCTGCCAGAGCTTTTACGAACCGCTGAAAGCGAGCGGGCGCGGGAGGATCGTCAACATCGCATCGCTAAGCTCCTTCGCGGCATTTCACCAGGTGGCCGCCTACTCCGCCGCTAAGACTGCGATTGTTTCGCTGACCCGTAGCCTGGCCTGCGAGTGGGCCAAAGACGGAATCCGCGTGAACGCGATCGCTCCGGGGGTGTTTCCGACGGACCTGAATCGCGACGTGATTATGGGTACGGCGCGAGGCCGCGAAATGCTGATGCGGACTCCCATGGGCCGCTTCGGCCAGCCGGAGGAACTGGTCGGAGCGGCGGTCCTGCTGGCGTCGGATGGCGCGAGCTTTATCACGGGCCAGTGCATCGCCGTTGATGGAGGATATCTTGCTCTGGGCGTCAATTCTTAGCGTCCTGCTGGCCGCCGCCGCGCAGGCAGAGTCCGGGTATGACGCGTGGCTGCGATATCCGACGTCCGGATCCGCACCGGTCATCACCGTTGCCGGAACTTCCGCGCTGCTCGAAAGCGCGCGGCAGGAGCTTGCTCGGGGTTTTCGCACGCCCGGATTCGAAATCGTACTGAGCGTATCGGCTCAGCTTCCGCCCGAAGGCTATTCGCTCAAGACTGGAAGCGGCAAGATCACGGTCACCGGGGGGAGTGATCGGGGAGTGCTGTATGGCGCGTTCGCGTTGTTGAGGAAGGCCGGGCTGGGCGAGCCGCTCGCACGCCTGGATGAACAGAGCCAGCCACGCGTTCCAGTGCGATGGGTGAATCACTGGGACAACCTCGACGGCTCGATCGAACGCGGATACGGAGGCAGATCGATCTTCTGGGATAACGGCGTAGCCCGCGCGGATCTCGGCCGTGTGAACGCTTACGGGCGGATGCTCGCGTCGCTCGGAATCAACGGCGCGTCCATCAACAATGTCAACGTGAATCCGCGCATCCTGGCGCCGGACTTCCTGCCCGAGATCGTGCGCATCGCGAGTACGCTGCGGCCGTGGGGCGTTCGCACCGTGCTTTCCGTCGATTTTGGAAGCCCGCAGAAGATTGGCGGTCTGGATACATTCGACCCGCTGGATCCCCGCGTGATCGCCTGGTGGAAGGCGAAAACCGATGAGATTTATCGCGCTGTGCCCGATCTGGGCGGCTTCATCATCAAGGCCGATTCGGAGGGACGCGTGGGCCCTTCGGCATACGGACGCACGCACGCCGACGCCGCCAATGTGGTCGCTCGCGCGCTGAAGCCGCACGGCGGGATGATCTTTTATCGCGGCTTCGTGTACGACAACAAGATGGACTGGCGCAATCTGAAGAACGATCGAGCGCGTGCCGCCGATGACAATTTCCGCGCGCTCGATGGCAAGTTCGACGACAACGTTGTGATCCAGATTAAGAACGGGCCTATCGATTTTCAGGTGCGCGAGCCGGCGTCGCCGCTGTTCGGGACGCTTGCCAAAACCAAACAGGCGATCGAATTGCAGATTACGCAGGAATACATGGGCCAGGCCCGGCACACCGTGTTTCTGGTGCCGATGTGGAAGGAGGCTCTCGATTTCGACCTGCGTGTTGGAGATCGTGCGACTCCGGTGAAATCGCGCGTGAATGCCGTCGTGGGCGTTTCGAACGTGGGGCTGGACGACAACTGGTTCGGCAACCACATGTCGCAGGCGAACCTGTACGGCTTCGGAAGGCTGGCGTGGAATCCCGACCTGAGCGCGCGCCAGATCGCAGAAGAATGGACGCGCCTGACATTCGGGAGCGATTCCAATGTGATCCGGACGATCGTGAACATGCAGCTCACGTCGTGGCGGACGTACGAAAATTACACTGGCCCGTTGGGCTTGCAGACACTGACCGACATCACCGGAAATCACTACGGCGTGAACGTGGAAGCGTCCGAGCGCAACGGCTGGGGCCAGTGGCATCGCGCAGATACGGAAGGCGCCGAAAAAGGCGTTGGCATGGATCGCACGGTGGCGACGGGTACGGGATACATCGGCCAGTACACGCCCGCAGTGGCGCGCTTGTACGAATCGCTCGCGACGTGTCCGGACGATCTGCTTCTGTTCATGCATCACGTGCCATACACGTACGTTCTGCATGCCGGAAAAACCGTGATCCAATATCTTTACGATTCGCATTATGAAGGAGCGGACGCTGTCGAGGACTATGTTCGCGGCTGGAAATCGCTGCGCGGCCGCGTGGACGACCAGAGGTATCAGGAGGTGCTCGCGCAGCTCGAGTATCAGGCGGGTCAGGCCGAAGTCTGGCGCGATGCTGTCTCCAACTGGTTCCTGCGAGCCTCCGGTATTCCGGATGCGAAGGGCCGCGTGGGCAACTATCCAGGTCGCATCGAAGCAGAATCGGCCAAGATCGAGGGTTACAAGATCGTCGATGTCAGTCCGTCTGAGGATGCTTCCGGTGGCAAGGCTATCGAGTGCGCGGCCGCATCAGGCTGTGCCGCGACGTTCCGGTACGGCGGCGCTGCCGGTGTTTATCAGGTACGTGTGCGCTATTTCGATGCAAACGCGGGCGTCTCGCGCTTTCGTGCGCTCATCGCGAATAAAGTAATCGGCGAGTGGACCGCCGATGACCGTCTGCCTACCCGCAAAATCGACAGCTCGTCGTCCGCGCTTCACGTGATTAACGGAATTTCCCTCCAGGAAGGAGCCGAGATCCGGATCCAAGGAACGCCGGATGGCGGCGAGACTGCGGCGCTCGACTATATAGAAATCCGGTAATCACTTCCCCTGGCACTTGCCGCCGGGGCAGCGGTTGTTCTCTTCACACACGTATTCGTACAGGCCGGCTGCCTCCCATTCCGGCTTCGCAGCGATGGTGAACTCCTGAGACCAGGCCCGCGTGAAGATCTTCGGATCGTCGATGGTCAGGTTGTACGAAAGCGTCTTGGGATTCTTCCAGCTAATGCGCTCGATGGTTTTCAGCGCATCGCTATGCATGCGGTACTCGCTGGGGTTGCCATAGAAGTTGTCATCCAGGCTCCAGCGCTTGAAGTTGGTGGTTTCGATGACCAAAGTGTCGCCTTCCCAATGACCAACAGGATCGCCATAGAAAGAGGGCTCGACGTCTTCACGATGCTTGCGGCCATCCAGCGGAATCACGCGGGTCATCCGCTGAAACTCGTGCACCATGATGAGGTAGTCCCTGGTCTGGAAAAACTGCATGGCGTTAGCCGATAGGATCCCGGAGGGAAATCCGGCGGGCATGCAGAAATCGCGAGGCTCGTCGTGCCGGGGATCGCCGGTGCGAGGTTCGTAAAACGCCTCGCCGCCGGGTTTGAGCGGTGCGAAGTTTTTGCGGTCGAAGATGGTTGCGGAGCAGCGGCACTGCTCGCCGCCCATGGATTTAGGCCATTCGTAGGTGCCGCTGAAATTCGGCTTGCCCTCGGGCGTGCGGGGGATCTCATTGCCTTGGCCGCTAAGGACCGTTACGCACGCAGCGAATGTGAGAATCACGCTGAGCTTCTTCATTTACTTACCCTTCTCATCGCCAGGGGCTCGGTCTTCGGCGCCGGCCGTGAACACGCTGCGCCCATCAGGAAACGTCACGCGCGCCCCGTTGGCGTTGTTAGAACCGTCCTTCGAGCGATATCCTTCCACGGTTATGGTCATGCCTTCCTGAATCACCTTCTTGGTGATGCCGCGACGCATCAACTGGCCCGGCGCGCCGCCGGAAAAACCCCAATTCGTGACCGTGCCATCGTCGCCTTTCACATCGACATAGAACCAGATGTGCGGGTTCTGCCATTCGACCTTGGTGACCACTCCAGTCATTTTGACCGGCTTGGCGGTGTCGAACTCGGCGGCAAAAGAATGATGTGCCTGCAGGGCGGGCAGGATCCACAGAGCCGCGGCCAAAAGCGGAAACGAGGTTCTCATGCATTCATTTTTGCAAAAAACGACCAGCGGCAGTGATATAATCCCGCCAGGATTTATGAGGCGAACACTCCCACTGTTGTTGGCGGCCGTGCCCCTTTTGGCTCAGACCGGCGCCAGGAACGGGGAGTGGCCGGCTTACGGGGCCGATCTCGGCAACACGCATTATTCGCCGCTCGACCAGATCAATGCCGGGAATTTCGACAAGCTGCAGGTGGCCTGGAGGCTGAAGACCGACAACTTCGGTCCGCGCCCGGAAACCAATCTCCAGTCGACGCCTTTGATGGTCAAGGGCGTCCTTTACACCACCGCAGGCACCCGCAGAGCCGTGGTGGCGGCGAACGCCGCTACGGGCGAGGTGCTGTGGATGCACAGCGAGGACGAAGGCGCGCGCGGTGCCAATGCTCCTCGGCAGCTTTCTGGACGCGGCCTGGCCTACTGGACGGACGGTCGGGAAGAACGCATCCTGTACGTCACGCCGGGCTACCGCTTGATCGCGCTCAGCGCCAGAACAGGCGTTCCGGTGCCCAGCTTCGGCCGCAACGGCGTGGTCGATCTGAAACTGGATGACGATCAGGAAATCGATCTTGAGACAGGCGAAGTCGGGCTCCACGCGACCCCGGTGGTCGCGGGAGATGTGGTGATCGTCGGTGCGGCGCATCGCGCCTCCGGCTCGCCCAAGGTAAAACATAACGTCAACGGTTACGTGCGCGGGTTCGACGTTCGCACCGGCAAACGTCTGTGGATCTTCCACACGATTCCGCGCCCGGGCGAGTTCGGACACGACACCTGGGAAAAAGATTCCGCGGAAACGACCGGGAATGCCGGTGTTTGGGGACAGATCAGCGTCGATCCGGATCTGGGCATGGCATTCATCCCGGTGGAACTTCCCACCGGCGATGAATACGGCGGCCACCGTCCCGGGAACGGTTTGTTCGGAGAGAGCGTGGTGGCGCTGGATCTGAAAACCGGCCAGCGTAAGTGGCATTACCAGTTGGTGCATCACGGCATCTGGGATTTCGACATTCCCTGCGCGCCGATGCTCATCGACATCACCATAGGCGGGCGGACAGTGAAAGCGGTCGCGCAGCCCACCAAGCAGGGAATTCTCTATACGTTCGATCGAGTCACCGGGCAGCCTATTTGGCCCATCGAGGAAAGGCCCGTTCCTAAAGGCGACGTTCCGGGTGAATGGTATTCGCCCACGCAGCCGATGCCTACCAAGCCTCCCGCGTACGGTGTTGCCGGTATTCCTTCGGTGGACGATCTGATCGACTTCACGCCCGAGCTCAGAGCCGAGGCGTTGAAGATCGTCTCAAAGTATAGGATCGGCCCGATCTTCACTCCCATCGTCGTCAGCAAGCCGCAAGGACCCTTCGGCACGATCCTGACTACGGGCGTCACCAACTGGCCGGGCGGGTCGTACGATCCGAAGTCGCACATCCTGTACGTGCATGCGTCCACGGGAATGATTTCGAACGGTCTGGTTCCCGGAGATCCATCGCGCACCGAATTTGCTTGGGTCGCGGGAAACGCCGCGCCGGCTGGAGAGGCTCCCGCGCTGCGAGTGCAGGGGATGCCGTTGGTGAAACCTCCATGGGGGGCCATCGTCGCCATCGATATGAACAAGGGCGAGATTCTCTGGAAGATCGCGAATGCCGAGACGCCGGATAACGTTCGCAATCACCCTGCACTGAAGGGTCTGAACATGCCGCGCACGGGCCGTGCGAGCAACACCATCGGGCTGCTGGTGACCAAGACACTGATGATCGCGGGCGAGCCTGGAACGTTTACGCTGCCCGACGGCCGTCAGGGTGCTATGCTGCGCGCCTATGACAAGGCCAGTGGCAAGGAGCAAGGCGCTGTCTATATGCCCACAGGGCAGACGGGCACACCCATGACATACATGTTGAACGGGAAGCAGTACATCGTGGTGGCGATCTCCGCGGCGAACTATCCGGCGGAGCTGGTCGCGTTCCGGCTGCCGGATTGAGGTGACTCCATGAAATCCAAGCTTCTGATCGGCGCATTGCTGGTGCTCGTAGCGGTGGCCGGAGCGTTTATGGCGCTGGAGCGGACGCAATCGGCGCAAACAGGCGTTCCGAAGTTCGAAGTCGATCCATCCTGGCCCAAGGACCTGCCGAACCAGTGGATGATGGGCCAGGTGGCCGGCATCTTCGTCGATTCGCACGACCATGTATGGGTGACGAATCGCCCGCGCAGCCTGGAAGATCACGATAAATACGCCGCATTCGATCCTCCGCAGGCCGATTGCTGCAAGCCCGCGCCTGCGGTCCTGGAATTCGATGCGGCTGGAAACTTTGTGCAGGGCTGGGGAGGCCCGGGAGCGGGTTACGAATGGCCGGACAACGAGCACGGTATGTTTGTCGACTACAAGGAGAATGTCTGGATCGGCGGCAACGGGATGAAGGATACTAACATCCTGAAGTTCACCAAGGACGGCAAATTCCTTCTGCAGATCGGGCATCACGGAAAGTCCGGCGGCAGCAACGATACGGAAAATCTGAACCGGCCGGCGGGTTTTGTGGTGTATCCCAAGACCAATGAAGTGTTCGTGGCGGATGGGTATGGGAATCGGCGGGTAATCGTCTACGATGCCGACACCGGGGCCTATAAACGCCACTGGGGTGCGTACGGAAAGAAGCCTGACGATCAGGAATCGAATGCGCGGACGTTTGCAGGCGATGGTCCGAAGCAGTTCAACACGGTTCACGCGCTGCGGATTTCGAACGACGATCTGGTCTACGTGGGCGACCGGAGGAACAACCGCATTCAGGTCTTTAAGCCCGACGGCACGTATCTAAAGGAAGCCTACGTCGAGCGGAAGACCACCGGCGAGGAAGGCACCACCTTCGATTTTGCGTTTTCGCCCGACCCGCAGCAGCAGTTCATCTACATTCCCGACGGGACCAATAAGAAGGTCCAGATTGTGAACCGGCAGACGCTTGAGGTGGTGGGATATTTCGGCGGACACGGCGGGCATGGAGCCGCGCAGTTTTTCCATATCCACAGCATCGCTACGGACTCGAAGGGCAATATCTATCTCGGCGAGTCGTTCGGGAAACGTGCGTTGAAGTGGAGCTATAAGGGCATGGAGGCGAGCCGATGAGAGTGATCGCAGGCATTCTAGGCGCCGCGTTGGCGTGGGGACAATCGGCCAAATCTTGGACTCCGCCGCATACGCCTGACGGGCAGCCCGACATTCAAGGAGTCTGGTCCACGGCGACGACGACTCCGCTGGAACGTCCCCCGGAGTTCGCCGGCAAAGCTACGCTGACTGCCGCGGAGGCCGCAGAGTATCAGAAGAAAGCGATTCATGATGTCGACGGCGACCGTCGCGATGGGGGCGGCGCGGCCGACGTCAATCGAGCGTACAACGAGTTTTGGCGCGAGCGGGGCACTGTGGTGCCCGACATGCGCACGTCCCTGATCACGGATCCGCCGGATGGAAAGATTCCGCCGCTAACTCCTGAGGCGCGAAAGAGGCAAGCCGACCGTGCCGCTGCGGCCCGCGGGCATGAGTTCGATGGTCCCGAAAATCGCAGCTTGCAGGAACGCTGTCTGCTGGCTACGAATGCCGGGCCGCCCATGACGCCTGCGAATTACAGCGCCAACTATCAGATCGCCCAGGGTCCGGGATGGGTGGTGCTGGTAAATGAGATGGCGCACGATGCCCGCGTGTTTCCGCTGGACCGACGTCCGCATGTTCCACAGGAGATTCGCCAGTGGATGGGTGACGCGCGCGGACATTGGGACGGCAATACGCTGGTGGTGGAGACCACGAACTTCACCGATAAGACTGCGTTTCGCGGATCGAGCGAAAAGATGCGGCTGGTGGAGCGCTTTACCCGCACGGGTCCCGATACTCTGATGTACGAATTCACGGTGGACGATCCGTCGACATTTGGCCGGGCCTGGACTGCCAGGATTCCGACACACCGAGCTGACGGCGTGATGTACGAGTTCGCCTGCCACGAAGGGAATTACGGCATGACGGGCGTCCTCTCCGGCGCGCGGGTTGCGGAAGGGGCTAAGCTGACTCGATGATTGCGCGAAACATCGCGCTGTTTCTCCTGGCAGTGTGTGTCTTGCCGGGCCAGCAAGCGCGCACTCGGGAACTTGCTCGTCACGACAACGTCACGATAGAGGTGATCGCGGAAGGGCATGGACCGCTGATCGTGATGCTGCCGTCGCTGGGGCGCGATTCGGAGGAGTTCGATCCTGCCGCAGCGCGCATCGCCGCCGCGGGATTCCGTGTGCTCCGCCCGCAGCCGCGCGGATATGGGCGCAGCGTGGGACCGATGGAGAATTTGACGCTGCACGATCTGGCGAAGGACGTCGCCGCCGTGATCGAGCGCGAGAACGCTGGACCGGCCATCATCGCTGGGCACGCCTTCGGACATTTTGTCGCGAAGATGACTGCCGTGGATTTCCCCAAGCTGGTCCGGGGCGTGATTCTGATCGGCGCGGCGCAGAAGACGCCCGATCCGGAGGTACAGCGGTCGGTTGCGATCGCGACAGATCCTGCGCAACCCGAGGCCGAGCGGCTCAAGCATCTGAAGATCGTGTTCTTCGCACCGGGCAATGACGCGCGCCTGTGGCTCACCGGGTTCCATGCGAATGTGCGGGCGGCGGAGATCGTCGCGCGCGATGCGACGCCCCAGAAGGAATACTACGCGGCGGGGAATGTGCCGCTCCTGGACATCCAGGGCGAAAACGATCCCTACAAGCCTCCGCCGGCCAGGAATGAACTCATCGACGAGTTCGGAGCCAGGCGAGTTACGGTGGTCCGGGTGCCCCACGCCGCGCACGCGATTATTGTGGAACAGCCCAACGCGGTGGCCGATGCAGTGGTCGCCTGGTCCCGCAAGCTTTAGGTTTTCTGTATCGGCGAAGTATCTGCTGTAGAATATGGCCATGAAGAAACGATCTTTAGCGTTGGCTTTACTGCTGACAGCGATTCCACTCGCTGCGCAGAACGCGCCGGTTCATGTTTTGGCGTCGAACGGAGTCAAGGCCGTCATCGAGGATCTTCAGAAGCAAGCCGAACAGGCGATCAAGCGTCCGCTGGCGATCGAGTATGACACCTCGTCCGTGGTCAAAAAGAAAATCGAAGATGGCGCGGCCTTCGACGTCGCGATCCTCACCTCCGACGTGATTGACGATCTGGCGAAGGCCGCGAAAATCGACCCGGGGACGCGCATGGAGATCGCCCGTTGTGGGATTGGCTTGGGCGTTCGCGCAGGCGCAGCCAAGCCGGACATCAAGACATCCGCGGCGTTGAAGAAGACGCTGCTTGCGTCCAAGTCAGTCACCTTCGCGGAGAACGGCGCGAGCCGTAAGTACATTCTCGAGATGTACGATAAGTTCGGTATCGCCGATGCCATGAAGGCGAAGACCGTCCTGGAGCAAGGCTCGGAGCGCTCGAACGCTCGTGTGGCGGATGGGTCCGCGGAGATGATCCTTACGCTGGTGAGCGAGATCCTGCCCGCGCCGGGGGTGCAGCTGGTCGGGCCGCTGCCAAATGACGTGCAGCGCTACGTCAATTTCGCTGTGGGAACCAGCAAGAACAGCAAGAATACGGACGCGGCGAAAGCGCTGACGAAGTTCCTATCCAGCCCGGCCGTGGAGGGAACTCTGAAGGCCAAAGGAATGCAGGCGGCGCCCGCTAGGGTTTCACGGTAATCTTGACTTCGCCGTTGGTCCAGCAGCACTGGAATCCGCCGCCGCCTTCGCCGGAATAGTCGTTCACCAGCAGATGCAGGACGTAGTCTCCGGGTTCGCTGAAGCGGACGGAGGTCGTCGCACTGCCGTTTTCAACCGGCGGACGCTCTTTCGCGAAGGTCACCGATCCTGGTCCGCGATACTTCGACCAGCGCAGCTTCACCGGAGCGCCTAGGTTTTTAGGCCGGGAGTTCGACGAGCTGGTGAACTTGCCGTCGTCGGTTACCCACGCCGTAAGGTTTAGCGGACCCGTCAGAGTAGCGCTGCGTTCCACCACCAGCCCCTGAGGGCCTTGCACCGAGGGACCTTGTGGATCGAAGCGCAGCACGGGCGGCGTGTTGCCCACGGCCTCTTCTTTTAACGGAGAGATTTCATAGTCCGGAAGCAGATTGGCGGGGATCGTCGACGTCTTGCCGTTGACCGTGAGCGTCCAAGTCACCTTGTTGCCCCCGAAATCGCTGGGGACCTTGACCACGAACATTCCCCATTGCCGGCCCGCGAGGAAATGCGTCGGTTGCCCGCGATCCGGGCCGCCCGGCTCAATGCGATTATTCGGGCCGATGGGAACATCCAGCTCCTGCTTCGTGTTCCGGTTGAAATAGCCCAAAAGAAGATTGAAGCTGCCGTCGGGATTCTTGAACCATCCTTCGAACGCGCCGGTGATGTTCGCGCCCGATTCATGCGGCGGTTCGAGCGGCAGCGACTGCGCGCATGAGAGCACGCTGGCAGCGAACACGAGTAAGGGTTTCATCTACCGTCCGGCGCTGGCCGTCTCGCGAGGCGGCTTGTGTTTCGCGGCCCAGGCGCTGTAATCTTCGTCGCTGATATAAGTGACGTTGACCCAGGCGTGAGCCATCTCATCCACGGTGCGGTGTCCGTAGCCGACCCACTGGTCCGGATCGGGATTATGCGGATTATTGCTGGTATTGTCGTGCCAGGCGGTGACCTTGATGACTGTGCCCTTGGGAAGCACGGGCGCGGCGTCCTCATCATAGATGTAGTTGGTCATCCAGTTGAAGTTGAAGTTGCCGACGTAGCTGATCATCTGGCTGGTGCCGTCCGGCAGGATCGCTTCCAGAGCCATCGCCTTGCCGCGCAGGTGCATATGCGGCTGGATGTTCTCTAGAATCGCGGCCTGCTTCAGCACGGTGAAGCCCTGGCTTTCGATGATGCTGTTGGGCGGGATATCCAGATTCGGCCCGGTTTTGGCGGGAAACGCCGTCAGGTGCGTGCGATACTTCGGCTCCTGGCCTTTCGGGTAAAGCCACAGCGCGAGCTGAACGCCCGTGGGAATTGCTTCGCCCACCGCGTGAATGTGGACATCCCACGAAATCTTCGATCCGGGAAGCAGTAGTTTCCCGGTGTTGGGAGTAAATATGTCATACGATTTGCCGATGGCCCACTCCATCAGCACTCCCTGCCGGTCGGCATCGTTGGTCGAATTGGCATCGGGCGCGTCCGCATCGTCCTGGACCAGGTAAGCGACCGCGTGATGCACGGTCTTGCGCGCATCGGCCGTAGTCGGCCGGACTTCGACGGCGCGAACCCAACGCGGCTCGGTCAGAGGGATGTTCGCCAGCGGCCGCCACCAGACATCCTGGCTCTTGGGAGGCATGGTGTAGGAGGTCGCGTCGATGATCAGATCGGGCTGCGCGCCGATCTCCTTGACAGCTTGCCACTCAGTCGCCTTGGGCCACTGCCTGGGCGCAGGCATGTCCTTCGGATCGCCCTGGGGCGCACCGGCGTCCACCCAGCGCGTGATGGTGCTGATCTGGTCATCCGACAGCGACATGTCGTTCTTGAACTTGTGGACGCCAACGGTCATGTCGATATGCCACGGCGGCATCTGCCGCGTGACCACACGCTGGCGGATGGATTTCGCCCACGGCCGGGCTTCTTCATAGGTGATCAGCGACATCGGCGCCATGGATCCTGCGCGATGGCACTCCTGGCACTTTTGCTGCAGGATCGGCGCGACGTCCTTGGTGAACGTCACGGGACGGTCAGCGGCCAGATCGGCCGCGAAAGCGGAAACGGAGACCACGAGCAAAAGGTGGGGTGCTTTCATGGAACCCTCCTGTATCTGGGCTAAATTCTAGTCGTCCTGCGGGAGGGTGTCAACGGACACCTTGAAACGGGCTATGGTCCGACGAAGCCGGCTTTCAGACCCGCGCGGTCGACTTCTTTCCCACGGAGATACACCTTCGAGATCTTTCTCGAGTTGGTGATATTCTCCAGCGGATTCGCGTCGAGCACGATGAAGTCGGCGCTCTTGCCCGCCGCGACCGTGCCGAGTTGGTCCATTTTCAGAATTTCAGCGGATGTCTTGGTGGCGGCCGTGATCACTTGATTCGGAGTCATTCCGGCTGTGACCATGTCCGCAAGCTCCTCGTGGTCGGTCCAGCCGACAGTGGTCCCGGAGTCCGTGCCGAAGCCGATTCGGACGCCGGCGTCGTTGAGCTTTTTGAGATTGCGGGCTTGTACCGCGAAGAAGTCGGCCGCCTTCTTTTTGTCCTCTGGAGACCGGTTCTGGAACGCGTCCGTCAGCTTTTTGATCTCCGGCGCGGGAACCGTCTCGCCCAGCCAAGCCGGATCCTGCAAGCCTGTCCCGATATCCGGAAGATTGGGAATCACGAAGACGTTGGGACGCTCCTTGATCAGCTTCATGAACTCCTCGTCGATGTCCTTGTCGCGGACGCCGTGGGCGAAGCCGTCGATCCCGGCGCGCAACAGCTCCTTGGCGTCGGCCAGATAGTAGATGTGCGCGACCACGCGGAGATCGTGCTTGTGGGCCTCATCGATAATCGCGCGATACAGCGGAGGCGTGAGTTTGGGAACGGTGCCGTTGCGGTCGTCCACCCAGATCTTGACCCAGTCGACTTTCTTGTCCGCCAGTTCCTGCACGGCTTTCCTGCCGTCGGCTTCCGAATCGATCGCGTACGCGACGGGCTTCCAGTAAGGCTGTCCGGGACCGGCGTTGGGGCGGCCCATTCCGCGTCCGGCGGTGTGAAACAAAGCGGCATCGGGAACCGGATTCGCCCGGACTTCATAGGGCGTCTCGCCGGGATCGATCCCCATACTCTCGGTCGCGGAGACGCCGTAATACGCCAGGCGATGCAGGTGGTCGATAAGATTCTCCTTGCTATAAGTGTCCTTGTCGATGCGGCCGGTCTTGATGATCGCCCAGCCGAGGTGCGTGTGCGTATCGACCAGGGCGGGGATCACGGTTTTACCCGTGAGATCGACCCGAGCGGCACCGGCCGGAGCGGTGATTTCCCCCTTGCGGCCGACGGCGGTGATCTTCGCGTTCTCCATCACGAACGCGGAGTTCTCAACCGGCGCGCTGCCGTCGCCCGTGATGAGCCGTGCGCCTTCGAACACAGTCGCGGAAGGAGCTTCCTGTTTGGCCGTGGAACAGCCCACGAGAATCAGCAGCAGACAGCTTGCAAGTATTTGTGAAAGACGCATAGAGGATCCCGTTGCGAAATTATACTGACTTTAATCCCCCGCCGTAACCGGCGGGGCTATCCGCATTTCTGCCCAGCCCCGCCCGTCAGGGCGGGGGATAAGCCTCCGTGGACTAGCTTGGCATCGAGAGGAACGCGTGCATCGCGTGCCAGAACGTCTGGCGATGCAGGCCCATCACCACGGAATGAGCCATCCCCGGCAGCACCACCAACTGGCGGTCGCCGCTGGGAAGTTGCGAGAAGAAATCCGTCAGATCGCTCATGGTGGCGATGCCGTCATATTCGCCGCGGACCAGCAGCACCGGCGCGGTCACTTTTTTAGGATCGACCACCGGCAGGTTCGCCGTCATGTCGAGATAGGTGCCCGTCGGAACCTGGTCGCCGAACTTCAGCTCTTCGTCGGCGAGGAATTCGGCGATAGCAGGATCGGTGGTACCCGGTTTGTCGCGCGTAAAGATGCTGCGAATCATGTCGCGGTCGCGCAGGCGACGGTTGTGGGTGCGATAGTAGTCCAGGTTCTTGGCGCGCTCGGCCAGCGTGGGAGAATTGTCGCCTTTGTAGGTGAACGCCCCCAGGACCAGACGGTCCACGCGAGTCGGCTCGGCCATCGCATAGGCGCCGGCGCGCAGGCCACCCGACGATTCTCCGAACAGATGCACCTTTCGAAGGCCGGTTTCGCGAGCGATCACTTCCATACCAGCTTGAATGTCCTTCACGCCGCTGGCGATGTCGGAATTGGCCTGAGTCTGGCTCGATCGGCCGTAGTTCTCGTGATCCATGGTCCACACGTCGTAACCCAGCTCGGCGAAGACGTTCATGACGGAGTACTCGCCTTTGCCCGGCGTAGCAAGATCGAACGAGGACCGGCTGGAATTCGACGAGCCATGAATCAGCAGCAGTACTGGCCGCAGCTTCTCTCCAGGTTTCGGTGGCCTCGATGGTGGCGATGTCCGCTTGCGGAACATGTACAGCTTCACATCGCCCTTTTGCGCCCAGTATTCGTTGGACCAAAGCTTGGGAGTCTTCTGTATACCGCTCTGCGCGAGAGCCGCCGCGGGCGCGAGCAGCGCGCCTGCCATGACTCTGCGTCGTGAAAGAGCGTTCTTCATCGCGCCGCCTGTTCCTTTGCCCGAGCGCCGCGCAGGATGTTTCCCACGGCCTCATTTCCTTCCTGGCAGGCGTACTCATAGATCACGTATTGCGGATCGCGGGTCAGCGGAATCGATACCTTCCAGGGTTTGGTGTACTCGTTCGGATCGTCGATGATGACCTCGTACTGGATGGTGCCCGGGCCGGTGCGAGTGAATCGCTCCACGACGTGCAGGGCCTCGCTTTGCGGGATGCCCTTGATGCGTCCGGTCGCGGCGCTGGTGGCGATCCATCCCTTGCCGTTGAAATTGGTGGTATCGACCACCAGTGTGTTCCCGTCCCAGTGGCCGCGCGAATCGCCGTCCCACGATCGGACTTCCGCCGGCGCGTGCGCGCCTCCGCTCAGCGGGATCACCCGGGCGTCGTGAATCATTTCCGACATGATCACGATGTATCCCGGGCTCTGAAGGATCTGATATGCGTTGTTGTATCCCGCCGGGAACATGCGCCCGGGGACGCCGCGGGTGATACAGCGATCCCAAACGCTCATATGCTCGTAGGAATCGCCGATGTGCGCGAGATCGTAATCGCGCTTGGCTTCGGCCGCCGGTTTCACGGGGACTTTCCCGTCGGGTGGATCCACGACCAATGAGGTCTGCCGGGTGCCGACAACCTTGGTGCCCGAATCGAACCAGACCTGGTTGTAGTTGCCAACGTCACCCGCGGTAGGTGGTTTGTCGACCTTCGTTTGAGCCGACTGCTTCTCTAGCTCCGCCGCCTCCTTCTCTGTCAGAAAAGCTTTTCCCGCCAGATTCGCGGGGCGCTCGAAGGGCGTAATGGTGGCGTTGGTCCAGACTCCCTGCAGATCGGGCTGGCCGTCAACCGTGCGCGGTGCGGTCCAGGGCTTCGATTGCGCGAACGCCATAGAAGCAGAAATCACCAGGATAATAATGCGGGACATCTTGAGCCTCCTGTCGGCTACGGATTGCGCGAAGCTAAATAAGCGGTGATCGACACCATATCGTCGACGGTCAGCTTCGCCACGGCTTCCTTCATCAACTGGGTGTAAGGACCATTGCGGTTCCCCTGCTGAATATCGTAAAGCTGCCGCGCAATATAGCTCGGTGAGCGGCCCGAAATCGACGGCACGTTCCCGATTCCCTTGAGATCGGCTCCATGGCAGATGCTGCACTTTATAGTCTTGCCGGCGCCGCCGGTGGTCACCAGGGTTTCACCTTTCTTAATGCTGCCGATGGGCGCATAGGCGATAAAACTGGACTTCGAGTCGCGGAGTTCGGTGCGTTCAAGATCGACGGGCATTTCGATCACGCGCGAGCCGATCGGCTCCATGCCTTTATCCGCGCCTTCGGTTTCGACGAACATCCATCCCGAGACGTGCGTCTTTGGGACCATCTTGGTCTCCATCACCTTGATCCAGGGCTTGGGCTTGATGCTGGCGAAATATTCCGCGGCGGCCTTCACCTCGGTATCATTAGCGGCTTTGCCGATCGCGAGCATAGTAGTCGGCGGACCCATCTTCGATTCCGACGTCTTGCGCAGGCCGTTCTTGTAGTCGGCCATCTGCTGCACGATATACCCGGCGGGAAGCCCGGCGAGGCTGGCGTTCTCAGGACGGCCTTGTCCGTTTGGAAGATGGCAATAGCCGCAGGCGCGGACGTCCGGACGACGGCCGTGCGCCACGACATCAGGCATCGCCGGATGATCGTCAGGGTACCAGTCCGGCGGATTGAACAGATCGCGGGTCTGGGGCAGCGTGAGACCTACATTGCTGCCCGGCACATGCTTTAGAGAAGTATCGGGCGGCGCGGCGGCCGGCGCGGGCGCTCCCGGAGTTGCGGGCGGATTCAAGGCGTACGCCCAAGGCGGCGTTTTCTGATCTTGGGCCCAAATCAGGAAAGTAGTCGCGGCGATCATCACGCCGTAGCGTAACCCGTTGTTTAACAAGTGACGGTTCATGGTCACTCCTTCCAGATGCTCGCGTTGATTCTAACTTAATCTGATATAAGCTGTCTTGCAGGCCAGGAAAGGGCGCCCAATGCAAATTCGAGTGAACGAAAGGTCGTGGACGGTCCATGCCGCTCCAGATACCCCGCTTCTTTACGTATTGATGAACGAACTGCAGCTCCAAGGTCCACGATTCGGCTGCGGCCTGGCTCAGTGCGGTTCGTGTTCGGTGCTGGTGAACGGCGTGGAAACCCGGTCCTGCGTGACTCCGGTGTCGGCGGTGGAGAATAAATCGGTAACCACTCTCGAAGGCCTGCCGGCCTGGTACGCAACCCAAAAGAAGCTGGCGAAAGCTCCCGCGCTGCATCCAGTGCAGCAGGCCATGATCGACGAACAGGCCGTCCAGTGCGGCTACTGCTTCAATGGGATGATCATCAAGAGTTCCGAGTTACTATCGAAGACGCCTCGACCCACCGACGCGCAGATTCGCACTGCCATGAACGGTCACCTGTGCCGCTGCGGAACGTATCCCAGGATCATGAAGGCCATCCAACGGGCGTCGGTCGCCATGGCGGGAGGTGCCGCGTGATCCGGCGGAATTTTCTTAAAGCGGGCGGAGCCCTCGTCGTCGGTTTCAATTTGCGCGACACATTGGTCGCACAGGAACAACCAGCCCGCGGGACCAAACCCGGTCCGCCCGATGCGAAGCAGGTGGATACCTGGCTTGCGATCCATGCCGACAATACAGCGACCGTCTATATAGGTTTCGCCGAGCTGGGCCAGGGTGCCTCGACGGCTCTGTTACAGATCGCCGCTGAGGAACTCGACCTCGACATGAGCCAGCTCAAGACAGTGCGGCTGGATACCAATGTCACGCCCAACCAGGGCGGGACGTATTCCAGCGCGTCGATTAATCGGGGCGGGCCGCAGGTTCGTACGGCTGCCGCCGAGGCGCGGCTGGCGCTGCTCAAGCTCGCATCGGCGAAACTGAACGCGCCCGTGGAAGGCCTGGTTGTATCAAAGGGCGTCGTGTCGGGGACACGCAATCCGAAAGATTCCGTCACCTATGGCGAACTGGTCGGCGACAAGCCCTTCAATGTGACCTTCACCGGAACCGCGTCGGTCAAGCCGACGACCGGGTACAAGATCGTCGGAACGAAGTTCCCGCGCAACGATACTCCGGCGAAAGTCAGCGCCCAGTACACGTACATGCAGTATGTGCGCGTGCCCGGGATGCTGCACGGCCGCGTGGTCCGCCCGCGGGGCCAGCGGATGTATGGAGCCGGCGCGAAGATCGTGAGCGTCGACGAAGCGTCGATCCGCACGATCCCCGGTGCACGCGTCGTTCGCAAGGGCGATTTCCTGGGCGTCGTCGCGGAGAACGAGTGGGATGCCATTCGCGCCGCGCAACAGTTGAAGGTCGTCTGGGAGACGCCTCCCGCGCTTCCCGGAAACGCCGGGCTATACGAACATATGCGCGCGGCGAAAACCGAAGAGAATATCGTGCTCGAGCGGGGCAGCGTGGCCACGGGATTTGGCGGGGCGACGCACACCGTTTCGCAGACGTGCCTGGGTCCCTATCAGGCGCACGCGCCCTTCGGGCCGAACTGTGCGGTGGCCGATGTGCAGGCCGATTCCGCGCTGGTGATGTGCTCCACGCAGGACGTTTATGGAACGCGCAATAGCTTGTCCCGCCTCCTGGGCATGCCTGCCGAGAAGATTCGCGTTCAGTATTACGAAGGCTCGGGGACTTACGGCCACAGTTGTTACGACGACGTCGCGCAGGCCGCGGTGCTGCTTTCGCAATTAGCCGGTAAGCCCGTCCGTCTCCAGTTCATGCGGTGGGATGAACATGGCTGGGACAACTATGGCCCGGGACATCTGGGCGAAGTTCGCGCTGCCGCCGACGCCAACGGAAAAATCGTCGCGTATGAGTATCAGGGCTGGCAGCACGGCTGGATTAATACCGAAACGTCCGCGCAGTTGACCGGCGTGCCGCCCTCCGAGTGGCCCGGTGCGGGTACCGGCGTTCAAGGAGTCAACCGCCTGACCTGCGGAGGGATGTACGACATCCCCAATCTCCGGCTGGTGAATCACAAGCTGCCGGTAACGTCGTATCTGAAAGCCGGATGGCTGCGCTCGCCGCTCGATCTGTCGTTCGCGTTCGCATCGGAGCAGGCGATCGATCAACTCGCGCATCTCTCGGGAGCCGACCCTTACGAATTTCGTCAGCGAAATATGACCGACATGCGCTGGCTGGGAGTGCTGAATGCCGCGGCGCAAGCCGCCAAGTGGACGCCTCGCAAGGCTGCTGCCAGCTTATCGAAGGCGAACATTGTGACCGGCCGCGGGATCGGGCTCGGGACACATCTGACGTCGTACGGCGGCGCGGTCGCCGAGATCGAAGTCAATAAGGAAACCGGCCGCGTGGTGGCGAAGCATCTTTACGGAGCGATCGACGCCGGCCAGGTGGTGAATCCCGGATTCGTCGAAAGCCAGATCATGGGCCAGATGGTGCAGACCGCCAGCCGCATGTTTAAGGAGGAAGTGAAGTTCGACCAAACCGGCGTCACCAGCCTGGATTGGGCGAGTTACCCGATCCTGCGGTTCGACGAATGTCCCGAGGTCACGGCTGTGGTCGTCCAGAGGCTCGATCAGCGATCCACGGGCGCAGGTGAAGAATGCATGGCCGCAGCCGCGGCGGCGATTGCCAACGCGTTTTTCGACGCCACCGGCGTTCGAATGAAAGAATTCCCGATGACGCCGGCCCGCGTGCTGGCCGCGCTGCGCGGAGGAAAAGCCGCATGATCAAGCGAGTTGTCCTGGTCGTGACGTTCATCGCGATCCCCGCCGTTGCGCAATGGGTCCACGTTCCCACGCCTGGAATCCCCCGCGCTAAGGACGGAAAGCCGAATCTGTCCGCTCCGGCGCCTCGCACGCGCGAGGGGAAGCCCGACCTGAGTGGAATTTGGGTGGCATCGACGGGCAAGTACTTGGCTAACATCGCCGCTGACGGAATCGAAATCCCGTTCCAACCCTGGGCCGCCGCTGTTTACAAGGAACACCAGGAGCAGAATGGCAAGGGCCACCCTTCGGAACGCTGCATCTCGCACGGCCTGCCGGATTACGAGGCGCTGGCGATTCCCTTCAAGCTTCTTCAGACGACCGGCGAGATCGCGGTCCTATATGAGGCATTCAACCACTACCGGCAGATCTTCACCGACGGCCGTACCTTTCCGGAAGAGCGGGAACCCACCTGGCTCGGATACTCGATCGGTAAATGGGAAGGCGAAACGCTGGTAGTCGAGACCCTTGGATTCAATGACGAGACATGGCTCGATGACGGGGGACATCCGCACAGCGATGCGCTCCATATCACCGAGCGCTTCCGGCGCAAAGACTTCGGACATATGGAAATCGGCGTCACCATCGACGATCCGAAGGCCTACACCAGGCCTTGGGGCATAACCATTCCGTACAATCTGCTTCCCGATACCGAACTGATTGAGGCAATTTGCGCGCACGAGAAAGACATGCCGCACATGGTCGGCAAGTGAAGCGAGCGACCTCCGGTCGCCTGAGATAATGGAAGCATGCCGTTCGATCCTCTCACACAGGAGTGGTTCGCGGAAAAATTCGCCGCAGTCACCGAGCCGCAGCGGCTGGGGTGGCCGGAGATCCAGGCCGGTCATGATGTCCTGATTTCAGCGCCCACCGGTTCCGGCAAGACGCTGGCGGCGTTTCTGACTGCGATCGACTCCCTGGTCCGCCAAGCCCGCATCGGCGAGTTGCCGAATCAGACGCAGATCCTGTATGTCTCGCCGCTCAAGGCGCTGAGCAACGACATCCACAAGAACCTGGATATTCCCTTGGCGGGCGTAGCGAAACTGGCTGCTTCTCAAGGTATCGCTCTTGCGCCGATTCGAACCGCCGTGCGCACCGGCGACACGCCCGCTGCGGAGCGCCAGCGCATGGGCAAACAGGCTCCTCATATATTGGTCACGACGCCTGAGTCGCTCTACATCCTTCTAACGGCCGAGGGGCCGCGAAAGATGCTTTCCTCCGTCCGCACTCTGATCGTCGACGAGATTCACGCCGTGGCCGATGATAAGCGTGGCTCGCATCTCGCTCTGTCCATCGCCCGGTTAGAGGCGTTGACCGGCGCGCCCCTTCAGAAGATCGGCCTTTCGGCGACCGTCAGCCCCATTGAAGACGTCGCGCGCTTCCTAAGTGATCGCGCTCACATCGTGCAAATCGGACATCGCCGCGCCATGGATCTGGCAGTCGAGGTTCCTCGCGATGAGTTAGGAGCCGTCGCCAGCACGGAAATGTGGGGCGAAGTGTACGACCGCCTCGCGGAGCTCGCCAAGGAGCATCGGACCACGCTGGTTTTCGTCAACACACGCCGGTTATCGGAACGCGTCGCCCATCACCTGGCGGAGCGGCTTGGCCAGAACGCGGTTCTGCCGCATCATGGCAGCCTGTCGCGCGCACTGCGTCTCGAGGCCGAGCAGCGCCTGAAGAACGGTGAGCTGCGAGCAGTGGTGGCCACCGCGTCGCTCGAGTTGGGAATCGATATCGGCACCGTGGATCTCGTCTGCCAGATCGGTTCGCCAAGATCGATCGCGGTCGCGCTGCAAAGGGTCGGCCGGGCGGGACACTGGGTCGGGGCATTGCCGAAAGGGCGCTTGTTCGCGACCACGCGTGACGAATTGGTGGAGTGTGGCGCTCTGGTGCGCGCCATCCGCCGTGGCGAGCTCGACCGGCTGGAGATTCCGAAAGCGCCGCTGGATATTCTGGCGCAGCAGATCGTCGCGATGTCGGCGTCCGAAGAATTCGCGGAAGACGATTTGTTCACGCTGGTCCGGCGAGCGTATCCGTATCGCGACCTGAATCGAGCCGATTTCGATGCAGTCGTGACCATGCTCAGCGAGGGCATCGCGCACTCGCGCGGCCGCAGTGGGGCGTATTTGCACCGGGACCAGGTGAATCATCGGGTGCGAGGCCGTAGGGGCGCGCGCCTGGCGGCGATCACCAGTGGCGGAGCAATTCCCGATACGGCGCAATATCAGGTGATTGCCGAGCCCGAGGGCACGGTGATCGGATCGCTCGATGAAGATTTTGCGGTCGAGAGCCTGGTCGGCGACGTGTTTCTCCTGGGCACCACTTCCTGGAAAATTCGTCGCGTGGAGCCGGGGCGCGTTCGCGTGGACAATGCTCATGGCGCGGCCCCGTCGATTCCGTTCTGGCTCGGCGAAGCGCCCGGACGCACGCGCGAGCTGTCCCAGGAGATTTCCGCGCTGCGGGAAGACATAAAGCGCTCGGCCAACGCGGTCGACTTATTGGAGCGCGAGTGCGGCCTCGACCGCCGCGGCGCCGAACAGGCCGTCGAATACGTTTTGGCGGGTTTCAACGCTTTGGGCGCGATGCCAACCCAGGACACCGTGGTGGCCGAGCGCTTCTTCGATGAAGCCGGAGGCATGCAGCTCGTGATCCACGCGCCCTTTGGCGCCAGGATCAACAAAGCCTGGGGACTGGCCCTGCGCAAGCGCTTCTGCCGCACGTTTAATTTCGAGCTGCAGGCCGCCGCTACCGACAACGGAATCGTGATTTCCTTGAGCGATCAGCATTCCTTCCCCCTGGATCTGGTGTTCAGTTTTCTGAAGCCGGCGACAGTCGAGCATGTGTTGACGCAAGCCGCGTTCGACGCACCCATGTTCGGCGCGCGCTGGAAATGGAACGCCGCAAGGGCCCTTGCGATCCCCCGTTTCTCCGGCGGCCGCAGAGTCCCGCCTCCGATTCAACGGATGCGCTCGGACGACCTGCTCGCCAGCGTTTTTCCCGATCAGGTCGCGTGCGCGGAAAATCTGACCGGCGAGATCCGGATTCCCGATCATCCTCTGGTCAAAGAGACCATCGACAACTGCCTGCATGAGGCGATGGATCTGGAGGGGCTGAAGGAAATATTAGATCGTATGGGTGAAGGCACGCTGCGAACGGTTGCCGTGGATACGCGCGAGCCGTCGCCCTTCAGTCACGAGCTGCTGAACGCCAACCCGTATGCGTTTCTGGACGATGCTCCGCTAGAAGAGCGGCGTACTCGCGCGGTGCAAATGCGCCGCAGTTTGTCCATAGAAGATGCGAAAAACCTCGGGACGCTCGATCCAGCGGCAATTTCGCAGGTTGCCGAAGAATCCTGGCCGGTGGTGCGCGACGAGCATGAATTGCATGACGCGCTGCTGACGCTAATCGTGCTACCTCCCGTGAGCGAGTGGTGCGAGTGGTATGACGCTCTGGCACGGTCCGGCCGTGCTTCCACGCTTAACGGCCAGTGGGTCGCGACCGAAAAGCTGGAGATTGCGCGCGGCCTGCCGGATGAGGCTGCGGTAGCGGCCGTTTTACGTGGTTGGTCTGACTCGATCGGCCCGATCACGCCTGCGGCGCTGGCGGCGCGTTTATCACTACCTCTCGAAGCCGTTGACATCGCGCTCGCAAAGCTCGAATCGGAAGGGCTGATTCTTCGCGGTCGCTTTACATCCGATGATGACGAATTTTGTCACCGGCGCGTGCTCGCCCGCATTCATCGCATGACGCTGGGGCGCCTCCGCAAGGAGATCGAGCCGGTGACTTCCGCGGACTTCATGCGTTTTCTCGGACGCTGGCAGCATCTTGCGCCGGGAACGCAACTGCATGGCGCCGACGGGCTGTTCCAGGTCCTTCGCCAGCTCCAGGGATACGAGATATCAGCGGCGGCTTGGGAATCGAACGTGCTGCCGCGCCGCGTCGCGAACTACGATCCCGAACTGCTCGACCGCTTGTGCCTGTCGGGGGAAATCATGTGGGGGCGGCTTTCGCCGCATCCCGCGCTCGAAACAGAAGGCGGCCGCCGCGTCAGGCCTACGCGGGTCGCTCCGCTGGCGCTGTTCCTGCGGGAGGACGCCAAGCGTTTGTTGTCGCCGGCTTCCACGCAAGTCCCTTTGCTTTCGCATTCCGCGCGCGACGTGTATACGGCTCTCGAAATGCACGGAGCGTCGTTCTTCAATGAGCTGATGCGCGCGACCGGCCGACTCGCCAGCGAAGTCGAGGATGGCCTGTGGGAACTGGTCGCGGCAGGGCTCGTTACGGGAGACGGCTTCGAGAATATTCGCGCTCTGATCGATCCCAAGCGCCGCAGAGGAGAAGGCCGGGGACGGAGTTCGAGGCCCCGCCATGCTGCCGGCCGCTGGGCTCTCCTGAATCGCGCGGACGTAGCGACCGACATCGAGTTCTTCGCCGGGCAACTTCTGGACCGCTGGGGCGTCGTATTTCGCGATATGCTCTCGCGCGAAACGCTGTCACCCGCATGGCGGGATCTGCTGCAAATTTATCGGCGCATGGAAGCGCGCGGCGAAATTCGCGGCGGCCGCTTCGTCGGCGGATTCGTGGGCGAGCAGTTCGCCCGGCCGGAGGCGCTCGATCTGCTGCGGCATCTGCGCCGGTCTGCAAAGACCGGTGAACAGCTCGATATCGCGCCCGCCGATCCTTTGAACCTGAGCGGCATCGTGCTGCCCGGTCCGCGAACGGGCGCGCTCACGCAGGTTCCGCTGCGTCTGCTCGATGGCGTGCCGCAAGCGGTTGGGTTCTAACACTCGGTTACACTGGAGTCGTGCGTCGGTTGTTCCTGCTTGCCCTCACGGCGTCGATGTTATTCGCTGCGGACCCGCTCGCCGATAGCGCCCAGAAGAAACTCGACTCGATTTCAGATCAAAAGCTGAAGCGCGGCGCTGTGGTCACTCTGAGTCCGCGCGAAGTCAACGCCTGGATTCACGAGAAGGCCGCGAAGGCTTTCCCTCAGGGAATCCGCAATGAAAATATCGTGCTTGGCCCCGGCACGGCCGACGGGAACGCGCTGGTGGACCTGACCAAGCTCAGCAAGAGCAATAACGTGAATCCCTTGATCGCCCGGCTGATCGATGGCGAGCGGCCGCTGAGAATTGCCATTCGCATCGAATCGTCTAATGGAAAATGCACCGTCTTCCTGACCCATGTCGAGCTATCGGGAGTGGCGATTGACGGCTCGATTCTCGATTTCCTGATCAAGCACTTCGTCCAGCCGCGCTATCCCGACATCAAGATTAACGAGCCGTTCGATCTGGACTACAACATCGATCACATTGAAATCCAGCCCACGGGCGTGCGGGTCGCGATCAGGAAGTAAGCGATCAACTCGCCAGCGCGAGCGTCTGGGCTTTCGGGTGCGATTTCCGCGCCGGCAGATTCTGTGACCCGTTAGAGTTCCGCAGCAATTGAAGTACGGCTACTTCTTCGCCGCTAAGGGCTGTCCTGGATGCGCTCTTCGGAACGCGCAGGCGAAACATCTTGTTGGTCAGATAGCTCTCGATGACCGCCGGATGAATATAGTACTTCCGGCACGTCGCGGGCCGATTCCCCAGCTTGGCGGCCGTAGCCTTAACCGCCGCCACGATGTTTCGCTGGGCCTCCGTTCCGGATTCGGCCGGCCCAATGGCTTTCAACTGAACCCAGGTGTATCCTGTCCCATGCCAGGTCCGGAAATCCTTCGCGGTAATGCCTTGTCCGGTAATTTCCCGCAAGTAATCGTTCACGTCGCCCGATCCGAGGGACTGAATTTCTCCGGATTCCGACACGTACTGAAACAACTCTGCTCCCGGCAAGTCCTGGCAGCGCTTTACGATGCGGGCCAACTGGTCGTCACGAAGTGTCACGTCCTGTTCCTGCCCGCTCTTCCCGCGGAAATGGAGACGGAGCTTGGCGCCCCGAACATTCGCGTGTTTGTTGTGCAGAGTGGTGAGTCCGTAGGAGCCGTTTGAGCGCGTGTATTCGTCGTTGCCGACGCGCACGCAGGTTTCATCCAGAAGACGGATCACTGCGGCCAGAATTTTTGCCTTGGGCATGCCGGGAAGTTTCAGATCACGGCGAACACGACGCCTGATCTTCTCGAGGGCCGATCCAAAAGCCGCCATGCGGTCGAATTTCACCTGATCGCGAGCTTCGCGGTACAAGGGGTGATAACGGTATTGTTTTCGGCCGCGGGCATCGCGTCCCACGGCTTGCAGATGCCCCTCGGGCTGGGGGCAAATCCAAACGCGCGTCCAGGCTGGAGGAATCACCAGCGAGCGAATACGTTTCAGCGTCGCACTCTGGCGGACCAGGGCACCATCCGCGGTAAAGTATGCAAACCCGCGGCCCTTTTTCCGGCGCGTGATCCCCGGAATTTCTCCACTAATGTAACGGAGGCCTGCATCTTTTGCGCACCCGATCGGATCCGCGGCGATCTTGCTCATGTCCCCTACAGGACAGAGCAGTTCTTATGCCAGAAAGACTCAGCCTGACATGGGAATAGAAGTGCGCATAATCCGAGCGGCAGCTTGGCGGCCCATGCGGATGCAATCCGGGATGCCGATGCCGGTATAGGCATTGCCCGCCAGATGCAATCCCGGCACGGCCGACGCGTGGGACTCGATCTCTTTCAAACGCGCGCCGTGGCCGACGATGTATTGCGCCATCGACCGCGGCCAGCGGTAGACGCCGCTATAGATAGGCGCTGCCGTCAGCCCGAGGATCGTCCGCAGCTCCTCGCGTGCGATGGCGATGAGCGAGTCGTCGGATTCACTGAGTACCGCGTCGTTTCCCGCGCCGCCGAAGAAACATCGTAGAGTGATTTTGTTGGCCGGAACGCGATGCGGAAACTTGGTTCCGACGAAGGTGCACGCCATCAGCTTGCGCCGTTCCTTACGCGGAATCAGGAAGCCGGTGCCAGCGCGCAGGCCGTCGAACTCGGATGCGCGAAAGACCATTTGCGCGATCGCCGACGACGTGTAGGGAATCATGCGCAACAGCGATGCCAAACGCCCATCCACATCGCACAGCAATTCTCCCGCAGCCCACGCCGGACAGGCGACCACCAAGTGATCCGCATCCATCCAATCGCCGTCGACCCTCACGCGAAAACCGTTCTCGCGACGTTCGATTGCCTCCGCAGCCCCATGCACCACGTTCGCTTTAGCCGCGAGCCTCTCGACCAGGCATCCCAGGCCACCTTTCAACGTACGAAAAAGGGGCTCGCTTCGTTTCGCGCTGTTGCGAGCCGCCATGAGGGTCCGAGCCAGGCTGCCCTGGGTGCGCTCCATTTCCACGAACCGAGGCAACACACTGGCTACGCTGAGCTGGTCGGGATCTCCGCCATAAACGCCGGAAAGCAGCGGCTCGGCCAGATAATCCAGCGTCTCGCGCCCAAAATGATCCGTCACGAATTCCGAAACGCTGCGATCGGGATGCGTCTCGGGCTTACGGAAGAACTCCAGGCCCATGCGGATCTTGGTTCCCCAGCCCACCAGTGGCGACGCCAGCATCGAGCTGGGCCGCGTGGGCACAAACATCGTGGTCCCTTCAGGCAGGCGGACCAGTTTCCCGTGGCGCTGGATGTAGGTGACGCGCTCTTCGTCTTTTGACCCGATCACCGCGGCGGCGAGGCCCAGTTCCGTGATCAGCTTCATCGCCTCGGGCTTCGCGGAGATGAAACTATCCGGACCGGATTCCATCACGCAGCCTTCCCATTGATGGGTTTGGATGACTCCGCCCACACGCGGCTGCTTTTCGATCAGGGTGTGGGGAATACCGGCGTTCGCTAGGTCATAGGCAGCCGAAAGTCCGGCAATGCCGCCGCCGACGATGATGACCACAGGCGTACGCCCCTAGAGTTTGAATTCGCGCACGATCTCGACGCACGCCTTCACGTTTTCGACCGGTGTTTCCGGAAGAATGCCGTGGCCGAGATTGAAGATGTGGCCGGGCCGCGAGCCCGTGCGCTTCAGCAACTCATGCACGCGCATGCGCAGTTCAGGAAGCGGCGCGAACAACACTGCCGGATCCAGATTGCCCTGCACCGCCGACCGATAGCTGATGTCCATCCAGGCCTGATCGATGTTGACGCGCCAGTCGACGCCCATCACGTCGCCGCCGGCCGCGTGCAGTTCGCGAAAGAAACCCGCGGCGCCGGTGCCGAAGTGGATCACCGGAACGCTGGCCGCGCGGATGCGTTCGAGCAGCGCCCGCGAATACGGCGCCACGAAACGAACGTAATCGTCCGGCCCCAGAGCGCCCACCCAGCTATCGAACACCTGCACGATCCTCGCGCCCGCGGATACCTGTAGCACGGCGAACGCGCCCAGCACATCCACCAGCTTGCCCATCAGACGGCGCCACAGCGTTTCGTCGTGATACATCATCTGCTTGGTCTTGATGTAATTCCGCGACGGCCCGCCTTCGATCATGTAGCTGGCCATGGTGAACGGCGCGCCGACGAATCCGATCACCGGCACGCGTCCGGCCAGCGCCGTGACCACGCGCTGAATCGTCTCGCCGACATATCCCAGGTCGTCGGTGTTCGAAATCGAGAGGCTGTCGATATCGTTTGAAGTCCGCACCGGATTGTCGATCACCGGTCCTTCGCCCGTGGCGAAGCGCAGTTTCAATCCCATCGGCTCCACCGGAAGCAGCAGATCCGCGAAGATGATGGCCGCATCCACGTCCAGAATCTCTACCGGTTGGAGTGTCACCTGGGCCGCGAGATCGGGGCGCTTGCAGATTTCGAGGAGCCCATGATGCTGACGGATCTCGCGGTACTGCTTCAGATAGCGTCCGGCCTGCCGCATGAACCAAACCGGCCGGACATCGGTCGGCCGCCGGCGGCATGCGTCAAGAAAGCGGCTTGTCATTGGAGCCACGCGCATCGATCTATCATTACTCCCTATCTGTTGCGGCTAAAACGGTTGTGGGCGCTGAATGCCCGGAAAGAAATGCTGGGTTAGACCCGTTGGCCTGTTCCTTTCACCAAGTTAGCACACGAAACCAGCCAACCGGGTCAGGAAATCGGGTTTTTTTCAGCCTTCGGCCGTCCGCGCTTGATTCTCTTGAGGATTTGGGGCGCTTTCGCCGCTAAGGACGCCGGAAGATCTGCCTCGAAGTGCAGCTCCGGCATCCGGTAAAGCTGCAGGCGATCCGTTAACTCACGTTTTAAGAATGGCTTAGCGTGGTTGATCCCCGCCAGAGTCTCTTCTTGCTCCTTAGGCGTCCCATGCAGGGAAATCCGGATGTGCGCCTGGCGAAAATCGGGCGAAAGAAGGACTTCGGTGATGGAAGCGCTGCCCACGCGGGGGTCGGCCAGCTCGTATCCAATCAGCTCGTCCAGCTCTTCACGCAGGCTTTCGGCGACGCGTTCGTGCCGATGGGGGTCCACGTCTTCAGGATACAATACGTTCGTGAAAACAGCCGCGTTTTTGCTGCTGCTCCCGGCAGTCTGGTCGCAGTCGCTGCGCGTGTACTCCGAGTTCGCCCAAATCGATGGTGCCGGCAGAGTCACGGTGCCGGCCGAGCCGCGCGAGATTCTTTCGCCCGCGATCGCCCGTAACGCGTTTTCGTCGTTCCAGGTGGTGGTGGACGTGCCGCGTGGCACGCCGTATCAGCTCTACGTCGCCCAGAACCCGGAGAATGCCGTGGATGTGACGCTGTATCGCGAAAACGGCGACAAGCTGGAGCGTGTCACCCAACCCGTCAGCGGCAACAACACGCAGGTTTTCTGGATGGATCTGTGGACGGCTCGCGACGCGCCCGTTCAGCGGATCAAGGTCGAGCCGCAGTTGCACGTGAACAATGATTGGGTGATCTATCCGATGGAAGCGCGGGTCATGAACTCGACCGTTCCGCCTGACACCGGCGCCCCGGCTCCGCTGTGCAGCCCCCGTGCTGGGATCTCTTCTGATTTGGTCAAGTTCCGGAATCGCAACGCGCAACAGGACGCCGCGCTCGCCGCGACGGCGCCCAAAGATGAACTGCAGAGACTCACTGGCGCGTGCCGCGAGCCGAATCCCGAATCGTACCTCCGCATCCGCGACTATCTCCTGCGCCTGCGTTAGACTGGGAAAGCTAACTCGCGCGGAGAGATGGCCGAGTGGCTGAAGGCGCACGCTTGGAAAGCGTGTTTAGGGGAAACTCTAACCAGGGTTCGAATCCCTGTCTCTCCGCCAGATCTAGAGATCGATACTTTCCTCTAACTGTCGAACCACCTGTTCGAAAAACCGGGCCGCCACCGCCCCCGTCGTCAATTCCCGATGCCATGACAGCGACAGCATCGCCGATTGGCGCGGGATGCATCGATCGTCCACTACCATCGGCCGCGCCTTCACCTTGCCGAACGCAAATTGCAGCGGCCAACATGATTTCACAAGAATGTTTTCGACGCCATATTTGGCCGGCGAAGTGATAGCACAACTCCCGCCGCGAAATTGGACCCACAACTTGGGGTGCATGCCGGTACCCCGGGCCAGCACCGATACCACTGCTGCCGGGAAACGCTTGAGGCGTTTCAATTGCGGGCTCTCGCTCGGTGCCGATGCCACCTGCACGAGCGCATTCGCAATCCCGTCCACGCCCAGTTGATCGACATTCCGGATGATGCTCGCATAAGCGAGGTCCAGATCCCCTTCGGTCACTTCCGTCCCCACCGCTATGTCGATCTGCTCAAACTGAACCCAGCGGTAACCGCTGAGACCCCGGTACACCAAACGATTGAGCTTGGGGTGATCTTTCAGGGCGCGAACGATCGAAGCGATAATGCAGGCCGTATAACTGGGCTTCGGCCGGCCTTCCGACTGCCGGGCATCCCGCACCCGCTCCACGCCGGTAAAATCGACTAACTGAGAAAAGGCGACGACATCCTGATCTCGCCATTCTTTTACCAGGCCAGCTTGCGTACTGAGGTAGTGATTCCGCTCTAAAAAACGGTAGGCACCCATACGCGTTAGCGTAGCCCACTCGGCCGTTCAGTGGAATCGATGCCGGCTACGAAGCCTTGCGGATCAATTCGCCTTCAGCGATGTGCGAAACGGTGCGTTCCCGGATGTCCCGCACTCGCGACGTCCGCACGATGCCCTTTTCAGGATGGAAGAATTCCATTCTCATCTCGCGGCCGATAAACCGCACCTTGAGCATGGGCGTCCCCCAGGTCGATCCGTGAAAGTTCACCAGAACCGGCTCCGGACAGATTTCCGGATGGCCGGAAATGAGCACTTCCCCGTCCCCGCGGTTCTCGAGCCGATATAAAGTATTCGCTGTCTGCACATCCAGCGCCGCCCCGACCGGGAGCTCGTCCAGCGTCACTCCGCCTTCTATCTCGGACAGGCAGATGGCTCGATTGATCGCGTCGTCGAAATTAAGATGCGGCCTGAAAGGTTCGCTTAACGGCAACATATTCATGTCCGTCTCTCAGCTCTCTGCTAGTGTGAGATGCACTCCTCTTGCCAAAAGTCGCAACAATGATTCGACAGGACTTAGCTCCGCCGGACCAGCCGGGAGCCGGGACATTTCGCGCGAGGCCACGCAGGCACACGGGTAAATTTAGGGTAGCGTCACGCAGGACCGGCGTAGCGTGGGGCTCCAGGCTAGCCTTCTACCAGTCGTCTGCCGCGCTCGAACAGATCCGCTGCGTCGTCCGCCATTTTGCGGCCTTTTTCGAAAAGGTCGCGGCCCTTGTCGAGAGCATCGCGGCTCACGTCGCCCACCGCTTCGCGCCCCTGCCGGGCCTTCTTGTTGAGATACCGCCGGGTATCCTTGCCCGACTGCGGAGCGTACAGCAATGCCACCGCTGCGCCCACCGCCGCACCCGTCAAAAACCATACGAGGCTGTCTGTCTTTTGCATATCTTCATTCTACCGATCCCCGGACGCACCATGCTCCGCGCTATCCTCAGGGCATGAAAGATGATCAGAAAATCTCCCACGCGCTGGATTCGGTGATCGTGTTCGAAGGGTCTGGTACGACCGCCGAGATGGAGGCGATCGGAATCCAAGCGGTACTCGAAGCCGAGGGAATTCGTGTCGTGATGGGCGGGGAAACCAGCTTCCCGAATCTTCCCTGGTCGGTGGCCGTGTCAAAAGCGGATGTCCCGCGCGCCTTGAAGGTGATTGAGGAAGCCCGAAAGGCCGGTCCGAAGGCGGCTGCCGAGGCGGAAGCGCAGCAGGAACAGTCTAAGAAGTAGACCCGTGCGCATTGGAATCCTGCACCCCGGCGAGATGGGCAGCGCCGTGGCGGCTACCGTCCGTAACAGCGGCTACGAAGTCTGCTGGGTTTCCGCGGATCGCAGCCATCGCTCACGGGCGCGCGCCGAAAGCGCCGGATTCACTGACCTGGGCTCGCTAGCGGATCTTTGCGAGGCCTGTGAGGTGATTCTCAGCGTTTGTCCGCCGGAGTTTGCGGCCAGTTTGGCGGATGAGGTTCTCGCCCACGGATTTCGCGAGACGTATCTCGACGCTAACGCGCTTTCGCCCGCGCACAAACAAGAGATCGCCGCGCGCATGCAAGGCAGCGGCGTCCGTTTCGTCGATGGAGGAATCATCGGGCTGCCTCCGAAAGCGAAGAGCCAGACATGGCTTTATCTCAGCGGCGAGCACGCCGATTCCATCGCCAGCTGTTTTGCTGCCGGGCCTCTGGAAGTCGAGGTCATCGGGGCCGAGATCGGTAAGGCATCGGCCTTGAAGATGTGTTACGCCGCGCAGAACAAGGGCTCCATAGCGCTGCTGATCGCCGTGATGGGAGCAGCCGATCGGTTGGGTGTGCTCGAGGAACTGAGGCGCGAGTGGGCCCGCCCGGGTCGCGCGATCGGGCAAACCGAAGCGCACATTCTGCGAGCCGCGCCCAAAGCCTGGCGCTGGAGTCCGGAGATGCACGAAATCGCGGCCACCCTCGAAGCCGCGGGGATGCCGCCGGAGTTCCATCAGGCCGCAGCGGAGATCTACGAACGCCTCCGCGATTTCAAGGACGCTTCTCCTTCCATGGAGGAAGTTCTAAAGAAACTGCACTCATGATCGCGACGCGTGCCCGCTACCGGGTGGTCGCGGCCGCGGTGACCCTGGCCGGCGTAACGTATCTCGATCGCGTGTGCGTGGGCGTGCTGGCTCCCTCCATCATGGCCGACCTGCGGATCACACCGATCCAGATGAGCCTGGTCTTCAGCGCTTTCACCGCGGCCTATGCACTTTTCGAAATGCCGACCGCCTGGTGGGGCGATAGAGTCGGCAGCCGCAGGGTTTTGACCCGCGTTGTTCTTTGGTGGTCGGCGTTCACCATGCTCACGGCGGCCGCGAGCAGCTACGTCCTCATGCTGATCGTCCGTTTCCTGTTCGGCATGGGCGAAGCCGGAGCCTGGCCCAATGCGGCACGCGTATTTTCGCGCTGGATCCCTCTGCGGGAGCGCGGGCGCGTTCAAGGAATATTTTTCGCGGGTGCGCACCTTGCCGGAGGATTAACCCCCGGATTGGTCGCGTTGCTGGCCCTGTACCTTCCATGGCGGGCGGTGTTCGTCGCTCTGGGATTCGTCGGATTGGCCTGGGCGGCGTTGTGGTACCGCTGGTTTCGCGACGAGCCGCGCCAGCATCCTTCGGTCAACGCTGCCGAGGCCGATCTGATCGAAAAAACACGCGGTCTGCCCCAAGCCGAGACGGGCCACGGGACGTGGTCGGAAGTTTTCCGCATCCCCAGCTTGCTTCCGCTCTGCCTGCAATACGTCGCCAACAGCTACGGATACTATTTCTTCATCACCTGGCTGCCGACGTATCTGGCCAAGGCTCGCGGCATGTCGTCCGCTGAGCTGGCGATTTTCTCGGGACTGCCGCTCACGCTGAGCGCGATCGCCGACGTGACCGGTGGATTCACCACCGACGCACTGTGCCGCCGCTTCGGAGTGCGCACCGGAACCCGCGCGATCGGCGTCGTCTCATATATTTTCGCGGCCATGGCGATGCTGGCCGGCACGCTGGCGGCGAATCCGCGCCTCGGCGGAACTCTGATCGCGATAGGCGGAGCATTTTCGATGTTCACGCTGGCGCCGAGCTGGTCGACCGCCATCGGCCTGGGCGGGCGCAATACCGCGCTGCTGAGTTCGGTGATGAATACGGCGGGCCAGGTCGGGGCGTTCTTCAGTCCGCTGGTGCTGGCGCTTATCGTCGATCGTACCGGCAGCTGGAGCCTGCCCCTGCACGTGTTATCGGGCCTGTATGTGATCGCGGCGGTGTGCTGGGTGCTGATACGGCCCGACCGGCCTACGCCAGCGATTCCAGCACCGCTTCGGCATGCCCCGCGACCTTCACCTTTGGAAACACGGTAGCGATCTTGCCCTGCGGATCGATCACGAAGGTCGTCCGTTCGATGCCCATGTACTTGCGCCCGTACATGCTCTTTTCCTTCCATACGCCGTAAGCTTCGGCGATCTTATGGTCGGGATCGGGCACGAAGGTATAGGGAAGACCGTACTTTTCGGCGAACTTGGCCTGCGCCTCGGGCTGGTCTGGCGAGAGGCCCACGATCTCCGCGTTTTTCTTGGCGAACTTCTTGGAGCTATCGCGAAATTCGCAGGATTCCTTGGTGCATCCGGGCGTATCGGCCTTGGGAAAGAAGAACAGCACCACGGTCTTGCCTTTGAGCTTCGAGAGCTGAAAGGAACCCGTCTTGATTTCGGGGGCGCGATCGCCTGTTTGGAGACTCATATGCCGAGATTGTAAACTAGAAGGCATGAAGACGTCACTGATCGCAGTGGGTGCCATGGGACTTCTGATGGCGGCGCAGGCATTTGGGGCGGATGCCGCCAAGGGCAAGTCCAATTTCGAAGACAATTGCTCGGTCTGCCATAACTCGGATAGCGAGGAGCGGAAAATGGGCCCCGGGCTGAAGGGCTTGTTCAAGCACGATAAGCTTGCCAACGGTAAGGCTGTGAATGAAGCCAACGTACACGGTATGATCAATGAAGGCGGAAACGGGATGCCTCCGTTTGCCGACACTCTCACCAAGGCGGAAAAAGACGATATCGTCGCCTTTCTGAAGACCCTGTAAGTTCGTCCGCGTAGTTGTCGATAGCGATCCACAAGCTGTCCCCATCGTCTAGCCCGGCCTAGGACATCGCCCTTTCACGGCGGTAACGGGGGTTCGAATCCCCCTGGGGACGCCAAACCATCGATAAGTACTCTCAGTACGTTAGCTACTTGTCTTGTTACTCCCCTCTTGAGTAGAATCTTGGGGAACAACTGGATTTTTGAGTAACCGGAGGATGTGGATGCGAAAAGTGTCTTTGGGCGTGCTGGTTTCAGGTTTTTTCCCAACTCTAGCGGGTCTCCTGATCACTGCGCCGTTGTCGCTTCTCTACGGGCAGGGTTCAGCCGGAGGAAAGAGAATCATCGAACCAGGACAGCCGGAGGTAGTAATCCACGCGACCGTCGGGGACGCGATTGGTGCTCGCGAAGCTCGTGGGCATTCTGGCGGAGGATCCACCTCGAAGAACCTGTACTATCACGGCGGCACCGGCGGCATCGGTGTCGAGACGACGCCCAAAGTATACCTGGTGCTCTGGGGCGCGCAGTGGAACCACAACGATCCGAGCGGAGAGGCTGGCATCCTGCAGTCCTTCTACACTGGCGTCGGCGGTAGCTCCTGGTTAAACAGCGTTACCCAGTATTGCCAGGGTGTGGCCAGTGGCACCGTGTTCTGCAACGGCGCAGGTACGCCCGCCGGCAATCAGACTGGCATCTTCGCCGACTTCTGGTATGACAATGCAGCTTCTGCCCCAGCGCGTCCGTCTCAATCGCAGCTTGCAGCCGAGGCGGTCAATGCCGCCCTGCACTTCGGCAACGCGACCGCCGCCAGCAATGCGAGTGTCCAGTACGTAATCGCCACCGCGACCGGGAACAACGCGAGCGGCTTCGGAACACAATACTGCGCCTGGCACAGTTCCACCAGCTCGTCCTACGGCAACATCGCCTACACGAATCTGCCTTACATCACCGACGCGGGTGGAAGCTGCGGCGCCAACTTCAACGGCCTCGGCCCCAACGCGGGCATCACCATCGTCGGCGGCCATGAGATGGGTGAGACGATCACCGACCAGTTCCCGAGCAGCGGGTGGTTGGATTCGAACGGCGCCGAGAACGGCGACAAGTGCGCCTGGATCACTTCGGGCCAGGGTGCATCGGCGAACGTCACGCTCAGCACGGGAACCTTTCCGGTGCAGTCGTTGTGGAGCAACGCTTTCAATAGCGACGCCGGCGGCTGCGTACTGTCGTATCCGTAACTACATCCCTGAAGGCTCTGCCGTTGCCCAGATAAAAGCTTGTGGCGCCTATTAGGTCTTCTCCCGGGGACGATATGCACAACGAGGGGCTGGAACGCTCCCGCCAGGAGCTATGCCGGAAGCTACGGACAAGGAACCCATCAACCAATTTCCTAAGGCGACGGAAGATCAGAATAGCCCTCCGATTCCGAGCCTCATGACGGACGCGCTGGAGGCCCTGGCGAGCCTTTCCCAGGACCTGAAGGCGATGTCGAGAGCCGTCACGAATCGCGAGAATGAGCTGCGCAAGCTCCTGGATCTGATGCAAACCGTTGAGCATGGCGTTCGGCCTGAAGACGTGCTCGGCAGCATCTTCGAGAGTTTTTCCGGCGTGATTCCGTTTGAGAGAATCGGCTGCGCGTTTCTGACCGAGGATAGGAAGCAAGTCGTGGCCTATTGGGCCAAGTCTGACCTCGGTCCGGTTCAAATCCAGAAGGGTTACTCACAGCCACTCGCGGGCAGTAGCCTCGAAGCCATTCTCAACACCAGACAGCCGAGGGTCATCGATGATCTGGAGGAGTATCTGGCTGCGAAGCCGCAATCTAAGGCCACCCGTCGCATTGTCGCGGAGGGTGGGCGATCCAGTCTGACCTGCCCGCTCGCTGTCGAAGGCCTCCCCGTCGGATTCCTGTTCTTTACCAGCCGGGAAAAGAACACCTACAGAGACCTCCACCAATACATCTTCAGCCAGATTGCCGGCCAGGTTGCATCCGTCATCGAGAAAAGCCGGCTGTATCAGAAATTGGTGGAGCGAAACAGGTCTCTCATGGAAGAAGGCAACCAGCTTGAGGCCATGGCCAGACAGGACGCGCTGACCGGCATTCTAAATCGCGGAGCGATTGACGTCGTGCTCCGCGACGCGTTTTCTGCGTACCGCCAGACCCACAATCCCTATGGCGTCATCATGGCCGATATCGACCATTTCAAGCAGGTCAACGATCAGTTGGGTCACGGCGCCGGCGATGCCGTTCTCCGGGAATGTGCGCGACGGATGTCGGCAGCGATGCGCAGGACCGATGCCATTGGCCGGTACGGAGGCGAAGAATTCGTGTTTGTTATCGATTGCGAGAATCAGGCAACTCTGAAGGCAGCCGCGGAACGCCTGGTCGATGCTATCTCCCGCCACGCCTTTGCGGTCTCCGATCGCCAGCAACACCTGACCGTGAGCGTGGGAGCTGTTCTTGCCCGGCCGGACGTGGCGTCCGCCGCGGAACTGACCGCCCTGGCCGACCAGGCTTTGTATCAAGCCAAGGCAAACGGGCGGAACTGCAGCGTCATCGTCCCCTGATTTCTAACCCGCTCGCTGCGGCTGCTCGTTGTGCGCGACCCTCCGCATGCCCTATGCTTTCCTTAGTCTGGAGAATGCAGCCATGAACCCAACCAACCCCCTTCTAGCCCCGCTGAAAGCCGACGAGCATCGCGAGGTTGGAGGCGTTCTGGTCGATATTGCGAAGGCGGGGAACGTGCGAGTGAAACGCATGATCTATCCGCCCGGATTCAATTGGGATGCCGACCTGAAGGCCGTGGTCGGAACGGAGTTGTGCTTGCACGCGCACGTCGGTTTCATGGCTCACGGCCAGATCAACGTCCGCTTTGCCGACGGGTGCGTGGTCGAATACAAAGCTCCGCAGTTCGTCGCCGTCGCACCGGGGCACCACGGATGGGTGGTCGGAGACGAACCGGCCGTGCTGATCGAGTTCGACTTCGCGGGCGAAACCGTGAATCGGCTCGGCGTCCCGGCGCACAAACACAGCTAAAGCACCGTCGAGCACAGCCCGATCGAGGGTGGGATATCATTGCCCGTGGGAGATCCTATGCCTCGAACTCACCTGTTCATGCTTCACGCAATTGTCTCCGCGTCCGCCGTATTCGCGGCGGTTAACGATTCCATCCGCTTGGATACCGGAATGATCTCCGGTGTTGCGGGCAACAGTCCCGGCGTGCGGGTCTATAAAGGCATCCCTTTTGCCGCACCACCCGTTGGCGATCTGCGTTTTCGCGCCCCGCAGCCTGCCGCTAAATGGGAAGGAACCCGCCAAGCCGATCGGTTCGGACCGATGTGCATGCAGGGAGGTGCGGGCGGCGGCCGGGGCGGTGGCAAGGGTCCGGCGAAAGGCAATGCACCCGCGGCCGCGATGAGCGAGGACTGCCTCTACCTCAATGTGTGGACGGCTGCGCCGTCACCCGGCTCTGCTTTGTCAAATGCGAAGCGTCCGGTGATGGTGTGGCTCCATCCCGGAGGCTACACCAGCGGCTCCGGCGCGGCACCCGGCACCGACGGCGAAGCGCTCGCCAGGAAAGGCGTGGTGCTGGTGACCATCAACTACCGCCTGGGAATCTTCGGCTTCTTCTCGCATCCCGACCTTACCCGCGAATCCGACCGGCGGGGCGCAGCCAACCAGGCTTTTCTGGATCAAACAGCGGCGTTGCAGTGGGTCCAGAAGAATATCGCGGCGTTCGGCGGCGACCCGAAACGTGTCACCGTCTTTGGCGATTCGGCCGGCGCGTCGAGCATCGGCAATCTGGTCGCCTCGCCTCTCACCAAGGGCACGTATCAGCGCGCCATCGCCGAAAGCGGGGCGTGGTCCGGGCTGTCGATCGGCGCGGTACGGAAGCTCGCCGATGCCGAACAGGCGGGTGTTCGCACCGCCGAAGCCCTGGGCGCGAAGTCGCTGGCGGATCTGCGCGCCAAACCCGCGGCCGAAGTGCTTGCGGGCGGACGCGGCGGCGGACCGGTGGTCGATGGATGGTTCCTGCCGGATGCGCCGGCCAGCATCTTCGCGCAAGGCAAGCAGAACGACGTCCCGATTCTGGTGGGGTCGAATAAAGACGAAGGCACATTCTTTTCGCAGCCGACCACTGCCGCGGCGTGGATCCAGCGGGCCAGGCAGCGATACGGCGATATGGCCGATCAGTTCCTGAAATTGTATCCGGCCGGATCCGATGCGGAAGCCAACGCCTCCGAGCTCGCCGCGTTTCGCGATGAACTGGGCTGGGTGCAGAGGAATTGGGCGCGGCTCCAGTCTAAGACTGGCAAATCGAAAGCATACGTTTACTACTTCACGCATGAGCCTCCGCCGGCGCCTGGGGAGCAACCCGGTCCCAATGGATTTCCCGCCCGAGGCTCCGGAGCCACCCATGGCGCCGAGGCTCCCTACGTGTTTGAAAACCTGCTTGGGAATCGCCCGTGGGCCGATCTCGACCGCAAGCTCTCCGACACGATTTCATCCTATTGGGTGAACTTTGCGGCAAATGGCGATCCCAATGCAAAGAATCTCCCGAAATGGTCCCCCTTTGACGACAAGAAGAATACTCGAATGGTTCTGGGAGACATTGTGGCTTCCGGTCCGGGGTTGGCCCAGGCGCAAGTGGAGTTCTTTCAGGCCTGGTACGACAGGCAAACAAAGCAGTAACTTTCGATCCGGAATAGCCGTCCTTTGGTGGTATTTCGGCTGTTGTAGGCTAGGAGTCTGAGGAGGATTTATGGTCGCCATGCACGCGGTTCGTAGCGCTTTCCCCGTTGTGAGCTTCTTGTTTGTAGCGAGCATCGTGTCGTCTGTCCAGCCGGTCACGGCCGAAGTTTATCCGCTCATCATAAAAGGAAAGGTGACCATGTCCGATGGTTCACCTCCCCCCTTCACCGTCGGCATCGAGCGCGTTTGCAGCGATTTCCAGGGCTCGGCTCCTGGGCCCACCACCGACAAAAAGGGTGAGTATCTCTGGCGCATGGACGTGGATCCCTTGCGCAGCCGCGCATGCTTTATTCGCGCGACACATTCCGGCTATGTTTCCACCACCATCGATATCTCGGCTCTGAACGGATACACCAACACCACCACGACCCTGGAGCCGTTGGTGATCACCGGACACGTTTCCGATCCTTACTCGATCATCACTTCGGAATCGGGCATACCTTCGAAGGCGGGGAAGCAATGGAAGGAGGCTATGAAAGCGATTGACGCCCGGGATATGCCGGGAGCTGCCACGCAGTTGCAGGCGGCTGTGGCGGCGTCTCCCAAGTTTGCAGTCGGCTGGCACGCCCTGGGTGTGGTCGAGGAGAATCAGCAAAAGTTCGCCGAAGCGCGCGACGCTTATGAACACGCCATTCAGGCCGATCCCAAGATGTTTGCCGCTTATGTGACCTTGGCTCGCGTGTCCCTGAAAGCCAAGGATTGGGCGGGTGCGGCCAAGGCCGCCGACGACCTGATCAAGGCCGACAATAAGAAAACCTTCACCGAAATTTACCTGCATCAGGCCGTTGCGCGTTACCAGCTCAAGGATCTGGATGGCGCCGCCGCAAGCGCACAGGAGGCCATCAAGCTTAAAATAGCGCGGGCGGAATACGTGTTGGGCCGTATCCTAGAGGCCAAGGGAGACGCGGCCGGCGCGCGCGAGCACATGTCGAAGTATCTTGAAATGGACAAGAACTCCCCGGACGCGGACGCGATCCGCATGCACATTCAGAATATCGGGAAGCCGGATCCGGCTGAGCCGGAGTTGGAAGTGCTGTAGGTCTTGAGCTAAATCTGCATGCCCCAGCGCCGCACGGTGCGGTTCTCGATGGTCTTGAAGATCAGATTCTCAACGGCCAGGCCGAATAAAATGACCGTCAGCAATCCGGCGAAGACATCGGCGATCAAAAGCTGATTCTTACGCTCGAAAATGAACCACCCCAGCCCGCCCGATCCGGAGCTGACCCCGAAAACCAGCTCGGCGGCGATCAGCGTCCGCCAGGCGAAAGCCCAGCCGATTTTCAGGCCCGTCAGGATGCTCGGAAACGCCCCCGGAATCAGAATCCGCGCGATGTAGCCCGTTCGCGACAGCCCGTAATTCTGTCCCACCATCTTCCACGTCGGGCTCACCGAGCGAAAGCCCGCGAAGGTATTCAGCGCGACCGACCAAAGTACGGCGTGGATCAGCACGAAAATTACGCTTCCCGAGCCCAGTCCGAACCAGATCAACGCCAGCGGCAGCAGCGCGATGGAAGGCAGCGGATTGAACATGGCAGTCAGCGTTTCCAGAAGATCCGCTCCGATGCGCGTGCCGGTGGCGAATGCGGTTAGCAGCGCGGCGATTGCCAGTCCCGCCACGTATCCTTTGAGCAGCATCGAAATCGTGTAGACGGCCGCCCGCGGCAGGGCGCCCGAGGCAACCGATGCGAAAAGCGCGCTGACGGTGGCCGAGAACGTCGGCACCAGCAGTGGATTGTTCAGCCATCTCGCGTACAGTTCCCACGCCGCCGCTAGCATCACCAGCAGCGCCGTCTTCCGGATGGCTCCGTTTTCGTAAAGCGTTTCCCAGGCGCTGAGCGGCTTCTCCACAACATCCAGTCGCGCGGTCGAAACTTCGTAGAATACTTCGGGACGTTCACGCATGATCGCCGGTTCCTTGTCGCTTCTCCTCGAACAGGATCTCGTGAATACGCGCCGCGTCAGCACCAGCACTGTTGACCTCGGCTCTTACTTGCCCGGGGTGCGCGCTCATCAGCAGGATACGATTGCCGACTCGAATCGCCTCGGGAATCGAGTGCGTGACGAACAGCACCGTGAACTTGGTCTCATCCCACAATTGCAGCAGCTCTTCCTGCATCTTCGTGCGGGTGAGAGCATCCAGCGCGGCGAACGGCTCATCCATCAGCAGGATCTGCGGTTCCATGGCCATCGCGCGGGCAATCGCGACGCGCTGCTTCATTCCGCCCGAAAGCGTGTGGGGGTAGCTCAACGCGAACTCAGTCAGGTTCACTTTCGCGATGTAATGCATGGCGCGCTCCTCGGCTTGAAGACGCGGCAGTCTGCCGCTCGCGGTCAGCGCAAAGACGATATTCTCCCGCACGGTTTTCCAGGGCAGAAGCTGGTCGAACTCCTGGAACACGAACACCCGATCCGGTCCCGGACCGGTGACGTCGGCGCTATTCAATAGGATTCGCCCCTCGGTCGGCCGGATGTATCCGCCCACGGCCTTCAGCAGCGTCGACTTGCCGCATCCCGATGGGCCCAGCACCACGAAACGATCCGACTGAAATAGATTGAAGCTGACGCGATACGTCGCCGTGACCAGATGATCTTTGGTCCGGTATCGAAGCGTCACGCCTTCCACCGATAAAAGCGGAGCGGTGTCCATCAGCTCCCCGGAACACCCTGGATCTCGGGAAAGAACAAATCTTTCCACGAGCCGGGGCGATTCTTGATGGAGCCCGCACCGTACATGAACTCGGCGTACTTCATCACATTCTCCGGCGTGGTGGTGAACTTGACGTGCGGATCGTTCAGGACCTCGGCAATCTCTTCGCGCGTTAAACCGCCGCCTTCGGAGGCCGCCAGAAGGTCCGCGGCCATGTTCTTATCGGCGACAATCATGCGATTGGCTTCCTCCAGCGCCTTGAGCACTGCCGCGAAGATCTGCGGATTCTCCTGCCGGAACTTGCTGGTAGTGGAGATCATGGTGAACGTGGTGGAACCCCCCATAACGTCATCGGAAGTCAAAATCGTGCGAATGCGAGGATCCTTGCGTTCGCGCTGATGAAACGGCGGAGAGCTGAAGTGTGCGCTGATGCCCGCCGATCCCGAAAGCAATGCCAACACGGCATCGGGATGCGCCATCGACACTGTGAATTTGTCGAAGCGCGTGGCCTGGGCCGGACCGTACTTCTCCTTCGCATACATTTGCATGATGATGGCCGGGATCGACACCTTGATCGAGGTCACCGCGATCTTGTCTTGATCCGTGATATCGTCCAGCTTCGTCAGATGTGGGGAATTGGTATCGAGGTACATGGGCATCGACGTCATCGCGGCGACTCCCTCGACATTTGCTGAGCCGCGCGTCTTATCCCACAGCGTCAGGAACGCCGGCGGACCTGCCGAAATGAAGTCGGCCGATGACGACAAGAGTGCATCGTTCATCGCGGCCGGCCCGCCCAGATCCATCCAGCGAACCGTAACATCGGCGTACTTCTCAATCAGGCGATACTTCTCCATCACCAGCAAAGGCAGAAACCCGACGCCGCCAGCGCCTTTGGGAATCCGGACTTCGTGCTTGTTCGCGCCCGAGCCGCAGGCAGTGAGCAGAGAAAGCGCCAACGCTATCGTGAGACGCATACTTGAATTAATTCCGCCACATCGTCCAAGTCGTCGATCTTCCAGCACAGCGCGATAGCCTTCTGCACTTGCGCGGCCGGGATCGCGGCCACGGCCTGGTCGCGAAATTTAGCCTCGAGCTGTTTGTCGGTCATCGGACGATGAATATTCCCCAGCGACTGCTCGACGAAGCGGGTGAGCGTCTGTCCCGTTGTTAACTGCACTTCGATACGAGCCTGGTCTTCGGTGATCGAAGGATCGCCCACCGCCGTAGCGAGTTCACGCACGCGTTTGATCTGCGGATCGTTGACGGCATCGTCCGTGTATTCCTGCACGCCGGCCTTGCCCCTCACCAGACCGATTGCAGCGCCGTGATACACGGAGAACTTGCCTTGCAGCCCCTTGGTGATGCCCTGCTGATTGCACAAATCCATAACCAGCGGCGCGACGCGCAGCCGCACGGCGGCGATGTTCCCCGGATCGGGCCGATGTTCGTCGTGAATCTGGATGCACCCGTCAATCGTCGGATGGTTCACAATGCCGCACGGAAACGGTTTGTAAGTATTTTCGCGAAGATCAAAATCCTCGCCCAGGCGCGTGGTGATTTTCGAGAGGTCGAATTTCGCAGCCTGGACCGCCGCGAAGCCCCGCGGACCTTCGAGGCTATGTTCGCCCGCGGTGAAGCCGGCTTGGGCCAACAGCGCCGCGGCATAACCATTCTGCGCAGCCCGGCCCGGATGCAGTGCCTTAGCCATGGACCCGAACATCTCGCGCAAACCCGCGGCCTGCGTGGCGGCGAGCCCGATCGCCCAGATCATCTCATGCCCCTCAAGGTTCAGCAGCTTGCCGATCGCCGCGGCCGCGCCGAATACTCCCGTGGTGCCCGTGATGTGCCAGCCGGCATCGTAATGCGCCGGATACACCGCGTTGCCGATACGTGATTCCGCTTCGAATCCGAGGATGAACGCCTCCATGAAGTCGCGCCCGGAGACCGGGTTCGCGCTCGCGTACGCAAATAGAGCCGATGCTACGGGCGACGTGGGGTGGATGTAATTCTTCGGCGTAGTGTCGTCGAAATCGTAGATGTGAGAGCTGATCCCGTTCATCAGCGAGGCGTGCAGCGGGTCCATGCGCTCGCCGCGCCCCAGAATGCTCGCGGTCGGTTTCCCGGAATAGGGACCCAAAGCTTGGATCGCGCGATCCACCGCCGTGTCGATGCTGCCTCCCAATGCGCATCCCACGTAGTTGACGATGGCCCGGCGCGCTTCGTGGCGAACGTCCTCGGGAATGCTTTCGATCCGGCTGGTGACAATATAAGATGCGAGCGTTTGGGTTTCTAGCATTGCTTTCGAGGGCGTAAATCATTGTACAGTAGTGCCGTGATCCAGCCACTTTCCAGCGCCCTTGCCGATTGGGCGTCGCACGTCCGATTCGAGGACCTGCCGGCCGATGTGATGGAAGCCACCAAACTGCGCGTGATGGACGTGATCGGACTGTCGCTGGCCGGCGCGGAAACTCCTTTCGGAAAATCGACGCGCGACGCCATCGTCGCCCTGTCTCCCGCTGGCCCGTGCCATATTCTCGGGTTCGGAGATCGCGTCGGTGTGACCTCGGCCGCGTTTGCCAATGGTGCGCTCTCGCAGGCCCTGGAATATGACGATACACACAACGAATCGATCGTGCACATGAGCAGCCCTGCGGTCGCCGCTGCGCTGGCTCTTTCCGAATTCACTCCTGTTTCCGGACGCGACCTCATCACGGCCATCGCTCTCGGTAATGAGATCTCCTGCCGCGTGGGCAGTGTTTCCTCGGGCGAGCTCCACAAGCGCGGTTTTCATCCCACCGGCTTGTTTGCCACGTTTGGAGCAGCGTACCTGGCCGCGAAACTGCTCGCGTTGGACGCGAACGCCATGGAGCGCGCGGCTGGGATTGCCGGCAGCTTCGCCTCCGGATTGCTCGAATGCTGGGTCGACGGGACGCAGACCAAGTTTCTTCATCCCGGCTGGTCGGCCCAAAGCGGAATCACCGCCGCGATGCTCGCGCGATCGGGCGTCACCGGTCCCGCGCAGGTATTCGAAGGCCGCTGGGGCTTGTTTGCGAGCCATGTGCAGGATCCGAATGCGCACCGCGATTTCGCGCGCATCAACACCAATCTGGGCACGCATTGGGAAAGCCGAGGCTCGTCGTTCAAGCCGTTTCCAGCCGCGCACGTGATTCATCCTTACATCAGCGCCGCGATCCGGCTGCGCGATAAGCACGCGATCCAGCCCGCCGAAATCGAGAGCGTCGATTGTCCTGTGACCGCCTTCATCGTGTCGATCGTCTGCGAGCCGGTCGCGGAGAAACATGCGCCCGCATCGGATTCGCACGGCCGCGTGAGCCTGCAGTACAGCATCGCCGAGGCGCTGTTTTTCGGCGAGCTGGGCAAGCGCGCTTATAGCGATCAGAGCCGCCGGAATCCGGCGATTTTAGAGCTGGCCCGGAAAGTCCGTTATCACGTAGCCCCCGATTACCCTGGCCCCGGGCGCTTCAAGGGCGCAGTTACCGTAACGCTGAAGGACGGCAGGCAGTTTACAGAAGTGGAAGAATACAATCGCGGCTCGGCCGAGAATCCCATGACCTACCAGGAGCTCCGCGCCAAGTTCGATGAGAATGCCGGCGCGTTTCTATCCGCCGATGCGCGCGCTCGTGTGGCGGACGAAATCGACCGGCTGGAAACCCTGCCGGACGCCCAAGTTCTGATACAACTCGCGACATAATAGATAAGCCATGAGATACCGGACTTGGTTCCTATTGACTGCGGCCCTTCCCTGCGTCGCCCAAAAGTGTGCGAGCCTCAATTCACTGAACGGCCTCCCGAACCCGACCACCGTGATCAATTCGGCCGTTTTCAATGCGCCGCGCGCGGCCCAAGGCAACGCGCCCGCACTGCCCGAGCATTGCGAGGTCCAGGGCCGGATGAACGAACGCACCGGCGTGAACTCACAGCACTACGCCATCCGGTTCCATCTCCGTCTGCCAACCGACTGGAACGGGAAGTTCTTCTTTGAAGGCGGCGGCGGATCGAATGGCAATCTGGGCAACGCACTCGGGAATCTGCAGGGTCAGCAGCGCGGCAATGCGCTCGCCATGGGATTCGCCGTGGTCTCGACCGACTCCGGACACGACAACGCCGTCAACAACGATCCCGCTCGCAACGGAACAGTCACCTTCGGCTTCGATCCGCAGGCCCGCCGGGATTTCGGATACAACTCCTACGATCAGGTCGCGCAGGCGGCCAAGGCAATCATCGGCGCCTATTACGGCCGCGCGCCCGAGCGTTCCTATTACGTCGGGTGTTCGGAAGGCGGCCGCGAAGCCATGATGATGTCGCAGCGGTTTCCCACTTACTTCGATGGGATCCTGGCGTGTTCTCCGGGATTCAAGCTCGCCAAAGCCGCGCTCTTTGGTCACGCGGCCGACGCGCAGGCGCTCGCCGAAGTAGCCAAGGCGTCCGGAATCTTCGACCGGTTCGGGCAGCCTCTCCTGAACAAAACGTTTACCGACGAGGATCTGGACCTCGCTTCGCAGGCCATCCTGACGGCGTGCGATTCGCTGGACGGGCTGGCGGATGGGATCATCGATAACTTCCCGGGATGCACTCCAGCCATCGTCGGCACAAAGTTCGCTGCGATCACCTGCAAAGGTCCCAAGCGGAACACCTGCATTTCGACGGCGCAGGTGGCCGCGCTGCAAAAGCTTTTCGGTGGCGCCAGGAGCGCTCAAGGCGAGCTGCTCTACGCCGATTGGGCGTGGGATCGGGGTATCGGCGGAAAGATCGGCGAGACTTATAACCAAGGCTGGCGATCCTGGAAGCTCGGAGCATTTGACGCCGCCAATAATTCCTCGATCATCGCCACCCTGGGGAGCGCGTCGGCGTCTGCGCTATTTGTGACGCCGCCTGTACAGATCGCTACTTCCGGACCGGGTCCGGTGGCATATCTCCTGGGAGTCGACTTCGATCGCGACGCCGCCAAACTGTACGCCAAGTCCGGCGAGTTCACGGAAGCTGTCTGGGATTTCATGATGGCCAGCTCGACCGATCTCGCGGCGTTCAAGAACCATGGGGGCAAACTCCTGCTCGTGCACGGCGTCAGCGATCCGGTGTTCTCGATCAACGACACCATCTCCTGGTGGAACGACGTGAACCGGGCGAACAACGGCGCGGCGTCTGACTTCACCCGTCTGTTCGCGGTTCCAGGGATGAACCACTGCGCCGGCGGCCCGGCCACGGATCAGTTCGACGCCTTCACGGCTTTGACGAATTGGGTAGAGAAAGGCTCCGCACCGGATCGGATCGTCGCCACGGCGGGACCAAACTCGCCCTGGCCTGGACGTACACGCCCGCTGTGCGCCTATCCCAAACAGGCTCGTTACAAGGGATCGGGCAGCTTTGAGGAGGCAGGCAATTTCATTTGCCAATAAGACTATGCGATCATCGCGCCGCAACTTCGTTCAGTCCGCAGCGGCCGCCGCTGCCGCATCCAACCTCGGAGCCCAACAGACCGGAAGCGTCCGTGGGTTCGATCACGTCGCGCTGCCGATGCAGAACACGGCCGCCATGCTGACTTTCTATCGCGGCCTTGGTTTCCCGGTCACCGAGAACGCGCGCGCCTGTTCGGTGTACGTCGGCGACCAGATGATCAACTTCCATCAGCCGGCGACCTGGCAGGATGCGACGTTCGCGTTGCGTGCTCCCGCTGCCAAGCCTCCATGCGGCGATCTGTGCTTCGTGTGGGACGGCACGGCGGCCGCGCTGAAGACGTGGCTCGATAAGGCCGGAGCGAAGGTGATCGAAGGCCCAGTCGCGCGCCAGGGTGGACGCAAGAAAGGCGCGTCCAGCGTATACATACGCGATCCCGACGGGAACCTGCTCGAGTTCATGATCTACTCATGAGTATTCCCCGGCTCTTGCCACTCGACGCGGCCTTGATCATGATCGACCTGCAGAAAGCCATCGACCATCCCAGCTGGGGGGAGCGCAATAACCGCGATGCGGAGCATCACGTTGCGGCTTTGCTGCAAGCCTGGCGATCGACGCAGCGGCCTGTTTACCACGTCCGCCACGATTCCACCGAGCCAGCCTCGCACTATCGGCCCGGGCAGCCCGGGAACGACTTCAAACCGGAGGCGCAGCCAGCCCCCGGCGAAACCGTCATCGTGAAGCGCACCAATAACGCGTTCATCGGAACGGATCTTGATTCCAGATTGCGCCAGGCGAATCACACTCTGCTGGTCATGGCCGGAGTGATCACCAACAACTCAGTGGAAGCCACAGTCAGGATGGCCGGCAACCTGGGCTTCGAAACCTTCCTGGTGGAGGACGCGAGTTTCACCTTCGGCCGCAAGGACTGGCACGGAAAATGGCGAACGGCGGACGAGGTTCACGCCATGAGCCTCGCGAACCTCAATGGAGAATACTGTACCGTTGTTCGAACGAGCGAAGTTCTGGCTGCGCTAAAGCCCGCTTAGGTACGCGAGCTTCCCGTTGCTGTCGCCGATCTGCGCTGCAGGAACGCCGGCCGCATCAAGAATGTTCATGAACAAGTTCGTCATGGGCGTGCCCTTGGGATAACGGATATGCTGTCCTCCGCGAAACTTGCCTCCAATGAGCAGCGCCGGAAGGTTGTCATGCAGATGGCGGTTGGAATCGCTCAAGCTGCCGCCGTAGACGATCATCGAATGATCCAGCAGCGTGCCGTCGCCGTCCTGCGCGGCCTGCATCTTGCCGAGGAAATAGCTCAACATCTGCACGTGATGCTGGTCGATCATTTGCAGCCGGGCCATTTTGGAAGGATCGTTCATGTGATGCGATAAGCCGTGATGCGCGTCGGGCACGCCGATTTGCGGATAGGTCCGGTTGCCGCCCTCGCGGCTGTACATGAGGGTGATTACGCGGGTCAGGTCGGCTTGAAACGCCAACGCCATCATGTCGTACATCAACTGGATGTGTTCTTCAAACGTCGGCGGGATTCCGTCCGGACGGTCGAGCGCGGGCAGTTCGGGATTCTTCGCGTTCTGTTCCTCCGTGCGCTGAACCCGCCGCTCGATTTCTCTAACCGAGTCGAGATAGTCGCTCATCTTGCGGCGATCGCCGGATCCAAGTCCCGCGGTGATCCGCGCGGTATCGGCCTGGACGAAGTCTAGAATGCTGCGGTCTTCGCGCGAACGCATCGCTCGCACCGAGGCGTCCGTGGTTTCGCCATCGCCGAACAGGCGTTCGAACACGCTCCTCGGATTCGTCTCGTAGGGCAGCGGCGTGGTTGGCGAGCTCCAGGAAATCGTGTTGCTATAGGCGCAGCTATAGCCCGAATCGCAATTCCCCACCATGCGGACGTCTTCGAGGCCCAGTTCGAGCGACGGCAGCGGGGTCTCCTTGCCGATCTCATGCGCCAGGATCTGGTCCACTGAAATGGCGTTATGAATGTCGGCGCCCTCGGTCTTCCTGGGGTGCGCTCCCGTGAGCCAGCTGGCGCCGGCGCGGGCATGGTCGCCTGCGCCATCGCCCAGCGATTCTCCATTGTGCTGCTCGAGACCCGTGAGCACCAGCAGCCTGTCGCGGAACCTTTCTATGGGTTTGAGTGTCTTGGTGAACTCGAAGCCCGAGCCTTCGGCCGCCGGCGTCCAGTCCTTCATGATGATGCCGTTGGGCGTATAGAGGAACGCCATGCGGGGCGTAGCAGTGCGGGCGGGCGCGGCGAAAGCGGGGGTCATCGAATCGAGCAGGGGCAGCGCGACGGCAGCGCCTAAACTGCGCAGGAACGTCCGCCGGGGAAGGGACTTCTTCGTGATGATCACTTTTCCGGAGCCCTCCTCATTTGAAATGGTACGCTATTGACCACTCCCACAACCAGCGAGGAAAAACGCTCGTTCTCCGCTGCCATTTCGCGCCGGATCTGGCGCACCGCGGGCTGATCGTAATACTCCAAGCCGCGCCCCAGAGCGTATGTCAGGAGCTTCCCGGCCATCACCTCGACGAATTCGTCCTTGCGCTCCAGAATCACTTTCTTCAGGCCCGCAGGGCCAGTCACGGTGACGCCATTGGACATCGATCCAGAGGCATCGATGGGCGACCCGCCTTCTTCGGCGCGATATCTGCCGACGCCGTCGAAATTCTCCAGTGAGAATCCCAGCGGATCCAGGCGCGAATGGCAGACCGAGCAGGCAGCACTGGCGCGATGCTTTTCAAGCTGCTCGCGAAGGCTCTTAGCGGAGCCTACGGCGTTCTCTTCGAGCTGGGGAACGTTGGGCGGAGGCGGGGGCGGAGGAGCGCCCAGGATGTTTTCGAGAATCCATTTGCCGCGCAACACGGGCGACGTCCGCGTGGGATAGGACGTGACCATCAGGATGCCGCCTTGCGTGAGCACCCCGCCGCGTTGTTTCTCCCGATTTTGGCCGGAAAGCGGCACGCGCCGGAAATAGCTGCCGTGGACGCCGGGAATTCCGTAATAGCGGGCCAGGCGTTCGTTCAAGAACGTGTAATCCGCATCGATCAGCTCCAGGACGCTGCGGTCTTCGCGGACGATGTTCTCGAAGAACAGCGAGCTTTCGCGTTCAAACGCGATCCGCAGCGCATCGTCGAATTGGGGATACTTTTGCGGATCGGGATGCCATTCGGCGATGTTCCGCAACTGCAGCCATTGTCCGGCGAAGTTTTCGAGCAGCGCCTGCGACTTCGGGTCGCGTAACAGCCGCAAGGTTTGCGTTCGCAAGATGGCTGGGTCATGCAGCTTGTCACGCTCCGCGAGCTGGAGGAGTTGTTCATCGGGGATGCTGCTCCACAAGAAGAACGACAGGCGCGAGGCCAGTTCGAGGTCGGTCAGGCGGCCGTTGCTGTGCTCGACGCGGAACAGGAAATCGGGCGAGACAAGAAGTCCGGTCAGCGCCATTTCGATTCCAGCGTCGAACGTCGAGCCGCCGCTCGATCCATCGGCCCGGCCGGTCGCGAATAGCTTCATCAACGGGTCGATGTCCGCAGTGGTCACAGGCCGGCGATAGGCCTGGCGCGCCAGAGACATAATTATCCTGCGCGCGCATGCGTCCTCTTGAGACTTGCAAACGAAAATCCTTTTGCGGCTCTCGGTATCGCCCGGGCCCTTGGGATCATAGGGGCCGCCGATGGCGACATAGTCCACGAAAAGTCCGTTGGTGGAGGGATTATTGTTGGGGCCGCGTGGAGGGCCGCCTTCGAGCTTGGCATTCTCGGTGAGGAAAGCCGCTCCAATTTCGTGCGCGCCCGCCCGGAACGGAAGGCGAAGCTGGAAATTGCGGGTGCCTTGATTGGCTTCGGCCGTATCGATGCCGGCATCGAAGAGTTTTACGCGCAGCCCGTCGACACGTAGATCCAATTTGGCGGGTGGCATGCCGGGTCCGGGATTTCCGCGCACGCGCACCAGGATGGAGTATTCGGCATCGAATGGGAAATAGCGGTGGATCAGGATGCCTCCACGCTCATCGACCGGCAGCGCCTCGATTGAGTCGTTGGCCGTACCGCGCGGCGGCGTGAAGCGTTCCAGCGCGGAACTGGGCTTCAGGGTCCCGATGGCCAGCCGGGCGATGCGGCGGGCGTTTGCCAGATACTTCTCCATGTGCAGCGGCGACACCGTGAGCACATCGCCGATGTTGTCGAAGCCGTAGCCGGAATCGTCGGGAGGCAGGTTGGCGGAGTGGTCGAGGTCGAGATCGAGCAGGTCGCGCACGGCGTTGCGATACTCCGCGCGATTCAGGCGGTGCACGGCGGGCGCACCGGGATTCGGATGAGCCGCGGCGTTGCGGTCCAACTCGGTTTCGAGCGAAGAGGTGAGCGCCGTATAGGTGGCCGCGTCGGGGCGGGGCATTCCAGGAGGAGGCATCTCGCCCGCCCGGAGCTTGTGCAAGACTTTTTCAAGCGTTGCCGGGTCGAGCGCGGCCGCGCTCGCCCCAATATTCGAAAGTGACACGCCGCCGGTCTTCAACTTATCGTTATGGCACGCTGTGCAGTAGCGCGCAGTGGTGGTCTCGAGCAGCGACTGCCCTGACAAAACGAACCCAGCGAGATACAGGCCGGCGAGCGCTAACCGCCTTGAATACAGTAGTTTCCCAGGCACCGCACCCGGAGTATATCATGGTGTACGCTCATGCGACCGGCACCCGCGCTCGTTATCCTGACCCTGTTGGTGGCGGTCACCCGGGTTCCCGCAGGCGATCTCAAGCTGTTTGAAGCAGTTCAGAAGCGCGACCAGAAGACTGTCCTGGAGCTGCTCAAAAATGGTTCAGATGTGAACGCCCGGCGCTCCGACGGTTCGACCGCGCTGATCTGGGCGGCCAGCCGCGACGATGCGGAAATCGTGACGGCTCTGCTGCGCGCCGGAGCCAAGGTCGACGTGGCCGACGAAAATGGCGAGACGGCCCTGCTGGCCGCATGTACCAACGGAAATCTGGCGATCGCACGGGCGCTGCTGGATGCCAAGGCCGATCCGAATGCCGATCTGAATACTGCACGGTGGAACGGCGAAACGCCGCTGTTGATGGCGGTGAATTCCGAGAATCTCGATCTGGTCAAGCTGCTGCTCGCGCGCGGCGCCCGGCCGGATGTGGCCGAATCCCGGATGGGACAAACGCCGCTGATGTGGGCCGTGGAAGCGGGCCGGCCGCAGATCGCAAGTCTTTTGATCGAGCGGGGCGCGAACGTGAACGCGGTATCGAAGAACGGCTTCAGCCCGCTGCTGTTCGCTGCGCAACGCGGCGACGTGGATAGCGCCAAAGCGCTGCTGGCCGCGAAGGCCGATCCGCAATTCAAAGCCAAAGACGGGGGCACGGCGTTTCTGATCGCCCTGGCGCGAGGTAAGGAAGGCGTCACGCGGCTGATGCTCGATTACGGCGCCGACGTGAATGCCACCGACGCCAGCGGCAACGTACCGCTGCACGAAGCGATCCGGCAAGGCAGGACCGAGCTGGTGAAGGACCTAGTGGCTCGCGGCGCGGATGTGAACGCACGCACGCAGGGCGGGGGACGCGGGGCCCCTGGAGGCCGCGGCGGGCGGGGCGGAATGACCGGTTTCCTGGTAGCGGCCGAAACGGGAGACGTCGCGATGATCCAGGAACTCGTCACGCTCGGGGCGGATCCAAAAGCCAAGCTACCGGACGGCACGGGAGGCGTTCTTCTGGCGACGGGCAGCAAGAAACTGGATGCCGTGAAGCTGATGGTGGATCTGGGACTGGATGTGAATGCCGCGCCCAAGGGCCGTCCCAGTGCGCTTCATGCGGCAGTTCGCCAGGGCGCGAACGACATCGTCCAGTATCTGGCCGATCATGGAGCAGACTTCGCCGCCAAGGACAACTTCGGACGGACTCCGCTCGAGGAGGCCGAGTTCGAAGCCCCGGCCCCGACGATCGAACTGATGCGCAAGCTCACCGCCGAGCGGCAAGCGGTTAAGCCCTGACTCGATCTTTTACTTCCCGACCAGCCGGTCTGCGTCCACGTTGAACTCGTTACAGACATACTCATGGATTTCCCAGGTGGTGCTGAGAATGTGGGTCCGCTTGAACGTGTGCGGCTTGGTGAAGGCGCCGGGATCCTCCATGGTGATCTCGGCTTCGAGATGGCCCAGGTCCGGCCGCGTGTAGCGTTCGATGACATGCAGTTTGTCGCTATGCGGCGCGCCCCGGCCATTGAGCCAGGTCTTATCGTTGAAGTTCACCGTATCGACCACCAGAGTGTCGCCCTGCCAGGACGCGATGGAATCGCCCATCCAGGTGGGGTCGAGATCTTTGTCGTGAGCGCGATTCAGCAAGAACTGGCGGTAGCTGTGCACGTTGCCCTCAAACAGCATCACGATCACTTCGGGCGACTGCACGATCTTGAAGGGATACGGAGTGATGCGCGGGACTCCCGCAGGCAGGCACTTGGCTTCCGGGTCCTCGCGGCCCTGCGTGGCCTGTCGCTGCTCCATGAGCTTCTGGGCCCATGGCTGCAAGGGCAAGGGTCCGCCCATGCTGGCGAAATTGTAATTGCCGGATAGCCATACACCGGACAGGTTGGGCTTCCCGTCCGCTGCGCGCGGAGTGGGGCCGGCGGGAGGCGGCGGAAGATTTTCGTCACGCACTCCATTGACCGCGATGACGCCTCCGGGTCCGCCAAGATCTTTCCCCTGGGCATTTCCTTTTCCGGCGGACTGGGCAGCGGCGGGCGGGGGCGCAAGGGAAAGGATCGCAAGCGAAAGGATCGCGGCCGTTACGGCTGCCGCGGCCATAAACCGCCGGGTCATTTTGTGGGGCCTCCATCGTCGGCGGACGATCCCGCAAACACGGTTTTACCGCCGGCCAGGGTGACCAGCCGCGCATTGCCGTGCAGCGATCCATCGGTCAAAGGACGCGGATCCTTGGCGAGATAGCCATCCACGGTGACCTGGTCGCCTTCCTTGAGCGAGTCGCGCTTCCAGCCGCGTCGCAGCAGCGCATTCGGACTGCTGGTTTCGAACGCGTAGCGCGTGATTTTGCCGCTGGCGTCCTTGGAATCCACATAGATGTAGGCATGCGGATTCACCCAGGCGAGCTTCGCGACCACGCCCTGCACGTTGACGGGTTTGTTCGCGTCGTACTCGGCCGAGAACGAGTGGTGGGCAAAAGCGGGAAGGGCGATCAGCACCAACACGGCGGAGAAGATTCTCATCGAAGCTGCCTCCTAAGCGGAATGACAAACTCTTCGGGAAGGATAACATCCCATGAGGATCACGTCCGCCCGGGTGCGCATGGGACTGATCGACCGAGTCTCTACTGACGTAAAGACGCCACCAGCGTGCCGGTCTGACGAAGCACATTGAGCCGCGCGACTTCAAGCGCATGCTGGGTATCGTAGTAGACGATCCACTTTTCCTGCTCGGCAGCGCGCGAAGCCTCCACTTGCGCCATGGTGACCTGCCCTTCGTCATAACGGGTGAGGTCGAGCGACAACTGCTCGCGCGCCAGGTCAAGGTCGGCGCGTGCGAGCTTTTGAGCGGAATCCGTGCGCCGGATGTCGCGATAGGCATGCTGCAAATCGGCGGTGATGCGGCTGCGCGTCTGGCCGATTTGGGCCCGGATCTTGTCGATGTCGGCTTGCGCCTGGGAAATGTAGGCGGCGCCTGAACGGCCCGTGAGTATGGGAATCGTGAATGACGCACCCAGCTCCACGTTGTGACGCTGGAACGCGCCGAAGAACTTCTCGTAGTTGTTGTATTTCGACAGCAGGGAATACTGTGCCACCAAGTCGACTTTCGGCAAGCGTTCCGCCTCGTAACTTTTGACCTCCAGATTCTTGGCTTGCAGATTGGATTCCAGACGCTTGATCTCGCGGCTGCTATCGAGAGCCTGCTGGATGGCGGCCTCTTCGGAGTCGATCTGACCGGTCACACGGCGATCCTCCTGCGCGGGCTGCACGCGGTCGCCCGGATCGAAGCCGAGAACCTGCGCGAGAGATGTTTCCGTGTCGGCAATGCTGTCGTCGAGCTCCGCCTGGCGCTGCTGGGCCTGCAGCACCTTGAGGTCCGCTCGACTGGATTCTATTGGAAGCTCGCGGCCCTCGCTGATGCGGACCGTGGTCAGCTCGCGCACCCGCGTGAGGCTTTGCAATTGCAGTTTGACCGCGGCCAGGCTGCGGGCTCCCTGGTCGGCGTCGAAGAACAGCGCTGCGACGCGATAGGCGACTTCGTCCTGGCGCAGGGCGATGTCGATCTCGGATCCACGGGCAGTTTCGTTAGCTGCGGCAGCACGCAGGCTCTGCGGCCGGTCGAAGATCGCCATCTGGGTTCTGGCCTGGACCAGAGCGGGCGCGTTGCCGTCGATGCTCATCGGAAAGCCGTTGGTATAGGCGGCGCCGCTGCCCGCGAACAGTTTGGGGACGAACGCGTCCTTGGCGATGGTGACCTGCGCGCGGGCGCGCTGCTGGTCGAGCCGCGCGAGAACCACGTCGGGGTTCTGTTTGAGTGCGATATCGAGGGCATCGCGGAGGGTGAGCGTGCGGACTTCAGCCGAGGCACACAGGGCTGACAGAAAGAAGACGGCGAGGGCTTTCATAACGCCAGTGTCGCAAAAAGGTGTGGGGCCGGGCCGCGAAAAAGAGACAGCTCTTTCCCTTGAGGGGGTTACTGCCCGTCCGTAGTCGAGGAGCTGTCCCCTTTTCGCCTTTTTCTGGGACTACTTCTGTGGATGTTCTACCATGCGGCGGACGCGGTCGAGCTCCTTGCGCAGCTTGCGCTCGCGCAGCGTGATGAGGATCACGTAGATAAACATAATCAACCACGCGGCGCCGAGGCCGAGGAGCATGTACTGGACGTTCCTATTCACTTAGATCTCCGGGTCACTGGGCGTGTGCCATCCTGCGAAGAGTGTCGATTTCACGGGCGAACGATTCCTGGCGCATCCGCACCATCACCAGGATGGTGGAGAAGCAGGCCAGAGCGAGCAGGTTCCACCAAATGGGAGCCTCCATGCCGGCAGCCATGCCGCCGCCGTTGCGGATGGAGAGCACAGGCTGCGGGTGCTGGGTGTTCCACCATTCGATAGATTTGTAGGAAATGTAGGCGTTGACGCTGCCCAGGACGCTGACTACGGCTGCGAAGCGGGCGCGCTGATTGGGTTCGTCCACCGCCCGGCGGAGCATTAAATATCCGCCGAAAATCAGCCAGCACACCAGCCAGGAGGTGAGGCGGACGTCCCAGGCCCACCACACTCCCCAGATAATCCGCGCCCAGATGCTCCCGGTCGCCAGGCCGATGGAGGCGTACACCAGGGCGACCTCGGTGACACTGGCGGCCAGCGCGTCATAGCGCAGATCCTTGGTGACCAGGTATCCGATGCTCAGGAACATCCCCAGGCCGAAGCCGAGCATCCCCAGGATGTTCGCCGGAACGTGAAAATAGATGATCCGGTAAATGGCGCCCTGGTTCAACTCATCGGGGAGCCCCGTGAAAATCGTGTTCATGTTCCAGGCCAGCAGGCCCGCCGCGAAAATCGCCAATCCAATAATGATCTTTTCCCGCATGTTTGTTCATCCTACTAGAACGGTATCCACAAAAACCACGGCCAGCAACGTAAAGATGATATCGAAGGCCGCCAGCAGACGTATCCCCAGGCCGGGAGGATTTCCGGCCAGCACATTGGTGGTGACGGTGATGGCCGCGATCAGCGCCGGAATCATCATTGGATAGACGAGCGTCGGCAGCATTAGTTCCCGCAATCGGAGGTTCACCGTGAGCGCGCTGAACAAAGTTCCAATCACAGTCAATGCCCAGGTTCCCAGCATCAGAACCAGCAGCATGGGTCCCACCTGCGCCGCGCCCCATTGCAGGTTGTAGAACAGCACGAACACCGGCAGGCTGACCAGCTCCACGGCGAACAGCAGCGCGAAGTTCGCCAGCGCCTTGCCCACGAACAGGGCGGCGGACGATACGGGCGAGGCGATCAGCGCATCCAGGCAATCATTCTGCATCTCGCGCGCGAAACTGCGGTTCAGCACCAGCGCGCCGGCGAAGGCGTAGGTCATCCACAGCAGGCCGCCCGAGAATTCGCGAACCTGATCGGAGGAAGGATCGAAGGCGAAGCTGAACAATAAAAGAATCACCACGGAGAAGGCGATGGACGCGTTCCAGGCGTCCTTGGTACGCAGTTCCGAATGCAGGTCCTTGGCGGTGATGGTCCACACCTGTCGGAGGAACACTTAGTTCTCTCCGTATGTCCTGTACAGCCATCCCGTATCTTCCAACATCTGCTGCGTCCGCTCGCCGGTATGCACGATCTGGCCGCGCTGGAGCAATGCCACGTGCGACGCCAGCTCCAAGGCTTCGCGGAGCTGGTGTGTGGACATGATGATCGTCCGCCCCCGCTCGCGCATGCTCTGGATCATGGATTGGAGCACGGTGATGGCCCGATCGTCGAGTGCGGTGAAGGGCTCGTCGAGCAACAACACTTCGGGATCGTGCAGAAACGCCCGGCCGACAGCCAGCCGCTGGCGCATGCCGCGCGAAAACTCGCGAGCTAGACCATCGCGCACGCGGGCGAGACCCACGCGCTCCAGCATTTCCTCGGCCCGCTTGCGAGGATCGGGCAAGCTGTACAGCCGCCCGAATAAGGTTAGATTTTCGATCGCAGAAAGCTCGTCGTAAAGCGCGATTCCGTGTCCCAGAATGCCGATCCGTTGCCGCGTGGACTGCTGACGGGCATCGGCGCCTTGAATCATGACGCTTCCGCGCGAAGGCCGGGAAAGTCCGGCGATGATCCGCAGCAAAGTGGTCTTGCCGGCGCCGTTGCGGCCCAGAAGAGCAAGGGTGGACCCGGGCTCGATGTTCAGCGCCACCGCGCGAAGGGCAGGAAAGTCGCCGTAATATTTCCAGACGTCAGCGATCTCAAGCGCGTTCATGCTTTTGCAATCACGCCGCGCCCTTGCGGAAGAGAAGCGTGCCGCCCAGCGCCAGGATGCCGAACGTCAGGCCCAGCACCCAGTACATTTTGTCGTAAACGCGGGCGAGGATCTCGGTGGTCTTCGGCTGGCCCGTGTCTTCTTCCGGCGCATTGCTCTGTTGCCGGTCGCGGATGGAACCGGTGCCGTCGATCTTGACATCCAAAGACGTTCCGGTCACTTCGTAGAGGCGGGCCTGCACATCCTGCTCGACGCCGGCTTCCTTGATGCCGTCGCCGGTAAGGTGAACCGAGACCGGCGTTACCACCATGGTCGGGCGGTCGCCCTGGACAATTTTCGTGGCGAACGTGTCGGAGACCGGCAGGGTGTAGTGCATGTCGAAACGGGTCTCACCGGGCCGCGCCGGATAGTCGATCTTGAATGAGCCGGGCTTGGCGGCTTTCACGGCTTGCCGCTGGATGGTCATTTGCGTGGGCGGCGTGACGCTCACCTGCACTTTGTCGCCGGCGGCCTTGGGCGGATAGAACAGAGCCGTCCCGTTGGAGGAATCCTGAAACGTGACGGTGGATTCGTTGCGGATCAGAAACGTTTCGCTGATCTCGAGCGAGGTCGGGCTCGGCTCGATCATGATGAGATGCGCCATCTGATACCCTTGCGGCGGCTTCGCGGCGGATTCAAACACCTGAAACTGGATTCCGGTCGGGGGCCGTCCCGGCGGCTGCACCTGCGTATATTGGACGCCCTTATAATCGGCCTGGAGCAGCGCGGGCGGCGGTGGAAGATCGTGATCGATGCTGAACTTGCCGTTCGCATCGGAGGTGGAAGTCGCGAGTGCCTGCATCCCGCCGGCGCCGGGCTGCACTAGAGAGACCTTGACGGAAGGCTCGGGCTTGCCGGTGGTCCCGTTGATGACAGTGCCTTCTATCGCGCCGAGGAGACAGGAGACAGGAGTCAGGAGACAGAATACTGCAATGCGAAGTCTCATGACATGGCCTTTCCGCATTCGCCGCAGAATTTCAAAGGCCGGGGAAAAGTGGCGTTGCAATGCGGGCACACGGTTCCCGGGACCGCCGCCGGGGCCGCCGCCTTGATGGGCGCGGCCGGAGCTCCGGATTTGACTCTTTCGATCTCGCTCAGCACGCCAGCCAGTTCTTTCTGCAAGCCGACCTTGGTCTGCTGGTAATCGGCGTCGGACAGTTTGCCTACGCGATATTCGAATTGCAAATCGCGCAGGTTCTCATAAATCGCCGCGCGGCGCTCATCCAAATGACGAGTGGGCGATAGTGGCTCAGGCACCGGCATGTCCTTGTCGCGAATGGAAAATGTGAACAGCACGGTGACGGCGATCAACAGGACGGCGGCGGCGAGCAGCATGTTCAGTAAGGCGTGGGCGCTATTCGAGCCTGATCTTAATCAAGCTTGGACAGGTCTTTTTCGATTTGATCATGATAGCGCGAGAGCGCGGCGTCGTCCCCAGCGGGAACCGCGGGCGCGGGGCGAACGTGCCGGTAATAGCGGATCGCCAAAACAACCACTCCGAGTCCCAGGATCAGGGCGAGATAAGGGGCTGCGTTACCGAAGGGACCGGGCGAGACCGCGAGTACTCCCGCGCCGTTCTCAGCGACGAATTGATCCAGGATCTGCGATTGCGACTGGCCTTCCTTCTGCATGTTCGCGATGCGAATCTTCGCGGCCTTGCACACCGGGCAGATTCCGGTGGGCGGCATCACGCAATCCATGCGAAGATGGCACCCGCAATTGCAGTTGAGCATGCCGGCGATGTGATTCACAGCCGGACTTTCGTATTCAGTGGCGGTCTGGGCCAGGCACAGGGTCGTGGCCAGGAGCACCAGAAGGCTAGCTTTCGTTTTCATTGGTTCCTGCAAGCGCGGGTTTCCCCACGCTCTTTCCGATGCCCACAACTTCGGTCCGCGGGAACACCAGCTTGGTCTTGCTCGGGATCAGGCAGATGATGGTGCCGAACAGCACCACCCAATAGCCGATCCATACCCAGCTCACCAGCGGATTCACGTACACCTGGAGGATGACGTTGCTGGTGTTGGTCCCGGGTCCGGCATAGTTGATATACAGGTCTTCGTTCAGGCGGCGCCGCAGCGCGATTTCATGCGTCGGCGTCTGCGAGGCGAAGTAGAAGCGCTGCTCCGGCATCATCATCGGCAGCTCTTCGCCGTTCTTGGTGACCGCGATCTTGGGCCGCCCCCACTGGTAATTTGCGTTCTGGCCTTCTTCGAAACCGACGACCTTGAGAGTGTACGCACCCAGGGTCATCGAACCGCCTTGCGGCAGTTCCACGGTGGTGTCCTTGTTGAAGGCCGCTCCGGTGAATCCCACGAACAGGATCACGATTCCCACGTGCACCAGATAGCCGCCGTAGCGGCGCGTGTTGCGGTGCGTCAACTGGACCATCGAGACCAGCAGATTCGATCCGCTCTTGCCGCTGATCGCTCTCGCGCCCTTGAAGAATTCGATCGCCACGGTCACGATCACGAAGGCGCACAGCCCGAACGACATCAGCGCGTAGAAGCTGCGAATGCCCGCCGCGAACAACGCCAGCGAAACGAACAGGCCCGAAAGGGCGGGCCACATGAAGGCGCGTTTCAGACTCTCGAACGAACTGCGCCGCCACGCGATCAACGGACCGACACCGGTGAGCAGCAGCAGGAACATTCCAATCGGAATGTTGACGCGATTGAAGAACGGCTTGTCGACGCTGATCTTCTCGCCCATGATGGCTTCGGTGATCACTGGAAAGAGCGTCCCCCACAGCACCGCGAAGCAGCCGGCGAGCAAAATCAGGTTGTTGAACATGAAGCTCGATTCGCGGGAGAGAACGCTCTCCATCTGCGATTCGCTCTTCAGATATTCCAGGCGGCTGAGAATCAGGTACACCGTCAAGGTGATGCCGACGGCCAGGAACCCGACAAAATATTTCCCGATGGGACCTTCCGAAAACGCGTGCACTGACTGAACCACACCGCTTCGCGTAAGAAATGTCCCGAAGATGCACAGGAAGAAGGTCGAGGAAACCAGCACCATGTTCCAGACCTTCATCATGCCCTTCTTTTCCTGCATCATGACTGAATGCAGGAAGGCAGTCGCTGTAATCCAAGGCAGCAGCGAGGCGTTCTCCACCGGATCCCATCCCCAGTAGCCGCCCCAGCCGAGCACCGCGTACGCCCAGCCCATGCCGAGCAGAACGCCGGTGGTCTGGAACATCCAGGTGACCAGAGTCCAGCGGCGGGTGGTCTTGATCCATTCATCGCCCGGTTGCTTGGTGATCAGAGAGGCCATCGCGAACGCAAACGGCGCGATGAATCCGACATAGCCCAGATACAGCATGGGCGGATGGATGACCATGGTCCAGTATTGAAGCAGCGGATTCAGGCCCTGGCCGTCGCCGATATCGACGATGCCGCGGCCGGCGGCGATCATCTTGAACGGGCTGGCAACAAATGCGTTCAGGATCAGGAAGAAGGTCTGGGTGAACATCAGCACCCCGACCACGTACGGCATCATCTCGCGGAATTTGCGGCGGTTCTGGAAGACGATGATCGCGCTGTAGGTCGCCAGCAGCCAGGACCACAACAGGAGCGAGCCTTCCTGGCCTCCCCACCAGGCAGCGACCTTGTACTGCGTCTCCATGGTGTGGTTGCTGGTGGCCCATACGTAGGCCATGCGGTAATCGCCCTTGATGAGCGAGTAGAGGAGAACCCCCACGGCGGAGGTCAGGAGAGCCCAGACCGAATAGACCGCACGCTGGGCGCTCAGAGTCAGGAACGGGCGCTTGGCCCATTTCCCCACCAGCGATCCGATAATCGCGTACACGGCGAAACAGAACGCGAGGAGTATTGCCAGCGCGCCGATATTTTCCATAGTTTAAAGTCCGAAAAGCTTAACCGCGAGTCAGCGGAACCGATGGCGGTTTGGCTTCATACTTCGAAGCGCATTTCGCCTGGAGCTTGGTGGCATGAAACACATTATCCGAGCCGAGCTTGCCGTCCACCAGCGCCTGGCAGGGCGCGTTGTCCTTGAACGTATCAGGCAGCGGGTCGATTCCGCTGTAGACCACGTTCAGGCGGCGCTTCACTCCATCTTTTTCCTGTACCAGGACGAAATGAACGTCGCGTCCGTCGCGGGAGATCGAATTTAGCTCCACATCCCCGCCCACGCGCAGGCGCCGGTCGACCGCGTTGGGTCCGAGTTTTTGCAGTTCGGCGATTTCCTTGTAGTAGCTGGCGGTCTGATTGATGCCGCCGGCCGCGAGCCATCCCAGCGTGCCCAGAATCACCGCGATAATCAGCCCGAACTTGACGTTCTTATTCATGGAATTACTCCACACAACAGTATACCGCTTGTACTGAATCAAGCTATGTGGGGCAGGTTGAAAACCTGCCCCACCATTCAATTCACGCTCACCCTCGGCGCGCCGGTGCTATGGCACAGCAGGCATCCCGCCCGGGCGTCAGCCGAGGCGATGGTGTACATTTGCCCGCGCATGGTCCACGACTGGAAGTTCGAACCATGATAGGAGCCGCTCTTCACAAACTGATGCCTGCCATCGCCGTCCATCGGAATCCTGGAGACCACCAGAGTGGTGTCTACTCCGCCCACGCGGTACGAAATCTCGGCCGTGGGCACACTGCTGCGGTTCACATAGGCTCCGAGCAGTTGAACCGATGAGGAGGTGCGAACCGGGAGAGGAATATCCAGGCCCGTACCCGTTTTGACCCAGGTCCGCAGCTCGGCCAAGTCCGCCGAATGAAACTGAAGCTGGTCCGGTGTGCGGCTCAACGCGCGCACGGCGCGCTCCTCGCTACTCAGTTCGCGATTCCGCCAGACCGTAATCCCTGCGACCAGCGCCACCATTGCTAAAGCTGCTGCCGCCCAGCCCAAGGAAGTGCCCCAGCCCGCCCGCGGTGTTGCCATGCGCTCCGGACCAGACACCTCTGCTCCGTGGACTCGATCCCACAGGCCGTCGGGCGCTTTGACCGGGCCAAGGTGCCGCTTCAGCTCGGGCTCATTCCAGTCGATTCTTGCCTTCATTGCTGCCTTGCCTTTCCCAGCTTTTCCTTCCGAACATGCGATAAACGGCGCTCCAGCGCCTTATGGGCGCGGTTCAGGCGCGACGCGACGGTGCCTCTGCGGCAACCCAGCAGGTCCGCGATTTCTTCGTACGAAAGCCCGTCCGTATAACGCAACACCACCACGATTCTCTGTTCCTCAGGCAACTGGGCCACGATCTGCTGGACTCGTTCCTCTTGCTCCTCACGGAGCAAGTCGTGTAAAGTGCTTTCGCGCGGCGAGCGGAACACGTCGAGCGCCTCATCCAATAGGGGTAAGAACCGCCGGCGCTTGCGATGGTAATCCAGGCAACTGTTCACCACCATCCGGTACAGCCAGGATTCAAAGCTCGATTCGCCCCGGAACTGCTGGATATTCGACAAAAGCTTCAGGAACGTATCCTGGGCGATATCCATCGCGGTGGCCGAATCGCCCGCATACCGCAGGGCGATCGAGTAAACCCGATCTTTATGGGTTTCAAAGAGCACACGAAACGCTTCCTCGTCGCCACGTTGACAGGCATCGATCACATCACGGTGATTCACGTCGCGGTGACCCAAGCCGAGGACCATGCCGAACTCACCCGGTAGGACGCCGGAGGACGGGGGTTTCTTCCCTTGTTTTTCGCTTGAGGGCATGGGAGGCCAAGTTACCCCTCCACTTTACACCCCTTAGACTTTACTGCTTTGGTTCGTGGCACTTGACGCAATGGCTGTCGGCCGCGAAGGAAGTTCCCCCCACGCGATGGCAGAAGGCGCAGGCGGTTCCTTCGGCCTCGGCCGCCCGATGCAGGGCTTTGCCGTAGTTGATGGGCGCCCGGGACTGGGGAAAGATCTTGGTGTGGCAGACGGTGCACTCTCCTTTGACCCGCTCGTAGTGCATTTTGTGGTTGAAGGTGACGTTGCCGTACTTGTTCTCGAAAACCATGGTGTCGGGCGGCGGAGCATTGGTCAGGACGGGAGGCGCTTCCGCTTTCGCTACCGGAGCGGCCTGCTGAGGCGCCTCGGTTGGCGCTGTGAACATGAACCACACTGTGGCGATCAGGCCGCCGACCAGCACTACACCGAGAATAATCTGAAGCGCGCGCATCACACTAGTGTAAGGCCTTTGCGCGCAACATCTAAAGCATTTACCGAGGTAACGGCATCTTGTCAGCCGACATCTTGCATATCAGACTGGAAACGGGAGGCAATTTAAAAATGCGAAAGACGATACTCGCGATGCTGCTGCTAACGGCGATGCCGGCTGCCTGGGCGGGCAAGAAGCATGAGCGGCACGACGATGACGACCATTCCAGCTACCGCATTTCGCGCCAGGAAGCTGCGGTGGTGTCGGATTATTATGGCGGCCATTCGCTGCCTCCTGGGTTAGCCAAGAAGCTTCGCCGAGGGGGCAGCCTGCCTCCCGGCTGGCAGAAAAAGATCCAGCCGGTGCCGGTGGCGGTCGAGCAGAGGCTGGCGCCCATTCCGGAGGGCTGCCGTCGCGGGATTCTCGACGGCGCGTTCGTGGTTTACGAGCCCAACCGGGGCGTCATTATCGACGTGATGGCGAGTTTCGGCCGCTAGGTCCTTCGGCTGTCGCGACCCACGAAGCAGGGGTGGTACCTTGGTATTTACCCCTCATGTTGAAAGCTAAAGTAGACGCTCCTGACGACCTAAATCCTCTGGAGACCTCCGAGTGGGTGGAAGCCCTCGACGAGATGATCGACGAGGCAGGGCCTGACCGGGCCAGCTACCTCCTCGAACGCCTGATGGAACGCGCCGCGAACCTGGGCGTTCAGGTCCCCCTGCGCTGGAATACTCCTTATATCAACACGATTCCTCCCGAGGAAGAGGTCGCTTATCCCGGCGATCGCTTGATCGAACGGCGGATCAAGAGCCTGGTCCGCTGGAACGCCACGGCCATGGTGGTGCGCGCCAACAAGTACGACGCCAACATCGGCGGCCACCTGGCAACCTATGCGTCCTTGGCGACCATGCTCGAAGTCGGGTACAACCACTTCTTCCGGGGCTCGTATCCGGGTCCCGATGGGACCAAATTGCCGGGCGATTTCGTGTACTTCCAGGGTCACGCCTCACCGGGCGTCTATGGCCGGGCGTATCTGGAAGGGCGGCTCAACGACGAGCATCTTAAAAATTTCCGCCACGAGCTGCGGGATCATCCGGGGCTATCCTCGTATCCGCATCCCTGGCTGATGCCGAACTTCTGGCAGTTCCCGACGGTATCGATGGGGCTCGGTCCGATCGCGGCGATCTATCAGGCGCGTTTCATGCGGTATCTGGAGAATCGCGGGGTGATTCCGGCGACCGGCCGCAAGGTTTGGGCGTTCCTGGGCGACGGCGAAACCGACGAGCCCGAATCGCTGGGTGCGACCACGCTCGCTTCGCGCGAGCGGCTGGACAACCTGATTTTCGTAGTGAACTGCAACCTGCAACGCCTGGACGGTCCCGTGCGCGGCAACGGCCACATCATCCAGGAGCTGGAAGCGGCATTCCTGGGCGCGGGCTGGAACGTGATCAAGGTGGTTTGGGGCGCGGGTTGGGATGAACTGCTGGCTCGCGATTCCAGCGGTCTGCTGATCAAGCGCATGCATGAGTGCGTGGACGGCGAGTATCAGACGTTCCGCGCGAACGATGGGGCATTTCTGAGGAAGGAATTCTTCGGAAAGTATCCCGAACTGCTGAAGCTGGTCGAGCACATGAGCGACGACGAGCTGTGGAATCTCCGCCGCGGCGGTCTCGATCCCATAAAGGTGTTCAACGCCTACCGGCGCGCCATGATGACTCAGGGACAGCCCACGGTGATCCTGGCCAAGACGGTGAAGGGATATGGACTGGGCGAAGTGGCGGAAGGCAGAATGACGGCGCATCAGCAGAAAAAGCTCAGCGGCGCCGACTTGATGAAGATCCGCGACCGTTTCAATCTTCCTCTCACGGATGAGAACTGCGAGCATATCGATTTCCTGAAGCCGGCGGAAGATTCGCCGGAAATGAAGTATCTGCGGGCGCGGATTGAAGCCCAGGGCGGCAGCTTGCCCGAGCGCAAAGTGAAGCCCATCGAGATCAAGGCGCCGCCGCTGGAGATTTTCCACGATGTCACGGGCGGTTCTCGTGATCGCGAGGCGTCTACAACAGCCGCGTTTGTCAGCATCCTGAAGGCTCTGTTCAAGACGGAGATCGGCAAGCTAGTGGTGCCCATCGTCCCCGACGAAGCCCGGACTTTCGGAATGGAATCGCTGTTCCGCGAGCGCGGCATTTACGCCAGCCAGGGCCAGAAGTATAAACCCGTCGACTCGAACGTCCTGCTGTACTACAAGGAAGCCAAGGACGGGCAGATTCTCGAAGAAGGCATCACCGAAGCCGGTTCGATGGCTTCGTGCATCGCCGCAGGCACCGCGTACGCCAACTACGGCGTGCCGATGATCCCGTTCTTTATCTACTATTCGATGTTCGGATTCCAGCGCGTGGGCGACCTGATCTGGGCGTTCGCCGATTCGCGCGGCAAGGGATTCCTGATGGGCGGCACCGCGGGCCGCACCACGCTGCTGGGCGAAGGATTGCAGCATCAGGACGGCCATAGCCCGGTGCATGCCAGCACCGTGCCCACGTGCATCACGTACGATCCTGCCTACGCATATGAGTTGGCGGTGATCGTACAGGACGGTATTCGCCGTATGTACCAGGAAATGGAAGATCACTTCTATTACCTGACCGTTTATAACGAGAATTACGTGCAGCCTCCGATGCCGGAGCGGGAAGGCGTTCGCGAAGGGATTCTGCGGGGACTGTACAAGTGCAAGCCTGCGGAAAAGGGTCCTGCGATCGCTCAGTTGTTTGGCAGCGGGCCCATGCTTAATGAGGCGATCAAAGCCCAGCAGATTCTGGCCGAGCGCTATCAGGTGGCGACGGATGTGTGGTCGGTGACCAGCTACAACGAGCTTCGCCGCGACGCTTTGGAGAGCGAGCGCTGGAACCGTCTACATCCGGCGGAATCGCGCAAGACTCCTTACATCGTGACGGCGCTGGAGGGGTCGAACGGCCCGATTATCGCGTCGTCGGACTACATGAAGATCATCCCGGATCAGCTCGCGCAGTGGCTGCCGGGGCGGCTGACTTCGCTCGGGACAGATGGATTCGGTCGCAGCGAGAATCGCGAATATCTGCGGAAGTTTTTCGAGATTTCGGCGGAAGCGATCGTGCAGGCTACGCTGTCTGCGCTGGCGCGTGAGGGTAAGATCGATCCGAAGAAGGCGGCGGCGGCGGTGGCGGAGATGGGCTTCGATCCCGAGCGGAAAGATCCCGCTAGAACTTAGCCGCAGTGCGCGATTCATCCCGCAAAGCAAAGTTGGCTGAAGCCGAGCGATACCTAACGGCAATTAAAGTAGCCCTTCTGAAGGAGTGGGATCCGATTGGCGTTAAAGATGTTCCTCAGGCACAGGATGAGTATGATTCTTATGCTCCTCATATCTACACGCTAATCACTACGCGTCAGCACGAGCTCAGTGACTATCTCTGGTGGCTAGAAACTGAGCACATGGGCTCACGGGAGACCGCAAGGCCACAGAGCAATTTGCGGAGCGCCTGCTGAACGTCGCACGAGAGATCGGGATGAAGGATTCAGCAACAAGCTAGCTGCTGACCTATCAGCCGCAAATGAACGCGAATAAACGCCGATGTTCCCCCGCCGTGACCGGCGGGGTGGGTCAGGTGGTCGCCACGTTTCCAGCCCCGTCTGTAAGGACGGGGGCTCGGTTACTCGTAACGCAGCGCTTCGGTCGGATTCAGTCTCGCGGCGCGGTTGGCCGGCAGAAGGCCGAACACCAGGCCCACCAGCACCGAAACGACCAGCGCCACCACAATCGACGTGATCGAAATGGGGATCTGGACGTCGTCCACGTAGTGGTTCACCGCCAGCGGAATCGCCACGCCTAGCGCGACACCGGCCAGCCCGCCGCCCAGGCTGATCAGCACCGCCTCAGCGAGAAACTGCTCCAGCACATTGCGCCGCGCCGCGCCCACTGCCATGCGCAGGCCGATTTCCCGGGTCCGCTCCGTCACCGTCACCAGCATGATGTTCATGATGCCGATGCCGGAGATGATCAGAGCGATCGCCGATACCAAGATGAGCACCACGGTCATGATCTTCGCGATATTCTTTGCGGCGTTCAGGATTTCCGAGAGATTCTCGACCTTGTAGCGCGCGCCAGTGCGGTGCCGGGCTTCGATAATCGAGCGAACCAGCTGCGTCACGGCGTCCACGTCGCCGGTGGAATGAGCCTGGACATACAGCGGGTCGATTCTCTCGAGCGGCGCGAAATATTTCAGGACGGTGATGGGAATCATCACGTTTTCGCCGGTGATTTCCGACTGTCCCAGGCTGCTGGTCCGTTCCTTGAAGGTGCCGATGATATCGAACTGCAAACCGTGAATCTTGATGGTCTGGCCCACGGCCTGCGACTGGCCGTGGAACAGCCGCTTGGCCAACTGCTCGGTCAGCATGGCCACATGATTGCGGCTGTCGATGTCGCCGGCGTCTACGAACCGTCCCGCCAGCAGAGCGAGATTGCGTACCTGCGGATAATACTGGTCGGCGCCGATGATGGACACGTCCTGGTCCCGGCCCTCGATGCGCATCTGGTCGAAATTATTCATGACGCCGGTGGCGGCGACAATACGCGAGCCGAGCTGATCGCGCACCGCCTGCACGTCGGATGTTTTGATGTAGTCCGCATCGGCGACGGCCATGGCGGGATTGTTCCCGCCGTCGAATTGCGCGTAGATCATATTCGACCCGATGGCCTGGATCTGATCCAGCACGTAGTCGCGGCTGGTGAGGGAAATAGTGACAACCAGGATGACCGAAGCGTTCCCGATGACGAGTCCCAGGGCGGTGAGGAACGCGCGGAATTTGTTGGCTCGAAGCGCCTGGACGCTGGATCGCAGGGCTTCGAGGTGAAACATCTCAGTTGCCGGTTTGGGTCAGCAGGGTGCGGGCATCGTCGCGAGGCGGATCGTCCGGCGTCAGCGGGCTCGCCAGGTAGCGCTCCAGAAGCTGGCGGGCATCGTTCAGGTTGCGTTTTTGACGGATATAGGTCTCGGCCCGGGCGAACAGCAGTTCGGGGCTATTGGGAGCCACACGGGCAGCCTCCGCGAACTTTTCGTCGCTCCCCTTGATTCGTCCGTGGTCGGCCAGAAATCTTGCCAGATCGATCAGGCGGCCAGGATTCTGGGGTTCTGCCTGAAGGGCGCGGCGCAGCTCAGCCTCGGCGACGTCGAAACGTTTTCGCTTGCTCTCCAGTTGGGCTTGGGCGTGAAACGCTGCCGCGGGGTTGAGCTTGGCGATATGCTTGATCAGATTCTCGGCCTTATCCACGCCGCCCCCCATGACGCCGGGAGCCTCCAGATAATATTCGAACAGATTCGCCACAGCCTCGCGATTGTTGGGATCCAGTGCGACCGCCTCTTCGAAGTACTCGTGGGCTTTCTTCGCGTTTCCGGCGGCCGTGAAAATGTTGCCGGTCTCGGCGCGGCGCCCGTAAACCGTGCCCATCAGCCGATGTAATTCGGAACTTCGAGGTTCCAGAGCCAGAGCCTTTTCAAATGCCTCGCTGGCCTGTTTGTAGTCGCCACGCATGAAGTGGCACTGCCCGATGAGCTGAAGCGCGTCGGCGTCCTTGCCGGGAACGCGGTCGAGTATCGCCAACGCCTGAACGTACTCGGTGCGCTGGTAGAGTTCGTGGGCGCGGTCCCATTCGGGTGTCCGGGCGGACAAGAGTCCAACCGGCGCCGCTAACGTCAACAAAAAGAATAGAAATCCCCGCATCACACCCTGTGCCCTTATTCTATAACACTTTAGATGGCGCGGAACGCGGCGACGGTGCAAAACAAAGAAGCACTAGTAAATACGGCCACTCCGGTCTATGGTTTTTCACGGACTTTACTCCTATCATAGACGCTAAGCCCTGTCTTCGGAGACTCTTACGGAACCTACGACCTCACACACCTCGGCGGCGCCTCTGGTGCCAGTTTCGGCAGAAGACTTTGCGCGGGCGAAGCGGCGGACCGTCATCAAGTGGCTTGCGGCGGCGTTGCTGATCATCCTGGTGGGAGTCTGGACTTTCAAAAGGTCTACGTCTTCGCAAGACAGCGTGAAGACCCTCAATGACGGCGAACAATTGCTGAAGAAGGGGCGCTATGCCGAGGCGATTCAATCGTTTGACCGTGCCCTAGAGGGGCAAAGCGGGCTAGTGAATGCGTATCTATTGCGAGGCCGGGCGAATGCGGCGCTCAACCAGAGCGAGGCTGCCATACAGGACTTCACCAGCGCCGCGCGCCTCGATCCAGGCAGCGCCGACGCTCTGATGGAGCGTGCCGCAGTGCGCCTGCAGGTCAAAGACTACCCGGCCGTAGTCGCCGATTGCGGCGAAGCGATCCGCCGGAATCCGAAGCTTTCGCGGGCGTATACGTTACGGGCGATGGCCTTGCGCGAGATGGGCAATCTCCCGCAGTCGCTGGAGGATTTGGACCGCGCGGTGGAGCTTTCCCCGGATATCGACACGTACTTCCAGCGTGCGACGACCTATCAGTTATTGGGCAAGCACTCCCAGGCCCGGGCGGATCTGGATCAGGTGATCGTCCTTCTGCCCAGCAGTCCTCTGGGATACCTGGCGCGCGCCAAATCCCGGGAGGCGATGGGCGACAGCGCGGGGGCGCGCTCTGACCGGGAAACCAGCCGGAAGCTGGAGCGTCGCGAACCGGGCCACTGAAGTCGGAATCCGCTTTTTGATCGAACCCACGCCTTGTAGTATGCTGAACATGGAATCCCCGAGCAGGTTGCTGGAGGTCCTTCAACGTCATGACCAATTCGTTTCGTAAACTTTTTGCTGTAGCGCCCCTGTTCTTATTCGCCGCCGCCGCCTTCGCCCAAACCTCGAACATCCAGGGAGATGTCATGGGTACGGACGGCAAGCCGCTGCAGGGCGCACAAATCAAGCTCGACCGCACCGACATCAAACAGAGCTTTAACGTCAAGACCGATAAAAAGGGACACTTCCTGTACGCGAATCTGCCCACCGGCGTTTATAACATCACGCTGTTCGTGGACGGGAAGGACATGGGCACGATGACCGGCGTGCATCCGCGCCAGGGCGATAATCCGCCGCTCCAGTTCGATCTTTCGAAGCTGGCCGCGGCCCAGGCCGCAGCAGCCGCGGCGGGTGCATCGGCAGGTCCGGCTCCAGCGGCCGCTAAGTCCGACGCCGGCATGACCAAGGAGCAGCGCGCCGAGTACGAAAAGAAGTTGAAGGAACAGGAAGAGGCCATGGCGAAGGACAAGGCCCTGCAGGATGCCTTCAACGCGGGCATGGAAGCCAAGACCGCCAAGAACTATCCGGTGGCGGTCGAAAATCTGGAGAAGGCCAGCACCATGGCGCCTACGCAGCATGTGGTGTGGGCGCAACTGGCGGAAGCCTACATCAGCCTTGGCGATACCAAGAGCGGCGCCGAGCAGCAGGCCGCCGTGGATAAGGGGATCGGCGCGTACGCCAAAGCCGTGGAGCTCAAACCGGACGACCCGAACTATCACAATAACTATGCGCTGGCGCTGGCCAAGGGCAAGAAGATGGACCAGGCGCAAGCGGAGCTGACCAAGGCCGCGCAGCTGGATCCTCCGCAAGCCGGCAAGTATTATTACAACCTCGGCGCGGTGTACATTAACACCCAGCAGAGCGAAGGGGCGGAAGCCGCATTCAAGAAAGCCATCGAGCTGGATCCGAATTATGCCGACGCGTACTATCAGCTGGGTCTGGTTCTGATCGGCAGAGCGACGGTGGGCGCCGACCAGAAAATGGTGGCTCCCGCGGGAACCGCGGAGGCGCTTCAGAAATATCTGGCGCTGAAACCGGACGGGTCCAACGCGGATGGCGCCAAGGCCCTACTGGAATCGATGGGCGCCACGGTACAGACCACGTTCGAGCGTCCCGGCGCGAAGCAGCCCGCGAATCAGAAGAGCAATCAAAAGAAATCGAAGTAGCGCGCCGTCATGCGGCTGATCTTCTACGTGGTCGTCGGGGTCATTATTTTGACCCTGCTGCGATCCGTGCTGGAAGCGGTCGGCAAAGCCTTCTCGAGCGGCGCGACGACACCAGCCGCGCCATCGGCCGGCGGTCCGCGCGGTCAAGAGGCGCAATCCCTCAAGAAGGATCCGGTGTGCGGGACATTTGTGTCGACGGCCACTTCGATCCAGAAAACCAAGGGTGGCGAGACGTACTACTTCTGTTCGGCGGAGTGCCGGGATAAGTTCTAGCGCAGCCAGGTTCCTGTCAGTTCCGGATCCATCCCGCTCGCAGCCGCCATCAGTCCGCCTGCGATTTCTTCGCCCGGATTAGGAAAGTTGGTGTAAACCTGACTGAGCATGGAGGCTGCGGCACGCACTTCATACAACTGCGGGCGTACCAAACGGCGATCGGATTCGTGTTTTAGGGTGTCAGGCGCAGAGCAGAGCGCCGGCGTCGAAGGCGAAGGCTTCCGGGTCCGAGCGGGTGGCCTTGCGGAGAGGATCCAGGGAATCGGTGAAATAGGCGCGTTGCAGCCAGCGCGATCCGGCGAAGGAATCGCGCCCGTGGAGCACCCGATCGTCCTTAAACAGGAGCGCTGTCCCAGGCCGGACCATGACTCGCGCGGGCTCGAGCGACTCAATGAGTGCGCGGAAGCGGGTCAGTGCTCCGGTAGCTTCCGAAGTCAAGGGCTCGATCGACGAACTGGCGGCGGAGACACGCGCCAGGCCGAGCTCATCGCGCCACAGGATGGAACACGGGGCCGATAACGCAGGCGTTCCCTGCAATGAAAAGCTGGCCGGACAGGCGTGGCGGAAAATGGGCTTAGCGAGCGAGGCCGCAAGATCGGGCGGCGCGGCTTCCATGATCTGGCCGGCGGTAAGAACCAGCGTGGCCGCATCCTGGTTGCGGAGACCATAGAGCAGTATCCCGTTCTGGCGAAAGCGCCGCGGCAGAAACGCGTTATCGCTATGGAAGCCGAACTGAACGCGTCCGGCGTTGGACTGAACCCGCTCCATGCCCTGGATCGGAACAACTTCCTGGATAGGCGCGCCGAACTTTTCGTTGAGATAGGAAAGAATCTCACCGTGCATGCCGACAATGCCGCAAATCACGGCCTCGGAAACAGCTTGCTTGTCGCGGGGCCGGAGGCCATCGGACGGGATGGGAGGAAGGTCGGGATCGACCGGAAGATTCTCGAACATGAGAGCCGGGATGCCGACCGGCGAGAAAAACTCATCCAGCGCCTCCGCGAAGTGCTCGGGTAAGTGCCGCAAGGCCAGATTCACGCCGGCGTCACGAAACGCATTCCAGGCGTTGAGATCGTGATAGTCGGGAAATGCCAGTGCGGAGGCTGCGCGGGTCCAGGCCTCGCGATTGCGATCGGGAAGACGCAACGAGGGAAACTCCACCGAGGGGGAGTCCTGCGAACGGGGAAGGCTGGGGACTGAGGTCATCAGAAACTCTATTGTAGCGGAGTTCCTTTTTATTCTTCTGGAACCAGCCGGTAGCCGACACCAGGCTCGGTCTGCAAGTACTTGGGACGGGCGGGGTTGCGCTCTAATTTTCGGCGCAACTGGGCGATGTAGACGCGCAAATATTGAGCCTGTTCGGTGTGCTGGGGACCCCAGACTTCGTTCAGCAACTGCCGCTGCGTGATGACCTTGCCGGCGTGCTGGATCAGGACCTGAAGCAGCTTGTATTCGTTGGGCGTCAGGTGCACTTCCTTCGCGTCGACGCGGACGACGCGCTTTTCGAGATCGACCTCGACAGATCCGAAGCGCACTGTGGATCCCGCCCCATCCAGCCGGGCAGTGGACCGGCGCAGCGCGGCGCGAATCCGGGCGAGCAGCTCGCCCACAGCAAAGGGCTTGGCGACGTAATCGTCGGCGCCCAGATCGAGTGCGGCGATTTTGTCCTTCTCCTGACCGCGCGCGGAGAGCACCAGAATGGGAATCTTGCCCCATTCGCGGACTTTCTGAATCACCTCCAGCCCGTCGCGATCGGGCAGGCCGAGATCGAGCAGAATCAGATCCGGCTGGCGCGCAGCGGCCTGGGCTAAACCTTCCTCAGCGGTGACGGATTCCTGGAGGCGATACCCTTCGGCGTCGAGCGCGGCGCGGAGGAAGCGGCGGATCTGGGCATCGTCCTCGATCAGCAGAATGAGCGGCTTCATCTTGACGCCGTTTCCGATTCGGAGGGAAGGCTGATCCGAAAGGTGGTTCCCCCGCCGTCGCGCGTCAGAGCTTGAATGGTCCCGCGATGCGCCTGGATGATGGCGCGGCAGATAGGCAGCCCGAGCCCGGCGCCACGGACGTTTTTGGAGTTGCCGCGGTAGAACTTTTCGAAAATCAGTTCTTCTTCGCCGGGAGGAATGCCGGGTCCGCGGTCAAGGACTTCGATGATGACAGCGCCTTCTTGTTCGAAAGCCGCGACTTCGATAGGCGTGCCGGGCGGCGTGTATTTAGCGGCGTTTTCCAGCAAATTCCACAGTACCTGGCCGAGAAGGACGTCGTCCACGAACACCATGGGAAGGTTTTCAGCCAGCTCCGTTGTCACGGCGCGGCCTTCGAGCTGCGGCTCCATGCGCTGGAGCACGGTTCCTACGATCTCCTCCAGCGGATACAGGTCGCGGCGCAGCTCGACGCCGCCGGATTCGAAGCGCGTCATGTCGAGCAAATTTCCGACCAGGCGGCTGAGACGGTCGGCTTCATCGGAGATGCTTTCGAGCAGCTCCTGTTTAGTTTCGAGCGGCAGACGGTCATTCTGGGAGCGCAGAGTGGAGGCTGCGCCGGTGATGGAGGCGAGGGGAGTGCGCAGGTCGTGAGACATGGCGCTCAACAGGGAACTGCGCATCTGTTCCGTCTGCATGTTCACGCGAGTTTCCTCCTCGGCCCTCTGGCTAAGGGTTCGCTCGATGGCGACCGCGGTCTGGCTGGCGAAGACTTCGAGCAACTGTTGTTGTTCGGGTGCGAAGATGCGGTTCCCGACATCGGGCAGGACGGCGAGGACGCCGAAGGTCTCGCGCGCGCCGCGTAGAGGAATGTAAAGGGCGGCGGCATCGGGGTGCGCATCGGTGCGGAGTCCGGCCTTGTGGCCGTGATCGAAGACCCATTGTGCGATGGGTTCCTCGGAAGGCGGCACGGGAAGCAGATCGGAGGTGCGGCGGCGGAAGGACAGTTTTCCGTCCTCGGGCAGAAAAATCACGACGCGTGCGCCGAAAACATCTTCTGCAAGCGTAGCGGCGGCTCGCGCGGCCTCGAAAACCCGGGTCTCGCCGGCGAGCTTGCTCGACAAGCGGTACAGCGCTTCGGTGCGAGCTTCGCGCACGGCGGCCTGGACGGCGTGCTCCTTAAGCCGGGCGGTCTGGGTGCTGATCACCAGGGCGACCACCAGCATCCCGGCAAAGGTAAAGACGTACTGATAATCGGAAACGGCGAACGTCAGGTAGGGCGGCACGCAAAAGAAATCGAACGCTGCGACGCTGAGGAACGAAGCGGTCACCGAGATCCAGCGGCTGCAGCGCATAGCGACGGCAACCACTCCGCCGAGGTAGATCATGGCGAGATTGGTCGGGGCCAGGGTGTCGCGCAGCAATACCGAGGCGATGGTGGCGCCGGCGACAATGGCGACGGCCAGAAGTGTTTGGCGTAAGGACCTAAAGGGGGACCTCAAGGGTCAACGGTATCAGGTCTCGTGCGGCTTATGGATTTCCTGTTCGAGGGAATCGATGACATCGCTCTGGCGTCCGCGTTCGAGGTCGTCTTCCAGCCGCTGGAGCGCCACGCCCACGACATCGCGATGATGGAGGCGCGATCCGACGCCGGACTGCGCACAAAGGCGCAGCCAGATGCGATGCAGGCGGTCGACATCCTCCGGCCACAGCCGCGGCGGATGAGGTCCGAGGTTCACGTAGACCGAGGGGCGATCGGGATTGGTGATTTCGAGCGAAAAAGCATGGCGCGGCTCGGGAAGATGCTCCCAGGCGAGGCCGATGCGGCTGGCCAGTTCCTCGGAAGCCATGCGGGCGGAAACGCCGACCACCAGTTTCGAAACCTGGAGCCGGGCTGCTGTCTGAACCATGGCATCGAAGGGATCCACGGCCGGGACCACCAGCAGTTCGACGCTCTTGCCTTCCTTTTCCGCGACGGAGACGACGTGCGAGAACAGTTCCTGTTCATCGTGGGCGAAGAGCTGGTCGTTTTGGAGATCGTATTCGCCGGCGCCGGTAGAAAGCTGGCGGACGGTCATCACCACGATGTCGTGGCGGCGCATATTGGTTTTTTCGAGAGCCTTGTTGAGATGCCAGAGGCGGCGGGAATCGCGGACGGCGACCAGGATGCCGCCGGGGCGCGCGTGCAGGGTCTGGGCGTTTATGTCGGGTTGGTGATCGAGGTTGAATTTTTCGAGATCCGCGCGATGCTCTTTTTTCTTGCGGGCGTTGATGTGTTCGGAGACCAGGAACAAGGTGTAGAGGACGATGGTGAACGAGACGCCGTAGATAGTGGCGATCTTTTTCGAAAACAAGTTCGCAATGGCCACCAGGAACAGAATCGATGTGGTGGCGGCGAGGCCGATGGGGATTTCCACCTTGCCGAGCGTGATGTTGAACGGGAACTTATACTCCTGGTCGTGGCGCTGGTAGCGGAGCACTAGAACGCCGAGGGCTTTTAGCGCGAAGCTCCAGACTACGCCAAAGGCATAGGCCTCGCCCAGCAGAAGGACGTCGCCGCGGCTGGCGATGATGGTGACGATCTGAAGGAGCGCCATCAGATTGAGAATCCGATACGTGGTGCCGAACTTGCTGTGGGGGCGACGGAACCAGTCGAGCAGTACGCCGTCCTCGGCCACGCGGTTCATGACGCCATTCACGCCGATGAGGGACGTATTCACGGCTCCAGAGAGAATCAGCACGCCTACGATGACGATGAAGATGTGGAACCCGAGCTTGACGGCAGCGGGTCCGACGAAGTTGTCCACCAGGCCGCCGATCAGATTGTCGTAATAGGTGCTGCGGACCGCATCGGGAATGATCATCACGGCAAAAACGGAGATCACGCCGGTGCAGATCACGCAGTAGGTGCATACCATATTGGCGGTGAGGCGCAGGTTCTTGAGCTTGGGATAGGCGAGTTCGCGGTACACCTGGGCAAGAGTCTCGAATCCGCTCATGGCGAGGATCGAGTGGCCGAACGACACGATGATCACCACGAAGGAAAGTTGCGCCCAGAAAGTTCCGCTGAGCCATCCCAGCGATTCGTTGGTCAGGTGGATGTTGGAGGGCGTCGGCAGCGGGGGCAAGGTCGCATTGCCCCGCATGATCAGCGTCAGGGGGCACCAGATGAGGAGGATCACGACCATAACGGTGGTGATCTGCATGATGCGCAGGGCTTTGGTGCTGGACTCGGGGACGCCTTTGATGTTCGACCACCAGAAGTAACACGTCACGACGACGCTGAAGAAGACGGCAAAAGAATTTGGATTCGTGCGCCAGGTCTGGTGGAATGCTTCGCTGAGCTCATTGAGCAGGCGGCCCAGGTATTGGCCGGCGCTGACCACGCTGATGGGACCGGTGAGGATGTAATCGACGACGAGCGCGGAGACGGACAGCTTGGCGACGGTGGGCCCCATGCTGTCGCGGACGACGACGTATACGCCGCCGCGGACGAACATGCTGGAACTTTCCATATACACGGAGCGGACGGCGTAGCTGAACAGCATCACGGCCACGACCATCCAGGGCGCGGACTTGCCGATGGCCTGTTCGGCAATGCCTCCGATGTAGTACATGGTGGAGGCCATATCGTTCAGCACCACGGCGGCTGCCTGCCAGACCGAGATGAAGGTTAGGGCGACGGTGGTGGCGACGACTACTTTCGTGGTCGCGGAAGATTGTGAGGCAGGTACCGAGGCTGGAGTCTGGAGATTCATACGGGCACCACCAGAACACGTCGTCCATCATGCCGTAGCATTCGTGCCAGCCGGCTTTCCCAGCACGGCCACCAGCGGCACTTTCGCGCGCCGACAATCACGACCGAATCGGGCGGCAAAGCGCGGCGGATGGTTTCATTCCGGTCGCGGCAGAGGTAGATTTCGACGGTGGTGTCTTCTATCGCGAGGGATTCCAGCGCGCGCTCGGTGAATTCGACGGGGACATCGGGAGCGGCCAGCGGCAGTGGATAGGGGACCACCTGGGCAACGATCAGCGTGATGCGAGCGCGCAGATCGCGGGCCATGGACCGGGCGGTTGCGAGTGCCGCGGCGGTGCTGGGGAGATCGGTGAAGATGACCTGAAGATCGAGCTTGCGGCCGCGTTCGGAGAGATCGGGAGGCGCGGGCAGAGATCCATGTTTGAGGCGAACGGGTTCGTAATACACCAATTCCAGGCTAGGGAAATGGGTCTTAAGGCCGCGTCAATATCCGGGCCGCCGGTATCAAGAAAGTGTTAAAAGACAGGGTCGGTCTGCGCGATCTGGCGCACCGGCTCAGGCAAGTGGCTGATTTTTAAGAGTGTGGTGCTGGCACGTCGGGTGCACTGGACAAGAGCATGAGAGATATAGTTTTGCTCGCTCTATTTGCTGTCGGCACGTTTCTGGTGACCGGTGCGGCCGCGCAGCACGAAGGCCATACGGCAACCCCGACGGATAAATCGGCAGCGGCACCCGTCAAGGATGAAGTGAATGGCGGCATGATGGCGGAGCACGCGGAAGCGGCTAAGCTGGTGGACCAGCTCGTGAACGGCTTCGCGGCCATCGAGAACGAAAATGATCCGGCAGCATTGAAGGCAAAACTGGCGGAGCACGGAAAGCTGCTGAAAGAGCTGCAAGCCAAAGTTCAGGAACAGTCCAAGATGATGGAGCACATGCACGGGATGATGATGGGCGGAGCGATGGCGGTGGGCGACAAGAAGCAATAGATCCGGCTGATATCATGTCTGCATGCGTTTGTGCCGTTTCGGAGACTCGCGTTTAGGATTGGTCGAAGGCAAGGCGGTCAGAGACGTCACGGCTGCGCTGGACGTGCTGCCCGCGTACCGGTATCCCCTGCCTGGGCACGACCCGTTGATCGCGAACCTGGATCAGGTGATCGCCCGGATTCGGGCGATCGTCAGTGGTTCGCCGAGTTTGCCTCTGGAAGGACTGAAGCTCCTGAGTCCGGTGGCGAATCCGGGCAAGATCATCGCCGCGCCGGTGAATTACGAGAGTCACCGCAGCGAAGTGGCCAGCGATTCGCAATTGAACGCCGGCAATCCGGGCCATCTGGTCACGATTCAAAAATCGGGATTGTTTCTGAAAGCCAACAGCTCGCTGGTGGGGCCCGGCGAGGGGATCGGGCTGTGGCACCTGGAGCGCCGCAACGATCACGAGGTGGAACTGGCGGTGGTGATCGGCAAGCGCGCCAATAACGTGAGCAGCAAGGATGCGCTGCAATACGTCGCCGGCTACAGCATCGGTCTGGATATTTCGATTCGCGGGCAGGAGGATCGCAGCTTCCGCAAATCGCCCGACAGCTATACGGTGCTAGGGCCGTGGCTGGTGACGCCGGAGGAGATCCCGGATCCGGGTCAGCTCGATTTGTCCATCACCTTGAACGGCGAGACGAAGCAAAGCTCCAACACACAGTACATGACGCTGGGCGTGGCGGAGCTGATCGAAATGGCGTCGTCCTTCTATACGCTCTATCCGGGCGATATTATCAGCACGGGAACGCCGGAAGGCGTGAGTCCGATCGTGCCGGGCGACGTGATTGTCGCGACGATCGAGAAGATCGGCAGCATGGAAGTGAAGGTTCGAGCGGCGGAAGCCGCGGCGCAAACGACGGCATAAGGAGCGCGTCATGGCGGACACCTTGCGCACGGCGTTTTCGGTCAAGCCGGAATCCACCGCTGAGCGGCGTGAATATTATCAGCGACTCCAACAGAAACATGCCGCGCCGCTGTGGGAAGTGCTGGACGATCTGATTCCGGCGCAGCCTCGTCCGGCGGCGACTCCGGCGCTGTGGCGCTACCAGGAAATGCGCGCTCTCTTACTCGAAGCAGGCAAGCTGATCACTCCGCAGGAAGCCGAGCGGCGGGTGTTGATCCTTGAAAATCCCAGTATGCCCGGCACGTCGCTGATCACGCAGAGCATGTACTCGGGCCTGCAATTGGTGGATCCTGGAGAGACCACTTCGACGCACCGCCACGCGACTTCGGCGATCCGGTTCGTGATCGAAAGCGACAAGGGCTACACGGCCGTGGACGGCGTGCGGACCAGGATGCATCCCGGCGATCTGGTGCTGACGCCTTCCTGGACGTATCACGATCATGGAAATCCGGGGGATGCGCCGGTTATCTGGCTGGATGGTCTGGACGTTCCGATCGTGAACCTGCTGGGCACGAGTTTCGCTGAGGCTTATCCGGGGGAATTCCAGCCCGTCAAGCGGCCGGAAGTGAGCGGAGACGCGTCTTTCAATTTTTCCTATGCGCGCAGCCGGGAGGCGCTGGACCGGCTGTATCGCAGCGGGCCGCTGCATGAGTCTCACGGAGTCAAGATGCAGTACGCGAATCCGGCGACGGGCGGGTATCCCATGCCGACCATCGGCGCATTTCTGCAACTGCTGCCGGCGGGATTTCGGGGCGCGAAGTATCGCTCGACAGACGCGGCGGTGTATTGCGTCGCCGAGGGTACTGGTACGACCAGCATCGCCGGCATCGAAATCGACTGGCGGAAAAGTGACGTGTTCGTGGTGCCCTCATGGTGTCCTGTTTCGCACGAGGCGCAGGAAGAATCGGTACTCTTTAGCTTTTCGGATCGGCCAGTGCAGAAGGTGCTGGGTCTGTGGCGTGAAGAGGCACGCATTTCTTGAAAATCAACGTTACCAGCGTCATCGACGAAAGCCGGATCGGTGCGTTCCAGATCAGCACCTACCTGCTGTGCTTCGCATGCCTGCTGATGGACGGATTCGACGTGCAGTCGCTGGGCTATGTGGCGCCGGCGCTCAGCGCGGAGCTGCACATTTCGCGCGCGCAACTGGGTCCGGTGTTGAGCGCGGCGCCGCTGGGTGTGCTGATCGGATCGATCCTGTGCAGCATGCTGGCCGACAAGATCGGGCGGCGGCCGGTGCTGATCGGAACCACGCTGTTTTATGCGCTGCTGACGTGGCTGACGGCGCGGGCGTACTCGCTCGAAGAACTGCGGATCGTGCGGGTGATCGGCGGGATCGGCATGGGCGCGATCATGCCGAATGCGATGGCGCTGGTGGGCGAGTACAGCCCGCGAAGGTCGCGCGTGACCATCATGATGATCGTCTCGAACGGATTTACGGCGGGTGCGGCGCTGGGCGGATTCGTGGCGGCGTGGCTGCTGCCGCGATTCGGATGGCGGTCGGTATTCTACTTCGGCGCGGCGGTGCCTCTGGTGATCGCGGTGCTGATGATCGCGATGCTGCCGGAGTCGCTGCAATTTCTGGCGCTGCAGGGGAGGCGTGCAGAGCAGTTGGGGCGATGGTTGAAGCGGATCGAACCTGCTTTGGATGTGCGCGGGGCTCAGTACGTGGTCCCGGATGAACCGAAAAAGGGCGGAGTCACCTTTATCCGGCTGCTGCATGATGGGCGGGCGGCGGGCACGCTGCTGCTGTGGACGGTCAACTTCATGAACCTGCTGAACCTGTATTTCCTGCAAGGCTGGCTGACCACGGTGGTCACCGACGCGGGATATCGGCAGACCACGGCCGCGGTGGTCGCGTCCATGGTGCAGTGGGGTGGAACGGTCGGGGCGTTCACGCTGGGCTGGTTCGTTCACAAGTGGGGATTCGTGCCGGTGCTGGCGACTTGCGGCGTGCTGGCGAGCATCAACATCGCGATGATCGGACAGCCGTGGATTCCGCTGGCGATGCTGACCACCGTAGTGTTCCTCGCGGGTGTGTGCGTGACCGGCGGGCAAGCGGCGATCAACGCGCTGGCGGCGACGTATTATCCGACCGAGCTGCGATCGACTGGCATCGGGGCGGGGCTGGGCGTGGGCCGCATGGGCGCGATCGTCGGACCCACTCTGGCGAGCGTGCTGCTGGGGCATGGATGGTCGGCACGGGATTTATTTTTGGCGGCGGCGGTGCCTCCGCTGATCGCGGCGGCGGCGATGATCGCGTGGAAGTTTGTCGTGGGAACGCGAACGACCGCAGGCGCTGAAGCCCCTGTTGCAGGCTGAAGCCTGCTCCACGTTGTGTAACCATAATCGGGATACGCAGTATTAGAGCGTATGAACGTACGCTTGGCCCTGCGTTCGCTGGCGAAGACTCCAGGATTCACGGCGGCAGTCGTGTTAACACTGGCGCTCGGCATCGGCGCGAACAGTGGGGTTTTTTCGGCGATTGACGCGGTGCTGCTGCGGCCGCTGCCCTTTCCGGAAGGCGACCGGTTGATGCTCCTGGGGCAGAAACGTCCGCAAACCTCGCAGACGTTTGTGGCGCCAGTCCGGCTGATGGACTGGGGACGGCTGAATTCCACGTTCCAGGCGATGAGTGGCTACTACACCGAGGACGCCTCGGAAATTTCAGGGGAGTTGCCTGAAAAGGTGAAGCGCGCATTCATAGCTCCCCGGTTTTTCGAAGTGCTGGGCGTCTCTCCGGCGTTGGGGCGCGCGTTCCAGCCGGAAGAAGAACATTTTGGCGGCCGAAACGCGGTTCTCATCGGCGACCGGTTTTGGCAGAAGCACTTTAATGCCGATGCGGGTGTTCTGGGAAAGAGGCTGCGGTTCGGACAGGGTTCTTTCGAGATTATCGGGGTGATGCCGGTGTCATTCCGCTTTCCGGACCCTGACGTGGATCTATGGTTCACCAGTCCAATGGACGGTCCGTTCGCGCAGGCCAGGCAACTGACCTGGTTCAGCGTGATCGGGCGTCTGAAGCCAGGAGTAACGATCAGCCAGGCGCGAGAGAACATGTCCGCCGTGCAAGCGGATCTGGGGCGGCAGTTTCCCCAGACGGACAAAGAGTTGAGCGTCGACATCCAGCCGCTGAAAGAAGTTACGGTGGGCGGGATCCGCGCGTCTCTGTGGGTGGTGTTCGGGTCGGTGTCATTGCTTTTGCTCATAGCCTGCACGAACATCGCGGCGTTGCTGCTCGCCCGCGCAACGCAACGGCAGCAGGAGATCTCGGTGCGCTATTCACTGGGAGCATCGAGAGCGTCGGTGGTGGCGCAACTGCTTACGGAGACATTCGTTCTGGCGCTGGGCGGAGCACTCCTGGGTTTGTGCATTGCGGCGGGATCCTCGGGCGTATTTCGCGCGCTGGCCGAGAGCCTGCCACGCCTGGAGGAAATCGGACTCGACTGGAGAATCGTTCTGTACACGCTGGTATCGGCGGCAGCGGTAACGTTTTTGTGCGGATTGATTCCCGCGATTCAGGCGACGCGCCGGAGCTTGACCAGCTCACTGGCTCACAGCGGACGGGCACTGGTTTCGTCGCGGAATCCGGTTCAGTGGCTGCTGGTGGGATTGCAGGTGGCACTCGCGGTGACCCTGCTGAGCGGTGCGGGATTGCTCTTGCGGAGCTTTCGGGAATTGGGCAGGGTGTCACCAGGTTTTGAGGCGAGTCATGTCTTGACGCTGCATATCAGCACGACTTGGGCGGAAACCGGGCCCGCGTCGAAAGTATGGACGGACAGGACACTGGAGTTCCTGAGCGCTGTGCCGGGTGTCGAATCGGCTGCGACGTCGGAGGGCCTGCCGGGTGTGCCCTTGGGATTCCAGGGGGAACTGCAGGTGGCGGAAGGCAGGGCCGAGACTGATCCAAAGATCCTGTCCGACATCCGGTTTGTCTCGAACGGCTACTTCGCAACGATGCAGATTCCGTTGCTCACCGGGGAACTGTGCCGCGATGCAGGTCCACGGCAGATGTTAGTGAACCGCAGTTTCGCGAACACGTACTTTGGCGGATCGAACGCGATCGGTAAGCATCTGCTTCCTCCGGGTCCTGCGGCTCAGCCAGTGGAGATTCGTGGCATTGTCGGCGATGCCCGCGAGCTTGGTCTGAACAAGGCTCCCGCTCCGGTGGTCTATGCGTGCGGCTCATCCTCCCAACCGGGCACCTCCTTTCTGCTCCGAACTCACGGCGATCCCGCGGCCATGGCCGAGACGATCCGGCGCAAGATCCACGAAATCGAACCGGCTCGCGCAGTGTTCGACGTCACGCCGCTGGAGGATCACTTGAGCGAAGCATTTGCCGAGAATCGTTTGCGAACGGTTCTGCTCGCCTTCTTTGCGATCACAGCTGTGTCGCTCGCGTGTGTTGGCCTGTATGGCACGCTGAGTTATATAGTGCACACGCGGCGGCGCGAGGTAGGGCTGCGGCTGGCCCTAGGTGCGCTGCGGGGCCAGATCGTGCGGAAGTTTCTGGGTCAAGGGCTGTCGGTAGCCGCGCTGGCCGCTCTCGCCGGATTAGCGCTTTCGTTAGCGTTCACGCGGCTGCTGGCGGGAATGCTCTACGGTGTGGCGCCGACGGACCCGTTCACGTTGACGGCGGTGATCCTCCTCACGCTGGCAGTGGCCGCGGTTGCGTCGCTCATTCCGGCGATTCGAGCGGCGCTATTGGAGCCGATGCAGGTCCTGCGCGACGAGTAATCAGTGCAGCGAGGCCAGAATACTGCGGTCAAAGGGACGCAGATCTTCGAGCTTAGCCGCTTTCACGGTCGTGGCCCAGCCGGGATTCGCAATGAGTGCGCGGCCCACCGCGACCAGGTCGAACTCGCCGCGCTCCAGGCGGTCCAGTAATTCATCGATGCCTGTGATGGGGGCGCTCTCCGGCGATCCGAACGACTTCGTGAAGTCCACGTCCAGCGTCACGGAGCCGACCGTAATGGTCGGCTTGCCAGTCAGCTTCTTGGTCCATCCGGCGAGGTTGAGATTGCTGCCCTCGAATTCGGCGTCCCAGAAGCGGCGCTGGGAACAATGGAAAAGATCCACGCCGGCATCGACCAGAGGCCGCAGGAACTGGTCCAGCTCGTCCGGAGTCTTCACCAGTTTTGCATCATAGTCTCCGATTTTCCACTGCGAGAAGCGCAGGGCAACAGGATATTCCGGGCCCACGCGCCGCCGAACTTCGCGGATCGCTTCCACCGCGAAACGGGTGCGCGCGACCAGACTGCCTCCGTAGCGGTCGGTGCGCTGGTTGGTTTTCTCCCAGAAGAACTGGTCGATCAGGTAGCCATGCGCGCCGTGCAACTCGACGCCGTCGAAGCCGACTTCGAGCGCCGAGCGTGCGGCCTGCGCGTAAGCTTCGATGGCGGCATCGATCCGATCCTGCGACATCGCGAACTCGCCCGAAGGGCCTACGGGATGCATACCTTCGGCCGGAGGAGGGCCGCTTGAAACCTGCAGTCCAAGGTGCCAGATCTGCGAGAAAATGTGTCCGCCCGCGGCGTGCACCTGCTCGACCACGCGCCGCCAGCCTTTGAGCGCGGCGTCGCCGTACAGGTGCGGCACCTTGGGATCAAACCCGGCAGAGGGATCGGGCGGATAGGTTCCTTCGGTGACGATCAGTCCCACGCCGCCTTCGGCGCGACGCCGGTAGTAAGCAGCAACATCCTCGCCGGGCACGCCGCCGGGCGAAAAAGATCGCGTCATGGGCGCCATGACGATGCGGTTGGGCAGCGCGACGCCTTTGATCGAGAAGGGCGTGAATAAGGCTTGCGGGGAGCGGGTCATGCGGGAAACACGGCTCCGTCGCCGATCACCGTATTCCACTTGCGAACGCGCCAGGCTTTGACCAGGCCGTTCCGAACGTACGGATCGGCCGCGGCAAACGATTCGGCAGGCTGCGGCGAGGGGCCACGGAACACCAGCACGGCACCGTCCGGGGGATCGGCCAGGGCGCCGGCCATGACCAGTTCGCCGCGATCGGCGGCTTTTTGGATCAGCGCGAGATGTTCGGCTCGAAAGGGGCCGCGACGGTCTACGTAGTCGTCCACCACGTCATAGAACAGAAGGAAGTGCATAGCCAAGTTATTATGATAGTGAAAGAACTGAGGACGTACCCATGAAGGCAAAATTCCGGCTCCTTTCCGCTTTTTTCGTGCTTGCCCTAACCGTGCTGGCTCAGCGGAGCATGACGGTGGCCGATGTCATCGCTTTTGTGGATTCTCAACTCAAGCTGAAAGGCGACGATCGGGCGACGGCCGATTTCCTGCAACACGTCAAGCTCACTCAAAAGCTCGAGATTCGCGATGTCGAGGATCTTCAGGGACGTGGCGCGGGTCCGCGGACGCTGCAGGCGCTGCGCAAGTTAAGTGAGGATTCCGCCAGCCTGGCTGCCGCGCCGCCGCCGCAGGTGGTCGTCGCGCCTCCGCCCAAGCCGCCGCCCAGCGCACAGGAGCAGACCGCCATTCTCGCGGCTATGAAGGAATACGCGCTCAACTACACCAAGAACCTGCCGAACTATGTGTGCGTGCAAACCACACGGCGGCGGATCGAGCCCACCAAGAGCGGCTACTTGCCGCAGGGCGACGAAGTTCAGGAGATGCTGAGTTTTGTTGACGGCAAGGAGAGCTATAAGGTCGAGATGGTCAATGGCAAGTCACAGCCGAATCTGAAGCACGACCAACTCGGGGGCGTGGTTACCTCGGGCGAGTTCGGCAGCATGCTCTTCAATATCTTCACTCCGGAGTCCGGTGCGGAGTTTCACTGGGATCATTGGGCCACGTTGCGCGGTAAGCCGATGTATGTGTTCGCATATTCGGTGCCGAAATCGAGCGGCTACAATATGCTGCACGGCGGCCCGGGCGAATCGAGGCGGGAGTATACATCCGCCTACCAGGGCTTGGTCTATGCCGAGGTCCAGAGCAGAATGATAATGCGAATCAAGATGGACACGGTCGGCATCCCGGCCGATTTTCCTGTTCAAGAAGTTCACATCACGCTGGATTACAGTCCCACCAAGATTGCCGCACAGGAATACGTCCTGCCCTATCACTTCGAATTGACCTCCAAGGAGGTCGATGCCGATACGACGAATCGGGCCGACTACAAGATGTACCAGAAGTTCGGCGCCGAGGCGAGCATCACGTTCGGTGATATCGAGCCGATACCCGACGATCAGCTCAAGGAGCAACCGGCGGCGTCTCCCCAAAAGGCTCCGGCGACCGGGAAGAAGAAATAGTCTGCGATTTGCGGTCTGGGTTTTTTGGGCGGGCTTACTGGCGGCGCAGGATCGGCCGGCGCAATACCCGCGATTCCTGGCGAATTCCTACGTCGGGGTTCAGCTCGGCTACATCGACTATCCTTTTTCCGGCTCGCAGGTGCAGCCCGGGTTTCAGGCGGAATCCGTTCACATCCCGCATCTCGCCGCGCGTGTGTTTCTGATCGGGCACGAGTTCAATCAGTATTTTTCCGCGCAGATCAGCGACATGCGACCCGTGCAGTGGGTGGAATATCGAAATGTAAATGGAGACCAAAGTCGCCATTCGGTTTGGATGAACGTTGCGGGCTTGACGGCGAAAGCGCGCCTGCCGCTGGGCAGGTCGGTATCCGTGTATGGCGAAGGCGGCCTCGGCATCGTCACGCGAAAGGGATTCTTCATCGGTCCATCGCCGGTGGTGAAGGACGCCAGTTACGCGACGGTCCTGCTCGGAGGAGGGCTGGAATATCGCGTCAACGATAACTGGTCGCTGCTAACGGGCGTTACCGCGGTTCCTGGTCGTGCGGCCGACCAGCAGCCGCGCACGGTGTTCTTCTCCGGCGGATTCGATTACACGCTGCGGCATGTTCCGGCTGGGCAGGCCGATACGGATTCGGGCAACGGACCGGTCTGGCCGCGGAACATGCTGCAGATCGGGTATGTGACCGATGCGCTGGGTTACGGCGCCAACGACTTCGTTGCGAATGGCGCGGTTCCTGTGTTCTGGACTGGCGCGGTTCAGGTGGCGCAGGGCTTGTCCGTGAACTACCAGCGCAATGTGCTCCACACGCGCCGGTACTTCGCGCTCGATTGGGGCGCCGACGTTTCGTCCTGGATGAGCAAAACGACGAGCAGGAAAGCGGGCGAACGGTTTTATACAGCCTCCGTGTATCCGGTGGCTCGCTTCATCGCCGTTCGCACGAAACCCGTGGAGTTGTACCTGGACTATTCACTGGCTGGGCCCACGCTGATCACCAGGACGTCGATCGACGGCGAGCAGACGGGCAAGCACTTCACGTTCCAGGATTTCATGGGCGCGGGCGTTTTCTTGGGCCGGAAAAGACGGATCGCCGCCGAGGTGCGGATCGAACATTATTCGAACGGCAATCTGTTTCCGCAGAACGCAGGAGTGACGATCCCTCTAGGTTTTTATCTCGGAACGTCGTTTGGAAAGTGGTAGCGGGCGAGGGACTTGAACCCCCATGACCTTGCGGTCGGACGATTTTGAGCCGTCTGCGTCTGCCAGTTCCGCCAGCCCGCCACGTAAAGACATTTTAGCGTGTTCCGGCTTGCAGGCGTCACCCTGCGAGCGATTTCCAGTTCTTCACCAGATACTCGGCGGTCCGCCACGCCAGCGCTTGTAGCGTCAGCGTCGGATTGCGCGCGCCGCTCGAGCCCATGACTGACGCCCCCAGCACGCCCAGGTTAGGCGCTTCGTGCGAAAATCCCCAGCGATCGACCACGTTGGTCTCGAGATTATCGCCCATGCGGGTGCCGCCGGCCGCATGCGTGCTGATGCCCGGTCCGATGGCTGGAGGTTTGGTGATTTCGATCGCGCCAGCCGCGCGGAACCACTCCTCCATTTTGCTTTGCGCGTGCTGCAGCGCGCGCTGCTCGTTCTGCCGCACGCCGCCCGAGGTAATGCGGCACACGGGATCGCCAAGAGGGTCGCGAACTTCGGTGTCCAAATCGAGGAACGTGGTCTCGTACGGAAACGTGTTGGTTTGCAGATACGTGGAGGCGACGCGCCCGGCATTTTCGTGGACGAATTTCTTCCAGGCCGACCCGAACAGCGGCGCACGGCCATAGGTGTTCATGGCGGCCGCGTCGATCGGATGGCGCTCGGTGTAGACGTGCAGGCTCGCGCCACCGATGAAGCCGAGTCCCGCATGGTCGAAGGAATCGTCAGCCCATTCATCGACGGTCGCGCCTTGAGCGGGCAGACCGTACCAGACGTTGAGGTCGTAAGGAAACAAGGCGCTGACGTTGCTGGTCCAGTGCCCGAAATAGTGGCGGCCGACCTGGCCGTGATTGTTCGAGAGCCCATTGGGGTACGCTTTCGATTTCGAGAGCAGCAGGAGGCGCGAGTTCTCGTAGGTATAGCCTGCCAGCAGCACGATCTTGGCCGGCTGAAAATATTCCTTGCGATCGCGGATATAGTTGACGCCGGTGACGCGGCCGTTCGAATCGTCGATGATGCGCGTGACCTGGGCTTTGTCGAAGATGGTCAGGTTTTTGGTGCGGACGGCGTCGGGAATCGTGGTCGTGGCGGTCGAATTCTTCGCGCCCACGTGGCATCCGCCGGCGCTGCAATAGCCGTGAAACACGCAGGATGCGCGTCCACGATACGTTTGTGAATTGATGGCCGCGGGCGGACGAAACGGCTTCCATCCAAGCTGGCGGGCTGCGTCCATCATGTGATCCGTGAATCCCGCGCCGCGCAGCGGAGGCATGGGATACTCACGCTGCCGGGGACCTTCGAACACGTTGCCCGAAGAATCGATGCGGCCCTGAATGTTACCGGCCTTCCCGCTGACGCCCACTTCCTGCTCGATGATGTCGTAATACGGTTCCAGATCGTCGTAAGTGAGCGGCCAGTCTTCGAGGGTGGACCCGGCGGGAATCGAACCGGGACCGTAGCGCCGGATCGACTCCGAGCGGGTGCGGAAATCCCAGGGCTTCAGACGCCAGCTTTGCGCCCAGTAATGGATGGACGTGCCGCCGATGGCGTTCATCATCGGATGGACTCCGGCGGATCGGGCTTGGTCCGATGGCGTCGCGCGTACGGTGGGGCATTCGCGCTGGGCTTTTGGCGAACTGCTCACCAGACGACGAACGTTGTTATAGACCTCGTCGGCGTGGAAGTCGCGATGCGGATCCATCCAAGTGCCGGCTTCGATGCCTGCGACCTTTAATCCTGCGCGAGCCAGGGGAAGCACGGCAACGCCGCCCGCCGCGCCCAGGCCGATCACCGCGACGTCGACGGGCTTGAGCTTAGTGGCCATACTTGATCCCGTAGGCCGACACGCGATACGGTTTAACGTCGACGTTCAAGGCCTGGTCTTCGGCGGCGACTGCGGGGCGCGGACCGGGATAGCGAATCAAATCCCATCCGGCGAAGTTCTTGTTGCCGCCGTAATAGGGATCGGAGAACATGCCTTCGAGCGTCAGCCGGCGCGCACGATTGAAGAACGGGGTGTCGATCATCGCGTCGAGAACCTGGTCGCGCTTCTCGGCCGAAAGCTCGGCGAGCGGCGCACCTTGGACCCGCTGGGCGAGTGCGTCCAGCGCATCCAATCCTTGAATGAAGCTGGCTTTTTCGTTCGCGTTGGGCCCGGCCAGGACGCGGTCGATATAGATTTGCGCGCCAGATTCGACGGCGCCAGGTCCGAGCTCGTCGTGCGGGATCAGGCGGTCGATGAAGGCAACCAGCGTCTTCATCTGGGCGGGCGACAGCGCGGCCTGCGGGGTTGGCTGCGCGGAGGCCAGGAGCGCGGCCAAAGGCACGAACGCGGCGCTTTGGATCACAGCCCGTCGCGAGACTTCGCCAGGATTCTTCTCCTTACGGTTCATGCGATCAATCATACATGCAGCGCAAACGCTTGACACGGCGATCTACACTTTAGCCGGGAGCGTCAGAAACCGATGGTCATCTTTAGGACGGCGGTGATTGTCACACTCGCCGCGGTTCTGTTCCATAGCGCAGGTTGCCGGAAGTACGGGAGGTCGCTGGCGCTTCCCGCCAGACCGCAGCTCCCCTACATTTATTCGCAGAAGGATTACGATAATGATGTTGCCGCGTACGATGCGGACGCGCGCGCGATCACGGATCCGGCAAAACAAAAATCGGCGCAAGCGGCGCGGAACGATATCGCCTGGGGCCTGATGGGGCTGATGGACGACCTGTATAACGTGTACTCCGCGAACCTCTATTCGGGCAAGGGCGCGATCGCGGTGACCGGGGAGGCGGCGAATCTGGGACTCACCACCGCGGTTGCGATCGCCACCAGAACCGCTGGCAAGACGCTGTTCGGCGCGCTGGGAACGGCGGTCACCGGTATCAATCTGTCGGTCAACAAGAATGTTTTCGCGCAGCAGACTTACCAGGTGATCGCGTTGGCGATGGAAACGCGGCGGACTGCGATTTACACCGAGATCTCGGACGGGCTCGCCAAAAAGACCGTTCTGGAATATCCGCTCACGGCCGTAAAGCGGGATCTGGTGTTGTATCTTTACGCTGGTTCGCTTCCCGGAGGATTGCAGGAGATCCAGAAGGAAGCAGGAGCGGCTTCGGCGGCCACCGACTCGCAAGCCAAGCCGGCGGGTGCGCCGACGAAGTGACTGGAATCGTGCGCCGCGTCGTTTTGTGTTGCAAAAGGAAACGATTCGTCATCGGCCTGTAAAGCAGGTTCCCTAAACTAAGTTCCGCGTGTGTTGGAAATGAGACAGCACGGGCACAGGAGCTTAAAGTGAAGAAAAAACATCTGGTACTCGCGGCCGTTTCGATGGCTGTGGCCGGTACGATTGGAGTTTCGATAGCAAGAGGATTCGCGGAGGACGACAAAATCGGAGCCGGCGGAAATGGCGACAATCCGTACGCCTTCGGCCTATGGGGCGACCAGCCTTACTCGACGCTGCAAGCTACGGTCGGCGTGCCGAACCTGATTGCGGACATGAACTCGCAGAATCTGGCATTCACGGCGCACGATGGCGATATCCTGAGCGGCTCGGGCACTTGCACGGACAGCGTTTATACACAGGCGCTGGGCTTCTTTAACTCGCTGAAGGCGCCTGCGATTTTCACGCCGGGCGACAATGACTGGGTGGATTGCGATCGTCAGCCGGGGTTCGATGCGCTCACGCAGCTCGATAAGGAGCGCGCTCTCTACTTCAGCACCCCGTTCACGATGGGACTGCAGCGCTTCCGGGAGGAAGTGCAGGCGACCCCCCTATGCCTCGGCGTGAGCGGCCCGGTTGCGTGCGTGGAAAATCGCCGATGGCACGTCGGCCGCGTTACCTACGCGACGTTGAACATCCAGGGCTCCTGCAATAACCTGTGCGGAAATAATCCCAACCGGAATGCTTATATTCCGGGAAATCAGGCTGAGTATGACGCGCGCAATGCCGCCGATATTGCATGGATGCAGGAGACTTTTGCCGAAGCGGCGGCCAACGGTTCGGCTGCTGTAATGTTCGTTACGCAGGCCGATCCGGGCTTCAACCTAGATTCGAGCCAGGGCGGTCCCCTGCGTGATCCGATGACCCTGGCGGAGACCGATGGCCTTCCGGACGGCTTCCAGACGTTCCTGCTCGCACTGCGGGCTCAGGTGATCGCGTTCAAGAGACCCGTCGCCTACGTACACGGCGACTCGCACTACTTCAGGATCGACAAGCCGCTTTTGAACGCCGCGGGCCAGCGTCTGGAGAACTTCACGCGCGTAGAGACGTTTGGCGATAACCAGCAGAACGGCACCAACGACGTGAATTGGCTGAAGGTTCTAGTAGATCCGAACAGCCGCGAGATGTTCGCATATCAACCGCAGATCGTCCCGGGGAATCGCACCGCGGTTCCGGCCCCGTAGACCGTCAGCGATATCCGGCGGCCTGCAATTCGAACAGTTGAGCGTAGCGGCGTTGGGCGCGCAGCAATTCCTGGTGCGTGCCCAATTCCGAAATCCGTCCATCGGCGATGACCGCGATGCGGTCGGCGATCCGCACGGTGGAGAACCGGTGCGAGATCACGATGCCGATCCGCCCCTTGAGGTTTTCTTTCAACTCCGCGAAAATCGCCGCTTCGGCCTCGGGATCGAGCGACGACGTAGGCTCATCCAGAATCCAGATATCGGCGTCGCGGTACATGATGCGGGCCAGGGCCAGCCGCTGCCATTCGCCGCCGGACAGATCGTGCCCGCCTTCGAACAGGCGGCCGACCTTCGAATCCAGACCGCGCGGCATCTTCTTCAGCAGCCAATCGCTACGAGCGTCACGCAGAGCCTCCATAACCCGTTCGTCCTGAACCTCGCCATCCGGGCGGCCCATTACGACGTTCTCGCGCACGGATAGTTCGTAGCTCACGTAGTCCTGAAACAGCACGCCGATCCGGCTGCGGAGAACTGCGGGATCGAGATCCCTCAGATCGACCCCGCCCACGCGTACAGAACCTTGATCCGGATCGTAAAAACGCAGCAGCAGCCGGATAAGCGTGCTTTTCCCGGCTCCGTTTTCGCCCACCAGCGCGATGAATTCACCGCTGCGAATGTGCAGGTCCAATCCCGCCACGGCCGGCTCCGTCCCGCCGGGATATGTGAAGGTGACATTGTCGAACTCGATGCCGGCTGTGGCAATCGCGCGATGCCAGTCGGCCTCGTTATGCGGCTTGGCTGGGGCCGGCACCAGCGAACCTACTGACAGGAAGGAGAAATAGTCATCGAGAAACGTGGTGTGCTGATCCACCGCGACGAACGTGCTCGAAATCTGGCCCAGCGTCGAGGAGACCGCGTTGAATGCGCCGATCACCAGAACGACGCCCCCCGGATCGATGGTGCCCGCCACGCCGCGAATCGCAAGAAACACGTAGGCGAGGGCGAGAGTGGTGCCGCCGACGAGTCCTGTCAGCATCGAGATGCGGGTGGCCGACCGGTACATCAGCTCGCGCTGCTTGAACAAATCGTCGGAAAGCTTGCCATGCCTGCCGAGCAGGTAGTCCGCCAGAACGTACGCCCGGATTTCCTTGGTCGAGCGCGGCTGGACGAGGAGATCGCCCAGATACTCGCGTTCCCGTTCTTCGGGCGTTTCCTTGTAGAAATATTCGTAGAGGCGCGAGGTCACGCGGCGTTCGAGGGCCAGAGAGAGCCCGGCGGCCGCAAGCGCGAGGACCACCAGCACCCAGTGCAGGCTGGCGAGAAGCCCCGCCATCAGGACCACGGTGACGATGTTGCCGGAGAGTCCCAGGACGGACCAGGTGAGATCGCCCGGTCGCCAGGACACGTCGCGTTTGGCGCGCGCCAGGCGATCGTGCCAGTCGGAATTATCGAAGTGGCCGATATCGACCTTGGATGCTTGCGCCAGCAGCCGCCGCTCGGCTTCGAGTTGCACGCGGCGGACGAACAGATTCCGGCCGTAGCCCATATATGCGCCTATGGCTCGCTGCACCGCGGTAGCCACCCACAATCCGGCCAGTATGGGAACCAGGTCCGTGAAGCGGAGCGAGTGGAGGCGGGCTTCGGCGATGCGGTTGACCAGAGTCGCGCCCAGATAGACCGCGATGGGAGGCATCGCGGCGCTCAGCATCCCCAGGATCGAATAGCGGATCAGGGAACTGGGGGAGGCGGCCCATGCGAGACCCATTCCTTGCCTCAGGTTCTTCCTGACCCTGCGGCCGCGACCCTTGGTGGTCGGTGGGCTATCCGGCATTCTTCTACATTAGGCGAAACGCCGCACTCGGACAAGAACCGCCGGCCAAATCAAGCGAGTATGATACAGGGCATGTCCTACTGGATGATCAGTAATCGCAGCTTACCGGCGAAAGGGCCGAAAACTCCGGCGGATTTTGGCGATGACCGCGGAGATCTGACATTTTGGACTGCCGATACGGGCCCTGTGACGGACGCAACGCGCTGGGCTCGGGTCACACGGGCTGTTTTTCAGAAGCGCCTGATCGCCGCCGCCGGCGCCTTTCGGGATATCGATCCGAGCGCCCACAATATCGAGGATCAGCAGCACGTTACTTTCTTTATCCACGGCTACAACAATAAATGGTCCGAGGAGGCCGCCCGCTATCAGGGGATTTGCGACTCTTTCTTTACCGGCGCGAGCTCGCTGGGCGAATGCGTAATGTTCGACTGGCCATCGCTCGGCAACGCGCTGGGCTACCTGCCAGATCGGGAGCATGCGCGCGATTGCGCTAATGACCTGGCCGACGTGTTGTCCGCCCTCTACGAATACATGCGCGATCAGCAAATTGCGACCGCCGCGGACGCATCCAATGTATGCAAAGCGAAGATCTCGATCCTCGCGCATAGCATGGGAAATTATCTCCTGCAGAAATCCATGGCGGTTGTCTGGACCCGCAAGAACCAGCCGCTGCTGATGAGCCTGGTGAATCAACTGCTGATGATCGCGGCGGACGTCGACAACGATCTTTTCAAGAGCGGCGAGACGGTGCAACAATCGGACGGCGATGCCATTGCGAATCTTACCTACCGCGTGACGGCGTTGTACAGCGGCAAGGATCCGGTGCTGGGGCTGTCGGCGGGATTGAAGCATTTCGGAAAACGCCGCTTGGGACGCAGCGGCATCGACCATGACTTCCCCGTATCGGACAACGTTTGGGATATCGATTGTTCCCGCTTTTTTACCAGCGATACGGTGAAGAACTTTCCGCAGGGCGTGCATTCAGCTTATTTCGAGGAGCCTGACACGGTCAAACTGATACGCGAATTGTTGCGGGGCGTCGATCGAACCGTGCTGGTGAACGAGGGATTGGCGCCGGCGCCTCTGGCGAAAGCCCAGTTCGTTTAGCGTGAAGGAGGATTCCCGATGGATGTCACCAAGATCAGCGCCGGCAGAAACCCTCCATCGGATCTGCACGCGATTATCGAAATTCCCGTGGGAGGTACGCCGGTCAAATACGAGCTGGATAAATCCTCCGGCGCGATGTTCGTCGACCGGTTCCTCCATACCGCGATGTTCTACCCAGGCAACTACGGTTTCATTCCGCAAACGTTGTCGCAGGACGGGGATCCGATCGATGTGCTGGTCATCGCGCCTGTGGCCGTCGTGTCCGGCGCCATCATTCGCTGCCGTCCGGTGGGAGCTCTGCTGATGGAAGATCAGGCCGGGCTGGACGAGAAAATTATTGCCGTTCCGGTTGACGATCTGCACCCGTTTTATACGGGTATCGGATCGTACCTCGATCTGCCTGAGATCCTGCGCGAGCAGACCGCGCACTTTTTCAATCACTACAAGGATCTGGAACCCGGCAAATGGACCCACATCGGCAAGTGGGTAGACGTGGAGGACTCCAAGCGTCTGATCATGGACGCTATCGACAGGGCGGCTGCAAGGACCGCTGGCGGCTAGTGAGGAGCGCGCAGATCTTCCAGTTCCTCGAGCGTGCGCGGCCAGTCTTTCCCCAGTAGCCGGCTCAGCGCGCGATCGGCGAGCAAGCGTCCACCGGTCTGGCACGCGGCGCAATAGTTGGTCTCATTCGACGCGTAACGGATGCGCTGGATCTTCGCGCCGCAGCGCGGGCAGGGTAGTCCGTAACGCCCATGGACGGCCATCTGCGGGCGGAACGCCGTGACCTTTTCTGGAAATCCGCCGGCGGCTTCGGCGCGGAGGCGCTCTGTCCATTCGTGTAATACCCCTTGTGTGGCTTGATGGAGCCCGGCGATTTCGTCCGCCGTCAGTCGCGATGTGAGTGTGATGGGGGAAAGCCGGGCGCGATGCAGGATCTCGTCCGAATACGCGTTGCCGATCCCGCTGAACACGTGTGGATCGGTCAGAGCGCGCTTCAACGTGTGGTTGCCGACGGTCAGGCCGCGCGCGAACTCGTCGAGAGACGCCGTCATTACGTCCATTCCACCAGGATCGAGAGCCCCGAGCCCCGTCTCCCCCTGGGCCATGTGCAGAGATGCACGCTTTTGCGATCCGGCTTCGGTCAGGGTGAGGCATCCGTTATCGAACAGGAATGCCGCGAGAGTGCGGCGGCCGTCGGGCTTCTTCGCCCGATCGAACCAGTGCAGGCGCCCGGCGATCATCAAATGAAGCACCAGCCAGGTGTCGTTATCGAAGCCAATGGCGATTCGCTTGCCGACACGCCTGAGCGCCGTAACTTTGTGATCCACGCACGCGGACACCGGCGGTTCAAGGGTGCGCAGGAGGAACGGGCTCGCGATCTGGGCCTGGGTGAGCGTATGCCCCAAGATCCGCCGGTCCAGCGCCTCGATGTAGACTGTGATGTCGGGAAGTTCCGGCATGAACGTACCTATTAGAGAATACAAACATGACTACCGCTGAAATCCGAACTCATCTCAAATATTCGACTTGGGCCTCGCAGAGGGTTTTCGACGCGGCCAAGAAACTCAGTCCAGATGATCTGACGCGTAATGTCGGAGCCTCGCACAGCAGTATCCTGGGGACGTTGTCGCACATCCATTTCGCGGACCGGATCTGGTATTCGCGCGTGGTGGATCCCAACGAGCCGGTGATTCGTGAAGCGGACCTGGCCACGCTCGAGAAGGAATGGCCCGCGATCCAGCGGAAGTGGGAAGCCTGGGCCGAGAGGCTTGAGGACGCCGATCTGGGACGCATGGTCCCATGCAAGTCCCCGGACGGCATCCCGTACGAGGTAGCGGCGGAGAAAACGGTGCTGCACCTGGTGAATCACAATTCGCTGCACCGCGGCCAGGTGATGGGGATGATCCGGCAATTGGGAATCGCGCCGCCGGCGACGGATCTGATGATGTACTACAGAGTGACCGGTGCCGTGGCCGCCGGCTAGATTGGCACTAGAAGCCCATCACCTGATAGCCGGCGTCGACAAAGAGCACGTTGCCGGTGACGCCGCGGCCCAGGTCGCTCGCCAGGAACACGGCGGTATCGGCAACCTCTTCCGGAGTGCAGTTGCGGCGCAGGGGAGCGCGTGTGGGCATGGTTTCGAGCATCTTGGTAAGTCCGGCGACTCCACGAGCCGAGACCGTTTTGACCGGCCCGGCAGAGATGGCGTTGACGCGGATATTGGATGGGCCCAGGTCGCTCGATAAATACCGCACGCTGGCTTCGAGCGCAGCTTTGGCGACGCCCATCACGTTGTAGTTGGTAACTACGCGGGTGGCGCCCAGATACGACAGGGTCATCACCGAACCGCCTTCGGTCATGAGAGGAGCGACCGTGCGGGCGGCCGCGACCAGCGAATACGCGGACACATCCTGTGCCAACAGGTAACCCGCACGGGATGTTTCGACAAAAGGCCGGCTCAGGTCTTCCCGATTGGCGAAAGCGATGCTGTGGACCAGCGTGTCCAATCGGCCATGCCGGCGGACGGTTTCGGCGAGCTTCGCCAGATCGTCGTCGCGGGTGACATCGCACTCAAAGATGCCGGCGGCGCCCAGCTCGGAGCCCAGTTCCGTGACGGCTTCCTTCTGGCGTTCTCCCTGATAGGTCAGCAACAGGTTTGCGCCTTCGCGACGGAAGGCCTGGGCAATGGCGTAGGCAAGACTCCACTTGTTCGCTACGCCTAGAATCAGTGCGGTCTTCCCCGCGAGCAGTTCAGGCATGAACCGCTATTTTAGCGCGACCCCCACGGCGCTCTCCAGCACCGACAGAAGTAACTCGCTGACATGGCCGACGATGGAGAACATATCGGGCATGATCGCCACCGCGACCGTAGCCATCAGGCCGCCCATAAGGGCGTATTCCGTCATGTCCTGTCCTTGCCGGTTCCGCCACAAGTCGCGCCAGAAACTATTGAGTAAGATTTCCATTGTTCTCTCCTGTGGAGACAGGTTATCGCCCGGCTATGGTCGGGCCATCCCGGTCCGAGGTACTACGAGTACCAAACTAAGCGGAGGACTGGAGTCCCGGCAGACTGTACACTGAATTTATCTCACTGATTAGATTCCGTTGGACCTCCTTACACCACTCATGTATGTAAAAGGCGTGGGCCCGGCCCGCGCGGCGATGCTCGAGGCCAAGGGCCTTAAGACCGTCGAGGACCTGCTTACGTACGCCCCCTTTCGCTATGAGGACCGCAGCAACGTCAAGCAGATCCGGGCGCTGGCTCCCGGCGAAATGGCGACGGTGCTGGCTGAAGTCCGCACCACGCGTGTGTCAGGCTTCCGAAGGCGCGGCCTGGGCATGTTCGAAGCCACCTTCACCGATCCTTCGGGAGCAGTACTCACGGGGAAATGGTTCCATGGAGCGTACCTGAACGATATCCTGGCGCCGGGCCTGAAGGTCGCTCTTTTCGGCAAGGTAGAGTTCGATTCGTATTCGCGTGGCATCGCGATGATGCATCCGGAGTTCGAGATTCTCTCGGGCGACGATGATGGCGATTCTTCGCTGCACACCGGCCGCGTGGTTCCCGTATACGAGGCCGCGGGGAAGGTCAACACGCGAGTATTTCGTACCTTGATCCATCGCGTTCTCGAAAGTCTCGCGCCCCAGCCCGACCCTTTGCCGCCGCATATTCTGCAGCAGATGAAGCTGCCGGATCGCTGGAGCGCGATTCGCGGGCTGCATTTTCCTCCGCCGGATTCGGACTTACGGCTGCTGAATTCGTTCCGGTCGCCGGCGCAGTTCCGGCTGATCTTCGAGGAGTTTTTCTGGCTTGAATGCGGACTGGAGCTGAAACGCGCCCGAGCCCGCCTGGATCCCGGAATCGGCTTTCAATTGAACGACAGGGTACGCGAGCGCATTAAACAGATGCTGCCGTTCAAGCCAACCGGCGCGCAGAAGCGCGTGCTGGGCGAAATCGCGCACGATATGGCGGCTCCGCATCCGATGTACCGGCTGCTGCAAGGCGACGTCGGCAGCGGGAAGACGCTGGTGGCCGCTGAAGCCGCGATTATCGCCATCGAAAACGGGTACCAGGTGGCGGTGCTGGCGCCCACCGAAATCCTGGCGGCGCAGCATTACTTCTATTTCAAGAAATTGTTCCAGAAGCTCGGGTACACGTGCATTCTTCTGACCGGTTCCAGCACGGCGCGCGAGAAAACCCAGCTTAAGAAGCTGGCGGCCGCCGGCTTGGCGAAGATCGTTATCGGTACACACGCGCTGCTCGAAGCCGACGTCGAATTCGCCAAGCTCGGACTCGCTGTGGTCGATGAACAGCATCGCTTTGGCGTGGAGCAGCGCCAGAAACTGCTCGAAAAGGGCGGGCAGCATCCCGACGTGCTGGTGATGACCGCGACTCCCATTCCAAGGACGCTAGCCTTGACGATCTACGGCGACCTGGACGTGAGCGTGATCGACGAGATGCCGCCGGGCAGGAAGCCGATCGTCACGAAGCACGTGGAGGACGCGCGCGTCGAGCAGGTCTACAGCTTCGTGCGCCAGCAGATCGATCAGGGCTCGCAGGCATACGTCGTGTATCCGGTGATCGAGGAAAGTGAAACGCAGGCCATGAAGGCCGCGCAGAAGATGCACGAGCATCTTTCGAAGGTGGTCTTTCCTGATGTAGCGGTGGGCTTGCTGCATGGCAAGCTTCCCTCGGATGAAAAAGAATCGGCGATGGAGAAATTCCAGCGCGGTGAGACTAAGATTCTGGTGTCGACCACGGTGATCGAAGTCGGCGTGGACGTACCGAATGCCACGGTGATGCTGATCGAGCAGGCGGAGCGCTTTGGGCTGGCCCAACTCCACCAGCTTCGAGGCCGCGTGGGCCGGGGCGCCGAACAGAGCTACTGCATCCTGGTCACGGAGAAGATGAGTCCCGCGGCGAATGAGCGCATCCGCACGCTGGTGGAATCGTGCGACGGTTTTTACATCGCCGAGATGGACATGAAGCTGCGCGGTCCGGGCGAGTTTTTCGGCACGAAGCAGTCCGGGGTTCCGGCGCTCCATATCGGCAATATTCTGCGCGATGCGGATATTCTGGAGATCGCGCGCAATGAAGCGGCCGCGTTTGTGGCGCATCCGCCGCTGGAAAGCGATCTGCGCAAGGCGATCGAGTTCATCCGCGATCACTGGC
>DASYSG010000013.1:0-34036 GCA_036003585.1 Bryobacteraceae bacterium | reverse complement strand
GATTGGCAACCCTAATGCCCTAAGAAGAGCTTGAAAGTCCGGAGGGGGTTCGCAGTCAACGCAAACGCTGTCTCCAGAGCGCGGGTGGATGAACTGAAGATGCGCCGCGTGGAGCGCGACGCGAGTAATTCGCCGTTCCAGCTTTTCGGCTGGATTGTACTTCCTGTCGCCGATGACCGGGTGTCCAATTGCTGAAAACTGAACACGGATTTGATTTTGTAATCCGGTAACCAGCGAGACTCGGACGAGCGATGCGCCCTTAAGGCGATGTTCCACGGAATAGCGAAGTTCAGCGCGAGCCGATTTTGGATCGCTTTCCGTGGTCACCTTTTGAAACATTCCTTCTTGCCGAAAGTAATGAACGAGTGTCCCTTCGTTCAAGCGGAGATGGCCGCGAACTGCCGCGAGATACTCCCGCACCGGGGTGTGTCGGATAAACTGTTGAACGAGTGCTTCTCGATCTGGCCAGGTTTTTGCAAAGAGCAGAATCCCAGACGTGAGACGATCGATGCGATGCACGACAAAGGCCCGTTGCCTCTTCGATTCCAGTTCTTCCGAAAGAAGAGAGAGCGCGGACGGAAGGTCGGAGTCGTCCGTAGGCACCGCCAGCATTTTGGCCGGCTTATTGAGGACTACAACAGCATCGTCTTGGTAAAGGACGCGAAGCTGCCGCCGATCCTGCTTTCCTAAACGGCGACCGATACTGGGTCGAATTCTTTTCATCTGGATGGCAGACTATTCCCTCCCAAGGGCGGCCGGTAAACCGAGTGGCGATGCAACGTTCGATAATCCGTCGTATGTTACCAAGATCCCAGTCGATTTGACACGCCACTCGTACAAAGTTGGTAAGCCATAGCGGGCGAGAAGTCGGATTCTGGGAAGCTTCAGAGTCAGCGTTAAGCAGCATATCGAGTACTCCGGCGGGCGACTAAGGCCTGAGTTACGCGCCACTCGGAGAGAGGCGTCCTCCGACCGTCGTCCGGATAGGGAACGAGAAGCGCTGCTGGTGGGAAGTAGCTAGCGATAACGATAAATAACGGGCCTCAAAATGCCGTATCTCGGGAGGCCTCGGGAGAACGCACGAGACGAGCTTCATTGCGGAGGCAACTCGCTTCCGAGCGGTCCATCCATCCTCCGTTCCGTATGCTTAGAATCTAAGGATTGCGATGAACAAGTGGCTCACGGACGCTTGGCAGGATTTGGGCTTTGCTCTGCGCCTCTTCCGCCGCCGCCCGGACTTCGCGATCCTTGCCGCGGTGACGTTGGTGTTCGGCATCGGTGCTACCACGGCCGTCTATACCATCGTGCACGCGGTGCTGCTCCGGTCTCCCTATAGCGACCCGAACCGAATCGTAGTGATATGGGACAACAACTCGCGCCGGAGACCAGAAACTGGGCACCCACCTCGATAGCACGGTGGAGTTCATGCCGGGACTCCTCTCCGACCGTCTTTCTAGAGTGCTCCTCTACCCAAGTTTCCGCGCCGGGTTGCTGGTGAGCTTCGGGCTAGGAGCGCTGCTGCTTGCCGCATTGGGGCTGCACGGTTGCTGTTAGTCGCCCGGCAGGGAGGGATTTCGGTTCTTGCCGCACTCGCAGCTGGAGTCGCGTGCGTGCTGGCGTTCAGCCGCGTCCTTTTGAGCATGCTTTATGCAATTGAGCCCGCCAATCCTGGTTTGCTGATGGGGGTCTCAGTCACATTACTGTTGGTCGCTTGCTTGGCGATCGCGCTGCCAGCCCATCGGGCAGCGCGCGTCGATCCCATGATCGCCCTGAGGGACGAATGATCAATTCCGTCTCGGTCGGGAGTTGCGTCATGCCGTTACTTGCAACCGCTCGATGCGAAACACAGGTCTGCCGGGCCCCTTCCGATAGAGATCTAACGTGATCCAGGCGGAGCCGGGTTGTGCACGGGCATGCCTGCGACGGTTGATTTCGATATCGATGCAAGCAAAAGAGACCACCACCGGTATCAAGCAATGGCGTGCTGGTTGTGTCTAGTTGAGCTCTGGGCTCGCGTCGAGCGGCGGCAGATATGCTCGCGTGATCAGGCTGAGGATTATGGTAATCAAAAAGTTGATGCAGAGGGCTACGAACCCGGCGCTCCAGCCCAAGAAGGGGTCCTGATGAGTGAGGATCAAGTAGGCTACGGTGGCTACTCCGGCAATCATGCCGGCGAACACACCGGGCATCGTGACGCGTTTCCAGTACAGGCCCAGCACCACGCCGGGGAAGAATTGGGTCACGCCAGCGTAACCTAGCAGGAGCAGAGACACAAGCGTTGTGGAACTGTGGACGGCGAGGTACAGGCTGATGGCGCTCAGCACCACAACCGATAAGCGAGCCAGCTTCGCGACCTGATCGTCCGTCATCGTTGGCGCGAAGATTGGCCGGCACAGATTCTTGGCGAAGAGCGTCGCAGCGGTCAGGATCAAAATAGAGGCGGGCACGATCGCGGTCAGAGCTCCCGCGCCGCCGATCACGCCCAGGAACCATACGGGGAAACTCTGGCGGATGATCGTCAGCAGCGCAAGGTCGCCATCGGGCAGGCCCGGAACCACCATGACCGCAGTGAAGCCTGCGAAGAGGATAAAGGCTAGCGTGATGGTGTAGAGCGGCATCACGACAGCGTTTCTTCGCAACGTGTCGCCACTTTTTGCGGTGAAGGCGGCTCCAAACGCGTGCGGCCACATGTAGCCCCCGAGCGCACTCAGAAGCACCGTGGTGATGTACCATGAGTGGCCCAGGTTGGTGGTGGCGCCGGGCATGGTCAGGTGCGCGGGCCGGGCCTGTGCCAAGGCGGTGAACATGAGGCCGATGCCTCCGTAATGGACATACGGTATGCCGATACCGACAGAGACCGCCGCGACTAGCATCAGCACATCTTTAAGGACGCTGATCCAAGCCACTGCGCGGATACTGCTCGCCAGGACGAACGCGGCCAGCAGGGCCACTGAGATCGCCATGGCTGGCGTCCGACCGATGCCGTCGAAACTCGCGACGTTGACGATAATCCCGAGCCCCGTGATTTGGAGCTGCAGGTAAGGGATCAGGAAGATGACGCCGACGACGCAGACAAATGCGGCCAGATATTTGTTGCCGTAGCGCAAGCGGAAGAAATCGGACTGGGTCTGCAGCTTGTACTTGCGGCCCAGTTCCCAGATGTGCGGCAGGATGAAGAACGACACGCCAGCGCCCAGCGAAAGGTAAGCCAGAATGTATAAGGTCGGGCCGCCACGGGAATAGGCCCAGCCGCTGGCTCCTAAGAAAGAGAACGTAGTGTAGATTTCGCCAGCCATCAGCAGGAACATCAACAGCATGCCGAAGCCGCGGGCGCCAACGGTCCACTGTTCCAGGTTCATCTTCCGGCGGACTCCGGCGAGGAAGCCGATGACGACGCCCAGTCCGATGATGGCGAAAATCGTCATCAGGGAAACAGCGCTGGGACTCATCGGGCTCCCCTTTCCTTTTTATCCCGCGCGGCCTCCGCGCGGTATGCGGCCCACATGCACAAGCTGCTGAGCATGATCCAGCAGATCAGCCAGGCGAGATTGAAAGGGACGCCGAGGATCATCGGATCAATGCGGTCCCAGAGGGCGACCGAGAAGCACATGGCGACGAAGGGAATCAAGGCCAGGAGGAGAGCAAGGAGTGATGGCTTCGTTACAGGCACAGGTTCACTGAGTATAGCCCCCCTGCTAAGGTTACAAACCTCGGTTCGAAGCGAATCGGTCAACTTCCGGGTGGTCGGCTACTCGGAAGCTACTTTTTTGAAGGCGCGTTCATCTGCTCGAAAAGCGCATCCGGTAACCGGATCGGTATGCTGACCGAGATGCCGAAGCAAACCGATCCGAAACGTCCAAGAAGCCGACAATCAAGAGTAATTATCGAGAGCGCCCGCATTATCCAGACCGGGCAATTTCGGATTCGTGATGAGAAGGGGATTTGTCGACATTGGGTTTGTCAGGACTGCGACGCAATCAACGTCCGCCCACCCAGCGAGGTACGGAAGCCCCAAACGGCGGCAGCGGTCACGATGGCAACGAATACCCAGGAACTCTGGCCATACCAGGCCGTGAAATCCGTAGTCAAAAACGTTTGCATGGGCGTGTCGATGAGGAAGACCAGGCACATGGTCGCGAACAGGCCGAGCCGCAGCATCACCACCACCAAGGTGGTCCAGATGGCCAGCAAGAATAACGGCGTGTACCAAGGGCCCAGCCCCGCCCAGCGCATGCCGACAAAGATCATAACGAAGACCGCTCCGGCCAACCACTGCTTACGGAGGGCAGCTCGAAGAACGAACAAGAGGAGAAAGAAGAACAGCGCTCCGCCAACAGCGCTGTCCAGGTGACCGACGAATGAGGCAGCCCAGTAGCGAGCCCCCTTGAGATTGGTCGCATCGAGTAGCGTCTCCGGCCCGCCGCCGTGGTAAAGATTCGCGAAGAAGTAGCCTTGAAAGAGCAGCAGGTACACCAACCCCAACAAAATGCCAAAAAGGACATCACGGCCTACCAGCGGATCGCGCCATCGGCCGGCCAGGAGCCTTGCCCAGGTCACTAAATTCTGGGGCCAGTAGCGGCGCACCCAGGGCTCCAGCGCGAGATAGAGAATCCAATATCGGATGCCAGTGAAGGCCGCGCTGGCAAGAGCCATCTTGAGGAGGTCAAACTCCTCCGGTCCCGCCACCTGGTGCGCGGAGAGAAGCCACTTCACCAGCGATACCGAGGCCATGAAGATGGCCAGCCGCGTGGCTCCGCGTAGATCGCCTCGCCCGGCTTTCGAGTTGTAGCGAGCAAGCCAAATTCCCACCGCCAGGATCAGCGTGTAAATCAGACCATCAGCGATACCCGCCGCCCGCTGAGCTAATGTGGGCTGCGAGTTCCCGGCCATGCGTGTAGGTCTCGTCGAGGGCCACACGATTTCGAAGTGCACCGGACGGCCATGGAAGGCCGCAGCCTCCACGCGGATGGGAAGATCCGGATTGCCGGGATATTTGCCGGTCCAAGCCGCGCGAACGTCGGTTGCAGCAACAGGAGTCCACCGCGGTTCGGCGGGCGTAAATTGGGCGAAATCGAAACCTGCGGCGGCGAATAACTGAGCCCAATTCGGCTCCGGATAGGATCCCGGCTTTTCCATCTGCGGCGGGACGGCGTCGAAGGTCACAAGCCGTCCGCTGGTGTCAAGCGAGAGTAAGATCATGCCTGAAACATTGGGGACGGGGTCATCGCCCGTGATCGTGCCGGCGCTGCTAAACTCCTTCGAAACCATTGGCAAAGGACTCTGCCGGTAACCGAAATGAAGCGGCGAGGGAAACGTCGCGAGAAGCTTATGCCAAGCCGCCGGTCCCTTGGCCTTGGCGTCGCTCGTCGGTGTGCCGTCGTAATAAAAACCATTGTCCGTGTCGGCGGGCACATCGGTGTACCCCAAACTCCGCACGATCTCGCGAGCCTTGACCGTAAGCGCTTCCGGCGGATTCTCCAGTGGAACGTAGGCGGCTAACTGCACCTTGGGCATGATGACGCAAGCGGCGGTCAAGCCCACGAAGACTCCCGCGAGAGCGAGGATGGCGACCTTAGGCGACAAACCTTCGCTGGACCCGGAGGCGGCAACGACTTCCGGCGAAGGCGTCTCCCCGGCAGCCAACGCGGCGGCCAAGGGATCGCCCCCGGGCAAGGAAGCGGCTAATGCAAGCGCCGATGCGGGCCGCAGCTTCGGGTCGGCTTGAAGACATCGCAGGATAGCCCGTTCCACGGCAGGATCGATGTCCGTCACCAGTTGGGAAGGATTGGTGACGCTGCCGGAACCGCGACGGAGTTCCAGAATCTCCGCGATGGAGTCGGCCCGGTGGGCTGGCTTTCCGGTGAACATCTCATAGAAGATGAGACCCAGTGCGTAGATATCGCTTTGCGCCGAAACCTCGCGGCCTTCCAATTGTTCCGGCGCCATATAGGCCGGCGTGCCGTTGCGCGCCTCGGCTCCCTGAAGCTGCGTGGCGATGGCGGCAAGGCCGAAGTCCATGATGTGCAGTTCGCCCCGGCCGTCGATCATGATGTTGGCGGGCTTAAGATCGCGATGCAAGACTCCCTGCTTGTGGGCGGCGGCGAGTCCCGCGCACATCTTACGGGCGAATTCGGTGGCTTTATCAGCGGGAAGACGCCCGATGCGGCGCAACAGGCTGCCAAGATCTTCGCCGTCAATGTACTCCATCGAAAGATACGGCTGGCCCTCAAGTTCGCCAATATCGTAAACGCGACAAACGTTCGCATGGGTGATTTGGCGGGCGATGCGCACTTCGTCGTAGAAGCGTGTCAACAGGTTGAGGTTCCCGGTGGCGGATTCGGACAGAAACTTGAGCGCCACGGGCTGGCCCAACATGATGTCGTCCGCGCGAAAAACCTCGCCCATGCCGCCCTTGCCTAAGCGCGAGATGATGCGATATCGGCTGGCGAGGAGGGCTCCAGGTTCGAAGCGATATGCCGGGAGTTGGGGACTTCCTGAGCGGGGAAGCTGCGTGGTCACAGAACGCAGGCTTGCCGAGCGCCTAACTTCGATCGTCACTCCTTCCACCGCGTTTGCTTCCATGGCCATGGTTTCCATCTCTGTCGGATTGGAAATGTGCAACTCTGCACCGCAGCTCGAACAGAAGCGGCTGGTTGGCGATAACTCGGCGTTACAAATCGGACAACGCGGCATCGGATGGATCTCAGTAAAGCATACCTCCGCCCTTCGAGTCTGGGCGCGTCCATCAGCCCTCATCGACCATTGTGGGAAGTAACTACCGATGTTGTGGGAAGTAGCTACCGATAATGTCGCATAACGGTCAACGTCCCAGAACTCGACTTGGGTGCGGAACCTTTAGGTTATGGCGGATCACTTGTGCGATGAGGATTTCGCAACGCATCGGATTTCTAAACACTGTGCCGCTTATGTGGATCTGATCTATGCGGCTGTTTGGCTCTACATCACTCATGGCATATTCCGTTCTTTGCGGGATCAGAGAGTTCCACACCGCCTGTATCTATTGGAAAAGAATCGCAAGTTTGAACATGCCACCCGCCGCAATCAGCCTCTGGAATACTGGCTGTCGATAATAATCCAATTCTTACTCTGGACGCTGGTGGCTTGGGCCGGCATTCACCGTGCAATTGTAGGATCATCTCGAATCTTAGGATCATCTCGAATCTAAGGACACGACCCAGGGGCAATTCAGTCATATGAGAGCTACATTAAACATTGCGGGTGTAATCCTGATTGTCTTCGGCATCATATGGTTTCTACAAGGCATCAACGTGTTGCCGGGCAGTTTCATGACTGGGCAGATTCGATGGGCAGTGTACGGCGGTGTCGCGGTGGCCGTCGGCACTGGCTTGCTGGTAAAGGCTAACCCGAGACGGCCAATGCCCGGAGCAGCGCCGCGACAGGATGGACGGCTCTAGACGGTATCGCAGCTCAAGGTTGTGACAAGTGAGTTGAGGTGCGCGGGAGCGTTACGGCTCCAAGAGCACTAGCGGCCCGCTGGTGATCTTCTTCCTTGAAGTAGATCACATAGCCAAAATGCCCGCTGCCGTCAGTGACGCCGCTTGACGCGTAAATGTTCACGCCGGCACCGAGGAGCATCTGATGGATCTCGGCGACGGCTCCAAGGTGATCGTCGCCTTGAACCAGGCAGGCATGCTGGGGTCCCGTTACAGTCCAGCCGAAAGTCTCAGCGACGTGCACAAAATTGGCGGGCCAGTCGGGAAATATCGTCAGTTCAACGTGATTTGGCCCGTAGGGGACTGCGCTAAACGCCAGAAGGTTGACCTCTTCGGAAGCCAGCCGAGCAAGAAGCTCATACGCACTCGCGTGTAAACCCTGCAGTCTGACGTAGAAATACTCGACGTTTCTCACCCTCAGTGGCATCGCCCTGTCCTCTTGAAGTGAGCGTACCACGCGGGTGCGATGTGCCCCTCGCGTCCATGAGCATCCGGTAGCACGACGATAGAACCGGTGTAACTTGCCTGGTAGCCGATGACGCACGGAAGGAGCCTGCGTGTGAGACGACCCGCTCTACGGCTCAGCATCACCTGGCGGATACCATGGCGGAAAGCTAGCTATCCACGTTGATGCTTTCGACAAAACAACTCCGGAAGGCGCGTTCCAGCAGCTCTTCGGTAAGCTCCTTGGGCCGGCGTTCGAAATTGATGATGTAGATCGCGTGATTAATGATGTCACGAGGATGGCAGCGCCGGAAGCCCTTCGCGGAGTTCTTATAATGCCGGTCAACAAACTGCTCAATTAAACCGGCGGGGCAGGTGACCTGACGAGACTCGCAGGTCTGCCGAAAGATCTGTAGGAACTCAGGAAGTGCGGGACTCCGCAAGAACATCTTGAACTGAATGCGCCGCAGGAATGCCTCATCTCCCAGTGCATCCGGCTGCATGTTCGTGGAAAAGATTACGAAGGTTTCGAAAGGTACAGTGACTTTGCCGCCCGTTCGGAAGTTCAAATAGTCGACATGCCTTTCCAGCGGCACAATCCAACGATTGAGAATTTCAGCGGGCGATGCTTTCTGCCGGCCGAAATCGTCGATCAGATAGATGCCGTTGTTGGCCTTGAGCTGGAACGGTGCATCGTAGACCTTCGAGTGCTCGTTGAAACTCAGGTCGAGCATCGCCAGAGTCAATTCACCCCCAGTGATGATAAAGGGGCGCTTGCTTTTGAACCAACGGCCGTCGTGCGGAGGATTGGAGGCAAGAGCGGTAACCAGCGAATTGGAGTCGTCAATCTTGGGATGGTAGATCGGATCGTAAATCTGAATGATATTGCCTTGATACTCCAATGCATAGGGAGTCAGGATGGGTTCCGTCTCCAGCCGGAAGAGTGCCTCAGCCAGGGCGGTCTTGCCATTCCCAGGTTGTCCATAAATCAGGAACGATTCGCTGGCGCTCACGGCGGGGCCTAGTTGCGCCCGGATATCGTCTTCAACCACCAGGTGCCGTAGGGCTTGGTCGAGGAGCCCCGGACTGAGCCAGTTTTCGGGCAGCTTCTGAAGCCGCACGACCCGGGCGTATTGATCGATCGGCACAGGGGCCGGGCCGGCATACTGGTTCTTGTCGAGGTATTCGCGTGCTAAACTGCGTCCCGATTCGGTAAGCGCAAAGACGGCTGAAATGCTGCCGAACCCGAGCGACTTCTTCACGGCCAAGGAGTGCTGATACTTAAGCTGCTCCAGGATTCCTTCGATCAGACTAAATTGCAGCCCCATCAGGTTGGCGATTTCGCGGCCCGCGAGATCGCCACGGAAATACAGGTATTTCAGAACCAACTGTTCGATAAGGGCAGCATCCAGCCCGGTACTACCCAGAGACTCCGGCACGGGTGCCACCGGAGGAGGATCCGCAGTCGCGCTCCTGACGTAGTCGTGAAGGGCGCGTATCGCCGGATCCCGATGGAGCGCGTATTCTCGAGTATTCAAGCACTTTTTGATCGGCAGTTCGCGGACGATTCTACAGCGAGTTCAGACAGTAGCGCCAGCCGTGACTTCTTTCGGGTTGATACCTATAAGCCGCCACCAGCATAATTGACAATATTGGAAACGAAGCTTTTGTCCCGCACAAAGTAGATGTAGGGCGCCTCGGGATTTGCGACGCCTAAATCCATCATGCCGTGATACACCACACTGTCACTTCCGGCCAAGTCCGAGATATGAGTCTTCACCCACGAGGCCAAGGTCTTCTTATCAGGAGCCCGACAGATGATCTTGTAAGCGGTGGGCGAATCGGTTCGCTTGGTTCCAAACGCCACACCCTGATCGATCGCGATGCGAAATCCTTCCTTTTGCCGTTTGCCTTTGGCCCAATCCGGCACGTTTGTTCCGATCAATGCCGTAAACTCTCCATAACTGTCAAAGAGTTTGGGAGCGCTTACGCTCTTGGCGCCGAAGAAGTTCCTGAAGGCCTGCAGGCTATCCGAGTCTTGACCCATGTCACACGACCGAAACGCCACGTGATCGAGCGCCAGGCCGCGGATTTGATTCATCTTGCCCCGCAAGGTTTTCACTTTTTCTTCTGAAAGATGCGCCAGATCACTGACGTCCTTATCGCTTCTGACCGGGGCCTTGACGCCGCCCTCGCTTTTCAGATTCCCGTCGGCTGAAAGCGGGAAGATCTGTTGCTTTTGAGCCCCACCAGCGGTCGCTCCTCCTGCCATCAATGGAAGCGCAAGCCCCTCGGACCAGCCATGACAGACGATGACAATCTCGCTCTGCTTCTTTTTTATTATCACGTCTAACACGGCTTCAAAAGTCATGTCCTTGATCACTTCCGTGTCTTTGACTGTGATCGTGGATCCATTGCCGAGTGGCTCAACTGGATTCGATTTATACCAAGGAGGGGCGGAGGGGTGGCCTCTATCTCCGCCTTGGATGATCGCAAGAGCATTCAGTCGTTTCCGCGCCTTACCTCGAACGCGATACACCTTCCCGTTCATCCAGGCATGGGCTGCCTCCCAGGCCTCGTCTTCCAGAGCGCGGACCGGATCGTTGCCGGGACTAGCTAACTGGACGAGGTGTGCCAGCTCGTGGAGAAGGATCAGGAACTGGTCGGAAGCACTTATGCTGAACAAGGACGAGTGCAGGACAAGTGTGTTTCGGTTGATCGCTTGTGCGATCGCGCCCTCCTTGCTGAGGTAGTCATCCTCAGCAGGACCACAACGGATAGTTGCGGGCGTTCTCCAGCAGGAATCACTCATAACTACCTACGCGCAATTCAGACAAACAATGGCTTGGACCTATCGCCGAAAACTCCGCCGTCTGGCGAAGATGACACCCATTATAGTCCTAGGGGTTCGTCGGTACGCCTGAGTGTGGGCCTGCCTCCCGTACGGTATCGATCGCTACTGGCGATCCTAAACGCCCTAGTACTAGCTAATTCGCCGGTACCAATGAAGCGATGGCGGCAAAATCGGCGATTCCGGGGTATTAAGCGCGACAGTTCTTTCCGATCCGAAAGCTTGGAAACCCGCCCACGCTCTATTTTGTTACACATTTCTATGGCGAGCGACGTGCATCACCATTGAGAGGAGACCAATTATGTGCCGTATTCTTAACGTGGTTCTGCTCAGTGCGACCCTTCTCACGCCGCTTACATTCGCGCCCTCGCGTGTACTTGCCGATGAGCGCAAGACCGCTCGCTACCAAGACAAACAACACAATGACGAACACGAATGGAACAGTCGTGAAGACAAAGCGTACCGGATGTGGGCGAAGGAAAATCATCGGAAGTACCGCGCCTTCTCCAAGCTCCGCGATGAGGATCAGCGGGCCTACTGGAATTGGCGGCACGAACATTCCGACGCGCAACTGAAAATAGAGATCCGCTAAGCTCTGCGGTCGTCAGTTTGGGGCGGGCCAGGCGCCCGCCTCGAGCCGCGAAGCTTCTGTTCTAGCTATCAGGGCGCAGCTTAAATCGAGCTCACCCGCGGGTTAGCCATCCTGGCTAAGCTGTCGCGCTTTTCCCAGCGAGTAGCATTCCGCGCGTGTCAACATCAACGGCGAACATGCTCACGATCTTACCGTTCCAGAGGACTTTCACGAGAGCGTCGTCGCGGCGGTCTGTGGGCCCAGAGACGACCTCGATTACGGCTTCAGCCGGGACGGTGTGCAGTTTGCGCTCGCCGTCAACCAACTCAATGGCCAGCGTAGCCTTCCCAAGCAGATATCTCCGCCCGGTAAACATCGGAAAAACTCCTAAACTGTGAACTGCCTGTGGAGGAATTATCACAGATTGTGGAACCCCGATCCAGCCCCACTTGGCATAGTACGTATGAACCGGCGGCACCGTTTTCGGGTAACAATCGACGCATCACAGGGTCTTCTTGATTGTGGCGGCACAAAAACGTTCTGCGGACGCGTATTCTCGAGTATTCAGGCACTTTTTGACCGGCAGTTATGGGACGTTCTACGGGCGGGGTTCCGATCCCGCTGGAAAAAACTCCATCGAGACCGAGTTCAGGCAGTAGCGCTGCCGGGTGGGCGGAGGCCCGTCGGGGAACACGTGCCCCAGGTGGCCATCGCAACGCTTGCAGCGAATCTCGGTGCGAACCATGCCATAACTCGAGTCCTCAATGTAGCGGATATGGTCCGGATCGAAGGGTTCAAAGAAGCTCGGCCACCCGGTGCCGGATTCGAACTTGGCGCTGGATCGGAACAGGGGCAGGCCGCACAGCCGGCAGCCGTAAACGCCGTCCTGTTTGTGGTCGAGCAGGCCGCCGCAAAAAGGCGGCTCGGTCCCATGATCCAGCAAAACCCGGCGTTCTTCGGCGCTGAGCCGCTTGGCCAGACCGCTGCGTTCCGCATCGCTGAGCGCGCCGAGTTTATAACCCGATTTCGAAAGCGCCGGCTGGGGTTGCATGGCTCTCTTGGAAGACTGGTGGACGGCGTGGGACTTGAACCCACGACCCCCGCATTGCGAACGCGGTGCTCTCCCAACTGAGCTAGCCGCCCACTGGATCTACAGGCTCAGGATAACACGAGACTATTTCTGCACTGCCGTGTACAGAACTTGCTGTCCGCTGCTGGGACCCACCGAAAACGTCAACGGAACCGCATCGCCCGGAGCCGCATCCGGCACCACTACGTTGAACTGATATAACCCGATCATTCCAGGAGCTAATCCCGCATAGCTCACGGCCGCGGGCATTCCTCCAATGAATACCTGGATGGGAAAAACCAGGCTGTTGTCGTTCGCGACGATGTTACCGGCGCCGGGGTCCGGGGTCACCGCACCAAATCCGATGCCGTAAAGGATGATCGTCTCGCCGGCACGGGCAGGCCGAGCGACGCCGCTGGGCATCGCTCCCGCCGGGAGCGCGAAGGTGGCTCCATCGGGGAAGATGGCTTCGGTGTATTGCTTGCCGTTGATGTTGAGGGCGGCGGGAGCGAGCAGGCCTGGCTGAACCTGGTTCACGGCGATCGTTTGCGGATCGCTGGCTCCAGCCGCAGTGGTCACGCGGACCTGCTGCGTTCCCAGCCCCACGCCCGACGGAACCTGGGCGTCAATCTGATTGGGGCTGACGTAGGAGATAAACGCCGCCTGGCCGCCGATAGTGACCGCGGTTCCGTCGACCGAAGTGGGGGCCTGGGCCCCATGGAAATCCGCCACGGTCCATTCACGTGTGTCAGCAGCCAGGTTTGAGCCGTGGATCTCAATCCAGGTTCCGGGTGCGACCGCGGAGAATCCGCCGAACGTCGAATCGCTCAAGACTCCGGAGGAAGCGATTTTGGGCGCCGTACTGGGTGCGGCCGAAACCAGCGGCAGAACCGGTGTCAGCAAACGAATTGTGCTGTTTTCGTCGTCCGCCACGTACACTTTTCCGGCGGAATCTACGGCAACTCCCCAGGGAAATCTCAACGCGGCGCCAGTGGCGGGCCCGCCGTCGCCGTAATAAGCGTACTGCCCGTTCCCCGCAGCGGTGTGAATATTCCCATCCGGAGTTACCACTCGAATGCGGCTGTTGAGCCAGTCCGCGATATAAAGGTTCCCGGACAAGGGGTCCACTGCGATCCCTTTAGGGTAGTAAAGGCGGGCCGCGGTAGCCGGCCCTCCGTCTCCCTGAAAACCTCCGCTGCCGTTTCCGGCCACAGTGGTAATGGTGCCGTCAGCAGTGATTTTCCGGACGCGGTGACTGGCTGTATCGGCGACGTAAATGTTACCGGCATTATCTATGGCGAGCCCCTCAGGGCTGTTCAACGACGCGCTGGTGGCCGGTCCGCCATCGCCGAAGCCAGCGGCAAGCCCATTGCCGGCGAAGGTGGTGATGTTGCCGTCCTTCCCCACTTTCCGGACGCGATGGTTATTCGTATCGGCGATATAAAGATTGCCCGCAGCGTCGAAGACCAGGGCTGTGGGCGTATCGAGCAGGGCGCCGGTGGCGCCGCCCCCGTCTCCGCCAAAACCTTGCATCGTGCCGGCGACCGTGCTCATGATGCCGCTGGAGGCGGCCACTTTCCGAATAGCGTCGTTGTAGGTGTCCGCGATGTACAGATTTCCGGCCTTGTCGAACGTCAGGGCATAGGGACGATTGAGGCCCGCTTTGGTCGCCACGCCGGTGTCTCCAAAGTCGCCGAAATCGCCCGTTCCGGCAAACGTCGTAATGACTCCGTTGGTGTCCACTTTGCGAACACGGCTGTTGGCGGTGTCCCCTATGTAGAGATTTCCAGAACTGTCAAACGTGATCCCAGCCGGAAAAGCGAGATTCGCGGCCGTCGCCGGCCCGCCGTCTCCGGTAAAACCGGACGCTCCGATTCCCGCCACGGTGCTGATGGTGAATTTCGGAACCTGTCCAAAACCAACCACGGGACCGAAACACGCGCCTGTCAGAAAGAGGCTCGCAAACCCGGACAAAACACGACGTGACACTGTCATCTCCTAGATTGTCGCAAGACGCGGCGCGGGCCGTCGCCTGGTACAACGTTAACCGAATGTTAATTTAGAGTCGCCCACTCTCCGGCGACTGCCATTTTTCACTTGCCCCGGGAACCAAATCAGTAGACACTGAAGTTTCATGTCCTCCTCCCCCAGATTCACGGACAGCCCCGTTCGCGAGCCCGCCGATCGGTGGACCACTGCGGAGGCGGCAGAACTCTACGACGTAGCCAGTTGGGGTAAGGGGTATTTCTCGGTCGGCAAAAACGGGAACCTGCTGGTCCACCCTGAGAAGGATACCAGCCGCGCCATCGACCTGAAGGAACTGGTGGACAACCTCCAGCTCCGGGGCATCTCCCTGCCCATCCTGATCCGTTTCGGCGAAATTCTCAAGCATCGGCTGGGCGAGATGCATCAAGCGTTTCAGAACGCCATTGCGGAGCACAGTTATAAGAACGCTTATTGCTGCGTTTACCCGATCAAAGTGAACCAGCAGCGCCAGGTGGTGGAAGAGGTCTTCGAATACGGCCGGCCCTACAAATTCGGCCTGGAAGCCGGCTCGAAACCCGAGCTGCTGGCGGTGTTGGCCATTGCCGACAACCAAACTCCCATCATCTGCAACGGTTTCAAGGATGACGAGTACATCGAGATGGTGATGCTGGCCAAGAAGATCGGCCGCAACATCATTCCGGTGGTCGAGAAGTACACCGAACTCGATCTGATTCTGAAGCACTCGCAGCGTGTGGGCGTGCGGCCGGTGATCGGCCTGCGCGTGAAACTCGCCAGCCGCGGCTCGGGACGCTGGAAATCCTCGGGCGGCTATCGCTCCAAGTTCGGTCTGACCATCACGGAAGCGCTGCGCGCTTTGGACCAGCTCAAGGCCGTCCACATGGAAGACTGCCTGCAGCTATTGCATTTCCACTTGGGGAGCCAGATCACCAACATCCGCCAGATCAAGGGCGCGGTGATGGAAGCAGCCCGCGTGTTCGTGGAACTGCATCGGGCGGGTGCCGGGCTGTGCTACATGGACGTCGGCGGCGGACTGGGCATCGACTACGACGGCTCGCAGACGGATTTCGAATCGAGCGTCAACTACACGCTACAGGAATACGCCAATGACGTGGTGTATCACATCCAGAGCATCTGCGACGAAGCCGAGGTACCGCATCCGGTCATCGTCTCAGAGAGCGGCCGAGCGGTTGTCGCCTATCACAGCATGCTGGTGTTCAACGTCCTGGGCGTCACCGGGTTCAGCGATAGCGATAATCTGCCCGAAATTCCCGAGGACGTCGAGCAGCCGCTGATCGATCTCAAAGAAACGCTGCGCGGGCTGTCGAACAAGAACCTGCTCGAAAGCTTTCACGATGCCCAGCAGGCCCTGGATTCGGCGCTAAACCTGTTCAGCCTGGGCTATCTGCCGCTGCAGCAACGAAGCTGGGCGGAAAGCATCTATTGGCTGATCTGCCGGCGCATTCAGAAGCTTGCCAAGGAGCTGGCTTATTTTCCCGAAGAGCTGGAAGGTCTCGACGGACTGCTCTCGGACACCTACTTCTGTAATTTTTCACTGTTCCAGAGCATGCCCGATAGCTGGGCGGTGAAACAGTTGTTCCCCATCATGCCCATCCATCGTCTGGACGAGGAGCCGTCCCGCCCTGGCATTCTCGGCGATATTTCCTGCGACTCGGACGGTAAGGTGGATCAGTTCATCGATCGCCGGGACGTGAAAAAAACTCTTCTGATGCATCCGTTCAATAGCGGCGAGCAATATATTCTCGGTGCATTTCTGGTGGGCGCGTATCAGGAAATCCTGGGCGATCTGCACAACCTGTTCGGCGACACCAACGCCGTACACGTCGGGCTGGATCAGGACGGCAAAGTGATCCTCGAAGCCGTGATCCAGGGCGACACGGTGCGGGAAGTACTGGATTACGTCCAGTTCCAGTCGAAGACATTGGTGGAGCAGTTCCGGCGCGCGGTGGAAGCCGCCGTTCGCGACGGCAAAATCTCCTACGAGGAATCCGGCACGCTGTTGCGTTTCTACGAGGACGGCCTGAACGGCTACACGTATCTGGAGCAGTAGTGCGCCGAGCCGTAGCGTGCTGGGCGCTGCTGGCAGGTTCACTCTACAGTCAGTCGTTTTATCTTTCCACCGATGTAATCCCGCGGAAAGAAACCGTCGAACTCACGATTGACCCGGCTCGCGAAACCTTTGAAGGCTCGGTGTTGATCGACGTCGAATTGCGAGGGATCGATTCTACCGTCTGGCTAAACGCTAGGAATCTAACCATCAGGTCGGTATTCCTCGATGGCGGAGACACGATACGTCCGACCGAGGTCATTCGACGTTCCGATGAGCGAATCGGAATCTATGTCGGAGATCAGACGGGTCCGGTTGCGATCCAAATCGACTACCAGGGCCGCCTCGACGACAAAGCCCTTACGGGACCCTATCGCCGCAAGGTCGAGGGTGAGTGGTACGCCTACTCCACTTTCGCTGCTATCGAAGCTCGCCGCGCCTTTCCCTGCTTCGATGAGCCGCGTTTCAAAACCCCTTGGGATATGTCGATTCGCGTGAAGCGCGAGAATAAGGCTTTTTCGAACGGACGGCAGATTTCGGAAACCGAAGAGCCCAACGGCTGGAAGCTGGTGAAGTTCGCCACCACGGAACCGTTACCCGCCGAGATGGTCGCGTTCGCCGTCGGACCCTTTGACATCTATCAGGGCGAGCCTGCCGGCCACGGAACGCCGGTAGCCGTGATCACCCCAAAGGGTCACGCCGAGGAAGGCCACGCCGCCGCCCAGGCCACCGCGGCGATCCTGCCCCGCCTGGAGGCGTACACCGGGATTCCTTATGCGTTCGGGAAACTCGATCATCTTGGATTACCCGCGGGAGCCTTCGGAGCGGTAGAGAATCCCGGATTGATCACGTACCGCGCACGCAACTTGCTGGTTCCTCCGAATCAGGAGACCGCGACTTTTACGCGCGCGCTTCGGGCCCTGCAAGCTCATGAGATCGGTCATCAATGGTTCGGCAACCTGGTGACCCAGGCCTCCTGGGACGACGTCTGGCTTAGCGAGGGCTTCGCCACCTGGATCTCCGCCAAGATGATGGACCAGGAGGAGCCGCCCGAGCGCGCGCATCTGGCCGCGATCGCTGCACGCGAGCGCATCATGGCGGTGGACAATCCAGCGCGCTCGCGCCCGGTCCGGATCGCCATAAACAGCCGCGAGACTGCGCGCGACGTGTACGATCGCGTGGTCTACGATAAGGGCGCGGCGATTCTGCTGATGCTCGAAGGCTGGTTGGGCGAGGATCGCTTTCGCGACGGGCTGCGCGCCTATCTGAACGAGCATCGCTTTGGGAATGCGACCACCGATGACTTGGCGGCTGCCTTGCGGGCAGCGTCCGGCAATGACACGTCGCGCGTGCTGAACACATTCTTGAACACAACCGGCGTCCCCGAGCTGCGCGGTCAGATGCTGTGCGATCGTGACACTGCGCCCCGATTGCGAGTCACCAAATCAAGCCCTGGCTCGGTACCGGTGTGCTGGCGAGCCGACCGCGTGGCTTCGTCGTGCACCGTGCTCGAAGGATCGTCCACGGAAATCTCACTGCCCACGGGAACTGCCTGCCCGGCGTGGTTCTATCTGAATTCGGGCGGGACCGGGTATTACCGAACACGTTGGACTCAAGCTCCCTTGCTAGCGCTACGGGAACTTACGGATGCAGAGAAGCTAACGCTGGTCTACGACCTTCGCTTTAGCAGGAATGCTTCCGCGCAAGCGGCCTTGTCGCGTCTCGAATCGGATGCGGACCCGGAAATCTCTACCGCGGCGCGGGAGGCAATAAAATAGCGATTCTGCCATTCGTCCCTACGGCCAAAGCACCGATCGAGTTGAATCCGCCACCGCCAACTGGTTTCCAGCTCTTACCACCGTCGGTGGACTCATCGGAACCGGAAGTTCCGGTGGCGATCCAAACACCCGACGCGTAGGACTTAACAGCCGATCGGTGGCCCCCAGGCACTGGACCAGCCGGTGCGAGCCACGTCTTGCCGCCGTCGATCGTGATCGCGATGTTTCCGGCGGATTCCTCAGGTTTCATGTAATCGCCGCCGACGGCGATGCCGTGCTGAGCGTCGGAAAACGCCAGCGAGAAGATCCCAGCGCTTGCCGAATCGTGGCGGATGGGCGTTTTCGCGATGGACCAGGTCTGCCCGCCATCCTCGGTATGAAACACACGAGCCCCGTTGAGGCCGCCGGTGCCGAACCATGCTTCCCGGGTGCCGCGCGTGAAAACACACGTCCCGCTGGCGGCAAATGCGCCCTCGTCCTTATTTGCCGAGGGACCCTTAATCTTCTGCCAAGTGGCGCCGTCGCTGGTGGTCATGATCGTGAAACGACCGTCCACTGGGTCACCGATGATGATTCCGTGCGTGGGATCCCAGAAACTCATGCAGTCCCAGAAGCCCTTCGGTTCGAGGTTGGTGGTCAGCAGCAACCAGGTCCCGCCGCCGTCGGTGCTCTTGTAAATCCGCGATTGCGGACCCTCGCCCGAGCTCATCAGGAAAACTGTGCGGTCGTCTATCATTTCGATGTCGCGGAAATCGACATCCGCAACGCCGCGCGGCGCCACGTCACGCCAGGTCATCCCCCCATCGGTAGTTTTGCGAACCGTCCCCTTATCGCCGCTGACCCAGACGGTTTGCCCTTTCGCGCTTACTCCCCGCAGATTGGCTGTTGTTCCACTGGTGATCGGCGTCCAGGATTGCGCGGCTGCCGACAAGCCGATTACGAAAAATAGTCTCCACACGATCATCATTGTAGTCAACACTAGAGTGATGGACAGCCCTCCGGTAGCAAAGATCGAGCCCGTTTCGACCACTTTGTTCGGCGACACCCGCACGGATCCCTACGCCTGGCTGCGCGACCGCGACGATCCCTCCACGATCCAATACCTGGAAGCTGAGAACGCCCACACCAAGGCGATGATGAAATCGACCGAGGAGCTCCAGTCGAAGCTTTACGCCGAAATGCTCGGCCGGATCAAGCAGACTGATCTCAGCGTGCCGGTCAAGCGCGAAGAATACTTTTACTACACCCGCACCGAAGAAGGGAAGCAGTACGGGATTTACTGCCGCAAAAAGGGATCTCTCGAATCGCCTGAGGAGATTCTACTGGACGGAAATATCCTTGGCGAAGGAAAGAAATACTATCGCATCGGCAACTTTGCGGTGAGCCCGAATCACCGGCTGCTGGCTTATTCGGTGGATTTCGAAGGCGACGAGATGTACACCATCCGCGTGATGGACCTCGAAACACGCTCCCTGCTGGCTGACGAGATCCCCAATACGTACTACACGCTCGAGTGGGCCAACGACAACAGGACGTTCTTCTATACCATGCTGGACGCGGCCAAGCGCCCTTACCAGGTGTATCGCCACACGCTGGGCGCTGCGGACAGTTCCCTCATTTATCAGGAGAATGATCAGCGATACACGCTGGCGCTGGAGAAAACCTCCAGCCGGGCGTACATTCTGATCAATGTAGACAGTTCGCTCACATCTGAGGTCCGCTTTGTCAGCGCCGAAAACGCCTATGCACCCTTCCAGACGGTGCTGCCGCGCGTTCAAGGTGTCGAATACGATCTTACCCATCACGGTGATTCATTTTATATCCGCACCAACGACAATGCCCGGACGTTTCGCGTGGTGCGTGCTCCGGTCGGCGATTCCTCGCGGCCAAACTGGCAGGATTTCTTGCCCAAGCGCGACCGCGCCACGGTGGAAAGCGTAAATGCGTTCCGCGACTACCTGGTGATCGAAGAGCGGGACCGCGGACTCAGCCAGATCCGGATTCATCACTTCCCAAAAGGCGAGCAGTATACCATCGAATTTCCCGAGCCGGTCTACACGGCCAGCCTCGGTCCCAATGCGGAATTCGACACACATGTCTTACGCTTCCACTACACGTCACTGGTAACACCGGCGTGCGTTTTCGACTATGACATGCAAACGCGGCAGCGGGAGCTTAAGAAGCAGCAGGAAGTGCTGGGCGGATACGATCCGGCCCAATATCAATCCGAGCGCGTGTACGCCAAGGCTTCGGACGGCACGGAGGTCCCCATCTCGGTTGTCTACAAAAAGGGTTTTCAAAGGGATGGTTCGGCGCCCATGCTGCTCTACGGATACGGTTCTTACGGCATCAGCATGGATCCGACATTCAATTCGGACCGGCTCAGCCTGCTCGATCGCGGCATGGTGTACGCAATCGCCCACATTCGCGGCGGGGCGGATCTCGGCAAGCCGTGGCATGAAGACGGACGCTTGCTGTTCAAGACGAATACCTTCACCGACTTCATCGCGTGCGCGGAATACTTGATCGCCGAAAAATACACGTCGTCCGGACGTCTTGCGATCCAGGGCGGCAGCGCCGGCGGCCTGCTGATGGGTGCGGTCGCCAATCTAAGGCCCGATCTTTTTGACGTGATCGTCGCCAATGTTCCTTTTGTCGACGCCCTCAATACCGAGCTCGACGCCACGCTTCCCTTGACGGTCGGCGAATGGGAGGAGTGGGGGAACCCGGCCGAGAAACAGTACTACGACTACATCAAGTCCTACGCACCGTATGAGAACGTCGAGGCCAAGGCGTATCCCAAGATCCTGGTCACGGCGGGGTTGAACGATCCGCGCGTATCCTACTGGGAGCCGGCGAAATGGGTGGCTAAACTGCGCGCGTTAAAGACGGATAACCGTCTGCTGCTGCTGAAGACCGAGATGGGCAGCGGGCACTTCGGAGCCTCCGGCCGGTATGAGCGATGGAAGGAAATCGCTTTCAACTACGCTTTTATCCTTCACGCGCTCGGTTTGGACAAACCGCGCTCAAGTAGTTCATTCTAAGGTAAAGCCCAGTTGAAACGCTGCCGATCCTATCTCGAAGGAGAACTCATGCGCTCGCTTGCACTCGCTTCCTGTTTGCTTATCGGCTCCGCTTTTGCACAGGTTCCGGTTACCCAGGCACAAAGCCAGGACTGGAGATTCGCGCACCCTGGAGCCACCATGGTCGGGGGTTTCCACGTGAAGGCGGTGCTGGATTCTCCGCTGGTGAACACTTTGATCGCGCAAGCCGCCGCGAAGGATCCTTCTTCCAGCGCCATCGTGGGGATGATGCGCGGCGCGCTCGGCCAGGTCCAGGAAGTTCGCTTCTCGATCCGCGATATGGGCAAGGGGAAGAATCCCGACGTCTTGGCTCTGGTGTCGGGTGTGATGGACGATGCCACCGCGGGGGCGCTCACGCAGGGTAAGACCAACGTGCGCCGCATCAATGCCAACACTTTCCTGGTGGGCGAAGGCCAGTCTTTGGAAGACGCCATGGCTCGACTGAGTAAGCCGCCTACCGGGCTGCAGGCGCGCGCGATCGATCGCAGCAGAACCCTGGGAACTTACGACCTGTGGATCGCGGGCACGCTTCCGGAGCTTCCCATGACGATTCCGGTGCTCGCTTCCATGCATGGAGTCGCCCTGGGGATCAGCATGCAAAGCGACCTCCGTATGGAGGTGGCGCTGGAAATGGAGAGCGCGAAAATGGCGGAAGACCTGGTCAGTTCGGCACGCCGCTCGCAGGTGAAACAGCCCGGTCTCGGCGCGGCGCTCCAGAGCGAAGTGGATGGCTCCACGGCCCGCTTCCGGATCACCTTGCCGGGGGATCAGGTGATCCAAGCCGTGCAGCAGGGCATCGCCAACGGCACGGCACAATCTCCGCTGGCAGGCATCCTGGGCACGTCGTTGGGATCTACCGGGCTGCCGGCGTTCACCTCCACCACGCCTGCGCCGGCCGCGCCGCCCGAACCGATGCGGGGTACGGTCAGGATTTACGGATTGGAAGAAGGTACCCGGGAAGTTAAGGTCGAACCGCACCAATAGGAAAGCGATTGTTCAACCCCGCAGGTAGCTGGGATAGTATGCTGAGAACGCATGAACCCACAACCCGCACCTGCGAAAATCCATCTGTCCAACACGCCCGATTATCGGGAATCCTACGCCAACAGCGTCCAGGTGCGCGTCAGCCTGTGGGATTTCTTCCTGCTGTTCGGCACCATCAATCAGAACACGCCGGATAGCGTGACCATACACAATCACCAGGGTATTTTCCTGAGTCCACAGCAGGCCAAGGCGCTGGCGAACGTTCTCAATCAGAACATCAGCCAGTACGAGGCCACGTTCGGCGAAATCCGCCTGGAGCCGAAACCTCCCGCCTCCTCCGTTCAGTAGGCTGGAGTGTGGTCTCCCGTCGCGCATCCCATCTGATCTTCTTTTTTGCGTTCGCGGCGATCCTTGTCGCGATGCACGGGCCGTTGTTGACTCTGCCGTTCCATTGGGACGAATTGGGCCAGTTCGTTCCGGCCGCGCTGGATCTCTATCGCGATGGGGCATGGGTCCCGCACTCGACGACCCCCAACGTTCATCCGCCTGGGGTCATGCTGATTCTGGCGGTGGTCTGGAAAATCTTCGGATTTTCGATTCTGTCATCGCGTCTGACCATGCTGGCGATTGCCGCAGTAGGGGTCGATCTCTCGTTCCTGCTGGCCATCCGGTTGTCGCGAAAGTCGCCCGACGCTCCGGCCATCGCAGCGGTGGTGTTCCTGATCGCCGCACCGCTTTTTTACACGCAGTCCATGATGGTCCTGCTCGACATGCCCGCTATGACGCTGACGGTTCTGGCACTGCTGCTGTTCTTCGATGAACGTTACGCGGCTTGCGCGCTGGCATCGACGGCGCTGGTTCTGGTGAAGGAAACCGCCATCAGTACTCCCATGGTTTTCGCGATCTGGTTGTTGTTCCGCGAAAAGCGTATTCGTCAAGCGCTCTATTTCCTCGCGCCCGCTGCGGCGCTGGGTTTGTGGCTGGTGGAACTGCACCTCGCGACCGGCCACTGGCTGGGCAACGACGAGTTCGCCCGATTCAACGTGAGCCAGTCGCTCGGCTTCAGCCACATCCTCTACGCTCTCGGCCGCCGCATCTACGCTCTGTTTCTGAGTGACGGCCATTTCCTTGGCGCAGCGGCTCTGATCGCAGGATGGCGTCTGCTGCGCGGCAGGGAATGGGCCATCGCGGGGTTCGTAGCGATCGCACAGACGGCCGTGGTCACGCTGCTGGGAGGCGCTGTCCTCGATCGCTACATGCTGCCCGTCCTGCCGATCCTGTACGCGGCGTTCGCGGTGGCCGCCTCAGCCTGGCCGCCGAGGGTGCGCCTGCCGGTGCAGGCTGCGATGGTGACGCTGTTTCTTGTGGGATGGTTCTGGAACCCGCCGGTTCCGTTCCCGTACGAGAATAATCTCGCCATGGTGGATTTCGTCCGGCTGCAGCAGACGGCGGCCGAGTACTTGGAGGACCACATGGCCGATGAGCGCATTGCCACTGCGTGGCCGCTTAGCGACGCTCTCATTCATCCCGAGTTCGGATATGTCCGTAGGCCCCTCAACCTGACCGTCGTCACGGGCGGTGTGCGCCTCGCGAACCTGGCCCGCCTGAATCCCAAGGATTTTGACGTGCTGGTGATGTACTCGGCGGAATGGTCGGGGAAAGGGAGGATCCTGGACATTCATCCGATCCGTTCGCTGGTGCACGCGTTCCTGGATCCGAATATCAACGCGACAGCGGACGAAATTCGCGCCACGTTGGGTTTCGTTCCCGTGCTGCGTTGGACCCGAGGCGGCCAGTGGATCGAAATTTACCTGCCCCAACGCTAGTCGGGCGAGGCGTGCCTCGCCCCTACACACTTTCCAATGCCGTCCGCACCTTTTCGAGCAGCGCGCCTAGCGTGAACGGTTTCGCCAGGAAGCGCGCACCGGCCGGGACCTTTTCTTCTCCCGTAAACCCGGAAATGAACAGCGTCTTCAGGCGCGGCGCGGCCTGCTGCATCCGGCGCGCCAGCTCCGGCCCGTGGAGTCCCGGCAGCATAATATCGGTGATCAGCAGATCGATCGATTGCCCTTGCGCCATCGTCAAGGCCTGCTCCGCGCTTCCAGCCTCCAGGACGCGATAACCCTCGCGCAGCAGAATCTTTCGGATCAGCTCGCGAATCCCGGTTTCGTCCTCGACGATCAGAATGGCGGCGGTCTCGGCGGCGCGCGTTTCCCTGGGTGCAGCCGTGGGACTCACCTTTGCCGTGCCTTCCGGCTCGACATACGGCAGATAAATCGTGAAAGTCGAGCCCTGCCCGGGCTCGCTGCCGAAAGCGATGTCGCCTCCCCATTCATGAACTAAGCCATAGGCGCGCGCCAGAGCGAGTGCCGCGGCTGCCGACGCCGGATCGCCGGTTTTGCTCAGCACTGGATCGAATACGCTCGCGGCTTGCTCGGCATCCAAGCCATGCCCATTGTCGCGAACCGTGATACGGGCGTACCTGCCGGCGGACAGAGCTGTGGGCGACAAACGCTCCGCCACAGTATCGACGTCGCACGCAATGACCACGCGGGTGCGTTCGCGAGGTGTACTTTTGCCCGCTCCTGCAATCACCGCAGTGAGCACTTCGCCCAGTTGCGCCGGGTTCGCCATGGCCCACACGGGTTCCGGCTTTGCCGTCAGCTCCACGGCTACGCGTGCTCCGGCCGCGGCAGCGATTTTCGGCCGCAGATTGGCGATCGCGTCCCCGATATTCACTTTCGACGCCGGCTTGCCCTGCCGCCGGGCGAACTCGGTCAGTTGCGCGGCAATGCCTCCGATGCGGCGCGCCGCCCCTAGAATTTCGCTGGCTTCCTGGCGCAGAGGATCGCTGGGCTTGAGGGCCTGCATCAGCTCCTCGGTGTACCCGGTCACGATCATCAGCGGGTTGTTCAGATCGTGCGCCAGCCGTCCGGCGAACCCGTACAACCCCTCAAAGCGGCCGCCGGAGAGCAGTTGCCGTTCTAACTGCTTCCGCGAGGTGATGTTGGTGATCACGCCGGTGACCGATAAACCGGCCGCCCGAAGCGTTTCCCGGCACCATACCGTTTCGCCCGAGGCCGATGTCGCGCGATACTCGGCGCTGGCTTCTCCCCCGGTGCTCAGCGCTTCACGATACAGCGCCATGGTGGTGGCGCGGTCATCGGGATGGATACGCTCTTCGAAAAACTCCGGCCGGCTGAGCCAGTGCGACACGGGATACCCTAGAATCGCTTCGGCAGCGCCTTCCACCGACCGGAATTCGAGCGTGGCGGCGTCAGCTTGCCAGACGATCGCCGGCAGATCGTTGGGAACTCCTGCGCCCGGAAACGCCGAAACCTGTTGTGGCGGCTCCAGAACAAGCAGCGTCTCCATTTCTTCGGCCTCGTGCCATGCGTGCACCGGGATTTCCGTGAATCCACGGTCCGGCACTCTGGTTCCGAAGCGCTTCCGGAACGCGGTGTTGGCCCACAGGAGCGTGCGATCCTTCGCAAGTACCGCCACAGGAAGGGGCAGCACCGCTGCGATTTCGCGATAGTAGCCCAGCTGGGCTTCGAGCAACGCCAGCAGACGTGCGACATCCTTGGCAGACCAGTGGCCAATGTCCGCGCGCTCGATCACACTTTAAGTTTGAAGTCTCAACGTGGAAAGGTACAGTGTTCGAGCGGCGATCCGGTTATAGTACTGGCCTCTGAAGAATTCCAAAGCGGGTACTAGTACAACCTCACGCCGCGATTTCCAGGCTCCCGGAACATGTGGACGGTATCGATGAACCGCACCTGCCGGGAGGCATAGGTCATGGCCAAGGTGTGTGTGCGGCAACCGTCGCCGAAGAACCGCACGCCGTGAAGCAACGCGCCATCGGTGACGCCGCACGCCGCGAAGATGATTTGATCGCCGGGGGCCAGGTCGCGGGCCGTGTAGACGCGCTTCGGATCGCGGATGCCCATGCGTTCCACGCGCTCTTCGAGTTCCTTGGTATTGATCACCAGCCGGGCGACCATTTCGCCGGAAAGGCAACGCAGCGCCGCCGCCGTCAGCACGCCCTCCGGTGCGCCACCCGTCCCCATGACGGCATGGACGCCGGCTCCGCGCACGGCCGCGGCAATACCCGCGGACAGATCGCCGTCCGGAATGAGGCGAATCCGTGCGCCAGCCGCACGGATCTGACCGATCAGCTCCTCGTGCCGCGGTCGGTCGAGCACCATGATCACCAGGTCTTTGACCTGACGGTCCAGGCAATGGGCGATGGCTTTCAGGTTGTACTTCACGGGCGCATCGATATCCAGCGCATCGCGGCACGCCGGACCGGCGATGATCTTCTGCATGTAGCAATCCGGCGCATGCAGCAAACCGCCGGGCTCCGACGCGGCCAGCACGCAAATCGAATTGGGTGTCCCCTGGGCGCACAGATTGGTGCCTTCGAGCGGGTCCACCGCGATATCCACACGGGGGAACTGAACGCCTTCGGGAGGTTTCGCGCCCACCGGCTCACCGATGTAGAGCATGGGAGCCTTGTCGCGTTCCCCCTCGCCGATCACGATGTTTCCGGCCATGTGAATCGCTTCGAAGGCGTTCCGCATGGCGTGTACCGCGGCTTGGTCGGCGGCCTTGGCATCGCCCTGGCCCATGGTGCGCGTGGAGGCGATGGCGGCCTCCTCCACCACGTGGACAAAATCGCCCAGCAGGTCTCGCTCGATATTGACGGGCGTGGAGGCGTAAGTCGGAGCGCTCATAAGTAGCGCTGCCATCTTACCAAATACGACGGCAAGGATCGGCTTTATTTCCTTGAAACCTTAGCGGAAACAGTACTCGTACTCAGCGGTCGGGACTGGGAATCTCCGCGACGCTTCCCCCCATCTGGGCGTAAGTGTCGCGTACACGAATCACCTTATGGCTCGCAAATGTCACGAAGGTCACACGGCCCGGCGGCTCGCCGAACTGCCAGGTTTCCTGCTCGACGTCGTCCTTGGTCTCGCGGGTCTTGCGCAAGGGCCGCCCCAGCGCCAGGCTGACGGCATCCTCATCCATCCCCTCTATCGCTTTCTTCTCCTTGATGGCCTGCTGGGTCTCGGGCGGCAAGGTATCTATGTAGTTCTCGGTGGCGCTGTGCTTTTCGAAGTCCAGTACGGGGGCCAGCATTTTTTTCACCTGCGCCGAAGTGACGTCGCCGATGGAATCCTTGAACTTCACCACGATCGCAGTCCCTTTATCGGGCTCCGCCGAGGCCTTTCCGTAATCTGGTCCGACGGTCGTAGCTCCACCCATGCTGATCTGCACCTTGTCCCGCCAGGATCCTCTCTTTTTCATCCCGTCGTTGAACTGGAGGGTGATGCCGTCATCGTCGACATTGACCTTGGTCACCTGGACCATGTCACCCGGCCGAACGGCGGGACCGTCTTTGCGAACCGCAGCCTCCCACAGTTTTTTGTCCCACGTCCCGTTCTCCTCAAACGGCAAGGGTTTGCGGGAGCGGGGCAGGATAATCTTCGCGGTAGCGTACTCTGCGGAGAGCCCGCGCACGAGTTCGACGCGCTGATCCTGGCTGAGTTTCTTGATATCGCTGTGCAGCGTGGTTACGGCAAGAAACGCCAGGGACGCCCCTAAAACTCGCGGAGATATGCGCGAAACAGCCATCTCAATTACTCGACTGCGGAATCAGCCTGCGCAGAACAAGAAACAGCGCCACCACAACCGCGGTAGTGAGCAAACTGCCTTCCACACCATAGCCGCCGCCACTCCAGAGCACGCCCACGTTCCACTCCAGGATGTACCCGGTCACCCCCATTGTAAACCCGCTCAGGTTGCTTCCGAGCAGAGGAAGAGCCAGGTTCCAGCCGAAATGCAGGCCAATCGAAAGCCACAGGGCTCCCGTACGCCACGCCGCGTACCCTAATAGGAATCCCCACGCGATGGTGTTCACGATTCCCAGAAAACTGACATTCAGATTCGTGGAATGCATCAGCCCGAAGATCACGCTGACAGGCAGGATGGTCGCAAACGGGCCTACCGCACGGATCAACAACTGGAACGGATATCCGTGGAACAGCAGCTCTTCCCCCATCGCCCCGAAGAACAGCACCAGACCGCCAAACGCAAATGACGCCCACCGGTGCTCGACGACGGCAGGGTCTCGGTCGAATCTCGCCATTCTCAGCGCCAGCGGCACCAGCACAACACACACCGCGGCCCCAATTCCCGCCGCAGCTCCGGTTAGAAACTCCCGTCCCGACGACGAGTTCCAGCCCAAGCCGATATCCGCCAGCCGGCCGCGTTCGTAAATGCGGACCACCACTGCATTAGCCACGGCCGCGGCTGCGAATGCGGAAAGAGCCGAGGCCACCAGGATTCCGCCCAACGGTAACAGAAGGGCAGGAAAAACCAGCTGGCCCATCCAGGCCAGTAAGATGTACAGGCCTATGCGGAGGATCAGTCCCTGCTTGTCGGGCAGAGCTCCATCGTTCACGTTTTTCGGCTCCCTGCGGCCAGAGTCGTCCGGAGTCCCACCCAAAGAAGAATGGACGTGAGCAGTGCGAAACCCGCCCCACGCAGCGCGACCGCAGGAAGCCACCCGGAACGGAAGTAGAATGCCGCCAGTAGACCCAGGAACACCAGCCGGATCACAGTTTTGGCGGTCTGAGGCGAAGTCTGGAGCGAAATCCATACGGCGGCCGTGCTAACCGCCCAGGAAAGCATCAGGCCTAACGCCGCGCACTCCGCCAGCGAGAGTAAATCCGGCCCCACCACGATCCTGCCGCCACGTGAAACGTAGACAGTCGTTATCCCCAGCATCAACATCGCGCCCGCTAACAGTTCGCCGTAGAATACCGATATCAGGACACGCGCGAGAGCTGTCTGGACAGTAGGAACCTTTTCGAACCCCGAGGCAGCCGCGGGAGCGGCGAAGACCACACCGAGGCAGGCATATGCTCCGAGTATTACCGAATCCAGGAAATCTCTGCCCTTCTGCCAAGGCAGGAATACGCCAAAAATGCCGATCACCAGCAGGTAGACCGGCAAAATCCGCATCCAGCTTTTGTCTTCAAATCCCAACCTGGCGCGCAGATTGGATGCTTCTTCTGCCAGTTCTGCCTTCATTTGCCAAATCCTGTCCAGACATGGTACCAATCGACAAGACTAGTGGGGATCGCCTTAAGGCGTGTTAGGGCGATTTTCCCGGCCAGGAAGCTAATCGACCACCCCTGGCTGTCCGATAACAACAATAGACTATGTTGGATCGCCGAGTTGAAACCAGGATGCTATGCGCGGACCTGGTCGACATTGAGTGGAAAGACCCGAATGGACGCAACCGCCGCGGCGTTGCCAACTTGGAAGATATTTCGCTTTCGGGCGCTTGTTTACAGGTGGATCGGCCGGTTCCCCTGGGAACCGCCCTGCACATCTCCTATCCCAACGGTGAATTGACGGGCAAGGTGAAGTACTGCGTTTTTCGGGAGATCGGGTATTTCCTGGGGATAGAATTTAACGATGGCTGCCGCTGGTCTCAACGCAGCTTCCGTCCGCAGCATTTGCTGGACCCACGCCGTCTGGTCACCCGAAGTGTGAACCGGATCAAGGCTGAAAACGAAACCTCTCCTCCCTCGATTCACTGACCGAAACGCGCTTCCGCCGGTCATGTACCATTCGTCTCAGTCATGGTACCGACGAGGTGTTTCTTCGGCCTTTCCACGCGGTATGCTGTAACTGAGTTCCTATGGCCACCCTTGCCGATAAGTTGACTGGGCAGGTCCCTGCAAAAATGAGGGCCATATCCTGGCCTGCGGTGGCGTGGTTCGGTGTCCTGCTGATCGCCGTTTACTTCCCGATTCTGAGCAAGCTGGTCGCGCAGTGGAGCACGGATGACGATGTAAGTCACGGATTTTTTGTTCCGGTGGTGGCGGGCTACATCGCCTGGCAAAGGCGCGAAAAACTTCTCAGTATTGAATGGAAACCGGCCTGGTGGGGAATTGCCATTCTGGTTTGGGCCGGATTGCAAGCCTACCTTGGAATGCTGGGCGCGGAACTATTCCTGCAGCGCACGGCTTTCTTGCTTTCCCTGGTGGCCACCCTGCTGATCCTGGGGGGGACCGCGCTGGTTCGGGAGCTTGCGTTTCCGCTGCTGCTGCTGCCGTTCATGATCCCGCTGCCAACCGTGGTTTACAACCAGATCACTTTCCCGCTCCAGCTATTTGCCAGCACGGTGGCGGAAAAGTCTTTGGAAGTACTGAACATTCCGGTGTTGCGCGACGGCAATATCCTGGAACTGGCAAGTCAAAAACTTTCGGTAGCCGAGGCCTGCAGCGGCATTCGCAGCCTGCTGTCGCTGTCGTTCCTTTCGCTGGTCTATGCCTATTTTTTCGATCGCAAGATTTGGATGCGCTGGGTTCTGCTGTTTGCGACGATCCCGATCGCGATCATCGCCAACTCGGCCCGAGTGACGCTCACCGGCGTGTTCAGCGAAATAGATCCGTCGCTGGCGGCAGGATTTTTTCATGAGGCGGAGGGATGGGTCATCTTCCTGGTGGCCATCGTCATCTTAGTGGTGGTGCATCAGTTGATTAACTGGGTGTACCGCCGCTTGCGCCCCCAGACGACTGCCCCCAAGGAGCAAGGTCTTGCTTAAATTTCTAAATTCTCGAGCTGCCCGCATCGTCACGGTCATCCTGGTGCTCCAGGCAGCGCTGCTATATAGTGCTGTCCGTCCCGAAATCGTTCCCCCCAGCCGGCCCCTGGCATCCATGCCGACTACCCTGGGATCCTGGCAGTTGGTCCAGACCGGCGTCATCGAGCAGGAAGTCCTGGATGTTCTCAAGGCAGACGATATTCTGAACGGCGTGTACTGCAGCTCCGCTTCCCCGGATTGTCCGAAGACCGGCCAGGGTGCCGCTAACCTGTTCGTGGCAGCCTTTCGCACGCAGCGTAACGGGAAAACGCCCCACTCACCCAAGAATTGCCTGCCGGGCTCCGGATGGGAAAGAATTTCCGCGGGAGAAATGACCATCGACGTGGGCCGGGCGGCCCCCATTACCGTCAATCGCTACGTGGTGGCGTACGGGAGCCAGCGGGATCTGGTCCTGTATTGGTATCAATCCCGCGACCGGGTGGTTGCCGACGAGTACAAGGCTAAATTCTGGGTGATGGCGGATGCTATTCGCCTCAACCGTACCGACACTGCGCTGGTGCGGGTGATCGTCCCGCTCGCAAATAAGGACGAAGCCAAGGCTCAGGCGACGGCTACGGATTTCGTTAAATCGTTCTACTCGACCTTGCTCGATTACCTGCCTAGCTAGACTAGCGATCCGCTTTTCACCACGCGATTATTGTTGCGCCGGCGCCCCGCTGCGTGCCGTCGCAGCCTGCGCGCGTTTCTTCTGCCGTTCGAACCGTAGCAGTTCCCGGCGACGCCGCAGCTTGACACCCTCATCTACTTTGCGCCAGAACTTCCCGAAGTAAGCCGCGGCGGAAACAAAGCCGAAGATCACCACCGCCCACATCGCCAGCTGTCCGTATTCCGCCAGTTGCGGCCAGCGGATGCCGCCGATCACCAGAGCGATCGCGGCCACTTGCGTCACCATCTTGGTTTTCCCCAGATCGCTTGCACGGATGGTGTAGCCGGAGGAGGCCGCGATGGACCGCAGCCCGGTCACGGCGAACTCCCGGCCGATGATCAGAATCACCATCCATGCTGGAACCAGCCGGATCTCCACCAGCGATATCAGGGCGGCCGAGATCAAAAGCTTATCGGCAATCGGATCGAGCAGGGTGCCGACCGTGGTGACCTGCTTCCAGCGCCGCGCCAGATAGCCATCGATGAGATCTGTGGCCGCCGCCGTCAAAAAGATCCCCAGCGCGAACAGTTCCCGCGATACCGGGACAAACCGCTGCCATAAGCCCGAGCCGTCGGCCAGCAACGCGCCCACCAGCAGCGGCACGAAAAAGATCCGCAGCAGCGTCAATAAGTTCGGCAGGTTCATCCGATGTTAACGATAATACCCTCTAGCGCAGGGCCAGCGCATACCTCTTCAGTTTCCGGCGGAGGGATGCCGGGGCCACTGCCTCCACGTAACAATACTGGTTATCGTAACGCGTCGCGAGGACGCGGGCGTGCTCATGCAGCAAGTGCAGCGGTCCGCCTTCACCTACAGGGAAGCGGAACGCGCACTCCGCCAGCGGATCCACCGACAAAGTCTGGTCGATCTTCTGCAGCAGTTCCTCAAATCCGTGGCCGGTTGCCGCCGAAATGGCGACTGCCGCCGCCGGCTGATGCTCCGGATCGCCCAGAATTCTACGCGCGAGCGCCGCCGAGTCGGGATCGCCAGGGGCGCCTTCTGTGTGAATCAGGTCGACCTTGTTGAGCACCAGAATCTGGGGCGTCTCTCCCGCGCCGATTTCATTCAGAGTGGCGAGAACGTGGGCCGTTTGCTCCTCCGCCGACGCGGAACTTGCGTCGACGACGTGCAGCAGCAGCTCGGATTCGACGACCTCTTCGAGCGTGGCGCGGAACGCCCGGATCAGGGTGGTCGGCAGATTGCGAATGAACCCGACGGTATCGCTCACCAATACGTGGCGCTTCGAAGGCAGCACGATATGCCGCACTGTCGGATCGAGCGTGGCGAACATTTTGGCGTCGGCCAGAACGCCCGCTCCAGTCAGCCGGTTGAACAGCGTCGATTTGCCTGCATTGGTGTAGCCCACCAGTGCCAGCGTCGCCAGCGGGACCGCCTGCCTTTGTTGCCGCTGCGTGGTGCGGCCGCCGCGCACGCGCTCCAGGCCGCGCTCGATGGCCTGTATGCGTTGATGAATCCGCCGCCGGTCGGTTTCGAGTTTGGTCTCGCCGGGTCCGCGCGTGCCGATTCCGCCGCCCAGCCGGGACATCGCCGCACCGTGGCCGGTCAAGCGGGGCAGCAGATAATTCAACTGCGCCAGCTCGACTTGCAACTTTCCTTCGCGAGTTCGTGCGCGTCTCGCAAAGATGTCCAGAATAAGCTGGGTCCGGTCGAGGACCTTCACGTCCAGCGCTTTTTCTAAATTGCGCTGCTGGGTGGGAGTCAGTTCCTGGTCGAAGATTACTACCGACGCGTCATGGAAGTGGACCTGCGTTTTGAGGTCCTCGACTTTGCCTGAGCCGATCAGTGTGGCCGCATTGGCGCGCGGTAGCGTTTGGATGGATCGATCCGCCACACCCGCGCCTGCGGTAGCTGCCAGGACTGCCAGTTCTTCGAGAGATTCCTCGGCGCTGATTAGAGAGGCCGCTGAACGTGCTTTGCGCCCGCTCACCTCCAGACCGACGAGTAGCGCGATTTCCGTGGACAAACGCCTGTTTCCTGCTGTCCTGGTTCCGGATGTTAACTGGCCGGCTCGGCCGGAGGTCCGGGAGTTGCATGCGAGCCAACCGCGGCGCTCGAATGCGCTCCGGGGGTTCCGGCATGGAACGGCCGCGAAACCACCACGGTCGAAATCGCGTGCTTGAAGATGAGCTGTTCCTGGTTGTTAGTTTCGAGCACAACCGAGTACTTATCGAAGCTCTTGATCTTGCCCGAGAGCTTCACGCCGCTCATCAGATATATGGTGAGGAAGGTCTTGTCTTTGCGCGCGTTGTTTAAGAATGATTCTTGTATGTTTTGCGCTTGCTTTTCCATGGGAAGCTCCTAAAAAAGCCCACGGGGCACAATCAGCTCGCCCCGCCGGGCGGAATTTCATGGCCGCTCC
>DASYSG010000012.1:0-73134 GCA_036003585.1 Bryobacteraceae bacterium | reverse complement strand
AGGAAGGTCTTGTCTTTGCGCGCGTTGTTTAAGAATGATTCTTGTATGTTTTGCGCTTGCTTTTCCATGGGAAGCTCCTAAAAAAGCCCACGGGGCACAATCAGCTCGCCCCGCCGGGCGGAATTTCATGGCCGCTCCCATCATAACCTACGCGCCTGCGAGATTGCGCGTAAGATTACTTCGTGGCTCGAACGTACGTACTGGCGACAACAAGATTTCCGGCCAGGTACTTCCAGGATGAAGGAAAAATCCATTTCGAAACCGGCACGTCGAAGCGTCGGCGCACGGTTTCACTCTGCTCGACGTCGAACGTCTCGCCGACCTGGGCGACGAACGCGGGAGCGGTCCAGTGATGTGGATGCAGCCGGTCGACCCAAAAGAAGGGCCGGGCCCACTTCGGGAAACTGTGGATCATCAGCAGCAACGTTCCGCCCGGACGCAAAACCCGCCTGATCTCGGCGAGGGCCGCGGCCGGATCCTGCATATGATCGAGCGCGTTGAAACAAATCGCGACGTCGACCGAATCGGACGCGAGCGGCAGCGCTTCCCCTAACCCGGCTAGCGACAATTGCGGGCCCTCCAGCATCATTCTGGATTCGTACTGAAGCAAGAGAGGGTCGATGCGGATTCGCCCGGCCGCGTTGTCGAGAAAATGAATTAAGCCGACCGGTCCGCAACCTATGTCCAGCACGCGTTTGCCGGTGAAAAGATCCCGCGAGCAGCCGAAGCGTGGCAGTTCCTCGGACCAATACTTCGGCACGTCGAGATTCCGATATGGCGCCGCCTGGGTCCACGTTTTCCAAAACTGAAGCTCCAGCTGTTGCGAGGCGCTCCAGCGATCCCGGGTCACTCCATTCATTCCGAGACTATCTTCTCACGTGTCCGATGAACATGAGTCTCCTTTCCGTGCAGTGAGCCGTGCGACTCTATACATAAGCTACTGGAATGAACGTTGCCATTACCGGAGCCTCGGGATTCATCGGACGCGCCGTTGCCGAAAATCTGCAAAGTTCGGGTCACATCGTGCGCGCTGTGTCCCTGCGCGGCGCTCTCAAGCCCGATGCGCTCGCGGGCGTGAATGCCGTGGTCCATCTGGCGGGAGAGCCGGTGGCTCAACGATGGACCGCGCACGCCCGCGACAGGATCCTGCGCAGCCGCGTGGAAGGCACACGGGCCTTAGTGGCAGCCATGCGCGGGAATCCTCCTCAGGTACTGATCAGCGCCTCAGCAGTGGGATACTACGGTTCGCGCGGCGACGAAATCCTGATCGAATCGGCGCCGCCCGCGGATGATTTCCTGGGGCGGGTCGCCGCGGCCTGGGAAGAAGAAGCACAAGCGGCCGAGCCCCTGGGTGTACGCGTGGCGAGAGTACGGATCGGCATGGTGCTGGGAAAAAATGGCGGCGCACTGGCGCGGATGCTCCCGTCTTTCCGGATGGGTATAGGCGGACGCCTCGGCAATGGGCGCCAGTGGATGTCGTGGATCCACATCGACGACCTGATCGCGCTGATCGCTTTTCTAATGAAGGAATCCACGGTGCGTGGAGTCTTCAACGCCACCTCGCCTTACCCTGTGACCAATCGCGAGTTCACGCGCGCTCTGGCCGAGGCCGTGCACCGCCCGGCGATCCTACCGGTTCCCGCGTTTGCCCTGAGATTCGTGTTCGGCGAGATGGCGAGCGTCCTGCTTGCCAGCCAGCGTGCCGTTCCCGACGCCGCACAACGCGCCGGCTTTGTCTTCGAGAATCCGGACATCTTCGCGGCGCTGGCTCAGATCGTTCAGGGAGCGTGATAGAGTCTACTCATGTTCGAGCTCAGAAAGCTCGCCGTCATTTTCGCGGTCTGTGGTGCGGCGATGGCGCAAGACGCTCCCCGGCTGTCTTTGGAGCAAGTTCCGCTGAACTCGGTCGGCACCGTTTCCTCGGTCGCAATCGACCGGAGCGGTGTCATTTATGTCCTGCAACGCGGCGACAAAGCCGATCCGGTGATCGCCGTCGACAAACAAGGCAGGACACTGCGTTCCTGGGGCAAGGGCTTGTTCTCCGTGCCGCACAGCATCCGCGTGGACGCCGACGGCAACATCTGGACGGTGGATGCCGGCAGCTCCACCATTTTGAAATTCACGCCGCAGGGGAAAAAGCTGCAGGAGATTTCGGTGGGCGAAATCGCCACCGGCGACAAGTGCGCTTTCCCGACACTCTGTGGGACTACCGACATCACACTCGGCCCTAACGGAAGGCTCTTCATCTCCGATGGCTACGGCAACGCGCGCATACTCGAATACACGCCCGACGGCAGGCGCGTGAAAGTGTGGGGCAGCGCCGGAGCCGGGCCGGGGCAATTTCAGATCCCGCATGGGATCGCGTATGAGGGCGACACCATCTACGTCGCGGACCGTGGAAACTCCCGCGTCCAGCGTTTCGACTTGGACGGACATTATCAGGGTGAATGGACCCACCTCGGCCGCCCATTCGCGCTAAAGGTGGCCGGCGGCGCGCTGTGGGTTTCGACGATGTTCACCAAACCCGCGATACTCAAAGTCGATTTGGCTACGGGCAAGATTCTGGGGCAGATCGAATCGCCAGGCCCGCATTCCATCGACGTGAGCGATGCAGGTGAGATCGTCGCCAGCGGCTGTTGTGGCGGATCGAATCCTAGCGGCTACAGTTGGTTTCGCAAGGCGCACTAGATGTCGGGTGCGTCGATCCCGGAACTTTTGGACCAGCGTGCGGAATGCTCCAACCTTGTGTCTGCTATGAAGGCGCAGACACTCGCTCCAACGCTGACGACAACCGAGTGGGTCGAACGAGTCTCGGCTGTCGTCGCCGTGACGAAATCTGAGTTGGAGTGGCTGAGCAAAGACGATCGGTTATCAGTGCAGTACGCAGTCGTGTCGTATGTCAAGAAGGCTCTGACCGAGTTCTATCCTCGGCCGAGCGCTTCCAACAGCGAAATGAAAACCGCTCTGGGAGATTTCACTGACTGGATTACCAGTCAAGACGATCGGCGGGTCTTGGATTTCGCATGGGATGTCATGGAGTACCAACCTCGCCGCCAAGGGACGTCTGCGTTGGATACGGTTCATTGGCTTAGGCGGTCAGGACGACTCTCCCGCGATTTGGCCTACGACTGTCTAGAGCTGGCTGTTGCTTTTCGAGATGAAGCGGAGAACATGTACTGGTGGCCGGATGAGAGGTGGGACTTGGTCGATTGGAAGCGTGACTCGCAGGTTTACGTCCAGGGCACGTCTCATCCGAGCTACGTCGTTCGAGCGTGGACGGCTAAGGTGTTAGGCCGCCTGTATTTGAATTGCGCGCGCTCGCACAAAGACCATACGCCGTCCCTCGTCGAAATACTTAACTGAGTGCACGACCGTCAGCTGGTTAATGCAGGAATCGCGGGAGCCTTCCTCCACGGATCGGGCTGGTCTATTGATACTGAGGAGTGGTTCTTGACGGACTTCGATTTTCGCTCCTGGTTCCTCGATACGCTTCGCCTAGCGAAGCCCGAACCCGATATTCCGCATGTTCTGACCATCGAGTTCTATGCCCATGAGTTCTTCGATCTGGATGAAGATGCTATTCGCGAGATGTTGCGTATGGGCAGGAAATATCTCGCAGTGATGACGGCGACAGATCGCCCCGAGGCCATCGATCGAATGATGGGCGTTCTCAGTGAGATGGCGAATTCAGACGACGGCAACGTGGCGCGGGCGATCCAAGAGTACTTAAAGGTTCGCGCCCCTCATGCCGGACTGCGGTACATGCCGGAAAAAGACTAATCTTTCTGTCCCGACGCGGCGCGGTTGGGTTCCCACAACACTTCAGGGACGCCCATCACGTGGCTCGCCCAGCGGCTCCACACGAAGAGCGCGTCACTTAATCGGTTCAGGTACTTCACGGCTTCGGCAGGCGTTTCTTCCGTGCGGGTTAGCGCGACGGTTAATCGCTCCGCCCGACGGCAGATGGTGCGCGCGGCGTGCAGCTCGGCGTTCAGCCTGGTCCCTCCCGGCAGCACGAAACTGGGCAGCGCCGGAAGCTCCGCATTCATCTCATCGATTTCGCGCTCCAACTGTTCGATCTCGGCGGGGGTGATCCGAGCCTGTTTGGGATGGAGATCCTTGGGCAGCGTGGAAAGTTGCGAGCCGAGATTGAACAGCTCATGCTGCACCCGGCGAAGGATATCGACCAGCCGGCCAAGGCGCAAGGCGCGCGCGGTTTCGTCACCGCAAGTCACGCAAGCCAGCCCGATGAAGGCGTTCAGCTCGTCCACGGTACCGTAGGCTTCGATGCGCGCGGAATCTTTGGGGACTCTTTGCCCGCCCGCCAACGCGGTTTCGCCCTTATCGCCGCCCTTGGTATAGATCCGGTTGAGTGCGATGCGCGGGGCATCGAAGGTTTCTTCCGGCACGCTTCCATGTTAACTAACTGCTTCGGCGTTAACTGACCGCTTCGGGGTAGCTGCGTTAGGATGGGGAATTCTGAATCCCGTCTCGCCCTTTTCCTGGATCATGCTGCTGGCCGCGGCTACCGCTGCCGGGATCGTCAATGCCTTGGCTGGCGGCGGGACGTTTATCATTTTTCCGGCGCTGGTATTCGCGGGAGTCGATCCCATCATGGCGAATGCAACATCCTCGGTGATCACCTTGCCGGGCGGGATTGCGTCCGCACTGGTATATCGAAGCGGAATGACCGTCTCGCGCAAATTGTTTTGGATCCTGGTGCTGATCAGCGTGGCGGGAGGTGTCGCCGGCAGCCAGTTGCTGCTGCACACGCCCAGTGAGCAATTCGCCAGGATCGTACCGTATCTGATGATCGGCGCGTCTCTGGTGTTCAGTTTTTCAAACCAGCTGCGAAGCTTCGCCGGCACGCACACTTCGAAACGGAGCCACACCGGATTGTTGTATGCCGGCACGCTGGCGATCGCCATCTATGGAGGCTATTTCGGGGCGGGGATGGGCGTGCTGATGATCGTGCTCTTTCTGATTACCGCGAACATCGGCGTGCAACAATCGGCCGGGCTGCGCATGTGGTGCGCCACCGGCGTCAACACTCTCGCGGTCGCCGCGTTCATCGCCAAGGGTATCGTCGTATGGCGTGTGGCGATCCCCATGCTGATCTGTACGCTGATCGGCGGTTACTGGGGCGCGCACGTGGTGCAAAAGCTCACTGCGGAGACGGCGCGGCGAGCAGTGCTGGTCTTCGCATGGACTATGAGTTTATGGCTGCTGGTGCGTTCGTGGAGATAAACGCTATTCCACGATTTTAGAATCCGCCTGAAACTTCTGATAGTCGCGATAGGTCACATCCAGCTCCTCACGGAAAGAATGCAAGTAAAACAAGCGGGCGCCGGCCCGGACGCTGATGTGCGCCGGGAGCCAGACCTCCTCGTTTACGCGGACCTGGTCGAAATTCAAGACACTTCCGGAGGCAAGTTTTACCAAGCCCAGTCCGAATGAGATGGGATCGATCACTTCCACCTCGGCCTTGACCCATTGATAGTCGGCCTGATCTACCCAGATTTTGCCGCGCAGGTGGGTGAGAATCGCCGCGCGTTTCAATTTCGGCTTATAGCCGGATTTAGGCTGCGCTCCCATGATCCACACGGGGCGGCCGCCGATTTGGTCCGTTCCCAGCACGGTGAGATGGAACGCCTCGGGAACTTCGCGGAGGTAGCTGCGCTCTTCGGCGCGATCCTTATCGTCCTTGGCTTTGTCGGAAGCAGATTCGCGCTGCCGCCTGGACGCCTCCTTGTCCACTTTCTCCTGTTCCTTACGGGCTTCCTTGGCGGGCAAGGGCTGGTCATCGCGCTCCATCAGCTTGCCGTAGGGCCGACCGCCCAGGACCATGAACTCGTACGTATGGATTTCTTTGGAGTCTAATTTCCCGTTTCGGCCGTAGCGGCGGTCCTCGACCCGTTCCAGGAACGTATAGTTCTTGAAGCGCTCAAAGTTGGTCGCATCGCGATCCACAGAGTGCCGGATGATTTCGGCCGCATCCGGCGCACCATCCTGCGCACTTAAGATCAACGCGGCGTTCAGTGCGAGCAGAACCGCTCTGGTCACGCTTCAATTATGACGCGCGGGCGGGAATGGCCTGAGGTTTGGACGGCAGAACGATGGTGAACTCGGCGCCCTTTGCGTCGCGGCGGTTGGCGGCGCGCACGTGGCCGCCATGCTGTTTCACGATGGTCTCCACGATGTGCAGGCCCAGGCCCCTCGAACCGCCGCTCGAACCGGTGGTGACGTGCGGCAGGAAGAGGTGCTCCAGCAAACCCGGAGTGATTCCCGAGCCATCATCGCGCACCACGATTTCGATATTTCCGTCTGCACTGCGGGCGCGCACTTCGATGGTTCCACCCGCCGGCATGGCGTGCATGGCGTTCAGAAACAGGTTGATCAGCACCCGTTCCCAGGCCCAGTGCCCGCCCAGCTCGATCCCAGGTTCCACATCGCAGGCGAAACCGATCTGCGGACCGCGGCCCGCGGCCACCGAATCCTCGACGAACGCGACCGCGTGGGCCAGAATCTGCTCGAAAGGCGTGTGCTCGCCGGTGCCGGCCTGGATTCCAGCGGCGATGTTCTTGCCCCGTTCGACGCTGCGCAGGATCGCGGCGGATAGCTTGGCGTAGCGCGGGTCGCCCGCCAGCAGGTCGGCCGCGTCCACCAGCGTCTGGAACACGTTGTTGAGGTCGTGTACCAGGCCGGAGAGCGTCAGGTCTTCGCGAGTCTTCATGTATGCACGATCTGTCGCAGTGTACCGAAAAACTCGGGAAAAGACACGTTCGCCGATTCCGCCCCTTCGATGACGCACGGTCCGTCGGCTGCCAGCGCTGCTACCGCGAAGGCCATGGCGATGCGATGGTCGCCGGCCGAATCGACCTCGGCGGCATGAAAACTCTGGCAGCCGGGAACGTGAAAGCCTTCCGGGGTGGTCTCGATGTTCACCCCCATTTGCCGGAATCCGGCCTCAATCGTTGCGATCCGGTCGGTTTCCTTGACGCGGAGTTCGCCGGCATCGCGGACAGTCAAACCGCCGCTGCTCGCCGCGCCCAGCACCGCCAGGGCCGGGATTTCGTCGATCAGAGCCGCGGTCATTGCGCCCTCGATGACGCCGCCGGTCACCGCCGAAGCCTGCACGCGAAGGTCGCCGATTAACTCACCCCCGACTTGTTGCACGTCGAGGACAGTGATCTTCGCGCCCATCGAAACCAGAAAATCGAGCAGTGCGGAGCGCGTCGGATTCAAGCCGACGCCATGGATCACCAGATTCGACTCCTTGAGCAGCAGTGCGGCGACCAGGAAGAAGCACGCCGAGGAGAGATCGCCGGGCGCCACCAATTCTCGCCCGCTCAGGCGCGCCCCGGCACGCAGGCGGATCACCCGCTTCTCGATCTCGATCTCCGCGCCAAACTCCTTGAGCGCAATTTCGGTGTGGTCGCGCGTGCGGACCGGCTCGCGGACGATCGTATCGCCCTGCGCGAACAGCCCGGCCAGAAGAACGCAGCTCTTGACCTGCGCGCTGGCCATAGGGAGCTGGTAATCGATGCCATGCAGCGGGCGGCCATGAATCGTGAGAGGGGGAAATTTTTCGTCCCTTGCTTCGATCAGGGCGCCCATTTCCCTGAGGGGACCGATGATGCGCCCCATGGGCCGGCGGGAAAGCGATTCGTCACCGCCGATGCGCGAGGTAAACTCCTGTGCCGCCAGGATTCCGGAAAGCATGCGAATGGTGGAGCCGGAGTTCCCCGCATCGAGCATCTCATTGGGCAGCCCGGCAGGCTCCTGAAGCGCGCCACCTTCAATGACCACCGACCCGTCTTTCCGCTCGATCTTCGCCCCCAGCGCGGCCATGCAGGCCAGCGTCGATTGGCAGTCGGCGCCAGTTGAGTAGTTGGCGATGGTGCTGCGGCCTGAGGCGATGGCGGCGAGCATTCCGTAGCGGTGGGAAATGGATTTGTCGCCGGGCAGGGTGATCACGCCTTCGATGGCTCGCGGCGGGGAAATGGTTTCACGCATGAAGTACTAGTGTAGATTGACGATAAGGGTCAGCGCCGGGCAAAGACTGTTTTTCCGGCCTGCGGTGAACACCTTAGTCCTAAATCCATTTTTCATCCTAATTGTTTGTTACAGGTCCGTCGATGGATCTGCAAGCAAGAGGAGATCGTGTCGGCGCGCACGAAAGTTGAAGTCAGCACGTTACCGCTGCGGCAGGAGCCGCGGCCGCCGCGATTTGAAGGCGCACCGCCGGACCCCTCCTACGTCCCTACGGTCCTGATCGTGGACGATATCGATCTGAACCGCCGGCTGCTGCGGGGAATTCTGAAAGCAACTCCCTATCGGATTCTGGAAGCCAAGCGGCCTTCCGTGGCCTTCTCCGTGCTCGATGTGGAAAAGGTGGACCTGATCGTTGTCGATCTGGTGCTGCCGGAGATGAGCGGGATGGAATTCTGCCAGATGGTTAAGGCCGAACGCCGCACTCAGTTGATCCCGATCCTGATGTTGACCAGCATCCAGGGCATCGAGAATGAGGTGGCGGGCCTGGAATCCGGCGCTGACGACTTTTTGCTGAAGCCGCTGCGGCCCGCGTTGGTGCGCACGCGCGTAGGCACCATGCTGCGCCACAAAGCGCTGGTGGATTCGCTGGAAGAAGCCGAAACGATTCTGTTCGCCCTGGCGCAATCGGTGGAACATCGCGATCGATACACCGGCCTGCACTGCGAGCGGCTGGCCAGTTACAGCATCGAGCTGGCGCATGCCCTGGGTCTCTCCAAACAGGAGCAGCTGGCGCTGTTTCGCGGGGGCTACCTGCACGACATCGGAAAGATCAGCATCCCCGATTCCATCCTGTTCAAGCGCGGATTGCTCACCGAAGAAGAATGGGAGATCATGCGGCAGCATACTATCCGCGGCGAACAAATCTGCAGCCCGATGAAAACGCTGGCGCCCGTTTTGCCGATCATTCGCAGCCACCACGAACGCTGGGACGGAAGCGGTTATCCCGACGGTCTGGCGGGCGAGGATATTCCGCTACTTGCGCGGATCCTGCAAGTCGCCGATATCTACGACGCCCTGACCACGGCGCGGCCCTACAAACCGGCTTTTTCGCACGATCGCGCCGTAGCGATCATGCTCGAAGAAGTACGGCGGGGATGGCGCGATCCCGAGCTGGTTCCGTTGTTTGCCGAAGTCGTCAAGGGGCATGAAGACGGCCAGGCGGACCATCAGAACATGCAACATTCGCTCGAAGCAATGCGCCGCGAACTGTCGGAATAGCCAAGCCTTACGGCACCAATACCGCGGCTCCGTCGATCCCATCGTTCTTCAGCGCCAGAAGCGCCTCGTTCGCCTGATCCAGACGGAACACGGTGATCTTGGGCCGCAGGCCAATCTCGCTCGCCAGTTGAAGAAAATCGCGCGCGTCGGCGCGAGTCACGTTGGCGACGCTGCGGATCTGCCGCTCGCCCCACAGCAGGCTGTCGTAGTCGAACTCCGGGATGCGATCCAGGTGAATGGCGTTGATCGCCACCACGCCGCCCTTGCGGAGGCTCGCGAGCGCGGCGACCACGACATCGCCGCTGGGAGCGAAGGTAATCGCCCGGTCGAGGCGGCCGGGAGGATGGTCGTGTTCGGATCCGACCCAATCGGCGCCTAATGACTCAGCCAGCTTGCGATGGGTCGCGCCCCGCGTCGACACAGAGACGTGGCAGCCCCAGGCCCGCAGCACGGGCAGAGCCAGGTGCGCCGATGCGCCGAAGCCGAACAGCCCCACGCGTTCGCCGCGCTGGACACCGGCCACGCGCAAGCTGCGGAATCCGATGACGCCGGCGCACAGCAGGGGAGCGATTTCGAGATCGCTCAGTCCGGCGGGCAGGGGAATCGCGAAGTCTTCGCGCGCCACGGCGTACTCGGCGTATCCGCCGTCGACAGTGTATCCAGTGAAGGCCGCCGAGTCGCACAGATTTTCCTCGCCCCGAAGGCAATACTCGCAGGTTCCATCGATGCCGGCCATCCACGTCACGCCATAACGATGACCCCCGGCTTCCCCGACGATCTGGTGGCCCGGAATCACGCGATCGCGAAGCGGCTTCAGCTCGCCTTCGACGATGTGCAAGTCGGTGCGGCACACGCCGCAGGCGCGGACGCGCAGCAGGACCTGGCCCGGTGCAGGCGAGGGAATCGGAATATCGAGGATTTCCAGCGGGCGGGCCGCGATGCGCGCCGGACTGGTTAAAACCGCCGCCTTCATAACTCGATCAGGACTTTCTTTTGAGCTCGGTCATGACGCTCGAAACCAGTTCCTTGGCGTCGGTAATGCACTTGTCGATCATCTGGATGTCCATGGCGGGTTTGCCCGGCTGCCGCGCGCTCTGGCAGTAAACGCCATGCTGTCCCACCAGCACCAGTGCATCGGTGAGCAGATCGAGCGTGACCGCCAGACGGCCCCGCTCCCTCCCCATCTGGAATTCGTGCTCTTCGAGGGAGTTTTTGCGGTCATCGAAGACGGACATGCTTTATAGTACGCGCTTCCTGGTGCTGGTTTCCCGGAGATCTCTTGCGCGCAAAACGCACTAGCAAGCAGTGAGGAGACTGCACAGCATCCTGCGAAAACTGCGCCTGATCGCGGCATCGGATCTGGCGGGCTTAGACAAACTGCGATACGCGGTGAACGCGCGCGGACGGGGTACGGGTCTGGTGAGGTACCGCTTGCGGGGCGGCGCATCCGTAGTGCTGCGCCAAGGGACCACCGATTTCAAGGTGTTCGACGAGACATTTGTGGAGCGCGTCTACGCGCCGTGCGTCGCTGGGCTTCCCGATCACCTGGGACCGGTTACGCTGATCGACCTGGGAGCGAATATCGGATTAAGCACCCTTTTCTTCGTACGGGTGCTTGAAGTGGCAGAGATCATCGCCGTGGAACCCGACCCCGGCAATTTCCGCATGTTGTCGGAGAACCTGGGCCGGGCGGGTTTAGCGAATCGCTCCACCGCCCTGCGTGCTTTCGCCGGAGCTGCACGCGCCTTCGCGGAGCTGCACGATTCGGGAAACGGCGCCTGGGGAATGCGCATGGGACCGCACTCGGACACGGGAACTTGCGTGCTTCCGCTGGCCGAGATCGCGGCCGTGGCCCGGGGCGGCCCGCCCCTGGTGCTCAAATGCGACATTGAGGGCGGCGAGCGGCAGCTGTTTCTGTGTATCCGCGACTGGGATCGCCTGATCCACTATGTATTTCTGGAGCTGCACACCGAGTTCCTGCCGGTTGACGAGTTGTTAGCCTGTCTTCGATCGTCCGAATTTCGATGGGCTGTTCATGGGAGCCCGCGCAAAGGGGCGAGTATTGCGCTCCTGCTGCTCGAGCGCCTTTCTTAAGGCACGGTCCACGTCCCGCGCGCGACCCACCCCGAGCTGGTATTCGGTTCCTGGGCCTGCAAGTAGACGGTTTTGACCCCGCTGAAGGCCGGCGACTTGAAGACCACATTGACGGTGAAGGAGACGGAGTTGCCAGAGGTGACCATGACCGTAAAGCCGACCGCGCACTGGCTGTTTTGCAGGTTGTCCGCGGATCCGATGCCTTTGGTGCTGAGCGTCACGCCGGCGTCGTCATAGAGTCCGATCGTCGAATTGACGCGGTTATATGAAAGGGAGCACGCGTTGGCCAAATTGGTCGGGGCACCGGCGGTGATCAGCATGCCGATCGCGGAGATGTTCTCCTGGGCCGAGGAGTCGGATACGGAGAAGGTAAAGTTCGGCGACGAGCCGGAGCCCGAGGCGGGGACCACGGAGTCGGCCGTGGGCGCTCCGCCGGTTACGGTCCAGCCTCCCACGGTGACCCAGCCGGAATTCGATGCGGACTCCGCCGCATAGAGATAAGCGTTCTTGGCGCCGAAGAAATTCGCGTTGAAGAAGATGTCGACAGTGACCTCGAGCGACGTGGTCCCCGCGACGATCGTCGAGTTGGCGCCCCGCAGCGAGCACTGGTGGTTGGCGATCACCGTGGACGATCCCGGAACCAGTATCGACGCGCCGTTGGCTGGATTGTCGAACGCCAGAGAAATCGTATTGCGGGTGCGGTCGTAAACCAGGCTGCAGGCATTGTTAGTATCGAGGGTGGCGGAAAACAGCATCGCGACCGCGACAATGAACCCGTTCCCGCCTTGATCGGAGACGATGAAGCTGAAGCGTTGGCCGGGTCCGGAACCGGCCGACGGGATCACGGAGTTGGCGACCGGAATTCCTCCCGCGGCCACCAGATAGGTGCCACGCAGAACAAACCCCGTATTTACGGCTCCCTCCGACGCGAATGCGTAGATGTTCTTGAGCCCGCTAAAAGCCGCCTTGAACGTTATGGTTACAGTCACGATTTGCGACAGGCCCGCCGTGCTCACCGAAACCGCGCCTAGGGCGCACTGGCTGTTCTGCAGAACCGTTGTGGAAGCCACCAGCTTGGAACCGGACCCCTGCACATCGTCGGTAAAGAGCCGGATCGATCCCGCCACGGGATCGTAAACGATATAACAGGAATTGGCCAGACTCCCCGAGGCGCTGAACAGCATGGCTGTGTTGGTCAGGTTCGCGGCGTTTTGTGTATCGGAGAAGATGAACGTGAAAGTCTGGATAGCGCCGGTACTGGCGTTGGGAGAAACGGAATCCGCCGAGGGGACAGGCAGCGGATTCGTTACCGTCCAGGTCCCTTTCGCCAGAAAGCCGGTATTGGTGACGAAATCGTCAGCCAGCAGATAGACCGTCTTGAGACCCGCAAATCCCGGCTGGAAGATCAGCGCAACCGTCAGTGTAAGATTATTGCCCACCAGGCTGGCGGAACTTCCCGCACCGCTCAGCACGCACTGGCTGTTCGCCCCGTTTCCTCCGCCCGGGGTTACGGTAATACTGCCGGTGGAACTGGCGTCGTTTGCCAGGTGGAACAAACCCGCGACCGGATCGTAGGTGACTGAGCAGCCGAAGTCGGCCGACGCCGTCGTGTTGACCAGTACCGCTACCTTCTTCAGGCTGGTGGCGCCCTGCGAATCCGAGTACTGAGCCGTGAACGTTACCACGTTGCCGTTTCCAGAGGAAGGCGAGACCGAGTTGGCGGCAGGGAACTGCGAACCGGCGTTGGTCACTCCGAATCGCGCCACAAAGCCGGTGCTGCCGCCCAGGTTAGAGGACTGAAGCGCACCCTGCAGCGGGAGATCCAACGAGTTGGTCTGGCCGCCGATGAACATATTTCCGAGCCCGTCCACGGCGATGGCGTTGGCCTGCTCCGCGCCGGTACCGCCGTACATGGTGGAGAAAATAAGCCCGTTGCCGACGGGATTGAGCTCTGAGACAAACACGTCGTAGAAGCCTTTGAAGCCGGCCTGAAGTTGATTGACCACGGGAAATGAGGCCGAGGATGTATATCCGGTCACATAAGCGTTTCCGGAGCTGTCGACAGCGATGCCGCTGGCCCAATCGAAACTGGAGCTACCCAGATACGTACTGTACAGTTTGACGCTTCCGTTCGTGTTCAGCTTGATCACGAAGGCGTCCTGGGTGGCATTCAATACGGTCTGGAAGGCTCCCACGGTCACCGGAAAATTGATCGAGTTGGTGACGCCCGCGATGTAGGCCGCCCCGGCCGCGTCGACGGCGATCGCGTTGGCCTGCTCGGGCGAGCCGACTTGTCCACCTGAGCCGCCCAGGTAAGTGCTGTAGAGCAGCGCTGCGGGACTGGTCGCGATCTTGGCGGCGAAGGCGTCCTGGCTGCCGCCGCTGGTGGCCTGAAGAGGCGCAGCCAAAGGGAAATTCACCGATAGCGTGCCGCCGGCTACATAGATGTTTCCGGAGGTATCCACGGCCACGCCGCCAACATGCTCGTCATTGTTTCCGCCTAAGTAAGTGCTGAAGGAAATCGCGCCCGCCGGCGTCAACTTGGTGATGAACGCGTCCATCTTGCCGCCCAGGACTGCCTGTACCGGAGTGGACAACGGGAAATCCGTGGACTGGGTGTCGCCGGCGATGAATGCGTTGCCGGCAGTATTCACGGCGATCGCGGTGGCGGCATCATAGCCCGACCCTCCCAGGTAAGTGCTATAGATCAGGACGTTTCCCAGAGCTGTCAGCTTTACGACGAAGGCGTCCCGAGTGCCGCCCAGCGTCGCTCGAATAGGTGCTGCCAGCGGAAAGTTCGTGGATGCCGTGGAACCGGCAATGTAAATCTGGCCGGAAGAATCGACCGCGATGCCGGAGGCGCGATCGTCGCCCCGTCCGCCAAAATAAGTTGCCTCGAGCAGTGTGTTTCCGGCGGCGTTCAGCTTGAACATGAACGCATCTACGCCGCCGCGATTTGCGGTCTGAATTGCGTTCAAAACCGGAAAATCGACGGCTTCTGTCCATCCGGCCGCATACAGATTGCCGGCGGAATCGGTGGCGACCGCGGTAACAGCGCTTTGTGCGGTTCCGCCGAAGTAGGTGGAGTATGAAATCACCGGATCGATGAGCAGCGGTAGTGCCTGGTCGTAACCGCCCAGGTCGAACGCGACTTTATTGCCGGGAAGGATGCGGTAGTCCGCGCGAACCGGATGACGCAGGCCCGCCGCTTCCTGATATGCCGTGGGCGCCTGCTCGCGCAGTTCGGCGTCGCCTGATCGAACCATCAGGTCGCCGTTGGCATCCAGGGACAATCGATCGGCTTCTGAATACTCCAGAAGAATCCGGGCAGGATCGGCTCCGGGTGAGACCAGGAATTCCGATTTGAGCCTGGGGCCGCTGCCTGTGTAGTGCATATCGATGCCGGGGTACAAGTTGCGATAGACAATCCCGCGATAGGTCGGGAGGTTGGCGTGCCAGTCCCCAGGATCGTCGCCGATCAGAAAATTGGCGCGCGCGTCCATGGCCTCCAGGCCGTCGATGGCGGCGTCCGGATTGGCGCCCGCGAAACGCACCCGGAGTTGTGTCCCGTGAACCTGGAACACCGCCGTGTCACGCGCGAAGCCGGCGCGCAACTCCGGGGTTTGCGCGATATAGCGAATCGCGGGATCGGCCTGGCCGGCGTTCGGGACGAAGAATATGGGCAGGGACCGTGGCGGGTTCGCTGCGAAGATTGCAAATCCTGGCGCGACGGCGAGAAGAAGCAAAGATGTTGTGGGCCGCATTCAAAGAAGCATTCGGCGAAACCCTGACGATCGTGCATATCCCGCATTTTCGGCGGGGATATCTCCTCTTGACATGCAGACTGGTTTGTAGTGTAGACTAGTATGCGAAAATAGCAGATGGAACCTCGTGTGGACATCGACGACGTAAAGCGGAACGCGCAGCGCCACTGGATGGAGGACGGGTTATCAGAAATCCTGGTGGGTCTGCTGTTCATCATTATTGGCGGCGGGTTGCTACTGAAACTTGCGCTTCCGCGCTGGTTGACCTTGGATCTTCTGAGTTCAGCGCTAACCGCCGCTGGCGCTTTGGGACTTTCCTGGGGCTTCAAGAAATTGAAGGAGCGGATCACGTTGCCAAGAAGCGGGTACGTGGTGCTCCCTGAGCCGACCCGGACGCGCCGGATGCTTACATTCGGGTCGGTAGCCGTGCTCGGGCTGGCGTCTGCCCTGGGTCTGTTGACTCATGTTGTGGTTGTGCCGGTCGTCGCCGCGGTTTTCGCGATGTGTTTCCTGTGGGGCGGTGTGCAGTATAAGCAGACCAGCATGTTGTGGGAAGCATTCCTGACACTGCTATTTGCTGTCGTCTCGACTAGGTTCACGAGTCTGAGTGGAGTGGCAGGAGTCCTGGCGTTAATGGTAATGATCGGAACCTCTATGGCCATCCTAGGCGCCGTCCGGCTACGGGGCTTTCTAAAAGCCAACCCTCGACCGCAGGAGACCGAAGCATGAGCGAACTGGATCGCGTGATTCACGAGCCGGCAAGATTGACGATCCTGGCGCTCCTATCGAGCGTGAAGGAAGCCGATTTTCTGTACCTGCTGCGTGAAACCGGACTCACCAGGGGGAATCTTTCGACTCACCTGATGAGACTGGAAGAAGCAGGCTATGTGGAGATCGAAAAGACCTTCCGTGGAAAGATCCCGCTCACGCTTGTGCGGCTCAGTGCAGAAGGCAAGGCCGCGTTTCACGGTTACCGCAAGTCGATGAAGGACCTTCTGGCACCCTCCAAAATGAGGCGTGTTCCGGTTTACATCCCGACGTAGCGCGCGTAGAGGCTGCGCGCGACCGCCGGGTCGGTAGTGCCTTTGATGATGGCGCGGCCATCGGGGAAAACGGTGAGCTCGTAACAATCAATGCTTGCGCGGACCGCAAAATCATTGGCGCGGACCGTCGCCAGCGGCGCCAAACGGCGGGCTAGTTCCGCTAAATCCACGGGACGAAAACGTTCATGAATCTGGACCGCGTTGCGGCCGCACAAGCTAATCGGCGCGCGGCGCTGCCCGGTCAGATGCACGAAATCGCGTTGCGCGCAGCAGGGGCAATCGGGATCGCGGGAGGGCGCGGCAGTCTGGCGGATTTCGCCCGACCAGGTGTCTACGGTGGTCAGCCGTGCTGCGACCGAATCGGCGCCGCGTCCCAAAATTTTCAGTGCGTCACCGCAGGCCAGGGATGCGATGGCGGCAGTCACGGAAGCCAGCACGCCTTCCGTCTCGCAGGTGGGCTGGGCGCCCTGGGGAGGCTCGGGGTAGACGCAGCGCAGGCACGCTGTGCGCCCCGGCACGATCGCCAGCTTCAATCCGTAGCTGCCGACCGCCGCCGCGTAGATCCACGGGATGCCGCGGCTCACGGCGTAGTCATTGACCAGAAAACGAACCTCGAAATTGTCTGAGCCGTCTAAAATAAGCCCGGCGCCTTCGAGGAGATCCTCGATATTCGCGGGTGTGAGATCGGCGACCACCGGCTCGATCGTCACCTGGGAGTTCACCCGGGTCAGTCGCCGAGCCGCGGCTATGGCTTTCGGCAGACCCTCGGCGGCGTCGGATTCCTCGAAGAGAAACTGGCGCTGGAGGTTGCTGTACTCCACGAAATCGCGGTCGACGACCCGCAGCCGGCCCACGCCCGCCCGCACCAGGATCTCGGCTTCCACCGTCCCCAGGGCGCCGCAACCGACGACAACCACCGACCCCGCCCGAATTCGCTCCTGGCCCTCTGCCCCTAAAGGCGCAAAGCGGCTCTGGCGTGAGTAACGGGACTCCATGGGTTGCGTCATTGAGATGCAGGCCCGCCGGTCCTGTTCCTGCGCGCCGCGCCCTCTTCGACCCTCATGATAACAACGGTGCCTGCGTTATCACATGCGTTATCATTGAAAAACGTGCGATTGCGGATGCTTGTGGCGCTGCTCGCCGGCCTGGCTCTCGCGTTCGCCCCCGCGTTCGGCCAGGACACGCCTGAGTCCCGCTGGGAAGGGCGGCCGATCTCGCGCATTGAATACGACCCGGTGCAGCAGCCCTTGCCGCTGGAGGAGCTGAACCGCGTTCTCCCGCTGAGAGTGGGAATTTCGTTACGCCTGGAGGACGTGCAGGATGCGATTCAGAAGCTCTACGCTACCGGCCGGTTTTCCGACGTGTCCATCGATGCGAATGCGGATGGACCGGGCGTCGCGCTGCGTATCTCCACCGAATTCAATTACTTCATCGGCGGTGTGAACATCGCGGGGGAAAGCGATCCTCCCAACCGCAACCAGCTGATTTCCGCCTCGAAACTCGAGTTGGGAGCGCTGTTCGTGGAATCGGATCTGGATAAGGCGATCGACAACATGCAGGAAAAACTGCGTGTGAATGGCCTGTACAATGCGACGATCCAACGGCGCGTGGACAAGCGTCCGGATACCGAAGAGGCGAATGTGTATTTCGATCTGGATACGGGCGGCCGGGCCCATTTTGACGGCGCCGAACTGACGGGACAGCTCGACCGCTCCAAGGAATCCGCGATCGGCACTACCGGCTGGCATCGTGGATTCGGTCCGATCCGTATTCCGGGATGGAGAGAGGTGACCGAAAGCCGGGTCCAAAGCGGCGTGGAACGCCTCCGGAAGGATCTCCAAAAGGGCGACCGGCTGGAAGCGAAAGTTACTTTAGACAAACTCGACTATCATCCCGCCACGAACACGGCTACCCCGTATCTGACCATCGACAGCGGTCCCATTGTCGAGGTGCGCACCGCGGGAGCAAAGGTATCTTCAAGCCAGCTACGCGACCTGATCCCGGTTTATCAGGAGCGGACGGTAGACCGGAGCCTGCTGGTGGAGGGACAGAGAAATCTGGCGGACTATTTCCGCTCCAAGGGCTATTTCGACGCGCAGGTCGATTTCATGCAGCTCGACCCGGCGCCAAACCGCACGCTGATCGAGTACAACGTCACTGCCGGCGAGCGCCATAAGCTGAAACACATCGAGATCAGCGGGAATCGTTATTTTGATGCGGCGACCCTGCGCGAACGAATGTACGTGCAGACCGCCCATTGGCTGCGGCGGCGGTATGGGCTCTTTTCGGAACGGCTGTTGCAGCAGGATGAGCAGAACATCGCCGATCTTTATCGAGCCAACGGATTCCGGGATGTCACGGTGATGCATCCGCAGATCCAGGACAACTACGGGGGAGAGAGCGGCAGTCTGGCGGTAGCGATTCAGGTTAACGAGGGTCCGCAATGGCTGGTGAACCAGCTCGTTACCGAAGGAGTGTCCTCCGCAGACGAAACCTACCTGCGGTCGATTGTGCGATCCACGGAAGGGCAACCCTACAGCGACGCCAACATCGCCGCCGACCGGGACACGGTGCTGGGGTATTACTACAACACGGGCTATCCCGACGCGCAATTTGAAAGCAGCGTGGATCCCACGTCCGCGCCCTACCGGGTGAATCTCCGCTACCGCGTGAATCCGGGTATGCGCCAGTTCGTTCGGGGCACTCTGGTGCGCGGCCTGGAGACGACCAGACCATCGCTGGTAGCCAGCCGGATCTCGGTGATGCCTGGCGATCCGCTTTCCCAAACCCGCATTGCTCAGAGCCAGCAGAGACTGTATGACCTGGGTATTTTCGCCAAAGTGGAGACAGCACTTCAGAACCCGGATGGCCAGGAGGAAAGCAAGTATGTCCTGTTTCATCTGGATGAGGCCCGCAAGTACTCCTACAACTTCGGCGTTGGCGCGGAACTGGCGCGCATCGGAGGAAGCGCCAACTCGCTGGATTACCCGGCCGGAGCCGCCGGCTTTAGCCCCCGCGTGTCGGCGGGCGTCAGCCGGATTAACTTTTTGGGATTGGGCCATACGGTGAGTCTGCAGACTCAGGTTTCGACGCTCCGCCAGCGGGCGCTGGCCAGTTATTCCGCGCCGCAATTCGAAGGGCATGAAAATCTGTCGCTGACTTTTTCGGCGCTGTTTGACGATTCGAACGATGTACGAACGTTCTCGGCGAGACGCTGGGAGGGCACCGTGCAGCTCGCCCAGAAGGTCTCCCGCGCCAACACGTTTCAATACCGCTATACGTTTCGCCACGTCTCGCTCGATCCGAATTCACTGAAGATCGCGCCCCAGGCGGTCGGCCTGCTGAACCAGCCGGTTCGAGTGGGGCTGATCGGGAGTTCTTTCATCCAGGATCGTCGGGATGACCCGGTAAATTCGCATCGGGGAGTTCTGAACACCGTTGATTTGTCGTATGCCTACAAAGGGTTCGGGTCGGAGACGGACTTTACCCGGCTGCTGGTGCGAAATGCGACCTATTATCCGATCGGGCGCGAGATTGTGCTGGCCCGCTCATTGCAAGTGGGCTACATCCAGCGCTGGGGCGGACTCTCTGAAATCCCTCTCTCCGAGCGATTCTACTCCGGCGGCGCTTCGACAAATCGCGCCTTTCCGGACAATCAGGCCGGTCCGCGCGATCTGGTGACGGGGTTCCCCATTGGTGGCAGCGCTCTGCTGTTTCATTCCACCGAACTGCGGTTCCCGCTGATTGGAGATAACATCGGCGGGGTACTCTTTCATGACATGGGCAACGTCTATTCAAATGTTTCCTCGATCAGTTTTCGTTTTCATCAGCAAAATCTGCAAGACTTTGACTATATGGTGCATAGCGTCGGTTTCGGAATCCGGGTCCGGACTCCGGTGGGTCCTATCCGCGCCGATTTCAGCTATAGCCCGAACGCGCCGCGATTTTTCGGATTTAACGGCACGTTCAACGATCTGCTGAATATACCCGCGTCGGAGCCGCTTTGCTCGCTGCAGACTCCGTTGCCGAGATGCTCGAATCAGCGCATCAATTCCTTTCAGTTCCATTTTTCTCTGGGGCAGACGTTTTAAATATGTTGTCTGGCGCAACACTCGCGATCGCGTTGGGCACGCTGATTTCGCCGGGCTCGGCCGAGACGCTGGACCGGGTCGCGGTCAGCGTGGGGCGAGAGGTGATTACGGAGAGTCAGGTCATCCTGGATCTGCGCGTCGACGCATTTCTGGACCGGACACCGGTAGATTTGAGCAGCGCGGCCAGGCGCAAATCGGCGGAACGATTAGTGGACCAGCTTCTGATCCTGCGGGAGGCCGTGGATAGCCACGTTACCTTGCCCTCTACCGAGGCGGCCACCGGCCTGGTGGCGCCCTATGCAGCCGAGAGCAGCTACCAGGCGGATCTGAAGCGCTATGGGATCACGGAACCCGACCTGGCGGCGCACCTGCTGGCGGGCCTGCGTACCCTGACTTTCACCGATCTGCGGTTCCGTCCGGACGTCCAGGTTTCGGCTGAAGATATTCGAAGCTACTACGACAAGCTGCCGCATTCCGCGGCGGCGCCCTTGCCGTCGTTTGAAGACAGCCGCGATCAGATCGAGAAACTGCTGGTGGAACAGCGGGTCCTCGACGCTCTCGATCAGTGGCTGGCGATGGCCCGCAGCGCGGCGAACATCCGGTATCACGAGAAGGCGTTTGAGTGAGAAAACTTAAACGGATCGTACTTTGGACGTCGGCCGCGCTGGCAGCGCTGCTGATTATGGCAACTGTCGTGGGCGTACTCGTCGTCCGCAGCGACCGCTTTTACCAGTACATCCGGCAGCGCATTGTGGAACAGATCGAACGCGCGACCGGCGGCCGCGTGGAACTGGCAAGCTATTCGCTCGACTGGCATAACCTGACAGCCCAGATCCAAGGCCTGGTCATCCACGGCAAGGAATCGCCAGCGGAGCCGCCACTGTTGACGGTCGGCTCGGCGACTCTGGGGATGCGGATCATATCGGTGCTGGAGAAGAAGATCGATCTCTCGTCCCTGCGCATCGAGCGGCCGCAGGCGTATTTCGTGGTCTACGAGGATGGTTCCACGAATTTTCCAGGACCGCCCGCCCGGTCCGACAAGCTGTGGACGGAAGAATTGCTGAACCTGAAGATCGGCAGCTACGAAATCGTCGATGGGGTGATGGAGTACGACGGCCAGCGGATCCCGCTCCATCTGAAAGGCGAGCATTTGCGGGCCCGGATGAGTTATGAAGCGCAGACCCCGTCTTATCGCGGCGACCTATCCACGGACAGCGTGCTGGTGACCGCGGAGGGATACGGACCGATCCCTGGCAGCCTCAGCGCCACTTTCGCCATCGAAAAATCGCGTTTCCTATTGCCGCGAGTGCGCGTAGCGACCAAAGAATCTTCCGCCGACCTGAGCGGCAGCCTGGACGATCCGCGTGCCCCGCACGGAACCTTCGCGATGCAGGCGAACATCGCCGTGCGTGAGGTTGTAAGGATTTTCCGCCTGCCTGTCGAGCCGGCCGGAAATGCCTCCTTCGACGGCCAGGTTACGGTTAGCTTTGCCGATCCCTACGCGTCGACTCTGCGCGGCAAGGTGATCGCGCGGGGCTTGGGTTATACGCAAGATCGTCTAAGGATCCGCGACGCGGACGTACGGGGGGACCTTCAATTTGACCGCGACCGGCTGACGCTGCGCCAGATGACCGCAACGGCCTTCGGAGCGAACATCGCCGGTCAGGCTAACCTGGAGCACGGCCGGCAGTTTCATATGGAAGGAACCATCGACAGCCTGGATATGCGCCGGGCGGCCGCGATCCTCACCGACCGCAAGGTACCCTGGGGCGGCGTCATGGCGGGAACGTTTTCCGCGGACACCACGGTGGGACGGCCGGATACGATGGCTCGCGCCAATCTCAGCATCACTCCGCTGGGAGATGGTACCGCGCCGGTGAATGGTCAACTGGACGTCGCATACGATCAGGCGTCCGGAACCGTAGCGCTGGGGTCTTCGTCCTTCGCCACGCTGGCCACGCGCGTGGATGTCTCCGGCACGTTGGGAAAGATGCTGCAAGTGCGGTTGAGGTCGACGGACCTGGACGATCTGCTGCCGGCGCTCGCTTTGGTGGAGGACAATCCACCGTCCGAGATTCCGCTGAAGCTCCGCAACGGCAGCGCGACGGCCGAGGGAGCGGTGACCGGATCGCTGGACGATCCGCGTTTTACGGGCCAGGTCACGGTGGCCAACGGAATGATCCAAGGCCACGGATTCGACCGGTTCACGGGCGAGATTGACGCCACCCGCCAGGAAATCAATGGGACGCGCCTCGCGGTTTCCCGCGGCGCGATGACCGCATCCGGAGCGGCCAGTCTAAAGGCCCGCCAGGGCAGTTTTGACGACCCCAGTGTGGCGGCCCAACTGGACTTGAGGAACGTGCCGCTGGGAGACCTGGCTCGCGAAGCCGGCGGCACGGTAGAAATCATGGGGACGGGCTCCGCCAACGTGCACGTGGCGGGAACGTTCCAGCGGCCGGAAGCGGAGCTAACGCTCGATATCCAGAAGCCCGCGGCATTCGGCGAGCAGGCCGACCGTGTGCGCGCCGACGCACGGTACCGGCCCGGCGAGATCGATATCGCCAATGGGATCGCCAACGACGGGACGTCCGAAGTGCGCTTCAGCGGGAACTACCGCCATCCGGAGAACGATCTGAAATCCGGCCAGGTCAGCTTCGATGTGAGCACGCAGAACCTCACCGCTTCACGGATCCAGCATGTCGCCAGACTATCGCCTGCGGTGGACGGCCGGCTAACCGGGCGGCTCAGCGGAACTGCACGGGTCACCAACGGCCGTTTCGAGCTCACGGGGGCTACGGTGGACGTCACCGGGAAGGGGATCACGGTGGATGAGGATCCCATCGGCGACCTCACGCTCATGGCCGAAACCAGCGGGACCGAAATGAGCCTGCGGGCGAACGGGAATATCCGGGATTCTATGGTGGAGGCGACCGGCAAGTGGCGCTTGGAAGGGGATGCGCCGGGCGAAGCCACCGTGAAGTTCTCGCGCATGAGCATCGAATCGGTGCAGGATCTGGTGATGCTGGGACGCAAGGAGGATCGTCCCGCCGCGCCGCCTGCGGAAGGATTCATACAAGGTAATGCTACGGTCACATTGCCGTTGCAAAAACCGGAAGCCTTTCACGCTAAATTGACTCTGGATACGGTCCAGCTGAATCCGCGGCCGAATCAGGTTTTGCGGATGGGCGTTCAGCAGCAAGACCTGATCTTTAAGAACAATCAACCGTTGGTGGTGGATGTCACCCGCGATCGTGCCCAAGTCAGCCCGGCCCAATTCACTGGCCGAAATACCAACGTCTCGGTGGAGGGCGGGATTCCGTTCAGGGGAGCCGCGGGCGCCGATTTGTCCGTGCGCGGGAACATCGATCTGGTGATTCTCCAGTTGATTAATGCGGATCTGGCGGCGCAGGGGGTAGCGAACCTGCAAGTATCAATCCGCGGGAACTTGCAGAGTCCCAATGTGAACGGCCGCCTGCAGTTCAGCAAGGCGTCGTTGTCCTATAACGATCTGCCCTATGTGGTGGAGAACGCCGAAGGGTCGATCGCGTTTGACCGGAACCGCGCGACCATCGAAAAGCTGACGGCGGAGGCAAACGGCGGAACGATCGCGTTCACGGGCAGCCTGGATTTCGGCGCGGCGCTCGAATCGGGAACTGCCCTGGTATATCGCCTGCAGGCCGAAGTGCGCCGGGTTCGTTTGCGTTTGCCGCAGGATCTGAGCACCACGGTGGATGCGAGTTTGCGGCTGAGCGGGGCCTCCGACGCCAGCACGCTTTCCGGCTCGGTGACGCTCGACCGAGCTTCTCTTACGCTGCGTAGCGATTTATTTCAACTGCTCGCCCAATCCTCCCAGCCGACGCCCGTTCCCACCGTGCCCAACCAATATCTCCAAGGCATGCGATTCGATGTGCGCATCGAAAGCGCCTCGAGCTTCCAGGTGGAAACGTCGCTCACACGCGACGTGGAGGCCGAGGTGGATTTGCGGCTGCGCGGCACAGCCGCACGGCCTGTATTGCAAGGCACGATTTCCATCAACCAGGGCGAGGTGCAATTTTCCGGAGCTCGCTACACCATCAATCGCGGCGATATCCGCTTCGTGAACCCGGTGAAAATCGAGCCGACCTTCGACATGGATCTGGAGACCAAGGCCAGAGGCGTAACCGTGGACGTGAGTTTCACCGGCACCCCCAGCAATGTCAAGCTGAATTGGAGTTCCGACCCGCCGTTGCAGCAGTCCGAGATCATCGCCTTGCTGGCGACCGGGCGCGACCCGAACGCGCCGCTGAACCAGACGGCTCCCGGCGTCATCGGCGGCGGTGGAACGGACTTCGCGGCGGCCGGCACAGGTCTGGTGGGGCAGGCGATCAGTTCGCAGCTCAACAGCCGGTTTACACGGTTCTTCGGAGCCACGCGCGTCAAAATCGATCCGACACTGATCGGTGTAGACAATCTTCCACAGGCGCGCCTGACGTGGGAGCAGCAGGTATCGAAGGACGTCACCCTGACCTACATTACGAACCTGAACCGCACACAGGAGCAACTGATACAGATCCAGTGGGATCTGAACAAGAGCTGGTCGGCGATCGCGGTGCGGGATCCGAATGGCGTGTTTGGAATCGATTTCCAGTTCCGCAAGCGAGTACGGTAGTCCGCTATTTGTAGCCAAGATGGAGAGCTACCGCGCCCGCGGTCATGCGCTCAAATTCGACTTGCGAAAACCCGGCCTGGCGCATCTCCTGGGCAAGTTGCTCGGCCCCGGGAAATTTACGGATGGATTCGGGCAGGTACGAATAGGCATCCGGCGAGCCCGAGATAAGGCCTCCCACCCGGGGCAGCACACTGGTTGAGAAGAAACCATAGAACGCGCGGAAGGCAGGATTCGGCGGCTGAGAGAATTCGAGAATGGCGGCCACTCCGCCCGGTTTCAGCACGCGCAACATCTCTTCCAGGCCGTGCTGGTAATTCGCGAGGTTGCGGAACCCGAAGGCCACCGTGATCAGATCGAGGGACGCATCTGCCAGGGGAAGCGAAAGCGCGTCCGCTTCGAACACGGGCGAACGGAAACCACGACCGCCGATTTTGCGGCGAGCTTCTACCAGCATCGGATGGCAAAAATCGCTTGCCAGCAGGGGCCTGTTTGCGCGTCGCTCGAGCGCCAGCAGGACATCGCCCGTTCCGCAGCATAGGTCGAGCACTTGTGCGTCGGGACGATCCAGAATCTCCGCCACGCGCTCGACGGTGCGGGCGCGCCAGCGCTTGTCGAGATTGAACGAGAGCAGGTGGTTCAGCAGATCGTAGCGGGGAGCGATCCGGCCGAACATCCCGCGGACCCACTGGGCGGCGGCTTGTTCACTGGCGGCTCCGCGAGGAGTGGTTCCTGTCATCGCAGCGCCGCTTGAATCGATTCGAGCACCAGGCGATCGTCGACGCCGGAAACGATGGCGACCTCGCCGATCTTCACCGGCAGCACGAAATGAACCTGACCCTGGACCGTTTTCTTATCGCTGCGGAGGCGCGCGGCCAAATGCGTGGGCTCGATCCCGTCGAGCCCGGGAATAGGACCGTACTTGGCGATGACGTTGTTTATCGAAGCGGCTTCGGAAGCGCCCAGCCGTCCGGTTTTTTCGGCGAGGATGGTCGCGGCGCGCATCCCCCACGCGACGGCTTCACCATGCAGGAAACGTTCGTAGCGCGTCTCGGCCTCGAGTGCATGGCCGAAGGTGTGGCCGAAGTTAAGAATGCGCCGAAGATCGCCCTCGCGCTCGTCGGCCGTAACCACTTCGGCCTTGATGCGCACGGCCGCGGCGATAATGCGCTCGAGCGTGGCGGCCTCCTGGGCCAGCACGGCCGGTGCACACTGGTCCATCACCTGGAACAGCTCGGCATCGCGGATCACGCCGGCCTTGACGATCTCATAAAGCCCCGCCCGGTACTCGCGCGGGGGCAGCGTCCGGAGAACTTCCGGATCGATGAGCACCGCCATGGGCTGATGGAAGCTCCCCAGCAGATTCTTGCCAGCAACCAGATTCACTCCAGTTTTGCCGCCGACGGCTGCATCCACCTGGGCCAGCAATGTGGTGGGGACCTGAATCACGGGAATGCCGCGCATGAAGACCGCCGCCAGGAATCCGGCGACGTCGCCCACGATGCCTCCGCCGAAAGCGATGATGACGCTCGACCGGTCGCCGCCGCCTTGGATCATCTGTTCGGCCAGCGCCTCCAGTTGGGAGAGCCGTTTGTTCGGCTCGCCGCCGGGAAAAAAGAGAACCTTGTGCTTATGATCGGCTATGGCCTGGTGAAGTGTCTTGCCGTGCAGCTTGAACACGTCCGCCGTGGTGACAACAAACACCATGCCGGACCGCGGCGGCAGAAATTCACCCACGCGTGCGAGCGAGCCGCGCTCGACGATCGCGTCATAGGCTCGCTGTGGCGTTTCCACGCGAAAGCTGGGCATATACGTTCGTTGTACCATGGGCCTGTTGACTCCACGGAATCCCCCTTCGTTTTTCTTGTTACTCCTGCTGGTTGTGCCTCTGGCGGAAGTGCGGCCCTCCACGGTGCTGTGGGCGGGGCCGGCGATCCTGCTGTCCGCGATCGCCATCGCCTGGGCGGCCGAATCGGCGCAGTTCTTCATCGCGCAAGGGTTCGCGCTGGCGATTCTGGCATGGCTGCAAACGCTGCCGGAGTTCGCCGTGGAAGCCGTGCTTGCATGGCACCAGCAGGTCCAGTTTTTGCTGGCCAATCTCACCGGTGCATTACGGCTCCTTACCGGCTTCGGATGGCCGGTGATCTACTTCACCGCCGCCATGTTCCAGCGCCGCCGCGGAGGCGCACCGCTCAAGGTGATCCGTCTGGACGAACACCATGCCGTGGAGGTAATGGGTCTGGCCGCGCCGCTGCTCTATATCGGTGTGATCGCCTGGAAGGGATCGCTCACGATCTATGACGGAGCCGGACTCATCCTGCTCTATACGGCGTACCTGCTGATTCTGAGCCGCATGCCGCCCGAGGATCCCGAGACCATCGAAGATCTGGAAGCGATCCCGCGCAAGATCGTCACCTCGCCGCGCATGGTGCGGATCGCGATCATTAGCGGATTGTTTCTATTCGGCGGCATCTTGATCTACATCGCGGCGGAGCCGTTTCTGGCCAGTTTACTGGCGCTTTCGGTGGCCGTGGGGATTCCGGCGTTCGTATTCATCCAGTGGGTCGCGCCCGTGGTCTCCGAGTTTCCAGAGATGGCTTCGACGTTTTACTGGGCGCGCTCCGTCGACCGGGCGCCGATGGCGCTGATGAACATGGTCTCAAGCAACATCAACCAATGGACCCTGCTCACGGCCATGCTCCCGATCGTGCTCTCGTTTAGCGTGGGCGCCGTCACGCCGATCGTGTTCGACCCGGAGCAACGGGTTGAGCTGCTGCTGACTTTGGGACAAGCCGTGGTCGGCATGACTTTCCTGATGACTATGCAGCTGGCCTGGTTTGAGGCTGCCATCATGTTCGTGTTCTTCTGGCTCCCGTTCGTCCATTCTTCCTGGGCGAAACCGGTCACCGTGCTGTATTTTGTGTGGGCCGCGGTAGAAGTGGGCCGCATGATCTTCGGACGGCGCCGGATGCTCGCTCCAGGGCTTTTTGTACGCATCTGGAACGAGCACATCCGGCTTTAGGGTTGCCGGGCCCGCGATAATTTCTGCTCCAGATCGTGCTTCACGCGGGGCCATTCCGAATCGAGGACGCTAAAGTAGACCGTGTCGCGAAGGCGTCCGCTCCAGGTGACCATATGCTGCCGCAGCGTGCCCTCTTCGGTCGCGCCGATCCGGCGGATCGCGTTGCGGGAGCGCTGGTTCAGGGAATCGGTCTTAAGCTCCACGCGAATACAGCCGAGAGTCTCGAAGGCGTGCCGAAGCATCAGGTATTTGGCTTCGGTATTGACCGCGGTGCGCCGCCACGGCGCCGCGATCCAGGTCGCGCCGATTTCGACGCGCCGGTTCGCCCGGTCGATATTCAGGTAGCGCGTGCTGCCGATCACTTGTCCGGTAGGTGCATGAACGGTAGCGAACGGCAATGCGCTGCCGGCCGCCTGAAGGTCCAGGACGGTTTGAATGTAGGCGGCCATGTCCTCCGGCGTGGCGACGCGATACGGGATCAGCTCCCAAAGCTCGGGATCGAGCCCGATGGCGCACAAGGCCGCGAGGTGCGCCTTCGCCAGCGGTTCCAGGCGGACGTGACGGCCTTCGAGGGTGACCGGTGTCAGGAGCAAACGCCGGCCTGCCTAAACTCCCGCTCGCTTGAACCAGGCCAGCATCTTCTTCCAGGCGTCCTGCGCGTCGTCCTGCTTGTAACTGGGGCGGTAATCGGCGTTGAAGCCGTGCTGGGCCTCCGGATAAACGTTGATCTCCGACTCGTCGTCGAGCACCTTGAGAGCGCCACGCATGCGCTCGATCGATTCCAGGGGGATGCCGGTGTCCTTGCCGCCGTAGAAGCCGATTACGGGCGCTTTCAAGACGCCAACGTAATCGATGGGGTTCTTCGGGGTCATGGCGTTGCGATCGCCTTCCAGACGGCCGTACCAGGCCGCGCCAGCCTGGAGTTTGGGATTGTGCGCGGCGTACAGCCAAACGATGCGCCCGCCCCAGCAGAACCCGGTGATCGCCAGACGATCCGCGCTTCCGCCGTTCTTGGCGGCCCAGGCGGCCGTAGAATCCAGATCGCTCATCACCTGGCTGTCGGGAACCTTGGAAACCACGGTGTTGACGATTTCCTGAACGTTGTCGATTTTCGACACGTCGCCCTGCCGCGCGAACATCTCGGTGGCGACCGCCATGTAGCCGGATTTGGCCAGCCGCCGGCAAAGATCCTTAATGTGTTCGTGAACTCCGAAGATCTCCTGCACCACCAGGACCGTGGGGACACGGCCAGTGACGTTTGGGCGGGCGCGGTAGGCGGGAACTATTTTCTTGTCGGCCATGGGAATCTGGACCTCACCGGCGATGAGCCCCTTGGTATCCGTGGTGATGGTCTGCGCGCCAATCGGATGCACGGCCAGAGCGAAGCCCACGGCGAGCTTGGTGACCAGGAATTCGCGGCGGTTCTCCGGGGGATCGTCGGGGAGAAGGCTCGGGAGATCGGAGGTAGCCATGGCGTTATTGTACGTTAGCTGGAACGCTACAGACTGCACGGTATCATGAATATTTGGGAGAGTCGCAGTCGCAAAGAACCCGTTGGGTCGTTCTTGTCCTGATCAACCTGGCATCGCTCGGATGCCTGGTTTGGGCCCTTCATGACGTAAGCTTTGGGGACCTGAAGGACGATCTTGCCACCATCAACTACGGTTGGGTAGCCGTGGCTGGCGCTTTCGAGTTGAGCGTCTACCTCTCTCAGGCCGTGCGCTGGCGCCTGGTGTTGCGGCCGGTGGCTTCCTTGAGTTTCCGGCAGGCGGCTCGGGCGATCTATGTCGGGCTATTCACCAGTGAGGTGCTGCCTTTCCGGGGCGGCGAAGCCATTCGTTGCTTCCTGGTGAGCCGTTGGACCCAATTGCCATTTTCTGTTTCCGTGGCGAGCGTGCTCATTGAGCGGGTGTTTGATGGACTGTGGCTGTGGCTGGGCCTGTGGCTGTCTCTGAAGTACGTGGAATTGCCGAAGCAATTGGGTTACGTGAACGACGGCCTCGGTGTGTTCGTGCTCGGTGGAGCCGTGCTGCTGGGTATGGCGCTGTTTCGTCCCCGCCCTGCGCGATCCGCCCTCCGGGGGCAAGGCTGGCGGCACCATCTTATGGTGCTGATGGACGATCTGGCCCTGATCGGCCATTCGCGCTATCTTTACTTCGCGCTGTTCCAGAGCGTGCCGTATCTGTTACTGCAGGTGATCCCGATCTGGGCCGCATTCCAGGCGTACGGTTTCGACCTGGGACTCGGCGCAGCCTTCGCGCTGATGTTGATCCTGCGGCTGTCGAGCATCGTTCCACAGGCTCCGGCGAACCTCGGACTCTTCCAGATTCTGACTAAGGAATTTCTGGAGCGGGCGTACAATGTCGATTCCTCGGAGGCAGCCCGCTTCTCGCTGATGTTGTGGGGCGTGGTTAAGATTATGCCGTTGATTGCGGGATTTATCGCCCTGGGGATCACGGGCGCGAAAATCGGTGAACTAAAGAAAGCTGCGGCGGCGGCGGAAGATCAATCCGGCGGAGCCGTGCCGGTCAGTTCGCGGTAGACCTCCCACGTCTTGCCGACGGCCGACTCCCAGGAAAACTGCGCAGCGCGCTCGCGCCCACGCCGGGCCAGGTCGTCGCACAGATCTTGATCCGATGCCAGACGCACCAATGCGGCGGCGATCTCTTCCGGATCATCCGGATTCACTAGCAGCGCTGCGTCCCCGGCGACCTCCGGCAGGGCCGACCGGTTGGAGGTAATCACCGGAACGGAGTTCGCCATCGCCTCCAGAACCGGCATCCCAAAGCCCTCATCGAGCGATGGGAAGGCGAAGATGCGAGCCCGCCGGTAGAGCGCCTCGAGTTCCGCACGAGTGACATACCCCAGTACTTCAATGTCATTCCTGCGCGGGCTGCTCTCCACTGCGCGGAGCTCCTTCGCGGCGCCGAAGCCGTCCGCTGCTCCAGCCAGCGCCAGGCGCCACGAGGCTGGCATGCGTTCGAACGCCCGAACCAGGGTCTGGACGTTCTTGCGGCGCTGGATGGCTCCCACAAACAGCACCATATTCTTGCGCGCCGGGTTAATCTTGCCTTCGGAAGGCACGCGAACCCCATGCGGGATCACGCGGATGCGGGATGCTGCTATGCCCAGCAAGTCTTCCACCTGGCCGGCGGTGAAGCGCGAGACGGCGATGATCAGATCGCTGCGCCGGGCGGCTTCCCGGGCTTGTTCGGTGAAGCGCGCACGAAATTCAGGCGTGGAGTATTCACCGGTAATCACAAACAGATCGTGAAACGTGGTCACCGTCCGGCGGGCGGGCGCGTCAACGCGCTGGTTCAGGGCATGAAAAACGTCGACGTTGGGAACGCCTCGCAGGAGGCGGCGCGCGGCATTCCGCGGCAGGGGGTCGCGAAAGGAGCGCAAAAAGCGGTGAGGGCGGTAGCAGAAAAGGAATTGGTCCTTAGGATGCGAGCGCGCCAACCCAAAAAGGATTTCACGCGAATATACACCAACGCCGGACAGGTTCCGGCCCAGGCTATAAGTAGCGTCGAGGGCGACGTGCACTATCTGTCATGATCGCAGGTCTTCTTTATGTGCCAACGTTATTGGCTTTAGAATGGAGGCCTTGAGTGGCATGCTCCAGCAGAACGTCCAACGAAACCGGCTCCTGCGGGTGGAACACGGCTGCTCCGAACGCGAGCTTGCCATCCGCTCCGGCGGCCTGAAGACGCGCGCGGACTTCTTCCACCGACTCGGCCAGGGTATCGAGCGCCGCCAAGCCGAACCGGGAGTGACTCAGCCGGGCCACCAGGGCGGCAGGGCCTGCCAAGCGCCTGAGATCGTCGGCAGTTTCGACCAGCGCCAGATCGCGGCCCTGTTCTCCATAAAGGTGCATGGCACTCTCGTCGAGAGCGTCGGGCTCAGCTCGTTCGGCCAGCAGGATCATCATTTTCCGGCCGATCCGTTCGGCAAGAAGACGATCGCGCTCGGCCAAAGTCACGAAAGCGGGCCTGGTCAGCAGGCCGGTGAGTGGATCCGTCATCGAGGTCGCGCGCGCGGCATCCAGCAGCCGATGCCGCTCCAGCGCATTCCGGATGGCTCGCGCCAGGGGGGCACAGTCCACTTCATTCTTAAGCAGGAAATCCTGGGCCCCGTCGCGTACCATGCGTTCGGCCAGGGGTGTTGCGGCCGGCTCAATCAACAGAATGACCGGAACATGCGGAGCCGCCGCCTGAACCCGCCGGAATGTTTCGGCGCCCTGGCTGTCCTGGAGGTCCGGATTGAGCAGGAGCACATCTACCGTCTCGGTCGCCAGGATGGCCGCCGTGTCGGCCCAGGTAATTGCGTGGGACGCCTCCAGATGTACCCAATCGCTCCAGCAGCGGGAACCGTCGAGTTCGGTGAGGACTTCGCGCAGGAAAACGGCGTCGTCGGTTCCGGATTCGGCTAGCAGAACGCGTAAGGTCACGCGAAGAGATAGTGCGCGGAGCCGCGCAACTGTCTCAGGAAGTTTCCAGCTGATACTCTTTCAGCTTCCGGTAAAGGGTGGTGCGGCCGATGCCTAGCAGATGCGCGGCCACCGACCGGTCTCCCTTGGTGTATTCGAGAGCGTTGACAATGGCACGGCGCTCGAGCTCCAGCAGCGGGATCACCACGGGAGTATTCTGAACGGCTGGCGAACCCGCCGGCTCCGCGGCCGAAAAGCCTTCGGTGGGGGAACCATCCGCACCATCCGATCTGGGGGGCACGGCGAACTGAGTTCCGGCCGCTGCCATGAGGTACTGCGCCTTCTTCTCCGTAAGGAAGTTCCGAAGGTTCGAAGGCAGATCTCCCAGGTGCAGCAGCGGACCGGAGTTGATCGCCGCCATATGCTGCATGCAGTTTTCGAGCTCGCGCACGTTGCCCGGCCAATCGTAGGAGAGCAAAACCTCCATCGCCTCGGCGGTGATGTTGTTGTTCGCGCCGGCGCGGGCTAGAAAATGGTTGATCAGGGCGGGAATGTCTTCCTTGCGTTCGCGCAGCGGGGCCAGGCGAATGTTAATAACATTCAGGCGGAAATATAGGTCGCGGCGAAAAGTCCCCTTCTCGACCTCCTTCGCCAGATCGCGATTGGTGGCCGCGATGATGCGGAAATCCGAACGCCTGGTGATGAGCGACCCCACCGGGCGGAATTCCTTCTCCTGGAGAACCCTGAGCAGCTTGGCCTGCAAGTCCATGGGCAGCTCGCCGATTTCGTCAAAGAACGCTGTACCGCCGTTCGCCGCTTCGATCAAGCCGATCTTGGCATTGGCCGCGCCGGTGAACGCCCCCTTGACGTGTCCGAACAGCTCGCTTTCCATGAGAGGGCCAACCATGGAGGAGCAGTCGATGGTTACAAAGGGCTCCTTGGCCGCGGTCATGGCATGGATGGCGCGCGCGACCACTTCCTTGCCGGTTCCGGTTTCGCCCAGTAACAGCGCCGGCCACCGGCATTTGCCGAGTTTGTCGATCAGCCGGAGAACCTGGCGTGTCCGCGGGGACTGTCCCACCAGTACGTGACGGGTTTCATCTGCTTGAGCGTGGGTTATTGCTCCCGATACTGCTCCCGATGTTGCTCCAGGCACGTTTTGACTCCTCAGCGGCGGCCGTTCAATATGTAGTGCGCGATCCACACCTAAACTCTACAGCCGAATTGGAACGTTCTCTAGACCCCCATAAAGAGGAACGGGGTAGGTATGAGGGGGGTAAGGAGGACCCCCACAGGGGGGTAGTAAGCGGCTAAACCTATCTTATTGTGTAGCGTCTTCCCGCACCACGATCGCCGCACCGGTCGTCTTTTCGACGTCGGCGGCCAGGGCGGTGGCTTCCGGAAGGGTGAGGGCATGTCCGACCAAAACTCGCCAGAAAGGCGGGCGGCCCTGTCGATCTCCAGGAGGTTGGACGACTCTCGTATCGGAGTACGGCAGGTTTGCGCGCAAGGCTTCGGCTCGCGATGGATCGGCGAAGGCGCCCACCTGAACGGCGTAGTCGCCGGATCTCGCGGGAGCGGTGACTAAGGCTTTCGCCGGATGCGCAGTTATGGAAGGAGGGTCCGTTGTCACTGCGGTCACGGTGGTCACTGCGGGAACCGTAACCGGCGCGTCGATCACCTTTAATCGGACGCGCGCTGTTCCGGTGCGAACCATGTCGATCTGCCGGGCGGCGGCCAGGGACAAATCGACGATGCGGCCGCGGACGAAAGGCCCGCGATCGGTGATGCGCACATCTACTTGTTTCCCATTAGACAGGTTGGTGATCTCGACCCACGTATCGAAAGGCAACGCACGATGCGCCGCCGTCAACTTTTCCATATCGAAGACTTCGCCCGACGCCGCCGGCCGGCCATCATATGGCACGCCGTACCAACTGGCGATACCAGTTTCGGTGGAACCGATCTTTGCCGGGACGGACGGCAGCCGTGCGGCGCTCCGTCGAGCGCAGCCCGCCGTCAGCGCCAGGGTCAGCGCACCCGCGAGACATCCGAGTGCGATGCGCGCGCGACCAATAAACATGCGCCTTGGAAGCACTAAAACAATTCTACCCGACCTCGTTTTATCGTTTCCAGGCCTCTTGAGAAGAGCGCGGCGCCGGCCCGCAGTGCTGCCCCGCGGTTCATTTTTTTCTTGACTTTCCATGGATTCCACCTTATAAAGGGGACACTACCGCGCTCTCTTGGAAGAGTAGCGCTTAATCTGATGTAAAGGGAGAATCACTCGATGAAGAACGCAACTAAGAAGAAAGCGGCTGCGAAGAAAAAGGCTGCTCCGAAGAAAAAGAAGTAGCCAACGCTGCTAGCTAGTTCGAGTTTCAACCAATCGGCCCCGAGAAATCGGGGCCGGTTTTGTTTTTGGAGAGGCCGTTCCCTGACCATTCAAACGCCGCCCGCTACCGTTCAGCCTCGCTGTACCGCACTTCAGAGTCGCGCGGAAAAACAGCACGCCCGCTTATAGCTGCAGCGATTTCAGGTAACTGCGAAACGGCTCTCCCAGGTCGTGACGCTTCAGCGCGAATTCCACGGTGGCCTTCAGGAAGCCGAGTTTGTCGCCCGCGTCATAGCGCGTGCCTTCGAAACGATAACCGTAGATCGGCCGGCTGCGAAGGGTGTGCTTCAGGCCGTCGGTGAGCTGCAATTCTCCGCCGCTGCCCGGCGTGATGGTTTCGAGCGAATGAAATACTTCCGGCGTGAGCACATAACGTCCGATGATGGCCAGATTCGAAGGAGCGTCCTGGGGCTTGGGCTTTTCCACCAGGTTGCGAATCCGGTAGAGCCGGTCTCCGCCGCCATGGTGGCTCACCGGTTCGGCATCCACGACACCGTAGGCCGAAATACTATCCTTCGGAACTTCCATCAGGGCGAGCACCGGAGCGCCGTAGAACTCATACACATCCAAAAGCTGCCGCAAGGCGGGAACGTCGGCGTCGATCACGTCGTCGGAAAGAATTACCGCGAACGGCTCGTCGCCCACCAGTTCGCGCGCCCGCAGGACGGCGTGTCCCAGGCCCAGGGCTTCCTTCTGCCGCACATAGGAGACATTGATCATGTCCGAGACGGCCCGCACGGTGGCCAGCAGGTCTTTCTTGTTGCGCGTTTCGAGCAAGTGCTCGAGTTCGAAGCTCACATCGAAATGATCTTCAATCGCGGTCTTGCCGCGGCCGGTGACGATGATGATGTTCTGGACTCCGGAATGAATTGCTTCCTCCACTCCATACTGGATCAGAGGTTTATCCACCAGCGGGAGCATTTCCTTAGGCTGGGCCTTGGTGGCGGGGAGGAAACGGGTACCAAGCCCCGCGGCAGGAAAGACGGCCTTGCGAACCTTTGCGTTCATCAGCTACTTATTCTACCGATTGCGCGCCGGAGTCCGTCGTGCGGCACATTGAGTACATAGAAATTTTTGATTGGATCGCGGGCTGCCGCAGTCTTACCCTCGTACTATGCGCCCGGAGGACAGCCCACCCGGCCTTACAGATGTTTCTCTGCTCCGGCGCGTAAGCCGGATTGTCAACTCCGATCTGTCGGTGGACGAATTGCTGGGCCAGATCGTCATGTTGACGGCGCAAGTGTGTTCCTGCGACGCCTGCATCGTATATCTTCTGGAGTCGGCCACCGGGGATTTTGTGCTGCGCGCCTCGCAAGTCCCGCACCCGCGCATCGGAAATCTGCGGATGCAGTTGGGCGAAGGAGTTACGGGATGGGCGGCCCAGCACCAAGCGCCTGTCGCTCTGACCGCGAAAGCCGCGGGGGATTTCCGCTTCAAGCCGGTGGCAGGTCTGGTGGAGGATACGTACCAGGCGTTCCTCTCGGTTCCCGTCGTGACCCGCGGTAAAGCCATCGGCGTCATCAACGTCCACCACCGCGATCCGCACGAGCACAGTGCCGACGAGATCGCCGCGGTAACGTTCATCGGTGAACAGACCGCCAGTGCGCTGGGGAAGATTCTGCTCGAAGACGAAAATGCCCTTCTGGCGGAACGCGATCAGGAGTTGGAGCGGCAGCGGGTGCGCCTGGAGGCCGAGGTGGCTCGCAGGACCGCTGAGCTCCAGGGAGCCAACGAGAAATTGCAGACCACCAAAGAGAAGGCCGAAGAAGCTGCCCGGCTGAAAGGCGAGTTCCTCGCCAACATGAGTCATGAGCTGCGCACTCCGCTGAACGGCATCATCGGCATGACCGAGGCGGTTCTGGGCACCGAGTTGAACCCGGAGCAGCGGGAGTTCCTGACCATCGCGAAGGGCTCCGCCGACGATCTTCTTAAAATTATCGACGACGTGCTGGACTTCTCCAGGCTGGACGCGCGAAAAGTTGCCCTGAACTGGATCGAGTTTGATCCCCGGCAGGCGCTGGCGGACACCATCGAGTCTTTGCTGTTCGTTGCCGGTCAAAAAGGGCTCGATCTGCGCTGGCAGGCCGAGCCGAACGTGCCGGCCAAGCTGGTGGGGGATCCCCGGGCTTTTAGCCGGGTGCTCATGAACCTCATCGCCAACGCGATCAAGTTCACGGATCAAGGTGGCGTGACAGTGAACGTTCGTAAGGAACTTGAGGAAGGGTCGCAGGTTTTGTTGCACGTTTGCGTCGCAGACACGGGCGTCGGAATCCCCGCGGACAAGCAGGCCAGCGTCTTCGACGCGTTCGTACAAGTCGACGGGTCCAGCACCAGGCGTCACGGAGGCACGGGACTGGGGCTGGCGATTTGCGCGAACCTGGTCAAGCTCATGGGCGGACGAATCTGGGTAGATGGCCAGCCCGGAAAGGGCAGCCGGTTCCACTTCACCGCCGGATTCGGGGGCGTTGTGGCGGTGCAGTCCTAGAATCTATTTCAGCAGCTCGGCGATTTCCAGCAACTCTTTGCGCACCGTTTCGAGGACCGGCGACGGAACATCGAAAAAGCCGGTCTGGATCGGCTGGCTGGGCGGCGCTTGCTTCGCGGGAGATCTCTTCGACATGCCCGCCGAAACAGGAGCGGCTGCGGGATCGCCGGTCTTGGGCCGGGAATCCAGAAACTTGCGGGCGCCCTCAATGGTGTAGCGCTTTTCGTAAAGCAGGCGCTTGATTTCGAGCACCAGCTGCACTTCCTTGCGGCGGTAGAGGCGGTGTCCGGTCCCCGATTTTTTTGGATCGAGCGCCGGAAACTCCGTTTCCCAGAAACGCAACACGTACGGCTTGATGCCCGCTAAGCGCGCCACCTCTCCAATTCGAAAATACAATTTGTCCGGAATCTCTTCCGGGGTGATAGCCATCGGCGCGATCTTGGGCTCGCTCATGAGAGTACCCTTATTCTAATGTCCCCGCTCGCAGGAATCCATCCCGTCCGGGAGGCACTTCGGGCCGGACTTGCGCTGGACCGGGTGCTCATCGCGAAGGGCGCCGCAGGTCCGCGTCTTCAGGAGCTGATTGAGCTGTGCCGCGAGCGTGAGATCCCGCTGCGCTTCGAGCCGCGCCCGCAATTAGACCGGGCGGCCGGCAGCGCGGCGCACCAGGGGGTGGTCGCATTTCCTTCCGCTGAGACGTACGCGTCGCTCGAAAAGACCACCGCTAGCCGCGGGCTGCACGTGGTCCTCGATGGCGTCGAAGATCCGCACAACCTGGGAGCGATCGTGCGCACGGCGCATGCCGCCGGCGCCGCGGCCATCGTGATACCGGAACGGCGTGCCGCCGGGCTGACCGAAACCGTCGCCCGGACCTCGGCCGGCGCCGTGGCCTATCTTCCGGTGGTGCGCGTAACCAACATCAGCCGCGCACTCGAGGAACTGAAAGAACGCGGCTATTGGATCTATGGTCTCGACGAGCGCGGCGACCAAAGCTACGATCGCGTGGAATTCAACGCACCGACCGCGATCGTTCTGGGAAGCGAGGGACGGGGGCTGCACCAGACCGTGGCGCGGCATTGCGACGCCCTGGTTTCGATTCCCATGGCGGCGGGTCCTTCGGGCGGGGTCGCGTCGCTGAACGTGAGCGTGGCAGCCGGCGTGGTACTGTTCGAATGGCGAAGACGCCAGGCTGCGACGTAGGGCGACCGACGTTTTCAAGGCGAGAGCGCAAAGGGCGCGGTGCGCACCATGGGTTAACGATGCATCGCGCCGCGCTCCGTTTTGCGCGATCAGGCAATTGTTATATACTCATCGCAGCTACCATGGATGCCCGTTTAGGCGACGTCATCGACGATTTTTGCGTCAAATGCCGGCGCCTGACTAACCACTCCGTCGTGTCTCTGTTGAATGGCGCTGCCGCCAAGGTGCGCTGCCGTACCTGTTACAGCGACCATGATTACCGCAACGAGCAGGCCCCGCCTTCCAAGAAGGATCTGAAGAAGGCGGAGCTGTTTAATGCCGTGCTATCGGGAGTCGCGCCGCCCCCGCCCGTTCCGGAGCAATCAGACGACGGTGCTGGATCGAAAAAAATCCCCAAGAAGCCTGGCAAGCAGGCAGAAGCGTAAGAACCTAATTTTTTCGCAGTTCTTTTTCCAGATCCCGCAGGACTTTCGCGCGCTCTTCGCCGCACAGATCCTGCTGCAGACGGCGAAGCGCCACGCCGATCACGTCGCGATGGTGCAGCTTCGCGCCAATGTGATCGCTCGCGCTCAGTTCCAGCCACAGATCGTGCAGACGATCCAGATCCTCCGGCCACAGACGCGGCGGATGCGGGCCCAGGTTCACGAAAGCGGATTCGCGATCCGGGCTGATCACTTCGAGTGAAAACGGATGGCGCGGGGGCGGCAGTTGTTCCCAGGCCTGCCCGATCCGATGCGCCAGCTCCTCGGAACTCATACGCGCGCTGACGCCGGTTACCAGCCGCGATGCCTGCAGGCTGCTGGCCGTCTGGATCAATGCCTCGAAAGGATCGACTGCCGGAACTACCAGCAGCTCCACGTGCTTGCCTTCTTTTTCGGCCAGCTCCACCACATGGCTGAACAGTTCTTTTTCGTAGTCGCTGAAGATCTGGCTTTCGGTGAGTTCGTATTCGCCGGCGCCCGTGGAAAGCGTCCGCACGCTCATCACCACGATATCGTGGCGCCGCAAGTTGGTCTTGCCCAGCACCTGGCGCAAGTGTTCCATGCGCCGGTAATCGCGAACCGCGACCAGCACGCAGCCGGGCCGCGCTTCCAGATGCGAGGAAGTAACCTCCTGCTGGTGATCCAGGTTGAACTGTTCCAGGCCTTTCTTTTCCTGCTTCGACCGGCGGTGGTTGATCTTTTCTGAGATTGTGAAGGTCAGGAACAGGGTCAGCGTAAAGGCGATGCCGTACTTGGTCGCCATCTGTTTGGTGAACAGGTTGGCTACCGCCACGCACCCCAGGATGCCGGTGGTGATGATCAGGCCGATGGGGATCTCCCAACCACCGACGCGCAGGTTGAGCGGCGTCTTGTATTCCTGATCGTGACGCTGGAAGCGTAGCGCGGTCACCCCCAGGGCCTTGAAGAAGAAGCTCCACACCACGCCGAACGCGTAGGCTTCCGCCAGAACCGTCATATTGCCGCGGCTATATACGATGGTGGCGAGCTGGAGAATCGTAATGATGTTGATGATGTTGTGGGTGGTGCCGTATTTGTGCTGCGGATGGCGAAACCAGGGCACCAGGACGCCGTCCTCGGCCACCCGGTTGAGCACGCCGTTGGCTCCGATGATGGACGTGTTGATCGCGCCGGAGAGAATCAGTCCGCCCACGAACACTACGAAGATGTGGAACGCCAGCCGCATGCCATAGGGGCCGCTCAGATTCATCGCCAGACCGCCGATGAGGTTGGCGAAATACTTGGGCCGTTCGCCGTCGGGAATAATCATGGTGGCGAACAGCGTGACGATTCCGGTGCCCACCAGGGCGTAGACGCACACGATGTTGGCCGCGATCTTGAGGTTCTTCAGCTTGGGAGATGCGATTTCCCGGTAGACCTGCGCCAGCGTCTCGAACCCACTCATGGAAAGCAGCGAGTGCCCGAAAGCGATGATGATCATCACCACCGGTATTTGCAGCCAGAAGGTCCCCTTGAGCCAGCCCTGGGCGTCGTCGGAGAAGTTTATGTTGGATGGAATCGGGGCCGGCGGAAGCTTCCACTTGTTCTGCAGGACCATGCTGATGGGACACCAGATCAGCAGGATCACCACCATCACCGTGGTAATTTGCATGATCCGCAGCGCCTTGCCGCTGGATTCATGCACGCCCTTAATGTTCATCCACCAGAAATAGACGGTCGCCAGGATGGCCACTCCAGCCGCGAACAAATCGACATTGACGTGATAAGTGGTGAGCTCGTTAATCAAAGCGCCCAGGTATTGTCCGGCGCTGACACCGCTGATGGGGCCCGTCAGGATATAGTCGAATACCAGCGCGGATACCGACAGTTTGGCCATCACTGGACCCATGCTGTCGCGCACCACCACGTACACGCCTCCGCGCACGTACATGCTGCAGCTTTCGAGGTAAATGCTGCGCACCGCGAAGCTGAACAGCATCACACCCAGCACGAACCAGGGGGCAGCCTTGCCGATGGCCTGTTCGGCCGCGCCGCCGGCATAAAAAGCCGACGAAGCCAAGTCGCTCAGGACGATGGAGGCTCCGCGCCAGAAACTAATGAAGGAGAGCGCGACCGTCGTCGCGACAACTACCTTCGACGACGTCGCCGACGGTAGCTTACCGTTCGTAGGGGACATCCGTGATCTATTTTCTACTCCGCTCTATTCTAACCAAAGCCAAGCGCCACCTATATCGAATTTTTGAATGGACACGATTTCCTGTTGCGGATCACAGTGTTACCGGCGGTAGCCTAGCTACATGGCGAGGAACTTCAAGGATCTGACGGAGCGGGAGATCGTGGCGCTGGCCATCGCACCCCGGTATTCGCCGCTGCGTTCCCCACCAAGAATACCTGGGACGCATTTCTGGTGGGCCTGGCCGCCTCGGTGGGCGCGGGGATCTCCATGGGCTTTCGCGGAAGCGCTCTCGGACGACGGGTCATTGACGGGACGGGGCCATCCCTGGATCCGAGGATTGGCAAGCGGCCTGATGACCACGGCCGGCGGCATCGGGCATACCTTCCGTTTCTCATCGTCGATTTTCGGATTGCCTTCACCGTGGCGCTGTTGGTGGTGATCGTGGAGCTGGCCGCGATCAGTTATATCCGCCACCGCTCATGGGTACACCGCTGTTTTCCGCGATGCTGCAGGTCATGCTGGGTGGAACGCTGGTGTTTATCGCGGGACTGCTGATCGGCAGTTCGTAGGGGCGAGCCATGGCTCGCCGCTACACTCCTTCGAACAATCGCATCGCCAGCGACTCCGGTAGCTCCGCTTGCAGGATCTTCGCCGCCGCCTTGCCGATATCGTAGGGCACGCGCTTGAATTCGACCGTGCGGTCTTGCGGAGAATACAACGCATAGCCGGCGCGCGGATCCCCGTCGCGCGGCTGACCCACGGATCCCGGGTTTATCAGGTAGTAATAGTCCGGTTCCAGTTGCAGGACTCGATCGGGCGGTATGCGCTTTATCCCGCGCGCAGCCAGCAGGAAGCCGCCCTGCAAGTGCGTATGACCGAAGAAGGTGAGCTTGGTTTCCAGGTATTCGCTGAGGAACTGAACATCCTCCACGCCCATCAGATACTCGTCCTCATCCAGGGGCGAGCCGTGCACCAGATCGAAACCGCCATCGCCGTTGTGCGTCACACGCAGCGGCCCTCGCGCCAGGTGCTCCAGATAGTTCGAATTGCCCGCCGTGAGCGTGCCGCGGGTCCAGAGCGCGGACGCCCGTGCGGAAGGGTTGAAGTATTCGAGCAGATCCGAGCCGGTGCAGGCCCGGTCGTGATTGCCGCGGACGATCGAAACCACGTTCGACTTGGCCCACTCGGCTACCCGGTTGGGATCCGCGCCATAGCCGACCAGATCGCCCAGGCACAGGATTCGATCGTAGCGGCCTCGGGCATCCTCGAGTACCGCTTCGAGAGCCTCGTAATTGCCGTGAATGTCGCTGAGGATCAGGTATGGGGCCATTATGTACGACACAGTCTTAAGAGGTTCACTTCCGGCCGGGCGCCGAGCCGTGCGGGCAGGCCGATGGTTCCAATGCCTCGCGAAACGAAGGCGGCGGAATTGCCGCGCCGGTACAGCCCGTCTACGTAAGGCGTGAAAAATCGCGCGAAATTCAAATCCTGGCACAGGATTTCTACCCGCACCTGCCCGCCGTGAGTGTGGCCCGCGATGGTGAGCCGGTATCCTTGCCGTGCGGCCACCGGAAATACATCCGGATTGTGCGAGAGCAGCACGTTGAACGCACCCGGCGCGAGCATGCGCTCGGCGCCCACCAGGTACGGCTTGCGGCTCACCTGATAATCGACGCCCGCCAGATTCAAGGTCGCTTGGCCGAACTTCAGGGGCTCGGCACGCTGCCGCAGGTAGCGGTGTCCCATACGAGCGCCCTGTTGTTCGACGTAATCCTCGGCGTTCGCGTAGATTTCGTGGTTGCCCATGCATCCGAAAATTCCGGCGTCGGCCCGCAGGCGCGATAGTTGATGCAGGCACGTGTCCAGTGGATCGTAGGCGGTGCTGATCAGATCCCCGGTCACCAGTGCCAGATGCGCGTGCGTCTCGTTCGCCATATCCACCGCACGAGCCAGTTCGCGTTCGCTCAGAAACGGACTGAGATGGATGTCGCTCAACTGAACCAGTCGTAGTCCATCGAGATCCTTGGGAAGGTCCGGAAACATCAAATCCTGTTCCCTCAGAGTCAGATCGACCCGTTCAATGAAAACGGCGTAGCCGGTGACCAGCGCGGGAGCGCACAGCAGTGCGGCCTGGGTTGTGTGCAGAAAAGCCCTGCGAGCCGGGCTGTGTCCGGATTCCACCTGCAGCCACCACCGCGAGATCAGGATTGCCGCGACCAGAAGAACCGACAGGAAGGCCCAGGCGAAGATCAGTCCGCGCCCCCATCCGGCCCACCATGGCGGGAACAGGCGGACCACCCGTGCAAAGCGGAGCAGGAAACCAGCCATCAGCACTGCCACGGAGATCGGTGTGCCGGCGATGACGATCCATCGCAGACGCGACAGGCGCACTCTGGCCGGACCCCAGAGGAGCAGTCCCGCGCCGGCGACCTGAACCAGGATTACCGCGGAGAGCAAAATCAGATCCGGCAGGTTCCGGATGTCCAGCAGGCGAAGGAGCACTTATCTCCATCTTATCGGCAGGTCCAAAGCTTGGCTATAAGCGATCCTTCGCTGCAAGTGGCGCTACAATCAAAAAATGTCTTTGATCGTTGTAGGGTCCGTGGCCTATGACGGCGTCGAAACGCCGCATGGCAAAGTGGACCGCATGTTAGGAGGGGCGGCCACCTATATTTCCCTGGCCGCGAGCTATTTCACCAAGGTCGGCGTTGTCGCCGTCGTGGGAGACGATTTCGCCAAGGAAGACACCGATCTGCTGGCTGGCCACGGGGTGGATCTGGAGGGTCTGGAGCGCGTTCCGGGCAAGACTTTCTTTTGGGCCGGGAAATACACGCCGGATATGAACGATCGCGAAACGCTCAGGACCGACCTGAACGTATTCGCCGACTTCAATCCCAAACTCCCCGCGAGCTATCTGAACGCGCCGTATTTGCTGATGGGCAACATCCAGCCCCGCTTGCAGGCCGGTGTGCGCTCCCAGATGAAGAAGGTTCGCCTGGCCGGCGGCGACACCATGAATTTCTGGATCAAGGATTTTCGGGAAGAGCTCCTGGCCACCATACGGGGCTGGGATTTCCTGCTCATTAACGACGGGGAAGCGCGTATGCTCTCTGGGCACGATAACCTGCGTAAGGCCGCCAGCACTATTCTGGGCATGGGCCCGCACACCTTGGTGATCAAGCGCGGCGAGTACGGCGCGATGCTGTTCCGGCAGAACTCCTATTTCACTGTGCCCGGGTATCTGCTCGAGACCGTCTTCGATCCAACCGGAGCGGGCGATTGCTTCGCGGGCGGCTTCATCGGTTACCTCGCGCAGCAGGGTTTCGATCTGGAAAAGGACCACATCAGCCGGGGCGAGCTGAGCCGCGCGGTGATCTACGGTTCGGTCATGGGAAGCTTCTGCTGCGAGAAGTTCGGGGTCGAACGCTTCCGCACGCTCAAGCGGGCGGAGATCGATGCGCGGTTCGAAGAGTTCCGCAGCTTCACCTCGTTCTAGCGTAGCGGGCGTTGCCGTTGCCCTGGCCGCACTGCTAAGCGTGATCGGCATAGGAGCGGCGTGGTGGTGCTTCGCCCACGGCTACACGCTGTACTATGGCGACGCCGAGGCGCACCTGAACATCGCCCGCCGCATTCTCGATTCGCGCACGCCCGGGCCCGACCAGATCGGTACGGTGTGGCTGCTGCTGCCGCACCTTCTGCTGATTCCGTTCGTCATGCGCGATGCCTGGTGGCACAGCGGGCTGGCGGGGGTTATCCCTTCGGTGGCCTGTTTCGTGATCGCCGGAACATTTTTGTTCAGCGCGGCGCGGCGGGTATACGGCGGTACCGGTGCCGCGCTAGCCGTCGCGCTGCTGTTCGCCCTCAACCCGAACGTCCTCTACCTGCAAGCCACGCCCATGACCGAGCTGCCCTTCCTGGCTGCGCTCGCGGTCCTGCTGTGGGCGACGCTGTGGTTCCGCGATTCGCAATCGGTGTGGGCGGTGCTGATCGCCGCCGCTGCGTCGAATGCTGCTTCGCTAACGCGCTATGAAGGCTGGTTCCTGATCCCGTTTGTCTGCATCTATCTTCTAGCTGCCGCAAAGCGCAAACCGCACGCGATTCTATTCGCGGCATTATTCATGGTGACGGCGGCCCTGGGACCGCTGGCATGGCTCGCGCACAATCAGTATTACTACAGCAACGCGCTCGAGTTTTACAACGGGCCTTATTCGGCGGCCGCGATCTATCAGCGCCAGCTCGCGCAGGGAGGCTTTCGCTATCCCGGCGATCACGATTGGCTCACGGCCGCGCATTATTACTTCGCCGCTTCGCGCTGGGTGGCCGGATGGCCGCTGCTGGTTCTGGGGATCGCAGGCACGTTAGCCGCGGTTATCAAACGTGCCTGGTGGCCGATGTTTTTCCTGCTGCTCCCACCGCTGTTCTATGTCTGGAGCATGCATTCCTCGGGTACTCCCATCTTTGTCCCGGATTCGCCGCCCTACGGCTGGTACAACACGCGTTACGCGATCGCAGTAGTCCCATTTGCGGCTTTCGCGGCCGGAGCCCTCGTGACATTAGTACCGGGACCGTTCCGATTGAGAACCAGTATTGTGCTGGCCCTCGCGATCGCCGGAGCTTGGGTATTCAAAGCCTCATCTCCGATATCATGGAAGGAATCGGAGGTCAATTCCGAAGCCCGGCGAGTTTGGACCGCGCAGGCGGCAAGCTTCCTGGCGCAGGAATACCGGCCCGGTTCAGGAATCATTTTTCCCTTCGGCGACCTGGCTGGCGTCCTGCGCGAGGCCGGCATCCCGTTGCGGGAAGGACTGCATGAGGGCAATGGGGCCGCGTTCGACGCAGCCATGGCTCGTCCGAATCCTCTACTCCAAGAGGCAGGATTAGCGGAGTGGGGGCTCGCTTTTTCAGGCGACCCGGTGGATATCGCGCTGCAGAAAGCTGGATACGTCCTGCGGAAGCAAATTGTAGTGAAAGGAGCGCCGGTGGCTGGTATCTACGTGGAAATATACCATCGCGAATAGTGCAGATTCCATTTACCAAGGCGCACGGCGCCCTCAACGACTTCCTGCTCACCTGGCGCGACCAGTTGCCCATGCAAGCGGGCGATCCGGCATCGCTGGCGCGAGCGATCTGTCATCGCCATACCGGCGCCGGCGCTGACGGCTGGATTTTGGTCACGAATGCCACTAAAGACGAGCCTGCGGCCATTGAGCTGTGGAATTCGGACGGAAGCCGTAGTGAGATTTCCGGTAATGGAACACGATGCGCAGCGGCCTTGCTGGTGGAATCCGGACAGGCCGAGGAAGACGTCCAGATCGCTACCGGCGCGGGCGTCAAAAGTCTCCGCTTGCTGGATCGCCACGGGCATCGCTATATCTTCGAAATGAACATGGGGCGCGCGGTCATCGAAGACCTGCACGCAACACTGGTCCCGGGTCATGAGTGCGTCATTCTAAACGTCGGGAATCCGCAGTGCGCCGTATTTGTGGACAATTTCGAATTCGACTGGCATGCTTTTGATTGGAAAACGCTGGGAGCGGAGCTGGAACGGCACCCGCGTTTCCCTCATCGCACCAACGTATCCTTTATTCGGGTGGTGGACGATCACACGCTGGATGTCCGGTTTTTCGAGCGAGGCGCAGGGGAGACCATGAGTTCCGGAACCGGATCGACTGGCGCGGCGGCCGCCGCTCTCGCGCGGAGTTTGGTGCGCAACCCGATCCACGTCGATACTCCCGCTGGCACGCTGGAGGTAAGGGTGGAAAATGGCGATATACACCTGGAAGGACCCGCCGAGATTGTCGCAGAGGGCCAGTTTCATTACGAGAGAGGACTAGACTGATTTCTAGACTTACTGAACATGACGAATCATTTCGAAGAGCTGCGACGAAAGATCGAGAAGCACAGTGCCCACGTAGGCGTGGTCGGATTGGGATACGTGGGTCTTCCCTTGGTGGTGGAATTCGCGCACGCCGGATTCTGCGTTACGGGAATAGACGTACAGCAATCCAAAGTCGACGCCATCAACCGCGGCGAGTCTTACATTCAGGACATTCCCACATCGGCGCTCGAACCTTACGTGAAGGCCGGTAAGGTCCGGGCCACCACCGACTTCAGCGTGGTCAAAGACCTGGACACCATCAACATCTGCGTGCCGACGCCGCTGCGAAAGACCAAAGATCCGGACATGAGTTTTATCGTCAACGCCTGCCAGGAGATCGCGAAACACTTTCATCCCGGCACGCTGGTGATTTTGGAATCGACTACTTATCCGGGCACGACGGATGAGCTGATGCTGCCGATGTTCGAAACCGCCGGGCTCAAGGTGGGCCAGGATTTCTTCATGTGTTTTTCGCCCGAGCGTGTGGACCCCGGCAACCCCAAATATCAGACCAAGAATATTCCCAAAGTGGTGGGTGGCATCACGCCGGCTTGTACCGAAATCGGTGCGCTGTTCTACCAGCAGGCGCTCGATACCGTGGTTCCGGTGGGTTCCACCAGCGTGGCGGAAATGGTGAAGCTGCTCGAAAACACCTTTCGCATGATTAACATTGGCCTGGTCAATGAGCTCGCGCTGATGTGCGACCGCATGGGGATCAACGTGTGGGAAGTGATCGATGCGGCCGGCACCAAGCCGTTCGGGTACATGCCGTTTTATCCCGGCCCCGGATTGGGTGGCCACTGCATTCCCATCGATCCGTTCTATCTATCGTGGAAAACCAAGCAGGCCGGTATCGAGGCGCGATTCATCGAGCTGGCAGGCTACATCAACGGCCAGATGCCGCACTTTGTCGTGGACAAGATTCAGAACGCGCTCAATGACCATACCAAGCCGCTCAAGGGTTCGAAAGTGCACGTGATGGGCGTGGCCTATAAGCGCGATATCGACGATGTGCGCGAATCTCCCGCTCTGGACATCATCCATCTGCTGGGCAAGCGCGGCGCCCAAGTCAGCTACAGCGATCCGTTCGTGCCCCACATCAATGCCGATGGAGCCGAAATGAAGGCGATCGACGTGGACTCCGGCGTGAGCGCGGCGGACTGCGTGGTGATTGTGACCGATCACAAGAAGTTCGATTACCCGGCTCTGGTAAAGAACGCGAAGCTCATCGTCGACACGCGCAACGCGCTGAAGGGCATCGAGTCGGACAAGATCGTCCGCCTGTAAAATCCTCGGGCCGTGAGCGATACTGGGCTCTATGCCCGGCAAGGCCGCACTGCGCGTCCGCAACCTTCGGAAGACCTACAAAGACGTGGTCGCCGTGAATGGGATCGACCTCGAAATTCTTTCCGGCGAATGCTTCGGGCTGCTCGGTCCCAATGGGGCCGGTAAGACGACCACCATCGAAATCTGCGAAGGCCTGACCGAAGCCGACTCGGGCGAGGTCCACGTGCTGGGCCTGCGGTGGAACTCGGATGCCCCAACACTGCGTCAAAAACTTGGCATTCAGCTTCAGGAGACGCAGCTGGCCGAAAAACTAACGGTGTTTGAAACGCTGAGCCTGTTTCGCAGCTTTTTCCGTCAGGGTCCGGGCGCCGAGGAAGCGCTGCGGATGGTCCAATTGGAAGAAAAGCGAAACGCGCGTGTGGGCGCGCTCTCGGGCGGACAGAAGCAGCGACTCGCGTTAGCCTGCGCGTTGGTGGGCGATCCGGAATTGCTGTTTTTGGACGAGCCGACAACCGGTCTCGATCCGCAGGCCCGGCGTCAACTATGGGACCTGATCGAGGAGTTTAAGGCAGCCGGCCGCACCATCCTGCTGACCACCCATTACATGGAGGAAGCCGAACGGCTGTGCGGACGGGTCGCCATCATGGACCATGGCAAGATCATCGCGCAGGGCACGCCGCGCGAGCTGATCGCGTCCATCGGCGTGGAGCACGTGGTGGAATTCTCGGCCGCCGCCACTACTAATGATCGGGTGCTCGATTTGGCCGGCATTGGTGCCATGGCCGGCGTCCGCGATGTCCGCACTGAGAACGGCAGCGTGCTGCTGCACGTTACGGAACTGCACAAAGCGGTACCGGGACTGCTGGACGAACTGGGGCGGCAAGGTATCCCCCTCACCGAGCTGCGCACGCATTCCGCGACGCTGGAAGATGTTTTCGTTCACCTGACAGGACGGCACTTACGCGATGAGTAATCATCCCCTGGTCCAACTGACACTGATGCGGATGCGCGAGTTTATCCGCGAGCCCGAAGCGCTGTTCTGGTCGATGATCTTTCCGATTGCGCTCGCGGCGGGCCTGGGGATTGCGTTTCGCAACCGGCCCCCCGAGGTTCTTAAGGTCGCAGCGGTCACGCCCCAACTCGCGGAGGCTCTGCGGCAGGAGAAGCTTTTGGACGTGACGCAACTCTCTCCGCAATTGGCTGAGGAGTTCGTTCGGACGGGCAAGGTCGCATTGGTCGCCGCGGAGGCAGCAGAGCCTGCTGGAGGCGTCGTTTATCGTTACGACGACACCAACCCGGAGGGTCGTCAGGCGCGAATGCTCGCCGACCAGGCGATCCAGCGGGCTTCCGGCCGGAAAGACGCGATTTCTGGAAGCGACCAGATCATGCGCGAACCCGGGTCTCGTTACATCGACTTCTTAATTCCCGGCCTGATCGGAATGGGGATCATGGGCAACTCCATCTGGGGACCCGGATTTTCCATTGTCGATGCGCGGCGCAAGAAATTGCTGAAGCGAATTGTGGCAACTCCCATGCCGAAACATGACTACTTGCTGTCGTTCCTGCTTTGGCGGATGATCCTTCTGCCAGTGGACGTCGGAATCCCACTTGCGTTCGGCGCCTGGGTGTTCGGCGTCCCCTTACGAGGTTCTTTCGCGGCACTGGTGGGAACCTGCGTGCTGGCCACGCTCGCCTTCAGTGCCGGCGGACTCCTGATCGCGTCGCGTGTCCGGACCATCGAGGCGGCGTCCGGCTTGATGAATCTCACCATGGTGCCCATGTGGATCCTTTCGGGCGTATTCTTTTCCTCACAGCGATTTCCGGACCTGGTGCAGCCGGTGATTAAAGCGCTGCCGCTTACCGCAGTGATAGACGCGCTGCGAGCCAACATGCTGCAGGGAGCTGGTTTCGCCCAGATGGCTCCGCAAGCGGCCGTGCTGGGAGCGTGGCTGGTGGTTTGCTTCGGCCTCGCGCTGCGTTTATTTCGCTGGCGGTAAATCGGCCGGTTTGCCGAAATAGGCGTCGTTGTAAACTACCGTCGTCTTCGCCTTCAGACCTTCGATCGCCTTCTGGCCCATCTCCGGCCGGATCTTCTGTTCGATCTCGCCTTTCGCATCCTCGAAGGACTTGGACTTGCGCTCTTCGACCAGGATCAGGTGATAGCCGTAGGCTGTTTTAATGGGTTCGGTGACCTGCCCGACGGGAGCTTTGAACACGACTTCATCGAACTCCGGCACCATCTGGCCCGCGCCGAAAGTGCCCAGGTCGCCGCCATTTTCGCCCGATCCGGTGTCGTCGGATTCGATTTTCGCCTGATCCTCGAACTTGGCGCCGCCTACGATCTTGGCGCGGACTTCCTTGGCCTTGGCGAGCGCTTCCGCATCCGTCAGTTCTTTGTGCCCGTCGCGAAGCGGGACGCGCGATCCCTGCATCCGGATGAGGATGTGCCGGGCCTTGACCTCGTCCCAGTCCTGCTTGTGTGCGGCGTAGTAGGCCCGCAAAGCAGCGTCATCCGGATCGCCGGCGGTCAATTGCTGATACACGGCGTTCGCCAGGATCTGATCGGATTGCAACGCCAGCTTCGCTTTTACCGCGGCGGACTGATCCAGTTTGCGCGTCCGTGCTTCCTGCGCCATCACCTTGAGCTCGGCCACCTGCTCCGCCAGGCTGCGGCGCGCTTCGGGCGAAGTGAGCTGTGCCTGCTGCTGTGCCGGAAGGCTGGAGATGATCTCCTGGAACATGGATTCGGTGATCTTCTCCGAACCGACGGTCAAAACCACCGGATCGGCGGCACCGGGAGCGGCTGGTTGTCCCCACAGCGCGACCGCACTCAGCAGAACACTCAGCAGAAAGGGAAGGGATTTCATAAACTCAAGCATATCGAACAATGTCTACCCCCTTCGGAGGCTCCTTCCTGCTGGACTCGCCGGCGGACATTTTCACGCCCGAAGACTTCACAGCCGAGCACCGGGCCATCGCCAAAGCCGCCCAGGATTTCTGGACGCGCGAAGTAGAGCCCAATCTGGAGGCCATCCAGCACCAGGACTTCGATGTCTTGAAGCGCACCCTGCGCAAATCGGCCGGGCTGGGCCTCGTCGGCGTGCTGGTGCCCGAAGAATATGGCGGCATGGAGCTGGATCTGGTTTCGTCGATGATCGTGGCCGAAGCCATGGGTGGCGATGGTTCCTATGCGGTTTGCCATGGTGCACAGGCGGGCATCGGCGCCCTGCCTATAGCGATGTACGGGACGGAAGAGCAGAAGCAGAAGTACCTCCCCAGGCTGGCCTCGGCCGAGCTGATCGCGGCGTACTGTCTTACCGAGGCGCAGGCCGGATCGGACGCCCTGGCCGTGCGAACCCGCGCCGATCTCTCACCGGACGGAACGCATTACGTCCTCAACGGCCAGAAGATGTGGATCAGTAATGGGGGCATCGCGGACCTGTACACGGTGTTCGCCAAGGTCGGCGGCGAGAAGTTCACAGCGTTCCTGGTGGAACGCGCCTGGCCTGGCGTCTCGCCCGGCGCCGAAGAAAAGAAGATGGGATTGAAGGGCAGCTCCACCACTGCGGTTTACTTCGATAACGTCAGGATCCCGGTGGAAAATGTCCTGGGCGAGATTGGACGCGGCCACATCATCGCGTTCAACATCCTGAATATCGGGCGCCTGTCGCTGGCCGTCTCGGCGCACGGCAAATGCCGGTACACGCTGGCCGGTGCGATCCGCTACGCTCAGGAGCGCCGGGCATTTGGAAAATCCATCTCCGAATTCGGGCTCATACAGCACAAGCTCGCCGAAATGGCGATCCGGATGTATGCGAATGAGAGCATGGCGTACCGGCTGATCGGCTGCATTCAGGATTCAGGGCCATCGCTGATGAAAGCCGGCGAGGAGTTTGCCGCCGAGTGTTCCCTCCTCAAGATCTTCGGTTCAGAGACTTTGCATTACGTTGTGGACGAAGCTCTGCAGATTCACGGCGGCTACGGTTACCATCAGGATTATCCCGTGGAGCGAGCGTATCGCGATGCCCGCATCAATCGCATCTTCGAAGGCACCAACGAGATCAACCGGTTGCTCGCAACCGGCATGCTGCTGCGCCGCGTTAAAAAAGGAACCTTGAAGTTAGACCGTAGTTCCACCGCCACGAACGCGAATAAGCTCGGGCTGTTTTTGCTGAACATCGCTTCGAACAAGTTTGGCGACGACATAGAGAAGCAGCAGGAGGTGGTGGCCGGCATCACCGATGTTTTGATGAACGCGTTCGCGCTGGAATCGGCCACGCTGCGCGCAAAAAAAATCAAGAAAGAAAACGCCACTGACATGACTGCCGTATTCGCCGATGAGATCATGGAAAGCATCCAGGCGTCGGCCAAAACCATCCTGGCCGCCTGCTCGGAGGGCGAAACTCTGCGGACCAACTTGGATCTCCTACACGGGATGACGGCGTATGAGCCGGTGAATTCGATCGCTTTGCGCCGCAGGGTCGCGGGGCGCTTGTTGCACGCCGGGAAGTACGTCGTATGATTCGCATTGCTAACGGCCAGGGATTCTGGGGCGATTCGCTCGAAGCCCCTGTGGACCAAATCCGTCGCGGGCCCATCGATTACCTCACCCTCGATTATCTGGCCGAGGTCACCATGTCCATCCTGCAAAAGCAGCGGACGCGCGATCCTCAGGCCGGCTATGCCCGCGATTTCGTCGACCTGATCGCCCGCGTGCTCCCCGATCTCAAGGATCGCCGCGTGCGCGTGATCGCCAACGCCGGCGGCATCAATCCAATGGGTTGCCGCGATGCAGTGCTCGATCGGGCCGCGCGCCAGAGCATACCTCTCAAGGTCGCTACCGTCACCGGCGATGACATCACGGATCGTCTGGACCAGTTCATGAAACGCGGAATCGAGCTGAAGAACATGGACACAGGCGAACCGCTCAGTGCCATCCGCGCGCAGGTCGAGCGCGCCAACGTGTATTTCGGAGCTTTTCCGGTGGCAGAAGCGCTCGGTCTCGGCGCGGAAATCGTGATCACCGGGCGCGTGGCCGATGCTGCGCTCACCCTCGCTCCCATGATCCATGAATTTGGCTGGAAGGAAACCGACTGGGACAAGCTCACGGCCGGCATCGTCGCGGGGCATGCGATCGAATGCGGTGCGCAGGTCACCGGAGGCAACTGTCAGGCGGACTGGGAGACGATTCCGGATCTCGCCGACATCGGCTACCCGATCGTGGAAGCGGAGCCGGACGGGACTTTTTCCGTCACCAAGCATGCGGGCACGGGCGGACGGGTGACGGTCGCTTCGGTCAAAGAGCAGCTCCTCTACGAAATCGGCGACCCCACGCAGTACATTACTCCCGACTGCGTGGCCGATTTCACCACGGTACATCTCGATCAGGCCGGTCCCGATCGAGTGCGATTTAGCGGGATCGCCGGACGTCCCGCGACGAACTATTACAAGGTCTCGATCAGTTATACGGCCGGTTACAAGGCCATGGGATCGTTGGTCTACACCTGGCCCGATGCGTATAAGAAAGCCCGCGCGGCCGATCAGATTCTGCGCCAGCGCCTGACCCGCCTCGGCCTGCGGTTCGACGAAATACGAACGGAGTTCCTGGGCGCGAACGCCTGCCACGGCATCCCGTCCGCCGAACCATCACCCGAAATCGAGCCGCACTTGCCCGAAGTTGTGCTGCGAGTCGGCGTTCGTTCCGAGAATCGCGCGGCGGTGGATCGATTCACGCGGGAAATCGCTCCGCTGGTGTTGAACGGACCGCCGGGCGTGTCCGGCTTAGGCCTGGGCCGGCCGCGCGTGGAAGAAATCGTCGCGTTTTGGCCCGCCCTGATCCCGAAATCCGAAGTCCGTCCGGAGGTGGCGATATGGCCCAGCGCGAGTTGACAAAGCGAAGGTTGATCGAGATCGCGCACGCGCGCTCCGGCGATAAGGGCGATCTGGTCAACATCGGTCTGATCGCCAGAAAACCCAAGGATTATCCGATCCTAATTCGCGAAGTCACCGCCGACCGCGTGAAGCAACACTTTACCGGCGTATGCAACGGCAGAGTCGAGCGATTTGAGCTACCGAACCTCGGTGCGCTGAATTTCCTGCTGCACGAAGCTTTGGACGGCGGTGGGACTATGGCTCTCAAGGCCGATCCGCAGGGCAAGACGTATAGTACCGCACTGCTGCGTATGGAGATCGAGGTTGATTGAACGTGTCGATTGAATACGCCGCGGCGGACGGCGTAGCCTGCATCACGCTGAACCGGCCCGACAAACGCAACGCAATTACCGGTGAGATGATGTCCGCGCTAGGCGACGCCCTGCACACGGCAGGCGACGACACCAACGTTCGCGTGCTGCTCATCCGCGGCGCGGGAAAGGATTTTTGCGCGGGTCTCGATTTGAGCGAGGTGCTGAAAAGCGCCGAAGACGAGCCTTCGTCCATCGCTTCCGCAAGGCGGCTGGGCGATCTCTACATCGCTATGCGCCGCCACCCCAAGCCCATCATTGCTGCCGTCCAGGGTCGAGCACTCGGCGGGGGCGCGGGCATCGCCACGGCATCCGATTTGATTGTCGCCGCCGAATCGGCCCAATTCGGATATCCGGAAGTGAAGCTGGGCTTCATCCCGGCGATCGTCACCACTATGCTGCGCCGGGCTGTGAATGAACGGCAGGCGATGGAGTTGGCGCTGACCGGCGAACCCTTGAGCGCATCCCGCGCGCACGCCATCGGACTGATCAACCGGGTCTATCCAGAGGCGGAGTTCGACGATAGCGTGGAGCGATACGTTAGAGCACTTGCGGAACACTCCGCTACCGCCATGAGCCTGAGCAAGCGTTTACTCTATGAGACTGACGGAATGTCCTTCGAAGCGTCCATCGAAGCCGGGGTCCAGGCCAACGTGCAGGCGCGCAGGACGGACGATTTCAAACGCGGCGTCGAGCGATTCCTGAAAAAGCGTTAGGTGCGCATCATGTCCTGAATGGACAATGCCACCAGGGCCATGGTCAGGCCGATCATTAGCGCCACTGAGGTCCAGGCAACGAAGTTGTAGAAGCGCGAATTCGTCCACTCGTGCATTAGTTTCTTCTTGTTAATCAGCAGGATCATGAAGATCAGGACGAACGGGAGCAGCACGCCATTGATCACCTGCGAAAGCAGAATCATTTTCACCAGATCGAAACCAGGGATCAGGATCACCGCCGCTCCGACCGCGATGAGGAAGGTGTAGAGCCAGTAGAAGACAGGCGCCTCGCTGAAGCGCTTGTCCACGCCCGATTCGAACCCCAGCCCCTCGCATACCGTGTAAACGGTAGAAAGCGGCAAGATGCACGCTGCAAAAAAAGATGCGTTGAACAGGCCTGCGCTGAACAGAAAAAACGCGTACTGTCCGAATGGCTTCAGTCCCACGGCGGCGTCCGCGGCATCTTTAATGTCGCGCGGACCGTGAGCCCAGATCGCGCCGGCGCAAGCCACGATGATGAAAAACGCAACTACATCCGTGAGGATGCAGCCGAAAATGACCTCCACCCTGGATTGCACATATTCCTTGGCTGTAATTCCTTTCTCTACAACCGCCGCTTGCAGATAAAACTGCATCCAAGGTGCGATCGAGGTGCCCACCATGGCCACCAGCATGGAGATGTAGCTCGGCTCCAGCATGAGCACTGGCTTCACGCTGTAGACCACTGCCTGTTCCCAATCCGGTTTGACCAGAATTCCTGAGATGATGTAGGTCACATAGATACTGCACGAGACCAAAAAGATCTTCTCTACGCTGCGGTACGTTCCTTTGACAACCAATAACCAGACTGCGATTGCGCACACCGGAACCGAGATGTACCGGCTGATGCCGAACAGCTCCAGGCTGCTCGCAATTCCTGCGAATTCAGACACGATATTTCCGTAGTTCACAAGTACGAGCGCAGTCATTACCAAGAATGTGGTGCGCAGGCCAAATTCTTCACGGATGAGATCGGAGAGGCCCTTGCCTGTCACTGCACCCATGCGCGAGCACATTTCCTGCGTGACGATCAAGAGGAGTGTGATCGGAATCAGCGTCCAGAGCGGCAGGTATCCCCATTTGGCGCCTGCCTGGGAGTAGGTAAAAATTCCGCCTGCGTCGTTATCGACGTTGGCAGTAATGAGTCCTGGCCCCAGGACCGCGAAGAAGATCGCGATTTGATACCGAAATCGTTTCCACACGTTCGGGGGGCTCCATGTTTACTTTTCCCGCAAGACCGAAATGATATCGTCAGCGGTGATGACGCCGGCCAGCTTGCGCTCCTCGTCCACCACCGGAAGCGCCAGCAGGTTGTACTTGTCGAACAGCTCGGTGATGCGGTCCTGCTGCTCCGTTACGGGCGCATCGATCAGCGTTTCCACGGCGAGCGAGCGGAGCGGCGTCGCGCCATCATGCAGGAACAGCCGTGCCACCGGGACCGCGCCTGTCAGATGATCGCTCGAATCCACCAGGAACAACGTATTCAGCGTTTCCATCAGCTCTTCGTTGCTCTTAAGGGCCTGAATGGCGTCTTCGACGGTGGCCGTTTCTGGGAGCGCCACGTACTCCGTGTTCATCATGCCGCCGGCCGAATCTTCTTTGAACTCCAGCAGTTCGCGGACCTCCTGCTTGGGCTCATGTTCCATCTCTTCCAGGATCTCATCGCTGGTCTCTTGTTCCAGCTCGGCCAGCACGTCCGCAGCCTCGTCCGGGGCCATCTCTTCCACGATCTCGGCCGCCTTCCCGGTTTCGAGCGATTCCAGAATGCTGGCCTGGATATTCGGGTCGACTTCCGACAGCGCCTCGGCGGCCACTTCGCTGTCGATGTTCTCGAAGATCGCTTCGCGATGCTCGGGCGTCAGGTCCTCGACAATGTCGGCCAGGTCCGCCGGATGCATGCCTTCCAGCAGCCGGTTGGAAATGTTGAGGCGCAGGCGCCGCTGCGGATCGGGCTCCAGGATGTTGCAGAACTCCCAGCGAATGGAGTGGGGCGGGATGCCGCCCTGCAGCCGCCGGATCCAGCGCGGAGGCAGCACGCCCTGCACTAAGCGCCGGAAAATCGCCCGCAGTCCGATATCCACGTCCAGCACCCACAGGACTTCGCCGCCGTCTTCCGGATGGATCTCGAAGGTGACGTCGGTCACGCGCACCACCTTGCGGCCCTGCGCATCGATGATCTGCTGGTCCATCAGGTCGCGGACCACGCGCAGCATATATTCATCGGAATGATACGGAGTCAGGATTTCGTCCCGCAGATGAATGCCGTCGAGCGATATGGAGCGGACCTGATCGTGGCGGACCGTGAGCCACGCCGCGCCGCTGCCGATCAGATAGCGATCGACGCGGACCGGGTCCAGAAGAGGCACGATGGCGGCATCTTTGACCACACCGAGAGTGCGCCCCTTAAGGTCAAAGACCTTGAGGCCAAGCAGTTCGGTGAAGAACAGCCTTTGTTCGGCCCTTTGTTCTGGCATTGCCGGCCTAAGCCCATACTTTTCTGGCGCGCTCGAGCCCGTGCGTTTGCGAACGACGCGCTATTTTCACTATGCCCCATGAAGGTCCATGGCGCAAGTATTTTGCCCAGAAAATGTTAGCCTTGTGATCGTGGCAATTCCGCAAATCGGCGCCCAGTCCCAACCTTCCCTGTACACCGGCGCCAATGCCATGATCGAGGCCCTGGTAGATGCCGGAATTTCTTATTTATTCGTCAATCTCGGCAGCGACCATCCAGGAATCGTCGAAGCTCTGGCACAGGCGAGGGCCACCGGAAAACCTCTCCCTAAGGTCATCACCTGTCCCAATGAAATGGTCGCGCTCACCTGCGCCCAAGGGTTCGTGCAGATCACCGGACGCGCCCAGGCCGTGCTGGTCCACGTCGATTGCGGCACGCAGGCCATGGCAGGGGCGATTCACAACGTCGCCAAATGCCGCGTGCCGGTGCTGATTTTTGCCGGAGCATCGCCTTATACCCAGGAAGGCGAACTCAAGGGCAGCCGCAACGAGTTCATCCATTGGCTCCAGGACGTCCCCGACCAAAGAGGCATCCTCCGCGGCTACATGAAATACGAGAATGAGCTGCGCACCGGCCGCAACATCAAGCAGATGATCCACCGCGCGCTCCAGATCGCTTCGAGCGACCCCCAGGGCCCCGCGTATCTGATGGCCGCGCGGGAGGTGTTCGAGGAAGAAATCCCGCCGGTGTCGATCGATGCCTCGCGCTGGACCCCGATCGCGCCGCAGCCTTTGCCCGATAGCGGACTCACCGAGTTAGTGAATAGTCTCCTCGCTGCCAAGCGTCCGTTAGTCGTGACCAGTTATCTGGGCCGCAATCCGGACGCCGTAGTCGAGCTCGTTCGTTTGGCGGATCGCCTGGGAATCGGTGTTCTGGAGTCGTGCCCGAGTTACCTGAATTTCCCGAGCGACCACCCCTGCTACGTCGGGCAGCAGGGCAACGAGCACATGCAGAACCCGTCACTCGCGGAAGCCGACCTGGTCCTGGTGCTCGATAGCGACGTCCCGTGGATTCCGGCGTTCAATAAACCTACCGAGGGAACAAAGATCTGCCACATCGATATCGACCCGCTCAAGGAACGAACCCCGCTCTGGTACATTTCCGCCGCCCAGGTGTTTCGTGCCGATTGCGCCACGGCGCTGCGCCAGATCAATGAGCGTTTAACTGGAGAACCTAAAGCTCTCTACCGCGAGCAGCATGCGGCATGGGCCGCCGAACTGGCCCGGCGCGAACAAAAGCCGGCCGACGTGATCACAGCCGAATATCTGACGGCCTGCGTTCGCCGCCAGATCGATCGCGACACCGTGATCGTGAACGAAGGCATCACGAATTTTTCGGCGATCAACAATCACGTCGGCTGCACCAAGCCTGGTACGCGCTTCACCAGCGGGGCGAGCTCTCTCGGCTGGAACGGCGGCGCGTCGATCGGTATGAAGCTGGCCTGTCCCGACAAAACCGTCGTCTGCCTGACCGGCGACGGGTCTTACATGTTCTCGGTGCCCTCCACGGTGCATTGGATGGCGCGCAAATACCAGACCCCGTTTTTAACGGTCGTCTATAACAATCGCGGGTGGCGCGCGCCCAAGTTTTCGATGCTGGCGGTGCATCCGGAGGGGTATGCCAGCAAAGCGCAGGATATCGATGTGGCGTTCGACCCGCCGCCCGATTATTCGGGAATCGCGGCTGCCGCAGGCGGGGCTTTTGCCAGAATCGTCAAAGCCGTCGATGATGTGGAGCCGGCCGTGGCCGAAGCGCTGAAAGTGGTACGCGAGGAAAAGCGCTGCGCCGTTCTGGATGTCTGGCTAGCGCACCTCTAACTCTTCCAGCGCCGCATGCTCGCCGAGACCACTGCCACCGCGGCCACGACGACGATGGTTGCGGCTCCGCCGAATACCACCGACGGGACCGTGCCCATTAAAGCCGCGGCCAGGCCCGATTCCACCGCTCCCCATTGATTGGACGCGGCGATGAACAGCCCGTTGACCGCCGAGACGCGTCCCCGCAGTGCGTCCGGCGTGCGCGATTGCACCAGCGAGATTCGCAGCACCACGCTGACGCTATCGAAGGCTCCGGTCAGGAACAGCATCCCGAAGGAAAGCCACGCCGAGGTGGAAACCGCGAATCCGATGGTGGCCAGGCCGAACGCCGCCACGGAGGCCAGCAGAACCATTCCCGCGTTCCGGAACGCCGGGCGGTGCGCGATCCAGATCGCCGTCAAACCCGCGCCGATGGCCGGCGCAGCCCGCAACCAGCCCAGCCCGGTCGCACCCGTACGCAGGATGTCTTCGGCGTAGATCGGCAACAGGGCTACGGCTCCGCCGAAAAATACGGCCAGAAGATCCAGGCTCATCGCCGAGAGAATCAGTTTCTCTTTCCAGACAAAACGCACGCCCTCCGCCACCGCCTTGAGGCCGATTTCCGGCCGCTCATGCGCGGCCCGGTCGGGGACCCGCATCAGTCCGAAGCAGATCGCGGAAAGCACGCAGAACACGGCTTGGACGATGTACACCGCCTCGCTGCTGAAGGCGGCGATCAGGGCGCCTGCGGCGGCTGGTCCACCCATGTTGGCCATCTCACGAGCTGACCCGCTCCAGGAGATCGCCTGCGTCAGGTTCTCGAGGGGCACCGTTTGCGGAAGCAGGGCCGAGGTCGCCGGCCATTGGAACGCCCGGGCGGTGGCTGTCAGAAAGAGGCAGGCGTAGATTAACGCCACGCCTCGCCCGCTTCCGGCGGCGGCCAGAGCGAAGGCGACCAGGGCTTGCGCCACTTGGGTCACCATCGCCGTGCGGCTGCGATTGTAGCGGTCGGCTACGTGTCCGGCCACGAACGTAAACAGCAGAACCGGAATAATTTGAACCAGCCCCACGTTTCCCAGGACCACGGGCGAGCGAGTGGTGAGATACAGATCCCAACCCACCACGGTCGCCAGCATCTGCTGGCTGAACATCGAAAGCGTGGAGGCGATCAGCTGGAATCGGAAAGCCCGCGAGGAGAACGCGGCATAGGCAGTCACTCCCTATAAGCCTACAGCGAGTGGGTAGGGCTGGGTAGGGCGCCGTACGACAAAACGAACCCACGGCGGCCGTGAGAGCATCCGATGAGACATCGAAGGACCTACGCTACCCTAGTACAAACAGACAAATGAGAGCACTGAAGTGGGTTATCGGAGTCTTAGTGTTGGCTGGGTTGGCATTCGCGGGCTATACGGTATGGGAGCGCCTTTCGCGCGTGGAGACTACCGACGACGCCCAGATCGACGGGTCGATTTTCCCCCTGAGTCCACGCGTAGCCGGCCACGTGATCCAGGTGACGGTTCACGATCAAGCCGCCGTCAAGGCGGATCAGGTTCTGGTTCAACTGGATCCACGCGATTTTGAGATCGCGGTGGCGAAAGCCCGCGCCGAGCTGGCCGACGCGGAAGCAACGCTCGCCAGCGTTCGCAGCGATATTCCGGTGCTGTCGGTGTCCACGGCTAGCGCGCTCAGCGGAGCTCGCTCTTCCCGGCAGGATGCGGCCGCGCAGGTGAGCGGGGCGGAACAGGCTCTAGGCGCCGCGAAAGCGCGGCTGAAGTCCGCCGAGGCCAATGTCCGCGTGGCCGAAGCCAACGCGACCAAAGCGGCTCAGGATGTGGAGCGCTACAAGGTCCTGGTGGCTCGCGACGACATTTCGCGGCAACAGTACGAGAAAGCCGTGACGGACGCGGAAGCCGCGCGCGCCTCCGTCGACGCCCAGAAGGCTGCCGTAACAGAAGCGCAACAAAACGTGCTCGCCGCGGAACAGAGTGTCGATCAGGCTCGCGCCCACGTGGGCCAGGCTGATGCGAACGTGGAAGGCGCCATGACCGGACCGCAGCAGGTGAAGTCGTCTGAGGCCCGCGCCCTGGCAGCCGAAGCCAAGGTCGCTCAAAAACGCGCCGAAGTGGAACAGGCCGAGCTGAACCTGAAGTACACCACCATTGCAGCGCCCGCTACAGGCATAGTCGCGCGCCGCGCCGTCGAAGTCGGGCAGTATGTTGAGCCGGGACAACTGCTGATGGCGGTGGTCGATCTGAGCCACGTCTGGGTGGTGGCCAACTTCAAAGAGACGCAGCTCAAGGACATGAAGGTCGGCCAGAGTGCGGACATCGCGGTGGATGCCAACGGCCACACCTATAGCGGGCATATCGAAAGCCTTGCGGGAGCCAGCGGCGCACGTTTCAGCCTGCTGCCACCCGAAAATGCCACCGGCAATTATGTCAAGGTGGTGCAGCGAATTCCGGTGATTATCGGCTTCGACGCCGGCCAGAACACGGACCTGTCGCTGCGCCCCGGCATGTCGGTAACCCCAACCGTACACATTCATTAACAGATAGTCCGCGGCTTAAAGTCGGCTGGAATGAGTCGATAAAGAGTTTTGATTGGACTCGCGGCAGGTTCCAGGTTAATCTGCGGTTGTAGAGCAGCGAAAGCGTCGCTGGCCCTTTGTTTCTCCAGCACGCTAACCGGCGGTCAGACCGGTATCCCCCCGTTCGGCATCCCCACCTCGAGTGGATGATTTCACCAGGCAGCAGGCACATTCGGAGGAAAAGTGTCACTATTTTTACGGTTATTAATATTTTCGATTTTCGCGGTTACTTTGTCGGCGCAATCCGGCGGTTCGGTGGTATCGGTAGAGGAATTGCGCGACCCTCTGACGGGCAAATCCTTGCGCGCGATTGTTGCGGCACGGGAACACTTGAAATCCGGGCAGCGCGAGCGCGGGATGCAGGAATTGCGTGACGCCGTGCGTGATCCGGTAGCGATGCCTTACGCGATCAGCATGTTGGGCGTAGAGCATCTGAAGGCCGGGCAACTGGACACGGCCATGGGCGAATTGGAGGAGGCAAGCCGGCTGTTGCCACGGCCGGAAAACCTATCCAACCTGGCGTACGCGTTTTATCTCAAAGGGGAATCTGCGCGCGGATTGTACGAAGTGCGCAAGGCGCTTCAATTGGACGGAGGCAAGCCGAAAACCCGCCTGGTCCTGGGGATGCTCCTGCTCCAGCAAGGTTCACACGAGGCCGAGGCGATCCAGCAACTCCAGGCAGCGGCTCCAGAAAATCCCAGCGCTCACCTGGTGCTCGCCCGACACTACGATCGGGCTGGAAATACGCCGGAAGCAGAAAAAGAACGGCGCGCATATGCGATTGTCAGCACGGGCCTTCTGGCGACGAAGTAAGCGCCTTAGTGCAAGAACCGATCCTTGACGTCCGGCCAGAACTCGAAAAATGTGTTCGACGTCATACGGCCCAGGAATCCGAAGCCAATTCGGAGCATGGTGTGATTGGCGGTTGTGTCACTGTCGGGACGCCAGCTGTTCGATAGGACATTGCTGCCGCCGATGGCTGCGTAGCGCGCATACGCAGGGACGATCCGTCCGTGCAGGTCAGGCGCCATGAGCGTCATCTTAACCACGTGCCGGATCCTGTGACCGAAGGGCTGGCCGGCGTCGCGCTGATAACGCGGATCCTCGCCCCAGATAGCGCCCAGACCTGACTCCATGGTGTTACTCGTCGCCACGCCTGTAAGCCGCATCCCGAAACGCTTTCCGAAGCCTTTCAAGGTTACGCCATACTCGGTGGGCTGATTTCGATACGTGCCCCATCCGGAGCTGAACAGGCCCGCCCCAAAGCTCGGCAGGTTGATTGTGTTCATAATCGCCCACTCAAACCGGCCGCCTCCGGTAATCGGTTGGGTGGTGGAGGCAGCCGGTTGCGCCGCCAGAAGAGCGGCTGTGGCGAGCGACAAGACAGTACCCCGCAAAATCCCCATGTTCTTGCCCATTCTAGCTGTAGGATTACGCCGCACGGAAGACGTAACAGATCTTGAGGAAACGCCCCATGCTATGATGCCCATGGGAGGGCTTACGACCATGTTCGGTACACTCGGCATGCAAGAGATGATCGTCATCTTCTTCTTAGCCCTCGTTCTGTTTGGGCCCAAAAAGCTTCCAGAACTGGGGCGGACGATCGGAAAAGCGATCACCGAATTCCGTCGCGCCTCGAACGATTTGAAAGCCTCGTTCGAGCGCGAAATGCAAACTCTGGAGCGGGAAAGTCAGTCCTTAAGCCAGGTCGCGAACATTACGGCAGGAGATATCTTCAATCGGGCTATCAATTATAATCCCGAGCAGGAGAGTCGCAGCCTGCCGCCGGCGGAAACCGCATGGAATCCGCTGGAGCCTCAGCCACACGCAGAGGAGCAAACCTCGGCTTCCACACCCACCGCTACCGATCCAACCACCGTAGGCGCTTCCGCAACTCCAGGCGCCGAATCCAGTGAGACTGTCGCCGAAGCCGTGCCATCGCCGGAACCTGTTCCGGCCATTGAAGGCACTGTGCCTCGCTCTGAACAGAGTAGTGCTCAGCCTCAGCATAGCTAAAGTAGTTAAAACGTAATCGCGCATGGATGACCAGCATAACGGCGGAGGAGTGCCTCCTGACGAGACTCCGCGCGTAGTGTATCCCGACGATCCGGAAAGCGCTTTGCACCCGGATATCGACCCGCCCATGCCGCGCGCGCTGGCTTCGGGGGGCGGGACCAGAACCCCGCCGCCTCCACCGCCTCCGGACGACGAGGATGAAGAAGAATCGGGCATGCTTCGGATGTCGTTCATGGAGCATCTGGAGGAGCTCCGCTCGCGCATCATTCGAGCAATAGCAGGATTCGGAGTCGCGTTCCTTGCTTGCCTCTTTCTTGCCGAGTATCTCTGGGATTGGGTCCAGGCGCCCGGCCTGGCCGCCTTCAAGACCATTGGGAGAGGCGGATTTATCGCCATCGATCCGATGGAGCAGTTCTCCATCATCTGGATGTGGACGCCTCTGGTCGCGTCGCTTTTTATCGCGTCGCCGTGGGTGATCTATCAGGTGTGGGCCTTTATCTCTCCCGGACTGTATCCCCGGGAGCGCCGCTGGGCCGTGCCGTTCGTCCTGTGCACCGCGGGCTTGTTCATTACCGGCGGACTGTTCGCCTATTTCATCGCCTTCCGCTTCGCGCTGACGTTTCTGTTCAATATCGGCGGACCCATGGGCGTACTGCCCCTGATCTCCATCGACAAGTATTTCGATCTGTTCGTCAACGTGATGCTGGGGATCTCGCTGGTGTTCGAATTGCCGGTGTTGATCTTTTTCCTGACGCTGATCCGCGTGGCGTCGCCCAGCTTCCTGTTGCGGCATTCACGCTACGCGATTCTGGTGATCGTGATTCTGGCGGCGATCATCACGCCCACGCCTGACGTCTTCAATCTGACGCTGTTCGCCGTGCCCATGATCCTGCTGTACTTCATGGGCGTGTTCGCCAGCTACCTGCTGGTCATGCGCCGTGAAAACCGCCGCTTCCCATGGAGAATTTTCCTGTGGTGGCTGCTGGCAATGCTCGCTGTGGCGGCCCTGTGCCTTCTCGTGGCGATCACCATGTACCACTATCATTTCGCATTGCGCTGGCCGTTTCTCGTGAAGTAACGGATTCAACCGTAGGCGCTTCTGTAGCTCCAGGCGCCGAATCGCCCATAGACTTACGAGGTTCGTATGAACCAGCTGGAGCTGCAAGATCCGTTGTCGGATCCGGATGACGATGGCATGCTGCGCATGTCGATCCTCGAGCATCTGGAAGAGCTGCGCAGCCGCATCATCCGCGCGCTAATCGGTTTCGGTGTGGCGTATGTGGGCTGCCTGGTTTTCGCCAGTCAGCTATGGAAATTCGTCCGAGCGCCCGGCGATACCGCTTTCAAGGCTATCGGAAGCGGCGGATTCATTGCGATTGGTGTGATGGAGAGATTCTCCATCATCTACGTCTGGACGCCCTTGGTGGCGGCCATCTTCGTGGCCTTTCCGTGGGTGATCTATCAGCTTTGGGCGTTCATCGCCCCGGGTCTGTACCCGCGGGAGCGGAAGTGGGCCGTGCCGTTTATCGTGTGTACCGGCGGATTGTTCCTGTGCGGCGGCCTGTTCGCTTACTTCGTTGCGCTTCGCTACGCCTTGGTTTTTCTCCTCGGCATCGGCGAAGACGCCAATGTTACGTCCTTGATCTCGATCGACGACTATTTCACCAATTTCGTAAACGTTATGTTGGGAGTATCGGTGATCTTTGAGCTGCCGGTCCTGATCTTCTTCCTGACCCTGATCCGCGTGGCCTCGCCGAGCTTTCTCATCCGGCATTCCCGCTATGCCATTCTGGCGATCGTAATCCTTGCAGCAGTGGTGACGCCAACGCCGGACGCATTTACCATGACGCTGTTCGCCGTGCCCATGATTCTGTTGTATTTCCTGGGTGTGTTCGCGAGTTACTTGCTGGTGCTTCGCCGCGAAGGCCGAAGATTTCCGTGGAAGATCTTCCTCATCTGGTTGGCTGCGGTGTCGATCGTGGCGGGAATTGGAGCGGCTTATATCGGCTACTGGCGTTACCTGATAAGGTAGCCCGCGAGCATTTTTAGAATGACCCGGCTGGCTGCGAAACCGAGCTTCATGCGCGTGAGCACGGGGAGCTTGCGATTCACCTCGCAGGTTTCCCGGAGCCGTTTCAAAGACTCCTCGCTTTCCGCGATGGCCAGATTCGCTTCGTGGATCAGCGCGTTTGCTTCCGGTGAATCGGGCGGCAAAATGCAACGGATAATCCGTTCGGCGGCATCCAGGCGTCCCCACATCAGATCGTTCTCTCGCCATTCGCGATTCAGAAACGCGCCGAAGTGAAATAACGCCGTGCCCGCCAGTTTCCGGCGTCTTTCGGTATTCTCGTTCACAACACTGGTGGCGTCCCACGGACTGATGCGGAACACCTCGCACAGCTCGGCTTCGCCCACCGACGCCTCGTAGAAAATCGGGAATGCGACCTGGTCGTAATACTCGAATTGATCGAAGATGCGCCGCGAGTCTGCATCGAGACAGGCCTCGGCATCCGCCGCCGCTCGTATAAACACTTCCCGAAACCGGTTTGCGATTGCCTCCACTGCGACATCCGGGCGACGCAGGCGCTTCAGTGCCGCGGCAATCTTATTTAGTTCTCGCTTCGCGGCCGGCTCGCTCAGCGTGCGCAGCAGAAATTGAATACGGCGTTGCCGGTATCCCAGGTCATACTCCAACAGGAAAGCGCTCTCGCTCCGTTCCGGATCCTGTTCGGAATAGTGTTCCCGCCGCCAGGCATCCATGGCACAAGCCGGCTGGCCCAGCATCACGGCAAGATCGTCGGTCACCGCGCGCACTTTCAGCCGGTGGTATCCGGCATATCCCGGGCCGCGATCGCGAATCTCGTCCGCCAGAGTCCGGCGTTGATATTCGGCTCCTCCCACGCGACCGATGAACTCCGTGACGTCTTCGTCCACATGCGAGGTGATCTCCCGAACGCGTTCGATCAGCCGGTTCCGATCGATCACGCGTTGCAGATCTTCCCGAATGGTCTCCTCGCGGGGGAGCGTGATCAGCGCGTCCAAGCTATTGCGGAGGAAATTCGGGGGCGCGGCGGGATGGTTGCTGGCCGGCTCGTCTGGCGATGGCTCGACGTACATCAGCTTTCGCGTGACCGGCAAATCGGAGCTGCGCTGCGAGAGTGCCTGAATCGCGTGCGTGAAGGGCTTGTTGTCCAGGTACCCGCCGTCGCCGAACGAACGCTCCGCATACTCGCTTCCGTAGTCGGGGAAAAACTCCCGGTACGCACCGTCGTCGGCCAGGCTCGCCGGCTCGAACGCAAACGGAAATGCCGATGTGGCGCGCGCTGCGAACGCCAGGAACGGATCGTTCTCGCGCGCAAAATCATTCTGATCGTCCCCGAAGCGGAGATGAAACATGTTCTTGTGACGCTTTTCGAACACCGTTCCGTCCGCGAGCTGGATGGGCAACTCGAGTCCCTGAATATCCGTCGCCGTGATGAACACGTCGATCTCTGGCTGCAGCGAGGCGCGTTCCGTTCCGTTACGCTCCATGCCGCTCAGGGCATCCAGGAGCTTCGAATACATCGTCTGGCTGCTGAGCAGGCTGCGCGGAAGTTTATCGCGATTGAACAGCGTCTGGGCATTGGCTTGATCGAGCCACAAGCGGCTCACCTGATCGAGCGTCTGGCCGTTAGCGAGGGCTTTCCCCAGAAATATCGCATTGATGCCGCCGGCCGAGGTTCCCGACGCGATGTCCACCAGGAACCGGGTACGCACGGTCCCATCGGGCGAAGTCGCGAGCTTCCGGTAAACGCGCTCGGTCCCACTGAGTTCCGCATCGCCGGCGATCAGCTTTCCTTCCGCGTCAACTGCCGTGGATCGAACCAGGTGGAAGAATTCCTGCGTGACGCCGTGGATGTAGATCGCGAGCGAGGCCCCGCCGTACAGCACCAGGGCAAAGCGGACTTCGTTTTCGAACATCTACTCGCACTAGAGCAGACGTTCGGGGATTCGTCGCTGCCAGGAGAATCTATGTAGGCGGCAACAAACGTATATTTACGATTTACCCGCCGCGAACTTCAATTCCGCCAGCGGCACCTTGCGCGTCGCCGGGTTCGGAAGATGAATCGGGATGATGCGATCGACATCCAGATGCAGGCGTTCGATGTTCGCCAGCAGGTTGACCTGATACTGGTTCGGATTGGCTACGGGGGCCGTCGGGACCGGATTCAGCACATTGAATTCGTCGGCCTCGATCAAGACCTTCTGCTTCGGCAGGTACGCCATCAGCATGGCGCTGTTATGCGTGGTGTTCATCACTTTGTACAGATCGATTTCGTGTTGGCCGTCGGTGATCTTTTTCATATCGCCGACGTATTCCACTTTGATCTTGGGCTTCGCGTTCTTCTTCTGCAGATTGTCCGGAACCAGCGTGTGAGGATTGGCCAGCACCTTTTCGAAGTAGCCCTTGTTGCCCTGATTCGTAATGATGGTCGCACCCTCGGCCACGAAGTCGCGCAGGCCTTGCGAATGATCGAAGTGCGTGTGCGTGTTGATCACGTACTTGATCGGCTTGTTGGGAACCAGCCGCTTTGCCTCGGAGATGATCTGATCCGCCCGCATATCGCCCGACGGGCCTTCGATCACCACGATGTAGTCTTTGAAGTTCGCGACCACGGCGCCGTAGCCGCCTGTGACCAGCCAGAAGCCACCGCCCAGATCTTCGCTCTCCAGGGCTGCGGCTGCGCCGCGTCCACCACCGCCGCCGGGACCACCTTTGCCTTTTCCATCGCCGCCCGCGAATTCCGGCGGAGCCCCCTTGCCTTTACCGTCGCCGCCCTTAGCAGCGCCCGGGCCTCCGGGACCACCCCTGCCGCCACGGCCGGCGGGAGGCGTCATATCCACGGGCTGGTTGACTTTCACATCGGCAACCGTCATTTCCCAGATTTTCGGACCGCCCTGGCGCTGCACGATGGTGGTCGGGATTTTCACCCCGCCGAAGTCTTTATAGTTGCTGAACGTCGCTTCCCACTTGGTGTCGCCGAGCATGCCGGTATCGATTGTGGTTTCGACTCTCTCGACCAGACCCTGGTCGTTGATATAGCCCTTCACGTTGGTCTTGTAAGCCGTGCCGTTCTCTATGGGGAAGGTCAACACAGTGAATTTCTTCTCTTTCGAAACCGTGGCGTTCTTTTCGAGAGCCATCTTCAGGAAACCGAGCGGCAGCATGGCAAACTGAATCTGGTTATTGAAGTTGTTGGCCGTGGCGACGGCGACTGCGCCGTTCTGCGAGGGGGCCGGACACGTGGTTCCCGCACCGCCGCACTGGTTGGCAGGTTCGCCTTCCGAGCGATCGCGAACATCGCGCCAACTCTTCGCATCGAAGTCTACCGACCTGGTCCAATTCTTATTCGCGGTCCATCGCCAGCGGTCCGACTGGGGGCTGTAAGCCTGCCCGACGGAGCCGTCCCCGCCCTCGCCCGTTAAAGTCAGCGTTTTCACGTTTTCGACGCCCATGGCCTTCATGGACTTGTCGACCACGGACTTCAGATCGCTCTGCGCGGAGAGCACCCACGCCAACACGGTCGCGAGTCCGGCAGCAATAAGAACCTTCTTGAACATACTCGCCTCCACTAGGGGGAAATCCCCCGGGGCGCATCCTGGCCTCCGGGTCAGCGGTCAGTATAACACCAGGGACTCGGGGCTCCCGCAGCTTCAGAAGCCGGTCGCACGAATCCAGAAGCTCTCGCTCCATTTGCCTCCCGGCGGGATCACCTGCAGGTCCGGATACTTGCCTTCGTGGGCTAAATTCACGGCGTTGGTGATGCCGCTCATCGGCTCGAAGCAGATGAATGGCTGGGGTTGTCCGTTCGGAGTGTTCGGCTCCCAGACGACCGCCGCCTGATACTTCGGTCCGAACATGGCCTCGACTTTTTTCCCGCCGGATTCAATGGAAAACACCGCACGGCCGTCAGCGTCGCGCTGGAGACCGATGAAGCCATCGTCCAGCGTTCGGCCTTGCAACGGGAATTTGTCGGGAATGTCCATGGCGCGATACTCGCCGGTGGGAATCAGGCGATTATCGGCCACCACCCGCTGCCGCGCCGGAATATGCGCCGTCCATTGATCGCGCGGCACATCCGGGATGCGGTAATAGGGGTGAAACCCGATCGCCACCGGCATCGGATCTTTGCTGAGATTGGTGACGGTCACCCGCACTTCGAGCACGCCGTCCTTGAGCGTGTAGGTCATCTCGTATTCGTGGGCGAAGGGCCACTGCGCCATCAAATCCGGATATCGCCAGAACTCCAGGCGGCTGGTTGTGCGGGCCGACCGCTTGTCCGCTGCAACGCTGACGACCTGCCAGTAGGGCGAGCTGGCCAGCAGGCCGTGAATCGGGTTATCGCCGCGCACGTTGCCCAGGTTCATATCGAAGGCGTACTTCTTGCCGTTCGCCCAAAAATCCTGTTCATTGAGCCGGTTGGCCCAGGGCGCCAGGAAGGGAATGCCGCTCAATTGTGGGCTCTTTTGAAACTTGGCAACATCGGCATATGGGAAGTACAGAATGTTTTTCCCATGCACGTTCATCTCATAAGCCGTATTGCCGACCGAAGGCACGATGGCGACTTCGACCCCGTGCATGGGGTCTGTGAGGCGAACCACAGGGATATCGTGGTCAGTGGTTCGCTGTGCAATGTAATCTTGGGCCAGGGCGCATATGGAGAACGCCAGCAACAGAACGACTTTCAGCATGACTTAGTGAGTATAATGCAGCGTGAGTATGGTGAACGGGGGTAGATCAAATTATGAAACGCAGAGACTTCGTAAGTTCGGTGGCTGCCGGCCTGGCTGCAACCAGCGTCGCGTCGGCGCAGGCGCCGCAACCTGCAAAACTCAAGAACCGCATCAAGCAAGGCTGCATGCGCGCCAACTTCCCGGCCACCATGTCCTTCGACGACATGTGCCGCATCGCGGCCCAGCAAGGGATCCACGGATTCGACCTGATCGGTCCGAACGACTGGCCCACGCTCAAGAAATACGGCCTGAAGCCCCTGATGGGCGCGACCGGCGGCGTCAGCTTCGAGAACGGTGTCATCCGCAAGGAATTTCACGACGCCTTGGAGAAATCCGTGAGCGCGAACATCGACCAGTGCGCCGCGGGGGGCTGCCCCAACATGATCACCGTCGGCGGCCAGCGCCGCGGCATGTCGTATGAGGAAGGCGCGGACAACGCCGTGGCCTTCTTCAACAGGATCAAGGCTCACGCCGAGGACAAGCAGGTCACCGTCTGCATGGAGATCATGAACAGCAAGTTCATGGACAGCACCATTGGCCGCTGGGACCAGATTTGCGATCACCTGGCTTGGGGCGTGGGCGTCGTCAAGCGGGTGAATTCGCCGCGCGTGAAGATGCTGTTCGATATTTATCACGTGCAGATCATGGATGGCGATGTGGTGCACAACATCCGCGACAATATCCAATACATTTCGCATTTCCACACCGGCGGTGTCCCGAACCGGCATGAGATCGACGAGACCCAGGAGCTCAACTACCGTTTCATCGCACAGGCGATCGGGGATGCGGGATTCACGGGCTATGTGTCGCACGAATATCGTCCCGCGCCGGGTCACGATCCCGTGCAGAGCCTGAAGCGCGCGATCGAGATCATGGACGTCTAGCTTTTCCTATTTGCTTAAAATGGAATCGTGCGAGCCGCTGCCCTGGTCAGTATCGGGCTGTGCTGTGTGGTCTCTGCCCGCACGCCCACGGAGCGCTTGAAGAGCGACCGTCTGGAAGCCGTCCACTCCCAGATCGTCGAATGGAAGAAGACCCGCGCCAGCTTCCCTGCCGAGGGCGTCTATCGGGACTACCGGGCAGTGTTTATCGCCGAACCAGCTTCCCAGCAAGTTCTCCTGCAGCCCGCGCATAACGCCGGCGTCCAGGTGGTTTTTGGCGCTGCCTCGGAGGGGATGCGCGATGGGGTTCTGTTCCTGCATGCGCCTGGCGCCGATTTCAAAGGCACGGATATTTTCGGCTCGCCTGAGGAAGAAGACATCCCGCGCGTGGCGGCGAAATTCAAGGATCTTCCCGACGAAGCTTTCGGCACGGATGTCCATGCGCCGAAAAACCCGCTGCCTGCCCAATCCGTGCTTTTCGCGCGGACCCATCTTCCGGCCCCGAAAGTCACCAAGGACCTGACCGATGCTTACACGGCGGCGTTCCGCCACGCGACGACGCACATTCTGGCGACGGAGCTGACTCCAGCCGCGATCCGAGCATCGCTCGCCGCCGGACATGCCTATGCGGCACACGAGTGGTTGTGCGATCCGACCGGCGCGGTGTTCTTTTCGCAAAGCTACTTCGGCGTATTCGAAATGGGCGATACAGCGGTTTATAATCCATTGGCCGGCTCGGTTACTATCAGCGCGCGCCTTCCCGTTCCCGCCACCATACGACTCCTGCGCGACAACGTGATGGTGTCGGAAGTGCACGATTGGAAGCTCGATTACATCGTGAGGGATACGGGCGCCTACCGGCTGGAAGCTTTGCTTTCGATCGACGGTGAGGAGCGGCCCTGGATCTTCACCAATCCGATTACCGTCGGCCCACCCGCCGATGTGACCGTGCCTGCAACGCCGCTTTCCCCCAATGTGGAGGTGCTCCCTGGCATCTCGTACACAGAGGGTGCGCCGGCGGATGCGCAAAAGCACAAGCTCGACCTATACTTGCCCCGCGATAAGAAGAACTTCCCGGTGCTGGTTTTCCTGCACGGCGGGTCCTGGCGAACGGGCGACCGTTCAAGCTACCCGGCGCTGGGCGACCGGCTCGCGCGGGCCGGGATCGGCGTGGTGATTCCCAGCTACCGGCTGATGCCGCAGAACCCGCACCCGGCGCAGATCGAAGACGCGGCTGCGGCGTTCGCCTTCGTGGCGCAGAATATCTCCAGCTACGGCGGAGACAAGTCGCGAATCTATCTGAGCGGCCACTCCGCCGGGGCTCACTTGGC
>DASYSG010000011.1:0-31732 GCA_036003585.1 Bryobacteraceae bacterium | reverse complement strand
AACCGAGACCAATCAGGCTAAGCCGCCTCGCTCTTGCCGGTTCCGCACGGGGCGGTCTAAAACCACCGAATCGGAAACGCACGTAGTCTTTCGCGGTAGACTTTCTCGGACGCGGGTTCAACTCCCGCCGCCTCCACCATTCCGATTTCCTCTATTGGCAATCATTGCCAACCATGATATATTTGACTTAGGCCTGTGCCCACTCGCAACGTCAATTTGACTGAGGAGCTTGACCGCTTCGTGGCGAAGAAGGTCAAAACGGGACGTTACGAAAACGCCAGTGAAGTTGTGCGCGCGGCTCTGCGGACCTTGGAGCGCGAAGAGCAGGAATACGAGGCAAAGCTCGCCGTGTTGCGGGCAGCTATCGACGAAGGCGATGCCAGCGGGATCGCCGAGGACGGCGTTTTTGAACGCGTACTCGAAACGCTAAAGCTTCCGAAGACCCGGCGCTAGACAGTGGCCCGGTTTCGTGTCTCACGTCGCGCTGAAGCCGACTTGCTCGGCATCGGCGCTCATAGCCTCAAAACCTGGGGCGCTGATCAGGCAATACGCTACGTTGTCGATCTCCGAGCGTGTTGCCAGATGCTTGCCGACAACCCTGAGGCAGGTCGAGTCTGCGATGATATTCGTCGCGGCCTGCGCCGCATGGAGCACGGCCGGCATGTCATCTTCTACCGGCCCCGTGCCGAGGGCATTCTGATCTATCGCGTCCTGCACCAACGGATGCTCCCCCGGAGATACACCATCGAGTAATGACGACTTCAATCTCGCCAGACTCGCTCTTGCCGGTCCCGCACGGGGCGGTCTAAAACCACCGAATCGGAAACGCACGTAGTCTTTCGCGGTAGACTTTCTCGGACGCGGGTTCAACTCCCGCCGCCTCCACCACACTATTTGCCGCTAGCAAGACCCTCTTCCATTCTTCGGAAGACGACTGTTGACCAATTCCTGTTTTGGGCGGACGCCTTCTTCGTTGTCAGGACGATGTGAGTTTGAGACGCCTGCTCATCAAGCGTCGCGATTACCTGTTCTCCGCCTAATCCCGTCAGTTCGGAATGCCCGCGTTGCCGCCGGCATCGAATAACCGAAGGCGTTTCCTTCGTGACCTTGCACCCGAAACCCTCCATTGCGGTCCGGAGCGCGGCTGAGACCTGATCCCTTCCGAACGGCACGACCTTATCCACGTCCATGCTCCCCGTAGTTGGATCAAAAGGGTTACTCTTCTCGTCCAACTCTTCGACCGATTTACCGGTCCTAGATTCGAGAGCTGTTCTAATGTCCCAAGCTTCACGCTTGTCCAGCCATAGCGTTGTTTCCAACGGTGTTCCAGCTTCGACCCACGAGATCGAGAGCCACTCCGTGCGTTTCTTACTCAGAATCGTCGCAGCTCCAATACCTGGAGAAATCAGCGCTATCTTGGCACCCTCAGTGAGTCTGTGCCGACTGCTTTCAGTGTACGCAATCTTCGTGACTACTGAATAGGGAATTCTAAGATTCGCACGCCCTGGCAGCGAGCTTCGGATCACTATCTGGGTATCGGAAAGTACGAGTTCCGCCGCGACTTCGCTCGATTCTACCGACGAAGAGAGCTTTGTCCTCTTAAAGGTGAGATCCTCACCTCGGCACGCAAAAGAAAGAGCTAGGACGACTGCGAATTGAGTCGTTAGCATCTGCCACCTCACTGGAAAGCAATCGGAGTTCTTCAAAATACCACAGATTGAACAGGTTCCTGGTGAGTCGGTAGCCTGATGATATCCACCCTTTATCCGGCTATATCGACAGAATGGGATTCACCCGCGGGAAATGCTCGCTCAGCCCGCGATAGGCGGACTGATCGAACATGGACGGACGAAGAGAGCGGCCCTGTTTCCCAAATATAGCACTCTATGCTATATTGTCTTTAGGAGCTAGCATGGTCTCCGCAGAGTGGACGACAGGGCGCAAAAAGGCTGGACTGACCCAGGTTACGGCGGCGCGTTCGCTCGGCGTGTCGCAACCCTATCTCTCACAGCTTGAGAAAGGGCTCCGAGTGGCTAGCGATCAACTTGCCCGCAGAGCAGCCCGTCTCTATAAACTGCCGCCCACTGTTCTGCCCTTGCCTGCTACCCAGGACGTCCGCGATGTGTCCCCCGACGATCTTCAGCGGAGGTTTGCCGCGCTCGGCTATCCGGGATTCGAGCACGTTCGTTCCGGCGCGGCAACCAATCCCGCGGAGGCCGTCCTCAATGCCGTTGTGAAGCGAGACCTGGACACGCGCCTGGTGGAGGCCGTTCCGTGGGTCCTGAGCACGTATACCGATCTGGACTGGGATTGGCTTCGCGATCACGCCAAATTGCGCAACGCCCAAAACCGGCTGGGATATCTGCTGTATCTGGCAACTTCCGCGGCACCAGAAGGTGTGGCTGATGCCTTGTCGAAATGGAAAATGGAGCTCGAAGAAGCTCGCCTGGCCAGTGAAGGCACGCTCTGCCGGGATTCGATGCCGGAGCGCGAAAAGACCTGGCTAAGAAAGAATCGGCCAGAGGCGGCGGTCCACTGGAATCTGCTCACAAGTCTTAGCGCCGATCGACTGCCGTATGCGCCGCACTGACCAGCCGCCCGAGCCCTGGCGATCGTTCTTCGCCGAAGTCGATGCCCAACTCCGCGAGGAAGTTGCGTTGCACTTGTGCGGCGGGTTTGTCGTGACGCAGCTTTACGGGGTCGCCCGCACTACCAGCGATGTGGACTTCCTGAGCGTGGTTCCTAACCTTCGGGCCAACTTAGTGGAACTCGCGGGAAAGGGCTCACCGCTACACCGCAAACACAAGATCTTCCTGGACCCTGTAACGGTCGCCACTCCTCCTGAGAACTACCAAGACCGCCTTGTACCGATGTTTCCCAGCGCGTGGAGTCGTCTGCGGCTCTATGCGCTAGAAGCCCACGATCTGGCGCTCTCAAAGCTGGAGCGGAATATCGAAAGAGACCGCGATGATGTCCACCAACTTGCGCGTGCGGGCCACATCAAGCCGGATACCTTACGCGACCGGTATTACTCGGAGCTACGTCCGAATTTGGCCAACGAAGCCAGACACGATTTAACGCTCCGATTGTGGCTGGAGGCGTACTGGTGATCCAGCGGCGCTAGACTATTCCCGTCTGTACCCTTTTTCTCCGTCGAGCGCGGGTTACAAACCCGCGCGCAGGATATAATCCTGCCCCACAATGAAATGTGATTCGGTGCGAGCCGAGTGAGTCTGGCCGAGCGCTATTGTCGGGCTGCATGTCACGACCTCGCGATTCCGGACGCCTGGATCTACGCGAGCTGTTTCATCGAGCCCAGCAGGAGATGCTCGCTCAACTCCACGTAGGCGGGTTGATCGAACATGGGCCGACGGCGGGAGCGGCCACCGAGCGACACTGGATCGCGCTGTTTGAACGCTATCTACCCAAGCGCTATCGAGCTTCCTCGGCGTTCGTGATCGACTCGCGGGGCAACCGCTCCCGCCAGATCGACATCGCAATCTACGACCATTTCTATTCGCCGCTCCTGTTCCCTCAGGAAAGCGCGGTACACATTCCCGCGGAGAGCGTCTACGCAGTCTTCGAGGTGAAGCCCAGCATGTCGCGTCCACTGGTGCGGGACGCCGCGGCGAAGGTCGCGTCGGTGCGGGCGCTCCACCGGACGTCGGCAACGCTGATCAGCGCAGGTAAGCGCTGCGCGGCCGTACGCCCGAATCCGATTCTCGGAGGTTTGCTGGCCGCGACTTCGGTGTGGGGCGGGGCAACGTTCGCGGCGAATATTACTCGATGCGTGGCGGGGCACAAGGGGCACGAGAGACTCGACTTGGTCTGCTGCCTGGAACACGGAACACTTGAGTATAGTCGCGCAGGGCGCGACGTGCAGATTAGCCGTGCAGAAGAGTCGCTGATCTTCTTTATCCTGCGCCTGCTGGAGCGGCTGCGAGCGATAGGGACGGCGCCGGCGGTGGACTGGGACAAGTACGGGCGCTCGCTACGATCGTTCAGACCTTAGACTATTCCCGTTTTTTCTGGCGGCTGGTGTTCTGATAGTGCGGGCTGTATTCCAACCCGTACGGCGTCTTGACCTTCGTTTTCGCCTTTTCGTCGTAGAACGCCTGAGCGATTTGGAGGCGCGCGGCGATCTCCTCTTCCGTGCCGTCGCGGAAGGTGATCTCTTCCCGCGGCACGAACATCACCTGCCCGATCGGCATGCTGTGCGACGCGGAAATCGTTTCGCCCGGCTGGAGGATGTAGCGGAACTCGGAGTCGTGCACGTGCCAATCGGTCTCGACGCGGATCACCAGCATGGGGGCCATGGGCCGCTCGATCATATTGAACACCGGAGTGTAGACGGTGTCCCAGCCCGGCGGAGTCTGGAAGTTCCACGCTCCCCGCAGAGTCACTGCGCCGGCTGGTGTTCCCATGTCGTCCGGAGAGATGAACATGCCAGGCATCAGGTGGGCGATCTCCCGGGTTTGCGGCGTGTCCTGGATGTGCATTTTGATTTCGCGTTTGGTGGCGCCGATCCCGCCCACTGGCAGCACATACGTCATGGTAAAGATCGGATCCCACTTGGTTCCTTTGGTGTTCACCGAGTAGACCAACTGATAACGGCCCTCGCCTTCGTAGGAGACTTGAAAGGTCTCTTTTTCAGCCAGCGGCGGATGGACCAGAAAGCCTGCGCTGCTTCCGGCTTCGAGCACGGGACACAAGCGGGCGTGCTGCGGCAGAAGGGGCCGCTGCGCTTCGCGGCGTGGCCGCAGGCCGATTCCGGGCCTGTACGGGTTGGGAAAGAGCCCTATTTCCATCTCCGCAGTATCGCACCGTCGAAAACACGCGGTAGACTATTCCCGTCCGTCCCCATTTTCCGGAAGGCATCGCATGTACTACGAAACAGACAAGAACGATCACGGCCTGCGCTACAACCCCCTGAAGGCGTGCGTGGTGCCGCGCCCGATTGGATGGATCACGACGATGAGCGCGGCGGGCGTCGTGAACCTCGCGCCGTTCAGTTTCTTCAACGTGCTCAGCTACGATCCGCCGTTCGTGATGTTCTCGGCCGGCAGCCATGAAGAGGACGGCGGCAAGAAGGACTCGGTGGTCAACGTGGAGGCGACCGGCGAGTTCGTATACAACATGGCAACCTGGGCACAGCGCGATCAGATGAACCAGACGGCGTCGATCGTCGAGCGCGGGATCGACGAGATGGCGGCGGCCGGGCTCGATCCTCTGCCCTCCCGGCTGGTGCGCCCGCCGCGCGTCAACGGTTCCCCGGTGCACTTCGAATGCCGGCTGCATCAGGTCGTAATGCTCCCTGGCCACAAACCGTCATCGGAGCACCATGTGGTCATCGGCCGCGTGGTCGCCGTCCATATCGACGATGCGGCGCTGACTGCGGACGGCCGCGTGGACGTCGTCAAGATACGGCCGATCGCGCGGCTCGGATATAAGGATTACACCAGCGTCGATTCTATCTTCCAAATGGAGAAAGCGACGCCCGAGGACTACCTCAAAATTTACTGAAACACTCAAGATCCACGGAGGATCTGAGTAGCATGGCTGATTCCGCGCCGCCGTCCCCAGCGCAACCGATTTTTGCGTGGAGCGATGGGCCGCGAAATTTTCAGATCTACCTGCGTCCCGGTGTGATGGGACGTCTGGGAACCGAATCCTGGGTGGCCTTCAAGCGGATTCCGCGCCGCGGACTGGAGATCGGCGGTGTCCTGTTGGGGCGCACGGAGCGCCAGCAGGACAGCACCACTTTTTGGATTGAAGGGTTTGCGGCCGTCGAATCGGAGCACCGCTCAGGGCCATCGTACGTGTTGTCGGAATCCGACCTGGCGCATCTGCAGGACGAGATCTATCGAAACAGCTCGGCCAGCATCGGCATCTTCCGGAGCCAAACGCGGTCCGAACAGCTGGTACTTCAGGACCCGGACACCGCGCTCCTGGAGCGTTACTTCGATCCCGGCGATTCGCTATTTCTGATGGTAGGCCCAGTACCCGGTAAAGCGGCCCTGTTCCTTCGGACAAACGGGAATGTGAGCGGCGTTCACGAGTTTCCCCTGGCGTCCCTGACCTCTGTTTTGAAGGGCTCACCGAATCTCCGTTCGCCGGAGACCGACCCGCCCCCGATTCCGGTCCCGGAAATCAGAAGCGCCGTGACGCGCGTCGTCAGGCAACTGGATGCGCCCAAAATCGAGATGCAAGTCGCGAGCGATCCACCTCTGGATCGCCCGGCGGCTTTACCGCCGGTGATTACGTACGAGCCTCCTCAGGAAGCTCCGGAAGTGAAGAATGCCGAGCCTATCGAAACGGTCTTGAGCGTCAAGCCGGCTGGCGCTTCCGGTGTCAGGCGAGGGCCCTGGATGCTGGCGGCGGCGCTGGCTGTCCTGCTGGTGACGGCAGCTTTGAGTGTGCGCTCCTATTCCGCGCCTCGTACTGCCGCGCCCGCCAGGAGCGCACTCGAATATATCCAGTTAGGTGTCGAACGCGAAGGCTCATCCCTTAGGGTCCGCTGGGACGGAAATTCTCCGACGTTGCGCGATGCGACCCGCGCGGTTCTTCACGTCCAGGACGGAGACATTCAAGTCGACAGAATTCTGACCGCATCCGACCTGAGCGCCGGGAGCGCCGCATATGAGCCGAAGAACTCCGACCTGGCTTTCAGACTGGACGTATATTCGGCGAACCCGCACGTCACAGGGCAGCTGCAGGTGGTGAATCTGGCCTCTCTGCCTGAAATCCCCCAGGTGGGTCCCACGGAGGCTCGCATTCAACCTGAGCCACGGGCTACGCCAGATGTGCGAGTGCCTATTTTCAAGCCCGCGGTGAATGTTGCACCGGCTGCGGCGCCGTCCATCCCGAAGGCCGATGAGGTGTCCGAAATCGCGCCTCCCGTTTCCAAGCCGGCGGACGGAACCAAGCCGGAAGCGCCACAAGCCGAGCCCAGGCGTTCCGATCAGGCCGAAACAAAGGCGCCGGATGTTCCCGTTTCATCAGGTCCAAAGGTATCTGAGAAATCGCCGCCGCCGACAGTAGCGGTGGCGACGGAGCGCGCGGCTCCCACGACGATTCCCACACCCAACATTCCCACGCCTACAAATGGACCATCGGTCAGCGTATTGGCGGAACCGGTCTCATCGAGACTTGGCCATGTGGTGGGCAAAGTCCCACTCCTGCGGCGGCTGAAGGGGCATGACAACGTCGCGGCGCCGGTTCCCGTATATCAGGCGCAGCCTTCGTTGAAACTGCCGAATCAGCAGCACGTCACCGAACCGGTTTTAGTCGACGTAAAGGTGGATGTGGCAGAGTCGGGCAAAGTAAGCGCGGCTGAAATCGTCGCGTATGGGGAGCCGCCGAATTTCAGTCTGGCGAATGCCGCGTTGGCGGCGGCCCGGCAGTGGACGTTCAAGCCGGCGCGGACTGAAGACCTTCCGGTATCCAGTCAGGTGGTTCTCCACTTCCACTTTAACCCTTAGGACTGAGCGATCTACTTCGCCTCGCCGCCCTGGGAGGACGCGCCCATCACCTGGGTTCCATCCGCCAGAGTGATCTTCCGGGCGTTCACCAGCTTGGTTCCATCTTTCGCCAGGGAACCCGTGACGGTAACAATCCCAACGGATTGATGCATGAAGGGCGGACGCGAAACTCGTTCAAGAAGGGCGGCCAACAACGATGAACCCGCACAGCGGAACGGTTACCAAGGTCGAGTGGATCGGATTAGATTTCGTCCACATTGCCGGCGCGTGATTTCACCCAGGCACTGCGCGATCCGGCGGCGATTTACATCTTCACATCGCTGATTTGAATCGTTGGCGTGACGTTGGTGAAACGCGGAATATCCCCTTGGATCTCGCCCGCGTGGGGAGTGAAAGCGCGCTCGAAAGCGTCCAGCGAATCGAACATAAGCGCGGTGATCACCCGGTAAACCGCCTCGATCCCAAGCTGGCCGCCATTCAGTCCATGGTCGACCGTCATGCCCTTCAGCGCTGCGCCCATCCGCTCCCGAACCATGGGCATGTGCTTCGCCAGGTAATACTCCATATCAAAAGTGGCGTCGGGCTTATTGGGATACAGTACGTTGACTCTGATCATTCGCACTATTATAGGACCTTGAAATTCATTCGTATCGCGCTGGTGATCGTCGCCGGAGCCATGGCCGCAATGATCGCGGCGAGAATGCTCTTCGGACCGTTTCGCTTCGGACCATTATCGGTTACGACGCCGCTCAATCCGGAGGGATTCTTCGGCGTAGCCGTCACCATGCTGCTTTTGACACGCGGCGCCACATCTCTCCCGGGGTCGATACCAAGCCGGCGGAACGTCGCGCTCATGGCGCTGGGAGTCGTGGCGATCAGCGTAGTCGCTCTGCGCCGGGCGCTGGGGATCTACTTTCTCTCCGACGATTTCATCCTGGTGAAGATCGGGGAGGATTGGAGTGCCGCGGCCTTCCGGTACTCGATCACGCACGGCGGAGGCGATGGGTTTTTCCGTCCGTTCGGGTACCTTTCTTTGGCTCTGGATGCCCGCTTCGGCGGAAGCGATCCCCGGTGGTGGCACGCTGCGTCGCTGGCGATTCATGGCGCGAATTCCATCCTTGTGCTCTTGATGGCGAGACGGCTGGGGGCGTCCGTCCTGGCCGCCGGATTCGCCGGGGCGTTGTTCGCGGTGCATGGAATCCACCCCGAGGCGGTGGTCTGGATCGCCGGGAGATTCGACCTGGCGGCCACGTTTTTTCTGCTGGCAGGACTCCTGCTGTTTGCGATCGCAATCAAAGACGCGGATCTCACGCTGCACGCCGCTGCACTCGCGTGTTTCGCCATTGCGGCGCTCAGCAAGGAATCCGCATTTATTTTTCCCTTGCTGGCCGCGGGATACGCGCTCGCCAAGCGCCGGCCGCTGAAATCGACTGCCGGATATTTCGCGCTCGCGGCGATTTTGTTCGCTTACCGCTGGACCCTGTTCGAAGGGATCGGTGGATATATCGATCGTGCGACAGGACGTCCCGGGGCCTTGTCGCTTGGCTTCGGTTCGACACTGAAGGCGGTCGCTGTAAGGTTGTGGAGCGCGCTTTACTTCCCTTGGAACTGGAGCACCGACCCGTCCCTGCCCTGGTCGTTGCTAGCGGTGGCGTATATGGCGGCGCTGCTGTGGCTGGCGCTGAGATCGAATCCGTCCAAGCTGGCGCTGCCGGTGGCGGCAGCCATTCTCGTCTCCGTGATCCCGGTCTTGTCGCTGCTGGCGGGATCGCCGACGCTGGCGGGATCACGGGTTTTGTATTTGCCATCGGTGTGGTTCGCGATTCTCCTGGCGCTTGCGCTGGACGGCGTTTCCGGGCGTGTCCGGTATGGGCTGGCCGCAGTCGTCCTGCTGTTTCACTTCGCTGCGCTCCAGCACAATTTAGGTTTCTGGGAGGCTGCATCGGAGCGAGTGAAGGCGGAGTGCGCGATGGGGGCTCCCGTGCTTCCGGATTCGATAAACGGGGTGCCGGCGCTCGCCAACGGCAGACCGGAGTGTATCGAAATCGCACATAACAGACTGAGGAAGCCGTGATATCATCGCCTGAACGCATGCCGAATACGCTGGACGGGCTGTACGCCCAGGCCGCCGAGGCCACGCGCTTGGGATCGCGCACGTTCTTCTTCGCCACGCGATTCTTCCCTCCAGAGCTCGCGCGCGCGGCTCACGCGGCGTACTGGTTCGCGGGGTACACACGCAGCCTGTCGCGCCAGGCGGCGACACTTGAACAGGGCCGCCGCGATCTGGACCGGTGGGAGGAACAGGTCAATAAAGGATTACGCGGGCACATGGTCCGAAATCCGGTGCTGGAAGTTTTTCTGGATGCCACGGAGCAGCGCAAGATCCCCCACCGGTTCATAACCGATCTGATTGAGGGCGCGCGGATGGATTTGGATCACACACGCTACCGGAACTTTTCCGAGCTGCGGGATTATTGCCACCGCACCAGCGGCACCATGAGCGTGCTGATGGCGCATCTGATCGGGTATCGGGGCCCCGCGCCCGAATACATGGCCGATCTGGGACTGGCCATGGAGCTGACGTCCATACTCGGCGCCGTCGGAAACTCCCTGGCGCGCGGGCGAGTCTACCTGCCGGCGGATGAAATCGAATCGTTCGGATACAGCGAAGCCGAGCTTCAGCAGCACACACGTAATTCCGCGTTTCGCACGCTGATGGGTTTTCAGGCGGAGCGAGCCCGCAGTTATTACCGCAACGCCGCGCCTGGCCTCGATCTGCTTGACCGGCGCGGACGCTTCGCGGTGCGGGTGGCGTACGACCTGAGCCTCAGGACGCTCGGCCGGATTGAGGCCTCTGACTTCGACGTATTCGAGCGCCGCCCGAATCTCCCGGTGGTGGAGCGGTATTGGATCACGGCACGATCGCTCGCGGCGCCCATGACCAGGCGGCTATGGAGAAGCATGAGTGCTTAGCGGTCCGTGGATGGCTGAGGCCCTCCAGGGGTTCTTGACGCCGAGCACAACGACGGCTTTCGTTTTTGCGCTGGTGAGCACGGCGTTGTTCTACCGCGCCCGAGCGAACTATCTGAGCGTTCCCCTGCTGCCGCCGGTCCCGCCGGGCAAAACACTTCCCGATTGCATGGTGGTGATCCCGGCTCGAAACGAAGAAGGCGTGGTTGCGGAAGCAGTCAAGAGCTTTCCCGCGGATAGCGTGATCGTAGTTGACGACCACTCCACCGATAAAACCGCGGACGAAGCCCGCGACGCCGGCGCCGGAGTGCTGGAAGCCCCGCCTCTCAAAGGAGCATTGGGAAAAGCCAATGCGTGCACGGCCGGTGCGCGTATTCTGAGCTCGCGCTGGATCCTGTTCGCGGATGCCGACACGCGTTACGTGGCAGGTTTCCTGGAGTCGGTGGTCGAGGCAGCGTACCATTCCGAAGTGTTCTTCGTTTCGGTGCACCTCACACCGCGGCCCGAGAGCCTTTCCGAGCGGATGCTCGAACCATACACGCAGGCGCTGCTGTTCAGCGGCACCCGGGTTCTGAAGGATCCTGCGTCCCTGTTCGAGGGACAATGCATTCTGGCGCTTCGCGAAGCCTACGAGTTTATCGGCGGCCATGCCGCAGTAAGGAATCATGTGGCCGAGGATCTGCATCTGGCGATGCTGGCGCAGAGACACAAGATGGGAATCGCAGTCACGCGAGCGGCGGGTCTGGGCCACGCACGCACCTTCACCGGCTGGAAGGGAGCCTGGAGGTGGATCGAGCGCAGAGGCTTTCGATTGGTTCACCTGGAGCCCTGGGTCACCCTCACGATTCTGTTTACGGCGCTGTGTGCGGCGCTATGGCTTCCCCTGGCCCTGTGGCTGTGGTTCGATGGCCATCGGATCGCTCCTTTCGTGCTGTTGCTGGTCGTCGTGCTGCAACTGCGGCCCTGGTACGGCAACCGGCCGCGCTGCCTGGCGGCGCCTGTCGCTATTTACGCGGTGCTCCCCTTGCTGCTGCACGGTCTGACGTCCGCGTTCTTCAGGAAGGAAATAGTATGGAAAGGAAGGAGGGTCAAAGCAGCTTAAGTGTTGGAGACCAGTTCGCAAAGTCTGGCCGATATCGCGGTTCTGGACGACGATCTCGACTTTCGTACCTACCTGGAGGACTTCCTCAAGGACGAACGCGCCTACACCGTGCGCGCTTTCGGCAACGCGGCCGAGTTTTTCGCCGGATGCGAAGAGCGTCTTCCGAACATCGTTTTGCTGGATATGAAGATGGGCGATACAACCGGCGACAAGGTCCTGGAGCAGCTGCTGGCTCGCTGGCCGGGGCTGTGCGTGATCGTCATCACCGGTTACCCTTCGCTTGAAGATATGCGCGCGACCTTCAAGCTGAAAGTGTTCGATTATCTGTCGAAACCATTTTCGCTGGCGCAATTGCGGCAGGTTCTGAAGAACGCGGTGGAGGCGTTCGGGCTCGGTCAAACCGCCCAAGACCGGTTACGCGAGCGCCTGGGGCATGCGATCAAGCTGATGCGCGTGGCTCGCGACTGGTCGCTGAAAGAGCTGGCGGCGGAAACCCATCTGAGCGTTTCGCAGATCAGCGCCATCGAGCGGGGGACGAATCTTCCCAGCATCGAAAGCTTCCTGGCGATCTGCCGGGCGTTCGACAAGAAGCCGTCGGAAGTGCTGGGGTCGATCGATTTTTGAGGAGTGGATATACTTGTTGCGTGGGAACCGTGGATATCGCCAGCCTGAGTACTGAGGAGCGGCTGCGGCTGTTGGAGGAACTCTGGGAGAGCCTCCGCGAGACGCCGCAAGGGATCCCCCTGACAAACGCCCAGCGAGAAGAGTTGGACCGGCGCCTTGACGAGCTGGATCGCGACGGGCCGACCGGCATTCCATGGGAAGAAGTCTTTCGCAACATCCGTAACCGCGGGCAGTGACACGCCTCGTCATCCGTCCGGCAGCAGCCGCCGATATCGATGAAGCGTTTCTGTGGTACGAACGCCGGCATCCTGGCCTCGGCGATGAGTTTTTGGCAGCCCTTCAAGCCTCGCTTGAGGGCATAGCCGCACAGCCGACCTTGTATGCCGTGATCCACCGAGATACCCGGCGGGCTCTTCTGGTTCGATTCCCATACGGGGTCTTCTATCGGCTCTACAATGACGTCGTGGTCATTGTCGCTTGCTTGCATGGGCAGCGCGATCCACGGCAATGGAGGTCCCGAACATGATGACCGACAGCATCGAAAGCTTCCTGGCGATCTGCCGGGCGTTTGAAAAGAAGCCGTCGGAAGTGCTGGCGTCGATCGATTTTTGAGAGGGGCAGCGAAGATGGCTCAAATTGTCAATTCCCGTTGTGTGTTGGCCGTTCGTGATCTTGCCGTGTCGACGCGCTACTATACGGACGTTCTCGGATTCCATCGGGATCCGATTGACGCCGCTGGATGGAGCTTTTTGACGCGTGATCAGTTCCGAGTGATGCTGGGTGAATGCAAGGACGAGCGACCCGCGGGCGACCTGGGCAATCACTCCTACTTCGCATACTGGAACGTGGACGGCGTGGATGAGCTCTATGAGGAGTTTAAGGCGAAAGGAGCCATCCTGACGTCCGCTCCGGCCAACAAACCCTGGGGCCTAAGAGAATTCGGCTTGAGGACTCCTGACGGACACAGAATTGTCTGTGGCGAGACGATCTGATCTTGGTTGCACGCCCGACGGCCTTGCGAAAAGCCCCCCGAACGTGTTGAACTATGAGGAGATCCGCCTTGCGAACTCTTCCGGCGGGCGACATTTTCCGAGGGTGCATATCATGAACAAACGGCTCATCGCTCTGGCATTTTCCCTGGCTCTCATGGGAGGAACTTCCCTGTGGGCGCATCACTCCCTGGCCGCCGAATACGATCAGAAGAAACCGGTTTCGCTGACCGGCACGCTCACGAAACTCGACTGGCGCAATCCGCACGCCTGGATCTACATGGACGTGAAGAACGCGAGCGGCGGCATCGACAAATGGGAATGCGAACTCGGATCGCCTAATGCGATGACGCGCGCGGGCTTTACTCAGGATTCCGTTAAATTGGGCGAGGAGATCGTCCTGGACGGCATCCTGGCGAAAAAAGGCACCAACATTTGCAGCACCCGAACCGTCAAGGCCAAGGACGGCCGCACGGTGCTGAGCCAGACCGAAGGCGCGAAGTAGGAGTTTCTATGAAATACCGCCTGATGCTCGCGGGAGCCCTGTGTTTGGCTCTAGGTAGTTGGATCGCCGCCCAGCCCCAAGATGCTCCGGGTGCGGCCAAAGGCGGCCCTGGAACCGGAAAAGGTAAAGGCGGTCCCGGAGCCGGCAAAGGCCGCGGCGGATATCAGCCGCCCGAGGGTCCCGCGCCCAAGACTCCCTGGGGAGTGCTCGACCTGAACGGCGTCTGGCAGAGACCGTACGTGCCGGATATCGAGCGGGCGAATGGCGGCCCCCTGCCCTATACCGAATGGGGCAAGAAACAGTTCGACACTTATAACGCGGAGGAAGGCGATTACACCGGTTCCTGCCTGCCGTTCGGACATTCCCGCGCCATGGGTTCGCCGGATCCGATTCAGATCATGCTGACGCCTACGTCGATGGCCTTTCTGTACGAACAGAACTCCTGGTTCAAGGTGTTTCCCATCGACGGGCGCGCGCACAATCCCAAGAAGGTCCCGACCTGGTTCGGCGATTCGATCGGCCACTGGGAAGGCGACACCATGGTCGTCGACACTACGAATTTCAACGGCTTCACGCGGCTGGATACCAACGGTCACCCGCAGAGCGACCAGTTGCATATGATCGAAAAATTCACGCGGACCGACCTGGGCCACATCGCCTACCAGGTGACCTACGACGACCCGAAAACGTACACCAAGCCCATCGTTCAAAACCGCACCTTCACGCTTCGTCCGGACTGGGAGATTCAGGAATACTCCTGCGAGGAAAACAACAAGGGCCTGATCGAAGGCCGCATCAAAGTTCCGGATTACCAGAACGCGGGCAAACAGTAGCTGAAGGGCCCGCGAACCGCCCTAATGGTGGTGGTTCTTTTCGGCGTTCGCCATGTCGTTGGTATAGTCGCGGTGAAGCTTGGCGTGTTTCCGTTTGGCGCCGCTGAGGTTAGATTCGCGGATGGATTCCGAACTCACGGCGAAACTCGAGATTTGCTGCTCCAGCTTGGCGCTCTGACAGCTCGGGCACGTGGCCGGCGTCTTCAGCACCAGCGCTTCGAACTCCTCACCGCAATCCAGGCAACGAAAGTCGTATAACGGCATCGCGTCCACTATTCTACACGTGCTAGACTCGCCCGAGGAGGCACCTAGAGGATGCGCAAGATTTACATGCTGGGCGTGGTGCTCGGCACTTTTGCCGGTTTATGGATGATGCAGGCGCAGGAGAAGCAAAACCCGAACTTCACCGGCGGAAACGTGACCAAGCTGGATGAAGGCACCAAGGCGACCATCGCCCATTTCCGCTTCGATCCGGGGTCGCGGACCAAGTGGCACAGCCACGAAGGCGGCCAGATCATCCTGGTGGAAGAAGGCGTCGCCCACACGCAGGTTAAGGGCGGACCGGTCATCGAACTAAAGGCCGGCGAGACCACCTACGTGGGGCCCGGAGTCGTGCATTGGCACGGCGCAGCGCCGGATAAAAGCGGGGTTCAGTACAACGTGACTCGCGGTGGGATTACATGGCTGGACGAAGTGACCGACAAGGAGTTTCGCGCGGCGCCTAAAAAATAGGCGAGGGCGGGCTTTGGAAAGCCCGCCGCAGGTCTGGCGACCTGCCCCACTTACTTCTTAGCGGGGGCAGCGGTCGCTGGGGCAGCAGTTGCCGGAGCGGTTGTCGCAGCCGCACCCTTCTTGTGATGGCGATGCTTCTTGACCTTTGTCTGGCTTTTGGCAGCCGGTGCGGCGGGAGCAGCCGGCTTGGGGGCGTCCTGAGCCATCGCTGTGCCGAGGGTCAGAGCTCCGCCTACGATCAACGCACTGAGGGTTTTCATGATAGTACCTTCCTTTTCTCTTTCTCTAGCGAGTAGCTCGCTTTCACTACATTGGACGAATGGCAGTATTAACCGGCGCTTAACACGCGATTAAAATTCTTCATTCCGGCGAGGTGATTCATGAGTTGCGATCCGAAAGTACTTAAGCAGGTTCCTTTGTTTGCACTACTCGACGACGACGAGACTGGTGTCCTGGCGGGAAAAGTGGAGCTGAAGACCTACGCTCCGCGCCAGCGAATCTATAAGATGGGCGAGCCGGGCGGCCGCGCGTACGTCGTGGTGTCAGGCAAAGCGCGGGTGACCACGGTCGATCAGGAACAGCAGGAGGTGGTGCTCGACGAGCCTGCCGCGGGAGAGTTCTTCGGATTCGCGTCCATGCTGCAGCAGACCCCGCATGAAACCGGCGCGACAGCCGTGGAGGAAACGGTGTGCGTCGAAGTGGACCGGGACGACATCTTCGAGTTGATTCAAAGAAAACCCCACGCGGGCATGGACATGCTTTCCGTGCTCGGACGGCAGTATCACGCCGCGCATCAACTGGTTCGCATCCGCTCCACGCGCAACCCTAATGAAGTGATCGAGCAGGAGGCTACCTTCGGCGAACGCATCGCCGATCACGTCGCGCGCTTCGGCGGATCGTGGACCTTCATCATCACGTTCGGAATTACGCTGACGGTCTACACGGCCGTCAACGTGGCACTGAAAGGATCGGCGTGGGACCCCTATCCATTCATCCTGCTTAACTTGTTTCTTTCGATGCTGGCTGCGATTCAAGCGCCGGTCATTATGATGAGCCAGAATCGTCAGGATACGAAAGACCGGCTGCGCGGCGAGCTGGATTTCGACGTGAACCGCCGGGCCGAAACGGAGATCCAGGGCGTCGCCGGGAAATTGCGCGAGCTAACGGACAAAATCGAGGATCTGGAAGAACTGGTAAGGCAACGGCGCGGATAAGTGGGGGCTGGCTTACTCCTCCCGCAGGATTTCCAGCGGTTTTTGACGCAGGATGCGGACGCTGGCGAACCATCCGGCCACGTTCGCCAGGAGCGCGGTTAGCGCGATAGAAACCAGGATCGCGCGGGCGTCCAGCTGGAATTTCGCGTCCAGTAAACGTGTCAGTAAGATGCGAGAGAAGGCGCTGGCCAGCAGGCCGCCCATGAGTCCCGCGACGGCGCCTAGCGTCAGGAATTCGATGGAAAACACCCGGGCAATGCGATGACGAGTGGCACCTAAAGTTTTCAGGATCACCACTTCGCGAATGCGCCGGAAACGGGTTCCGGCGACGCTCGCGGCCAGGATGATGGCCCCGGCCAGGATGGCGAACGCCGATAGAAAACGGATCACCAGGGCGATCTGATCGATAATCTGCTGAACCGTCTGGAGCACATCGGCCACGTTGACCACGGTCACGGTCGGGAATTTCTCGAAGATGGCGCGTTGCAGCGCGCCCGCGGCGGAAGGCTGGATCCGGACGCCGCCGTTGAAGACGACGGGAAGCCCAACCAGGGCCTCCGGATTGAACACGAATTCCGAGGGAGCGGTAGTTCGCATCCCCTCGATTTCGTGGATCGCGACCACCTTTGATGTGAGCGTACGTCCGGCGATTTCCCATTCGATTTGCGCGCCGGGATGCAGATCGAGTGCCGTGGCGGTGTCCTGAGCGACCGAGACGACTGGCTCCAGTGTGCCCTTCGCCCACCATTTCCCTTCTCGCACAACCAGCTCGGAAGGCTGAAGGAATTCCCATGTCACGTTGCGCGTGTTCTGGTAACGCCGAGCCGGGCCTCGGACGGTGCGCGTCGCGATATCTTGTCCGTCGATGCGAACAATCCGTGCGGCAACCGAGGGAAAGAGTTGCGGCGCGTTGAGAATGCCCTCCTGGTTAGAGATAAGCTCCTTCAGCGGCCTGAATTGTTCGGTTGTCACGCCTACCAGATACACGTTCGGTACGCCAGGAGGTGCGGTCTGAATGATTTCGTTGACCAGCGAGTTCTGGATCAGATAAACCGTCAACGTGAACATCACGCCGAGCCCCATGGCGACCAGAATGGGCTGCGCCTGGTTGCCTTGACGATGGAGATTCGCGAATCCCTGGCGCACCAGTGATGGCAATCGTACCGGCGAATGGCGCAGGAAGAGGCGCAGGGCGCGCAAAAGCACAGCAGCGACGGCGGCCAACGCGATCAGGCTGAAGAACAGTCCTCCGGCGAAGTATCCGCCGACTCGCGCCGAGCCGCCCAGCCAGCCAGCGATCCCGCCCAGGCCCAGCAGAATAATTCCGCCCAGCACTACAGCTTCGCGGGCGGCTGCAATTCGACCCCGTAGGGAAAGTTTCTGGTCCGCCATGCCGCGGCGCAGGATCATCGCCGGGCGGATCTTGCGGATCGCCACCAGCGGGGGCAGCGTGAACAATAGCGTGGTGAGTAAGCCGGCGGCAATGCCTTGAATGGCAGCATCGAAGTGCCATCCGGTAGTGGCTTTGATCTCGAAGATCTTGTTGATCAGCGACGGGAACACCTCTTCGACTGCGCGTCCAAGCAGAACTCCGCATATGCCGCCCAGCAGGCCCAGCATCAAGGTCTGGATGGTGTAGATGCGTATGATCTCGGCGGAAGTGCCTCCCAGCGACTTCATCACCGCGATGTTGTCCATCTTCTGCTGAAGGTGGGCATACATGGCCATGCCGACGCCGATCGCGCCGACAATCAGCGCGATGAGGCTGATGAGGCTGAGAAACGTGGTCGCCTGGTCGAGCCCTCGCGTGATGAGAGGATTGGACTCGCGGGAATCGATTACACGAGCTTCCGGCAGCGCGTCGAGAATGGCGGACTTGGCGTCCTCCATCGATGGACCGTTCGGCTCGATCTTGAACAGGTAACGCTCGGCCGCGCGGCTCCCCAACTGCATGAGGCCGGTGCGCTCGAAACCCGCGCGCGAAATCATCATGCGCAGGCCGACGTTCAGGCTGCCCGACATACGGTCGGGCTCGGAGAGGACAATCGCGGCCATACGGAAATTGGCGGATCCAAGCCGGACCTCATCGCCGACTTTCACGCCCAGCCGGATCAGAACGTCTTCGCCGGCGATCACCGTTTCAGGCGTGAGCGCCTCGGAAAGCGGCATATCCGGAGAGAGTTTGACGGTCCCGTAATACGGATATTTGGCGGGATCGACAGCCTTGATGGAAACCAGTGCCGGCGTGGCATCGGGCGTTGTCGCCGCGGCCATGGAGACCGTTTCCGTGATCTGTGTGCGATCGACGCCGCGTGAGGCGAGCTGGTCTAATTGAACAAGCTGGTCAGTCTTAGGAGGGGAGAACTGGCGCGCGCTCAGGTCCGCCGCCATGATCGTGCGGGACTCGCTGTTGAGCATCGCCCGGACGGATTCGCTGAATCCGCGAACACCGGCCAGAGCGCCCACGCCGATCGCCACCGCGAATATGACGAATAGAAATTTGGTAAGCGACGAACGAGTCTCGCGCCAGGCGATGCGTCCCGCCGTGCGCAGAGACAATCTCATGCGGCTTCCGTGCGGACCTCGTCCGAGACGATCATGCCGTCGCGCATGGTGACGACGCGGTCGGCACGCTCCGCAAGGACGATATCGTGGGTCACCAGAACCAGCGTGGTTCCTTCGCGCTGATTGAGCGTGATGAGCAGATCGAGCACGTGCGCGCCGTTCACGCTGTCGAGATTGCCGGTGGGCTCATCGGCCATCAGGATGGGCGGCTTCACCATGAACGCTCGCGCGAGCGCGACACGCTGCTGCTCGCCTCCGGAAAGCTGGACCGGGTAGTGATCCAGGCGGTCGCCCAGACCCACGCTTCCGAGCAGGGAGCGGGCACGTTCGACTCCCTTAGAGACGTCGCCGCCCGAGAGCTCGTGCGGTAGCAGGACATTCTCTTCCGCGGTCAGGGTCGGAAGCAATTGATAGCTCTGGAAAACGAATCCGATCTTCCGGCCGCGGACCAGAGCCAGCTTGTCTTCGCTCAGTCCGGTGATGTCCACGCCGTCGATGACGACGGTTCCCGAAGTGGCCGTGTCGAGGCCGGCGAGCAGGCCGAGCAGGGTGCTCTTGCCGCTCCCCGAGGCGCCCATGATGGCGACACACTGGCCTGCCGGGATCTCCAGGTCGATGCCGCGGAGGATTTCGACGCGATGGCTGCCACTATCAAGGCTTTTGGTGAGGTTCCGGGTCGCGAGAATCGGCACTTCTTCTATTATGGTGGGTAGACTTCCATGAATCTCAAGTTCCTGATTATCGGACTGCTGGCGATCGCTCCCACACAGGCTCAATCGCGCAAGGTCCTGGTGGTTTTCGGCGATAGCCTGAGCGCGGGTTATGGGCTACCGGCCGGGCAGAGCTTCCCGGACGACATGCAGAGGACACTCGATAAGGAAGGCTACGCCTGGCAGGTGAAGAATCTTGGTATTAGCGGGGACACGACCGAAGGCGGCGTGTCGCGAATCAATTCTGCAGTGCGATTGAAACCGGCGGTGGTCGTGCTGGAACTAGGCGGCAACGACGGTTTGCGGGGGCTGCCGCTAAAGGTGACGCGTCAGAACCTGGAAACCATGATCATGGCGTTCCAGGAGGCGGGCGCGAAGGTGGTGCTCGCGGGCATGACGCTGCCGCCGAACTACGGTCCGGACTATATCAAGAGTTTCGAGGCGATTTACAAGGATCTGGCGGCCAAGTACAAAGTGAAGCTGATTCCGTTCCTGCTGGCGGATATCGTGACACCGGACCTGCGATATCTCCAACGGGACGGGATTCATCCGACCGCCGAGGGCGCCGAGATCGTCTCGGGAACGGTGCTGAAGGCCGTGAAGCCGCTATTGAAATAGCCAAGCTCGCCAGCGGACACTTGTGGCCGAAAACTAGTACTCCCGGTACGCGCTTCTCATTTACACGCTTGACTTTACAGGCACTTGCCTTTAGCATCTATCCTGGAGGATTCGGAGGTATGACATTCGGAGGCATGACTTCTATTATCAGAAGTTCCACATTGTGGTTCGCTGGTGCTGCGATGTTCGCAGTGCCGGCCATGGCCGCATTCATCACAGGCGACGTTTTCGTCGGCGCAGGTAATGGACAAGTGTTTGTTTACGATCAATCCGGAAACCTGCTTCAAAAGTTGAGTTCCGGTCTTAGCAGCGAAACCACCGGCATGGCATTCGATGCCTCGGGCAACCTGTATTCTACGAATTTTGGGGCCCAACAGATCGTTAAGTATGACGTTAACGGGACCAAGATCGGCACCTTCGGGAGCGGCTTTAACGCGGACCCGGAATCGATTGTATTTGATAAGTCCGGAAACGCATACGTCGGTCAGGCGGATGGCACACATTCGATTCTAAAATTTGATTCCAGCGGGAATCTGCTGAAAACACTGACGCCAACCCAGACGGACCGCGGCACCGACTGGATCGATCTGTCGGCCGATCAAAGCACGATATATTTCGCGGGAGAAGGCGCTACGATCAGGACCATCAATACCAGCACCGGACTGTTGGGTCCAAACTTCACGACTTTGGGAAGCCAGCAATTCGCGTTGCGGTTGCTATCCGATGGAGGAATCCTGGTCGCCGATGGCAGCAACGTACTTCGATATGATTCCACCGGCCACATCATAAAGACTTACACGGGGTTTACAGGGACCAGCGAGTTATTCGCCTTGAATCTTGACCCGGATGGAACTTCGTTTTGGACCGGCGATATCGGCGGTTCCACGAAAGTTTTCAAAGTCGACATCGCGACCGGTAATATACTGACCTCCTGGGCTGCATCCAAGGATGGGGCTTCCGAGGTCGCTGGCTTAGCGGTTTTTGGAGAGATCACCCAGGGCGGCCCCCCAACTAATGGAGTCCCGGAGCCGAGCGCTGTGGTCCTGACGGCAGGCGGCCTTCTGCTGCTAGCTTTCCGTTTTCGGGCAGCAAAGTTCGGCCGCGCGTAATCGCGAAGCAAGACTCGTAATCGGGAACACCAAGGATCGCCACACGGTCTTTGGTGTTCCTACGTTAATTTCACCCTTCCAGGATGCAGACGTCGGGCAGATTGCGATAATCCTGCTCATAGTCCAGCCCATAGCCGACCAGGAACTGATCGGGCACCTCGAAGCCGACATAATCCACGTGCACCGGCCGCTTGCGGCGCGAGGGCTTGTCGAGCAGCGCGGCGATCCGCAGCGACTTAGGCTTGCGCTGCTGGAGCAGCTGCAAGAAGTAAGTCAGCGTGATTCCCGTATCGACGATATCCTCGACCACGATCACGTCGAAGCCTTGTATCGGATGGTCGAGATCTTTCGTCAGCCGGGCTTCGCCGGAAGAAGTTTTTCCGTCGTAACTGGAGATGCCGACGAACTCCATGCGCGCCGGAATCTTCATCGCGCGCGCCAGATCCGCCATGAAGATGCTCGCGCCCTTGAGGATTCCCACCAGGTAGACCGGACCTGTGGGGTAGTCGCGATCGATTTGCGCGCCCATTTCCTGGATGCGCGCCTGGATCTTCTCAGCCGGAATCAATACCCGCAGCGAGGACATAAGTAGTACGATACCAACAGGGAGACCTGATTCACTGGGCAGCGCAAAAAAGAAACCACAAGCTCCCGCGCCGATGTGGCTCGAAGCGGTGCGAGCAGCGGAAGAAAAACAAGCCCGCAACATTCGAGTCCTGGATTTACGGGAAGTCACATCCTTCGCCGACTACTTCGTGATCGCCAGCGGCGCCAACTCGCGCCAGATTCAAGCCATCGCCGACGAGATTCATCAGCGCCTCAAAAAGCTCGGCGAAATGCCCAACAGCATGGAAGGCTACGATAACGCCGACTGGATCCTGATGGATTACGGCGACTACCTGATCCACATCTTTTCGGAGAAGGCGCGGCTGTATTACGACCTGGAACGCCTGTGGAGAGATGCGAAGACTGTAGAATTCACGCAGGCTACTACTTAAAGTCCATCGCCAGGCGGCCTGCGGGACCTTTGTAGAGGAGCCCCAGATCCTTCGCCTTGTTCTTGCCGTCCAGCAGGAAGTAGAGCAGCCCTTCCACGGGTTCCTTGGTTTCCTTGTCGGGCAGCATCTTCGATTCCAGGATCTTCAGCAAGGGGCTATCTGGGGCTTTTTTGGTGTCACCCTGGGAGATGTCGACAGTGCCAGGGTCGACGGCAGTCCCGGTGCCGAATCCGCCAATCGAAATCCCGTGCATGCGGCCGCCGGAAGAACGAGCTTTGCCCTGCTTGAGAACGAAGTCGGCAGGTCCGGCAATCTGGCTGGGAACCAGCGCCGGACTTTTTTCGCCGTCCTTGCGGGATACCAGCGTGAAGTCGTCTGCACTGATGCGGATAGCGTTCAGGGTGCGAGGGCTTACTTTAATACGCACGACTACATAGCCGGGCTCCATGGGCGCGCCGACAACCTGCTCGATTTCCTTGGAATCGAGGAGGGCGGTCCCGGCGAGATCGATGTCGCCGTTTCCGGCCTGGTTGGGAAGAGATTTGATGTCGTCCGCGAGCGCAAACAACGAGATGATCAGGCTTATAATGAGTAGTTTCACAGCATTTTCTTAATACTTTGGACGAACTCTGGGTTCATCCAGTTCTGGGCCGCGATCACCTTCTGAACCACCTTCCCGGAGCTGTCGATGATGTAGGTTTCGGGCAACTGAAACGTTCCATAGTTCGCGGCGATGTCCCAGGCGGGATCCCGGGCCACCTGGAAGGTAACCGGAAACTGCTTCAGGAACTGGCGATAGAGGTTTTCGTTCTTATCGACGCTGACGCCCAGGACCACGACGCCTTCCGGAGCAAACTGGCGATTAAAGACTTCGAGTGACGGAACCTCCTGAAGGCAGGGCTGGCACCAGGACGCCCAGAAATTCAGCACCAGGAGCTTTCCGCCGAAATTCTCCGGAGTGATGGTGCGGCCTGTCTCGGTCACCACTTTGAAATCGGGCGCGGTGTCGCCTATGCGGACGATGTGGTCGTCGAGGGTCCCTTTGACCACCCAGGCCAGGCTGATGCCCAGGACCAGGACCAGTCCGAGCAGAATACGGTCGGTAACGGTCTTCACGCTATTATTTTAAAGGATCTGGTTAGTCCCCGAGGGGGGCCGGCAGCATCCAATCAAGAGGGCGAATGTTTTTAACCCGAAAAGCTGAGTTTTCCGCGTCGCACGTGTGCGCGAATCCCGCCTGGAGCGCGGAGCGGAATCAGGCCGTGTACGGCAACAATGCCAATCCCAACGGCCACGGGCACAACTACGTGCTGGAGGTGACTCTCACGGGCGATCCCGATCCGGTGACGGGCATGGTGTTCGATCTGCGCGAACTGAAGGAGATTCTGAATCGCGAAGTGGTGGATCCCATGGATCACCGCTTCCTGAACAAGGAGGTCCCTCCGTTTGACCACGTGATTCCGACCACCGAGAACCTGGCGGTCGAAATCTGGAAGCGAATCGAGCCCCAGATTACGCGCAAAAGCGTAAGCTTGCACAATGTGCGGCTGTATGAGACCGGCGATTTGTACGTGGACTATGGAGGCGAGCGGTGAGGCTCACTTCGCGCTATCGCTTCTCGGCGTCGCATCGCTTAGATACGCCGGCTTTGAGCCCACAGCAAAACCGCGAGCTCTATGGGAAATGCAATAATCCGCATGGGCACGGCCACGACTACGTGCTGGAGATCACTGTGGATGGCCCGGTGGATCGAGACGGGCAGGTGGTGAATCGCGAGGCGCTGGATGCCGTGGTTCGCGAGCGCGTGCTGGCGAGGCTGGACCATAAGAACCTGAATGTGGATATTCCCGAGCTGGCCGCGTCGGTGACGACCACCGAAAACCTGGCGACTCTGGTGCGCGGGTCGCTGGCTGAGGGCTGGACGCTGCCGGCTCGCCTGGCGCGAGTGCGGATTTCGGAAACCGCGCGAAATACATTTGAGCTGGAGGTCGGATAAGGATCGCGATGAAGAGCAAGGCTCTGGTAAAGGTAATGCCGCCGCAAGGGACCAAGCTCGCGGCCCATATGCGTGAAGTCTTGACGATGCTCGGCGAAAATCCTTCGCGGGAAGGCCTGGTTCGCACACCCGAGCGTTACGAGAAGGCGCTGCGGTTTCTGACCAGCGGGTACGACACCAGCCTGGAAGAGATCGTCAACAACGCGATCTTCAGCTGCAAGGTCGACGAGATGGTGATCGTGAAGGATATCGAATTCTTTAGCATGTGCGAGCATCACCTGCTGCCGTTTTTCGGCAAGGTTCACGTGGCCTACCTGCCCAAGGACAAGGTCATCGGGCTGAGTAAGATCCCGCGGATCGTGAACATGTTCGCACGCCGCCTGCAGTTGCAGGAGCGCATGACGCAGCAGATCGCCGAAGCGGTGGCGGACGTGATCTCGCCGCGCGGGGTGGCGGTTCTGGTGGAAGCGCGCCACTTCTGCATGATGATGCGGGGCGTGGAAAAGCAGCATTCGGGCACCGTCACCAGCAACATGCTGGGGCATTTCCGAAACCGCAAAGCCACGCGGGATGAGTTTCTGTCGCTGGTGGGCCGCCCGGTCTAACCGCCCGGAGTTGTTACCATAGAAGCGATGCAGACGCTGCGGCGGCTTATTTTCTGGGATTTCCCGCGGACCTCGTGGCAGTGGGACATTATTGTCACGCTGATCCTGGCGTTTATCTTTTTGACGCCGCGGGATCTTTTTCGCGATCAGCCGCGGGCTGCCAGCATTCAGATGCTTCAACAGGGGTTCCTGATCGAACCGAAGCTGCTGACAAACGTCCCGAAAGCCGATCTGCCCGAGAAGGCCGCGGAACTGGTTAACCAGCGGTTCAAGACCCACACGACGATTACTCATGTGGAGCCGGTCTTTGACGAAGCCGAACACGAAATCACCGGCTACATGGCGTACACGAAGCCGTAAGGTACCCATGACCAGAATTGTTCGATTTGTTTTTGTGGCGGCATTGTCAGCGATCGCGGCGCGCGCCGAGTCTCTCAACGACATTCTGGCTCGCATGGACCAATCGGCGAGCAACTTGCGCACGTTTTCGGCCAAAATGAAGCGCCTCGAATACACCAAAATACTGAACGACAAGGAAGAGAGCGACGGACTCCGGCTGGTAAAACGGGTCAACGGCCAGACCATCGGGATCGTCCAGTTTTTTGGCAAGAATCCCCAAACCATTCGCTTCGCGGGAAAAACGGTGGAAGTGTACTACCCCGACGCCAAGCGCGTGGAAGTTTACGACGCGGGCAAATTCGGCAAGCTCGGCAAGCAGGTCGATCAACTGCTGCTGCTCGGGATCGGCGTCCGGAGCGCCGATCTGCGCCACGATTTCGAGATTTCCGCCGGCGGTACGGAAACCATCAACGGAAAACCGGCGACCCGGATTCAACTAATCCCTAAGGACAGCGACCTGAAGAAACAGGCCGAGAAGATCGAGATGTGGGTTCCCGATGGAGACAGCGTCCCGGTCCAGGTTAAGGTGACGCGAACCTCGGGAGACTACAACCAGGCGATCTATTCCGATGTTCAGATAAATCCCCCGCTGCCGGATTCCGCGTTTGAGTTGAAGACCCCCGCCGACGTAAAGCGCGTAAACGTTAAATAGGCATTTTCTCCAGAAATCGCTGGTGGACGCGGGTATCCTGCGTGAGCTCGGGATGGAACGTGGTCACCATGTGCCTGCCCTGCTCCACCCAAACCGGATCGCCATTGTAGGTCGCCAGAACTTTCCCGCCGGCGCCGACTCGCAGGATTTTCGGGGCGCGGATGAAAACGGTTTCCAACTCGGTATCGCCGGTTTGAACTCGAGTGATCCGGCTATCGATCTGGCGGCCGTAGGCGTTGCGCTCGACATCGATATCGATGAGATCGAGGCTGGGCTGCGCGGGTTTGGTCACGGAGTGCGCCAGCAGGATCGCGCCGGCGCAGGTTCCGAAGACCGGCTTCCGGGCGGCGAACTGCCGTAATGGCCCGGTCAGGCCTTCTATGTCGAGGAGCTTGAGCATGGTGGTGCTTTCGCCGCCAGGCACGATCAGGCCGTCGCAGGCGTCGAGCTGCTTAGCAGTGCGAACCTCGATAGCGCGTCCCCCGGCGCGCTCCACGGCTTTGCGATGAGCGTCGAAATCGCCCTGAAGGGCGAGGATACCGACTGTCTTCACGTCACCAGCCGCGGGTTTGGAGAAGCTCGCTTTCAGGGAGCTTGGAGACGTCCAGGCCGCGCATGGCTTCGCCCAATTCTTCGCTGGCCTCGAGCAGCTTCACGGGATCGTTGTAGTACGTCGCTGCTTTGACGATGGCGCGGGCGCGCGAATCGGGATCCTCGGATTTAAAGATCCCGCTGCCGACGAACACGGCTTCTGCGCCAAGCTGCATTACCAGCGCTGCGTCGGCGGGCGTCGCGATACCACCGGCCGAGAAATTCGGCACGGGCAGTTTTCCGTTGGCCGCGACCCACTCCACCAGTTCAAGGGGCGCGCCCAGGTTCTTGGCTTCATGCACCAGCTCCTCCTTGCCGAGGATTGTGAGATGCTTCATTTCCTTGACGATGGTGCGGATGTGGCGGACCGCTTCGACGATATTGCCAGAGCCGGCTTCACCTTTGGTGCGGATCATCGCCGCGCCTTCGGCGATGCGGCGCAGAGCCTCGCCCAGATTGCGCGCTCCGCACACGAACGGGACCTTGTACGTTTTCTTATCGATGTGATGCTCTTCGTCGGCGGGGGTGAGCACTTCACTCTCGTCGATATAATCGACGCCCAGCGCCTCGAGAATCCGGGCTTCCATAAAGTGGCCGATCCGGGCCTTGGCCATCACCGGGATGGAAACGGTGTCCATGATCTCGCGAATGATCCGGATCGACGCCATCCGCGAGACGCCGCCCTCTTTGCGAATATCGGACGGGACGCGCTCCAGGGCCATCACCGCGGAAGCGCCGGCATTTTCAGCGATTTTGGCTTGCTCAACGTTGGTCACATCCATGATGACTCCGCCCTTGAGCATCTCGGCCAGGCCGACTTTTAGCCGGAATTCTTCGGAAAGATACATGATCCCTTCTCCGTGTATATCTTCATCATCGCATTACCGCTGTTAATAGCCAACAGTGAAGCGCTGGCGGCGATGCTGCGCATGCTCGATCTCATCGGCCAGAGCGATGGCGTAGTCTTCCATGGAGATTTTGCTCTGCCCGTCGGCGCCGGTCAGTACCTGGTCCTTACCGAGGCGAAATTTCCCCGTACGCTCACCAGGGCTGAAGAATACGGACGGAGAAAGGTAGGTCCAGTCCAGTTCGTGCTCGGCTTTGAGCGCGTTCAGGAAGTCGCGGCCCGCGGAGGCTTCCGGTTTGTAGGCAGGAGGAAAGCCAGGCGTGTCGACGAGTGCCGTTCCGGGCGCCACTTCGAGGCTGCCCGCGCCGCCAACGACCAGGAATCGCCCAACTCCCGATTTCTTCGCTGCGCCGATCGCGGACTGTGCGCTCGTATCCAGAAACCTGACGCTGTGAATCGCCGCTTCCTGGCCCGCGAGCAGTTCGGCCAGACTGGCCTGGTCTTTCACGTCGCCCTGCGTCAACGTCAGGCCCGGACGAGGCTGCATCTTATCGGGCTGGCGAGCGATGCCGAGCACCTGATGCCCGCGATTCAACAGCTCGGTAACGATGCGCGATCCGGCATTACCGGTCGCTCCAATGACGGCGATTTTCATGAAAAGACTCCTAGTTGGTGTCGTCATACAGTCTACCGATCCCAAAAGCCAGCCCGCTCTAGAGGAGACTCCGGAACTCCTCGTGGGTCAGACCAGCCTGGTCGAGGATAGACTCAAGGGTACGCCGCTTCAGGTCGCGGTTGTGATACGGAAGAGTGACGCGCGCGCCGGGCCTGCCGGGATGTTTCAAGATGTAATGGCTGCCTGAGGTATGGTGAACGACGAATCCAGCTCGCTGCAGGGCGCGAAGCACTTGACGGGGCTTCGCGGGCGAAAGACGATTCATGCCGTGTCGAGGGTAACCGTGATCTCTTCCTTGACGGGATCCGCGGAGATTTTCTTATCCGCTGGAATCGGCTGGCCGTCCTTGCGAAGGCTGTCCAAATAGGCTCGGATTGCGTCGGCGGCCATGACTCGGGCTTGCGCCAGCGTATCGCCTTCAGTCACGAGCCCCGGCAACGCTGGACAAGTGACCACGTAGCCGCCTTCCTCGGCTGGCTCAAACAGGACGGTATATTGGACCTGTTCACGAACTGGCATCTAGTTTCATCATAGAGGAATACAGACGCGGGGACAGCCAGCTTATTTCCGCGGCGTCTTGTGATGGACCAGGCCCCTGGAACTCTACGCGTAGATGCCGCGAAGCTTGATGGCGAAGGCGACCCGATCCAGAGCCAGCATGTACGCCGCTGTGCGGTTATTGACGCCGTGTTTCCCGGCGTAGGCGACCACATCGTTGAAGCTGTTCACCATGATCTCTTCCAGGCGATCATTGACCATCTGCTCATTCCAGAAATAGCCCTGGCGGTCCTGCACCCATTCGAAGTACGACACCGTGACGCCGCCGGCATTCGCCAGAATATCGGGGATCACGAAAATCCCCTTCTCGGCCAGGATGGGATCGGCGAAATGCGTGGTCGGACCATTCGCGCCTTCGCACAGGATCTTGGTCCGCAGCTTCGCCGCGTTGTGGGAAGTGATGACGTTCTCATGGGCGGCGGGCAGCAGCACATCGGTTTCGAGGAACATGGCGTCTTCGCGATCCATGTTCTGCCCGCCGGGAAAATCCGTGATGGAGCCGGTCTCTTTCCGATGCTTCATCAGGGCGGGAATATCCAGACCCTGCGGATTGTAAACAGCGCCGTCGAATTCGATGATGCAGATGATCTTGAACCCGGCGCGCGCCATCAGCTTGGCCGACATGCCGCCCACGTTTCCGAACCCCTGAATCACCACGCGCGTCGCCGACCGCTCCAGACCCAGGCGCCGCAGAGCCTGTTCGATGACGATCATACATCCGCGTCCGGTGGCTTCCGTGCGGCCGCGAGAGCCTCCCAGATCGATGGGCTTGCCGGTAACCACGGCGGTCGCGGTATGGCGTGCATGCATCGAGTAGGTGTCCATGATCCACGCCATGGTCTGGTCATTGGTGTTGACGTCGGGAGCCGGAACGTCGATTTCCGGACCGATGAATTCGAACAGCTCCGCCGTATAGCGGCGCGTGATGCGCTCCAACTCCCCGCGCGAGAGGATGGAAGGATCGCAGATGACGCCGCCCTTGGAGCCGCCGAAAGGGACGTTGGTCACCGCGCATTTCCAGGTCATCCAGGCAGCCAGCGCGCGCACTTCGTCGAGCGTCACGTCAGGTGCATAACGAATGCCGCCTTTGGCGGGGCCGCGGGCGATGGAATGCTGCACGCGATAGCCGGTGAATACCTCCAGGCGTCCGTCGTCGAGCTGGATGGGGATGTGAACGATGATTTCGCGCGAAGGCGAACGCAGGACCTTGCGCATGCCATCATCCAGGCCCAGTCGCTCGGCCGCTTCGTCAAAGCGCGCTTCGGCGGAAAGGCGCGGGTTAAACTCGGCTCCCATTCCGTCCTGGGATTTGAGGCTCGGCGAAGGAGGCAAAGTCGAAGGCGGCGCGGCTTCCGTAATCATATGAGGGCTCCGCATCCATTATCGAACACGGCACTATGATGAAGATGTGGGACGGATGGTTATTATCAGCGGGCTGGTCCTGGTGGCGCTGGGCATCCTGATGATCCTGGGCGAGCGGCTGCCGATTAAGCCGGGCCGGCTTCCCGGCGACATCGTGGTTCGCGGAAAGAACGGCGTGTTCTATTTTCCGATCGTCACCTGCCTGGTGGTCAGCGTGATTCTGAGCCTGGTGATGTGGGTAATCGGCCGAAGATAGGGTTTACCGCAGAAGCCCGAGGCGATTCAGCGGCCAGTAAACGAATACAGCCTTGCCGTAAATGGCATCGCGCGCGACGGTGCCCCAACTGCGGCTGTCGTTCGAGGAGTTACGGTGGTCTCCGAGAACGAAGTAGTGTCCGGCTTCCACCACGCGGCGAGCCATCGACATGCGATCGCGATTGGCGTCGATCAGGTAAGGCTCTTCCAGGCGCTTGCCATTGAGGATCACCGTGCCGTCCACGATTTCGACCGCGTCTCCAGGAACGGCGATCACTCGCTTGATATAGGATCTCGAAGGATCTTCGGGCGCCCAGAACACGATGGTGTCGCCGCGGACAATATCGGATATGCCGAAGCGGTACACGAACTTGTTGATGAAGATACGCTCTTCATTGATCAACGCCGGAGTCATGCTGGTGCCTTCCACCTTGACCGGCTGGTAGAGGAACAGGATGACGATAATCGCGATGACCACGCTGACCGACAGGTCGCGCAACCAGGAAATCGCGTTGCGGGCGGCCAGCGGCGACAGCATACCGGACGGAGTCGCCACGGGCGCAGGTGTAGTAGACACGCTTACAGCAGGCGTGCCCTGCTCATCTTGCATATATCACTACTATAGACTGATTGGGAATCGAAAGGTTTCGGCAGATGACTTCTTCCCGTTTTGGCCGTCACCTTGCTTAGTTCCTCCCCACATTACGATACGACTCACGGCCTGGTGGCGGTAGCCGGGTTCGATGTCAAATTGTCGCGCGCTCGAATCTCGCCTGAAGTGCGATACACCCATTGGAACAAGCCGTCCCTGACTCAGGGAGGCTCCTATGGGGCGTTCTACTCTTCTCAGCAAAACCAAGTGAAGATGTTGTTCGGGCTGACCTGGCACTGACTCAAACGCCGATCCCACCTTTCTTAGCAGGCAAATTACCCAAGCAAATTACCCACGCAAACTGGTAGTGTCCTAAATCTGCGTTGATGGGTTTTTAGCAACCGCTTGCCAGTTTAGCGAATCGCGTTACGCTGGAAGTATGCCAGCCCCGGACCGCGAACGCGACATGAAAACGCTTCGCAACCTGATCGACGAAGCGCACGCGGTAATCACGATGGCTGATATTCCCCCTGATCGGGTCTCCCGCCCATTCGACCAGCAAACAGAAGTTCCAAATCACTACGGACGGCTTTGCACCGTATCGCTCCGCCGTTGTGAATACGCTAGAGGATCGCATCAGCGGATTCGCTCAACTGATCAAGGTTTATCGCGCTTCGCAAGACGGCGAAGCACGCTATAGCCCCGCCGAAGTGCAATCCGTGGAGGTGGTCCCAGTTTACGGAGACCCT
>DASYSG010000010.1:0-130401 GCA_036003585.1 Bryobacteraceae bacterium | reverse complement strand
GTGTCGATTCCCTGGCTTTGCCTCGTCCCCTGGTAGTCGCCGAAGAAGAAAATTTTGTTCTGCTTGATGGGACCACCAACGGTCCCGCCAAACTGATTCTGCCGGTAGAAGCTGCGCTCAGGCGAAAAGAAGTTGCGCGCGTCGAGCGCGGTGTTTCTTAGAAACTCAAATCCGCTTCCGTGAAGCTGATTCGATCCGGACTTCGTGATCACATTGATGACACCACCGGCGTAATTGCCATACTCGGCATCGAAGTTGTTGGTGAGAATGCGGAACTCGGCGATCGAATCCAGATTCGGGACCACTGACGTGCCGCCGTTCATCAGTTCCTTGACATCGCCTCCATTGACCAGGAATCCGTTGGAATCCTCACGCTGCCCGCTAATCGACTGGTTGCCGGGATTCAGCGTGCCGGATGGCTGAATCGCCACCGAGGCTCCCGCCATGACGATGGACTCAGGTTCTTGCGTGGTCGTTGGCACTATGCCCGGTTGAAGAGCGAGCAGGTCGGTGAAACTGCGGCCGTTCAGCGCCACGGTGGTCATCTGTTTGCCCGTCACGACGTCGCCCAATTGGGTGCTCACGGTCTCGACATGCACCTGCTCGGTGGTCTCCGAAACGGTCACTTCCTCGGTCCGTTGGGCCAATTCGAGGGTCATGTCCAGTTGAATGGCGGCGTTTGCATCGATGACCAGACCAATCCGCTTCTCGGCGCGGAAACCCTTGGATTCGCATTGCACCTCATAGTTCCCGACCGGCAGGCTGGGGAACGCGTAGTCGCCCTTGGCATCCGTAGTTGTCTTGGTCTGGGTGTTCTGTTCGGTATTGGTGGCGGTTATCGTGGCGCCGGGAATCGCTCCGCCGCTGGCATCCTTTACGGCGCCCGCAATGCGTCCCGTGACGGCAGCCTGCGCAAGCGGAACGCAAAAGAATAGCGCGGCGAAGAATGAGCGAAATCTTCTGGAAGCGAATAGGGTGATAGGCATGGGCGAGACGCGAAAGTCGAGCTTCACCGTAACATGAAGGAACTGAGATCCGATCCCCACAGGGGTCAAGTGGGAGTCACTGACTGCCCAGGACGGTCAGTGACCGCAGATAACAAAAGGCTTACCTGATATAATCTCTGACGCTATGACGACATGCGACCGCCGAACTTTCCTTACCGCCGCGCTGGGCACTGCGGCAGCTCTTCAACTACGCGGGCAACAGCCGCCTGCTGGACCCTCCGCGCCGCGCGATTGGTCCGGGCAAACGCCCATACGTTATCCCGACCCCGATGTGATCGCCATGGACAATCGGTTCCGGAAGTATGTAGTCGGCAACACGACGATCAAGCGGGTTTATACGGGCACGTTATGGTCCGAGGGTCCGGCCTGGAACGGAGTCGGCCGCTTCCTGGTGTGGAGCGATATTCCCAATAACGTCCAGATGCGCTGGACAGAAGAGGACGGGCGCGTCACGATGTTCCGCAATCCTTCCGGGTACAGCAACGGCAACACCTTCGATTTCGAAGGCCGGCAGCTGGCCTGCGAGCACGGAAACCGCCGCGTAGCGCGCTACGAATACAACGGAACCGCCACCGTGATCGCCGATAAATTCGGAGGAAAGCGGCTCAACTCGCCGAATGACATTGTGGTGCATCCGGATGGCGGCATCTGGTTCACGGATCCCACTTACGGCATCCAAGGATTTTACGAGGGGTTCCAGGCCACGCCCGAGCTCAAGCCAGCGGTCTATAGGGTAGATCCCAAGACGGCGCAGATGGAGAAAATCACCGACGAGCTCGACCAGCCCAACGGCATCTGCTTCTCGCCGGACTATAAGAAGGTCTACATCGCCGACACCGGCACCGGCCGCGAGACCAAAGTATTCGATCTGGACGGCAATAAGCTCAAGAACGGAAAACGGTTCGTCCAATTTTCAAACGGAGCGGCGGACGGCATGCGTTGCGATGTCGACGGAAATCTGTGGGCGGGCGCGCCTCCCGGAGTTCAGATCGTCGCGCCCAGCGGCGAGCCTATCGGACTGATCCGTTTGCCTGAGAACTGCGCGAACGTGTGTTTCGGCGGCACCAAGCGCAACCGGCTATTCATGTGTGCGAGCCAGTCGCTCTACACGGTGTACGTGGGCACCACCGGCGCACATATCGCATAGAAGACTAGCGCTGCACGCGGCCCGATCCGCCTTCTTTCAGGAGCGCGTTCGCCTCGGCCACGCTCACCCGGCTGAAGTCCCCGGGAATCGAATGCTTCAGGCAACTCGCCGCCACCGCGAACTCGAGCGTCTCCTGGCTCGCGAGCCCCGTAAGCATGCCGTAAATCAATCCGGCCGCGAAACAATCGCCCGCACCGACGCGGTCGACAATGTTGGTAATTTCATAACGCCGGCTGGTCAAGAACTGCTGGCCGTCGTGCAAGCAAGCCGACCAGCCATTGTGGGATGCGCTCACAGATTCGCGAAGCGTGATCGCAATCGCCCGCAGATTGGGATATGCCGATAGCACACGCCCCGCGAGCTTTTCGTATTGCCCGCGATCGAGCTTTCCGGATTGGACGTCCACTTCCGTTTCCAAGCCGAGCGCTACTTGGACATCTTCTTCGTTGGCGATTAAGAAATCGCTGAGTTTCACTAATCCGGGCATCACCTCCCGCGCCGCCTTGCCCCACTTCCAGAGATTCTTGCGGTAGTTGAGGTCGCAAGAAACGGTGAGTCCCGCATCGTGCGCCGTGCGCGCCGATTCCAGAGCCAGATCCGCAGCCGAAGAACTCAGCGCCGGCGTAATTCCGCTGATGTGAAACCAGCTGGCGCCTTCGAATACAGCCTGCCAGGAAACGTCGCCAGGCTTGGCGAGCGCCATCGCGCTGTGGTCGCGATCATAGACGATCCTGGAGGGGCGTTGGTTGGCGCCCGCTTCGAGATAGTACACGCCCAACCGTCCATTCGCGCGAATGATCTGTGACGTGTCGACGCCGAAGCGCCGCAACTCGGCCAGGGCTGCATCCGCAATCGCGTTGGCGGGCAGGACCGTAACGAACGCGGCAGGCACTCCGAACGCCGATAACGCCACCGCTACGTTGGCCTCGGCCCCGCCGAAGGTGGCCGCGAATTGGGGACTCTGAAGAAATCGCTCGAAGCCCGGCGGAGCGAGCCGCAGCATAATCTCGCCGAAGGCGACGACCCTCATCGGATCGACTTGCTCCGGGCATCGGCGATCGTAGCAATAAAGCGCCGCGTCAAATCCGTGATGGATTTGAAATCGCCGGTCTTGGCACCCGCCGTGAGGCTCCCCCCGACGCCCAGAGCCACGCTGCCGGCCCGGATCCATTCCGCGGCATTGTCGATGCTCACGCCGCCAGTAGGCATGAGCGAAGCTTGCGGGAGGGGAGCTTTGGCCGCCTTTACGAACGCGGGTCCCAGCGTCTCGCCCGGAAAGATTTTGATGATGTTGGCTCCGGTTTCCATCGCTTCCACGATCTCGCGAATAGTACCCGCGCCCGGCAAGTACGGGGTCTGATACCGATTGCACAACCGCGCCGTGGCGGTGTTCAGCGAGGGGCTCACCACGAAACGCGCACCCGCCAGAATCGCGATCCGAGCCGTTTCCGGATCGAGTACGGTTCCTGCCCCCAATGCGATCTGGTCCGCCGGATAGCGCTTCGCAAGATCTTCGATAATTCCCGCAGCGGCCGGCACGGTGAAGGTGATTTCGATGGCGCTAGCACCGCCCTGGGCACAGGCTTCGACGATGCGGGCGGCCTGGCTGGAGTCGTCCGTACGGACAATTGCCACTAGGCCGGACTCCGTGATCCTGCTTAGTACGTGAAGTTTGTCAACAACCATGTCGATTCTGTTCTCGACCACTGTATCGCATCATGCTTTCTTCGAGCACCCTTCGAACTCGCGCCCGCGTGCCGCGTTTGAGACATTCTGGCCGAGTCCTGCGCGACGAAGTGTCGCACGCTCTCGTTTTTCTCGCTGGGGGAGGCGGCTCCGGTCATTCTATGTCCTTACTTTCAAAGAGCCTCGAAGGCTGCCTGCAGTCGCTCACGATGGAGTACTACGTGCACGAATCGGATCCCAAGTGAAACTTTCTTACAGCCACCGATCCGCGTTGACGGTAGTCTACTGTCTGGCAGGTGCCGCAATATGCGTGGTGAGCTTTGCCCGAGCCGGCATAAACCCGCACCAAGATTTTCTGTATTACCTGGTATGCGGGGCCATCGCCGCCGTGGGATTGCGCAGCACGCATCGCAATACGATTCCCGTGAGTTTCCTGGTGATGTTGTTGGCCATCCAGGACCTGAGTCTCCCGGAGCTGATCTTCATCGCCTTCGTAGTTTCGGCCCTGGGGCAAATTCGTGATAATGGAGGCACTCGGCCGCGGGTCTCGGGTGTGATTCTTTCATTCGCGAGCGCGAATGTCGGTATCGCCGCCGCCAAAACGATCCACGATGCCCTGGTGGCCCTGAAGTACAACGCTCTGTTTCCCGCGCCATTGGTCGCCAGTTCCGTGGTCCTGCTGGTGAACTTGAATTTGACTCGGGCCCTGGTCAAGGAAGGCCCCTTCTCCATCATCGAGGTGCTCCGTCAGGAATTCCGCCCGTTGCTGCCGTGGTTTGTGGGACTGGCGTACCTGGCATCCCTGGTCCGCAACACCGCCACTCTAAACGGGATGAACGCGGGCTTGGTGGCGCTGCCCATTCTGTTCGCGCTGGACGCCGCGTTTCGCGCCTGGTTCGACACCAAGGAGAAACACCGGGAAGAACTGGCCGAATTGCAAAAGCGAAGCCTTGAAAAATTGGCCGCACTGCACCAGAGAACGCTGGAAACCCTCGCCGTAGCCATCGACGGGCGGGACCACACAACGCATATGCACCTGCGGCGGGTCCAGTTCTATGTCCGGGCGGTGGGAGAAGAGTTAAAACTAAGCGAGGAACAACTGGAGCATCTGAATGTAGCGGCCTTGCTGCACGATATCGGCAAGCTTGCGATTCCAGACCACATTCTGCTCAAGCCCGGTCCGCTATCGCCGGAAGAGTGGGAAAAGATGAAGACCCACCCGGTAAGCGGCGCGGAGATGCTCTCGCGGATGAACTTCCCCGAGCCGGTGCTGCAAATCGTCGCCACTCACCATGAAAAATGGGATGGCACCGGGTATCCGCGAGGCATTAAAGGGGACCAGATCCCCATCGGCTCGCGGATCCTTTCCGCGGTGGACTGCCTGGACGCTCTGGCATCGGACCGGCCCTACCGCGGTGCTCTGCCCATCGATATGGCGATGGCTAGGGTTTCCAAAGAAGAAGGACGAAGTTATGATCCGATGGTGGTTTCCGTTCTGCAACGCCGCTATGCGGAACTGGAACGCAGAGCGTGGGGCGAAGTGACGAATCACGCCCCGTCCGACGGAGCCGGAACGCCGCGAGAGGATCTTGGAAAACTGGCCGCTACCTTGAATGCCGACTCCAAGGCTGGCGCGCACTCGATCCTGGACCCGATTGTATCGGCGCGGCAGGAAACTCAGCTGCTTCAGACGTTGGCCAACGCATTGACGCATTCGCTGGGCGCCAGCGAGGTGACCTCCGCGATCCAGGGCGCCGTGAAGCAGATGATCGAGCACGATACGCTTGCGATCTACGTCAGCCGCGGAAATTCGCTGGAGCCCATCGAGATCGTGGGTGACAGCAGTTACATGTTTGGGCGGGACGCGTTCCCCATCGCCAAGGGACTCTCGGGCCGCGTGGTTCAGCACGGCACTTCGATCCTGAACGGCGATCCGTGCATGGAATTTGGCTTCAACAGCGATTCGGTGGTGGTGTATAAACTCCAGTCCGCGCTGGCAGTGCCGCTGACCGGTCCGAAGGGCATGGCAGGTGTCCTAACACTCTATCATCCCGACCGCCACGCCTTTAATCGCGATCATCTGCGGTTGCTGGAAGCCGTCAGTCAGCAGGTGGCCCCGGCCATCGAAAGTGCGCTGCGCTACCACGACACGGAAAAGATGGCCGTGACGGACCACCTCACCGGCGTACCGAACGCACGCTCGCTCGAACTGCACTTGCATCGCGAGCTTTCGCGAGCTCAGCGCGATAACGCCACCATCGGAGTTCTGGTCTGCGACTTGAACGGGTTTAAGCAGGTCAACGACCGGTTTGGCCATATGAAGGGGAACGAAGTCCTGCAAGCAGTCGCCAAAGGATTGCAGGATGTGTGCCGGAAATCCGATTACGTTGCGCGCATGGGAGGCGACGAGTTTGTCATTGTAGTCCCAGGCCTGCGGGAAGACCTCCGCTGGTCCTATGTCGAGCGTCTGCAGGGTGTAGCGCACGCTGCCGGCTGGAACGTATGCAGCGAGCAGTGCATTTCGATGAGCGTCGGTGCGGCCATTTATCCCCTGGACGGGTCGGATGCCGAAGTCCTGCTGGCCGAGGCTGACCGCAGGATGTATAACGCAAAACCGCAGGGGCCAAGGCGGGGTGTTCCCGATACCGGTGAGACTGTTGTGGAACAGCGCGTTTCCTGAGAGTTCCGCGCCGGATTCGGATGCGGATTCGGATTCAGGCTGGGAGGGGTGGGCCCGGCTACTCTTACTGTTGCGACGACGACATCTCGTCAGCCGATTTCTTGACCATCAGAAGCACGATGGTGGTCGCCAGAAGGGTTATAAACGATCCCACGTAGTTCGTGAACAGCGCTACGACTGTCAGCGCGGCCGAGAGTATGAACAGGCCCGTGACGATCTTGCCAAAGTGCTGGCGGAAGTTGGGCTTGGATTCCACCGGGCTGTTTACCAGATCTCCACAGTTGATGCAGTTGACGTCGCCCTTGGCTACCGGGGATTCGCACTGTTTGCAGCGTTGCATAAGCACCCGGAAAACCAGGTATCCCCAGTCTAAAGGCCATTCCGGACGCCTGTCCATTAGGGGTTCACCCGATGCCGCCTAAGCAAATCCACCCGGCGTGGTGGCGATCGAGTGCGGTAAACTACGCTGTCGGTGGGCGTTTCCAGTAGACATGAGGAGGGCGACATGACCAGACAATTACTTTCGATTGCATTCGTCGTCACGGTGGGCACGGGAATGGTGACTCCCGCGGCTCGGGCACAAGTCCAGAACTATAAACCTGTCACGCAGGAAATGCTCACCAACCCGAGTCCCAACGACTGGCTGATGTTCAGCCGCACCTACGATGCGCAGCGTTACAGCCCGCTCAACCAGATCAACAGGCAGAACGTGAACCAGTTGGGCCTCGCGTGGACCCGGGGCCTGGCGAATGGCACGATGGAGAGCATTCCCCTGGTGCACGACGGTGTGATGTACGTGATCGCGCCTCCCGCCTCCGTCCTGGCGCTGGACGCCACCAATGGCGAAGTGATCTGGGAGTACAAGCACCGTCCCGACGATGCCCGGGGAGCATCCGGACGATCCAAGGCCATCTCCATTTATGGAGACGTCATTCTCTACATGGCGCCCGACAACTTCATCGTCGGGATCGACGCGCGCACGGGTGTCGCGAAATGGAAAGTGCCGGATACACGAGGGCATTCGTCCGGCTCCATCGCCGTGGATGGCAAGTTTATTTCCGGGGGCGCATGCAGCGGCGGATTGCAGTCCAGTTGCTACATCGCGGCGCACGATGCGGAGACCGGCAAGGAACTGTGGAAATTTTATACAGCCCAGGGAGCCACTGACGTGAATCCCGACACCTGGGGCGGCGCGCCGGCAGACAAGCGAACCGCGTCTACCTGGGGCTTGCCAGGAACGTACGATCCGGTCCGCAAGGTGGTCTACTGGGGCATCGCGAATCCGACGCCCAACACACGCCTGGACCGGCACGCCGGAAATATCGATGCGATCCCGCGTATCGCGCCGTCGGATCTCTATAGCAATTCAACCGTCGCGCTCGATCCTGAAACCGGCAAGCTCAAATGGTATTACCAGCATCTGCCCGGCGACGACTGGGATGAAGACTACACTCACGAACGCACGCTGATCCGAACGGCGGTGAGCCCCGATCCCAAATTCGTGAAGTGGGCGAATCCCGACATCCCCAAGGGTCAGCAGCACGACATCGCCGTGATGGTCGGCGAAGGCGGGGGTGTTTTCGCGATGGACCGGAACGACGGAAAGTTTCTATGGGCGACGCCGTTTCCTTACGACACGCCGAATTTCCTGATCAAGAACATCGACGTGAAGACCGGGAAAACCGAAATCAACTGGGACCTGGTGTTCAAGGACAAGGGCGAAAAGAACCACACCATCTGTTTCTACAACACCAGGAGCTACTGGCCGACTGCTTACAGCCCGAAGACCAACTCGCTGTATGTGCCGTATAACGACAACTGCCTGGACATGGGTGTGAGCCGGGGGCGGACTCCTGTGTCCGGTCCGAAATCCGGGATGACCAATGGACCGAATAAAATGGCGGGCGTCGCGAAGATCAACATGTCGACCGGCGAGATCCAGCCGTTCTATCTGGGCCACGCGCTGACCAACGGATCGGTGGTGGCGACCGCCGGCGACGTGGTGTTTTGGGGCGATTTGAATCGCCGGTTCATGGCGCTCGACTCCGAGTCCGGAAAAGTGTTGTGGGACACGATTCTGGGCGGATCGGTTTCGGTGAGCACGATTACCTACGCAGTGAACGGCAAGCAGTACGTCGCGGTGATGACCGGAGACGGCGCGCTGACGGGCACCCTGACCGCGATGACGCCGGACCTCAAGGTGATCAAGGGCTACAACGCGATTTACGTGTTCGCACTGGCGGATAAGCGCTAGAGCCAAGCGGTCGCGAATCCAGCCGAGGCAAAAAGCGGACCGTAAGCGCTATACTCATGAACAAAAGTGCCTTCAGATCCCGACTTCATTGACTATTATGAGTTGCTCCAGATCAGCCCGAACGCCGAGCTGGAGACCATTCAGCGCGTCTATAAGATGCTGGCTACCCGCTATCATCCGGACAATCCCGAAACCGGCGATGAGAACCGCTTTGTAGCTCTCACGAGCGCCTACGAGACGCTTGCTGACCCGGCCCGGCGGGAGTCCTATGATGCCCTCTACCAGGAGGGCAAGGTTCATCCGATCAGCTTATTTGAGACCAAGGACTTTTCCATCGGAATGGACGGCGAAAGCAATCGCCGTATGGGTATTCTCTGCCTGCTCTACAAGCGGCGGCGCAGCGACACGGATAACCCGGGGATCTCCATCCTGGAGCTTGAATCCATGATGTCCTGCGCGCGCGAACATCTGATGTTCACCCTGTGGTACCTGAAGGAGCAAAACTGCGTCCGTCAGGATGAAAGCAGCGACTACGTCATCACCGGGCCGGGCGTGGATTATGTCGAGACTCATCTTCCCGCCAACCGGCCTCTGTATCGCCTGTTGAATGCGGGCGACAATGAGCGGGGTAATTCCAAGCCTGGAAAATCATGAGCCTGCCTCCCTTGGCCATCCGCATCCTGCTGCTTTTGCTGGTTGTGGTGGCCTCTTTCTTCGATATTCGCAAACATCGCATCCCGAACTGGCTTAGCCTTGCCGGAGTGATATTAGCCGTCGCGTTAAATACCTTCCTGTTTGAAGTGGTGGGTCTATGGTATTCGCTGAAGGGGCTGGCGCTTGCGTTCGCTATTTACTTCGTTCTGTATCTTTTACGCGGGATGGGGGCGGGAGACGTTAAGCTCATGGCGGCCGTAGGGGCAGCCGTCGGACCATTCAATTGGCTGGGCATCCTTTTTCTCACAGCAGTGATTGGCGGAGTGGCCGCCCTGGTACTGGCTGCATCTAAAGGACGTATGCGCAGAACCTTCGTGAATATGTGGCTCTTATTGTTGAGCCTGCGCCACGGCCGCGCGCCTTATCGGGATAATCCCGCGCTGGATGTCGGGAGCGAGATGGCACTTCGATTGCCTCATGGAGTAGTGATCGCCGGCGGCACGCTGGCTTTCCTCGCGGCCGCGTTGATCTGGGCGCCGAGATGACTTAAGAGAGAAATCGCGATCGGCGAGCACTAATGCTGTAGCAACCGCGAGCCGATCTGATGGGTGTGCCTGTGAATTCGAATGTTTCGGTTATCCGGCGAGACTTTTCACTGAGCCTGGAGGTCTTCCTGTTCCTCCAGTTGATGGACGTCCTGACAACCTGGCTGGGTTTAAGACTGCACTGTGCCGAAGCCAGTCCATTCATCCGCTATCTGATGCATCTGGGGCCCGTAATGGGTTTGTTAGGGGCGAAACTTATCGCCGTGGCGCTAGGCGCGTTTTGCGTCTGGCGGCAGCGGTTTCGCGTGATCCAGCTTATTAACTATTTCTTCGCGGCGCTAGTGACCTGGAACATGGCCATGCTCCTGTTGGTCCGCTAGAGACGGCTTGGCCTTCGCGAAAACGATCGCGGCGACGACGAATCCTGCAATCAACGCTTGACCAAAGAACGATCTTCGCGAAACCAGCAGAAGAACAGGCACGGGCGAGAGCAGCAGAACGGCCCACACTTTGAGCCAGTGCGGCAAGGCGTGCCGCTGGATGGTCAGGACCGCTAGCGGAATCAGCAGCGCGCAATCACCGGCATAGGAATGGTGCCCGAGAAGGAGACCACACGCGGCAGTAGCTGCGCCCGCCGTCCCAAGATCGAGACCGCCGCGGCAAGCCGCCCAAAGTAGCAGGATAATAGCGACGACGCCGGCAATCTCGGCTGTCGTCGGCCACGGGAGCCACGAAGCCAGGCCGTGGAGGTTTGGCATCCGCGCGGCCGCCGGCGAAAATTGCGGCAATTGCGACATCTTCATATATGCAAGGAGCCATCCCGGTCCTTCGATCGCATAGCAAGCCGCGATCAGTGCCGAAAATGCCATGGCTCCGCCAATGAGTGTTTTCCAGCGTTTCTGAGCCACCAATAGAACCGGGATCCCCAACGCGAGGTGAAACTTGCAGATGCACAGTGAGAACGCGATACCCGCGATCCAGGGTCTCTTCTTTTCCATCAACAGCAGGCCGGCGGCGAAGAACATCAACCAAAACGGGACATCTTGGCCGTAAAGAAGCACCAGGGTGATGGGCATCGACCATGCCAGAGCCAGCATCATCGGCAGTCGCTGGGTGCCGGGCCAAATCAGAGCGAACACGATGAGGGCCGCGAGACTGCCGGCCAGCCAGACGTATTGCGCCTCGGTGTACGGGAGACTGCTGAGAACCCTGTGTCCATAGAGCACCACTGGAAGACGGCCAGTGGGCACCTCAAAACCACTCCCGCGCTCGGCTTTCAGCAAGGCGTCCCAATCGTAGAGGTGACCGGTACCGGCGAGGCGGCTGGCGGCGTAAAACTGGCTGAAATCGATACCCCAGCCGGCCCGGTTGAGCACCGCAAACCAAATGTTGAAACCCAATCCTAGAAGACCCAGAAAAGCCACGGCAATGGCCGCCGAGGTTTTCCTGCGGTGAAGCGCTTCGCGGAATGGAATGTTTTGTGTCAGGTCTTTCTCAACTAGCATCATTTGGCGCGGTAGTCGCCGCGGCTAAAGTATTTCTCCAGCCAGCAATAGAGGGCGATAAACAGGTAGCGGCTGCCCATCTCCTTGATCTTGAGTTTCGACTCGCCGGCGCGCCGGTTACGCCACGTGATGGGAATCACCGTCCAGGAATATCCCCGCACGATGGTTTTCAACGGCAGTTCCACTGTGAGATTGAAGTGCGGCGAAAGGAACGGACGGCAACCCTCGATCACGGTTCTGCGATAAGCCTTGAAGGCGTTCGTGAAGTCGTTAAGCTTGACGCCGAACAGCAGGCGCAGGAACAGGTTCGCCATGCGGTTCAGCAGGAGTTTGTGGCGGGGATAGTCGATCACGCCGCCTCCGCGCACAAAGCGGGATCCGAAGACGGCGTCCCAACCCTGGCCCAGAATCTGCCAGTAGCGGACGACATCGCGGCAGTCGTCGGATTCATCCGCCATCATGACCACTACGGCATCTCCGGTCACGTGGTTGAAGCCGTACGTAATGGCGAGGCCGAAGCCGTGGTCGCCGGGATTTTGTACCGGCCTGCATTCGGGGATGCGGGTGCGGATCTCCTGGAGCAGGCTCCAGGTGGAGTCCGTGCTGCCATCGTCCACGACCACGATTTCATGAGCAATCTGCTGCAAACGCAGTTCGACATGGAGGTGCTCAACCGTGGCGGCGATGCAGCCTTCTTCGTTCCGGGCGGGAATCACCACCGAGAGCAACCGCAGCGGTTCGCGGGCGCCGGGCGGCGGCGGATTCATGCGTGGCTCACTTCCAGCCAGTCCGGATTGCGCCTGGCATGCTGGGCGATCTCGTCGAGAATCGCGGGAAGCGGAATCTCGAGTTGCCAGCCGAAATCGGCGGCAGCCTGGGTGTTGTCCATCACCATCCACGGGATGTCATACATGCGTGGTTCGGGATCGACGGCCGGAACATGACGCCCAAAGTTTTCGTCGCACCAGGCTGTGAGTTGCGCGAGCGACATGGTGTTGGCGGGACCGCCTCCGGCAGTATATATGCGTTGTCCATCCGCGCGGACCGTGCGCATTTGCTCGATCATCAGGGCCGCGAGATCGCGAGGGTGAAATGCGTCCCGCGCCTGGCAGCCGGTACCGTTGAACCCGATGTAGCGGAGCGGACGGTGCCGCAGATGCGCGTTCACCCAAAAGGCGAAAATACCCTGGGAAGCGGTGCCGAACTGTCCTGCGCCGGCGAGCACGCCGCAACGTGTGATCCATACCGGGAAATCAAACGCTGCGCCATATTCCAAAGCCATGGTTTCCGAGACCAGCTTCGTGGCTCCATACAGAGAAACTGGCGCGGTGGTGGAAAAATCCACGCCGATGCCGTTCACCGTTAGCCCCCGGGGCAGCGGAGCTGCTGAGTCTAACGCGAAGGTCTGGTCTTGTACGCGCAGCGGGATGGCGGCGAGCGCAGGAATAGAGTAGACGCGGCTGCTGCTAAGCAGTAGCAGCCCGGCTTTATACTCCTTGCAGTATTCGAGTACGTTGCCGAATGCGGCCAAGTTGTGCTCGAAGAGCCGGCGGCTGCTTCCAGCGCCGGAAAGGCCGGCTAATACGCTGGGATTGGCGGCCGCGTCGATCACCCAATCGCAGGGAGGCAGACCGGCGATGTCGCTGGCGGATCTCAGGTCCCCGTGAATGAATTCGACGCCTAGCCTTTCCATCCGCATTCGGTTCGTTTCGGCGCCCGGACGAATCAGGTTGTCTATTCCCGCCACGCGGATGCCTTCCACCCGCTCGATCAGGCATTCAGCGAGCGCGCTTCCCACGAAGCCGCATACGCCAGTAATGAGGATTTTCATTAAGCATCAGCCGGCAAGCGTTGTTTCCAGCTAGCCGCGATCTCCTCAAAAATCATCGGCAGTGTCTTGACCATTCTCCAGTCGGGGTAGTGTGCCTTCATCTTCCGCAAATCGCTGTAGTAGCAGATGTGGTCGCCGATTCGATTTTCATCGAGGTAGCGCCAATTCATCTTCTTACCGGTAGCGTCCTCGGCCATGCGGAACGCTTCGAGAATGGAGCAGGAATTGGATTTACCACCGCCAAGATTGTAGACCTCGGCGACGCGTGGGGACTTCCAGAACTCATACATGAAGCTGGCCACATCCTCGGAATGAATGTTGTCGCGAACCTGTTTACCCTTGTATCCGAAGACCTTATACTCGCGCCCCTCGACGTTGCACTTTAATAAGTAGCTGAGGAATCCGTGCAACTCAACGCCGGCGTGATTCGGGCCCGTCAGGCATCCGCCGCGCAGGCAGCAGGTGGGCATCCCGAAATAGCGGCCATACTCCTGCACCATAATGTCGCCCGCAACCTTGGATGCGCCGAAGATGGAGTGCTTACTCTGGTCGATCGAAAAATCCTCGGCGATGCCGTTCTCAAAGCTGGGGTCCGCATATTCCCAGCGCGTCTCGAGTTCGGTCAGCGTCAGTGAGTTGGGCCGGTCGCCGTACACCTTGTTCGTCGACATGTGAATAAAAGGCGATTCGGGACAAGAGCGGCGCGCTGCTTCGAGCAGGTGAAGCGTTCCCAGAGCGTTTACCTCGAAATCGAGGAACGGGATCGCTGCGGCGCGATCGTGCGACGGCTGGGCTGCGGTGTGAATGATCAGGTTCGGCTTCAGTTCCTCCATGAGATTCAGGACAGCTTCGCGATCGCGGATATCGATTGCCGCGTGGCGGTAGTCCGGAATCTCGGATTGCAGTTGCCCGCGTACCCAGCTTGTGTCGCCCTCGGGCCCGAAGAAGGTGGCCCGATGGTTGCTGTCAATGCCTGTGATGCAGAATCCCAGCCGGGCGAACCAGCGCGTTACTTCCGAGCCGATTAATCCGCAGGAGCCAGTCACAAGAAGTGTTCGTGCTTGTCTCATCTGGGCAGCCTTTCCGCATTCATCGTTCTGCGATGTAAAGTGAACTCCAAGTATCCCTTGAGAGGAGCCTCATGTGGAATTTCTGCTCGAGAACATACTCAGTGAACCAATCGAAATTCCCGTCTGAGCGCAATATGAACTTCTGGTGCGCAGCTTGAAACGCCGCACGATCTTCGACGTGCAAAGGAATGAACTGGGACAGGAGACGATTCGTTCTATCGGCGGTATCTGCATGTACCAAGCGCGCCGCGGTGTACTCATCGACAACGTCAACGATTCGATCGCGCAGTTCCGGAGGCGCATATTCGGCGGCTTCCAGGTATACGATAGGACTGCCAATTACGACCGGGATCCCCGGTTCGCTGCGGCTGAGCTCCGCCAGACTAATCCAACGTTCATCGATTGTGCTCGAACGCGCCTTGGATAGTTTCCGGACGTCGCTAACACCTTGATAGGCGAAGGCAATCATTAAGGCTACGAGAAGGTAGATGGAAAACGACTTGAGCCAAATGGTTCGAACCAAATATACTGATCCCCAAACCAGGCCGAGGATTGCGGGCCATCCGTATCGAGGTGTGTAGCCGGAGTGCAGAAGTTTTGTCAGCACAATCAATAACGCGGGGAAACACAGAAAGCCGCTGAAAAGAACAACCTCGGGTGGGGTGAAATTGTTCTCATTGGGTGATCCTTCCCTGGTCGTTTGCCACATGGGTAAGAGGCCGTTGTCAACAACTAACCATAAGAAGGCGATTAGGACGAGAGTAAATAAGAAGACAGCCCATGGGGTGTCAAGCCCCGCGTAAAATCCATAGGTCGAGAGGAGCATCCCCCAACTCGATTGCGACCAGAAGTTCTTGCCGAACAGGTCCTTGTAATGCTGAATGATGGGAAGACTTATGAAAAAAGGAGCCGTCGCCAACACACAGGTGGCCCAAACTCTCCAGCGGATTCGCCGCGACCGAAGGGTCCAGACAAGCTCAGCGATGCCGAAAGGTGCAAGTGCGACCACGGCGAGATAGTGAAAAGCAACGACCAGGGTGAGGAACAGGGCGAACAGCGGTGTCATGAACCGTTTCTCGTCGATCCTCTGCCAGAGAACAGCGGCTATCGCGAGAAAACCGACGAGCAAAGCGTAAGATCGCGCCTCGATGGCATACCCTCGGAACGGAGACAGCGTTGTCAAAAACACAGCCGCCAGACCGGCAAACGCCGGCAGTCTTTTCCGCGCAAACCAATAAACCGCCAGCAATGTCATCAGGTACCCAACAATGGAAGGCAGCCGGAGCGTGACCAGCGGATCGCCAGGAAGTATCCTCACGAGCCGAACGAGCAGGTAGTAGCCGAGAGGCATCCCGTCCGCACCGGCCTTGAGTGCTCTCCAAAAAACGGAAAATGGCTGAAGACCTGAAACATGAAATGTAAGGAGCTCGTCATACCATAAGAGTTTTTTACTCGCCCCGAAAAGCAGGTCGCCGAATTCCCAGACGAGGATCGCTGCAAGTAGAACCGGGGCGAATTGGGGAGACTGGATCAGTCGGGTGCAGACCTTTCTCGTGCGATCCGCCAAGGCCGAGAGCTTCGGGCTCGCTTTCACCGCCTCCATTGTTTTGATAGATAATAACACCCCTACCACGTTAGGACGGTCATTCCGATGCTCAAGTTGGGATTTAACTTCAGGCGGCAGGTGGATGTGTTCGTTTGTCATGTGATAACCAACGCGCCCCAGCCAGCGGGCAAATTTCCGGCCGGCAGATTCCTTCCTTACTTATGCCGATGCGCTACGGCGATCCAGGGCTATTCGTACGGATCCGAAAGAGCTCCACACCGTTTTGGGAGAATATTCGCTCTAGATCGGGATCGGAGCGCATTGCGTCAGCGAATTGTTTAGCTTGGTCTATCGGAACATTCCAGTTATGCCCATCCCACGGTTCAAGGAGAATGTAGCCCGCCCCAAACTGGCGTGCCACGTCCTTGTATGTCATGAAAAACTCGATCTCTGAATCAAGCCGTTTGAGATACATGTACTCCATAGGCGCGGGCATTACCAAGGCGCGCCGGCCTGTGAACAGCCAAACCCGCTCGTCCCCAAGAATCACCGCATCCGTAGGCAGTTCCCTCTCGATAAAGTCGTAGGCTGAACTCCTACTGACGTCCCGCAGACTGGCGTATCTCGACTGCCCGTCTGCGACGACATAAATATCCGCGACCGCCACGGCGACGATGACGAAGACCCGAAGAATCGCGGGACGTGAACTGAGCATCGCTACGCCTGCGCCCAGGAACGCCGGAGCCACAGGCAGGAAAAAACGCACGTTCGGCGGCCAATTCCAGAAAAGCTGAAGGCCCGCCGTCGCCAGCGCAACCGCTGTAATCGCTCCGCCGCCCCACTCCACAAGGGCGGTGCAGCCCAGAGCCAGGAGGATGGTGTACCAAAGGATTTCCAAAAGTCCTCTGCTTTCGAAGGGGACCAGCAAAATACCAAGGGAGCTTACACCGCGCACGACATTTGTGCGCAGGATGGATCCCACTCCAGACTGGCGCACGGTCTGAATCCAGCGCCCTCCGTAACTGAAATAGTATTCGGCCACCGGACCGTGATCTGGGGGCATGTGCGTATGGGACCAGAGCATCCAGATTGCTGGGAAGATGCTCGCGGAAACTCCGAACCACATTGCCGTTCTGAAACTTTTTCGCCAGAGCAGCCATACGACCAAGCCAGCTATGGCCACGATGCCCGTACTCCGGATCAGGCATGCGGTGCCCATCACCAGCCCGACCATCGCCGTATTCCAGACGGCTTCCTTATCGAGCCGAAGTACCAGCCCCAGAACCAGAAAAAGCACGGCGCAATACGGGGTGTCGGCCATTGCGAAGATCGCCGCATTCGCGCCGCCGGGATTCGCCGCCCAGAGGGCGCCCACAAACGCAGCCTGCACGCGGGTGAGACCGGTCTGCCGCATGGCCCAGGCGAGCGCGAACGAGGCGACGGCCATCCAAACCCAGGAGTGCGCAATGATCCAGAAGTGCAGATTGACCGGATTCCACTTGAGGATCGCTGCCAGCATCAACGGATAGCCGGGAGGATATTTCGTCTGCCACGGATCACCGGGAAAGGCGGATTCGCGGTAGGTTCCGTGATCTGCCAGCGATCGGGCCGCTCCGATATACATGACATCATCGCCGGACGAGCCGAGCTGTGGTGTGTCGCGAAGTTCATAAAACAGCCAGGCCGAGGGCAGCAGGCCTGTCAGCAGGATAAAAAACGGCAGGAGGCGCTTTCCGGCAAGTTCGGCGAGCGCCGCTTCCAGGCGCCCCATCCACCGAGCCAACGTCCGGCGGGACTCAGTTGTAGCGGTTGGCGTCATGGAGCAGTTGGTGGTGCGCCAAAAGGCTGAAACGTAGTCGGCAGAGTAAACCCACAGGTAGCATCGCCGGCCTTCATTTTTTGAAGGCGCAGACGATGTTCTGAATCCGGCCCGGGGCAAATCGAATACAAGGGAGCCTCGTCGGGTGCAACGATGTGGTGGCCGTACTCGATTTCCTGCGCGATCGCTATGGTCGGCGCCACTACCTGGTTTCGCCGGAGAACGCGGATCCTGAATTGTCCGGTGCCCGGTTCATAGTTGGCGTAATCGAAACATCGCCCGATGCAAGCCCAATCCAGCACATGCACGAGGCTGTTTAGACCGGTCGAGTCCTGGAGTGAAGCGACCACTCTCTGTCCAGGAGCGAGTCCCGATACCAGAGAGGTAATCTCCGCATCCACCGCATTAACCGCGCTCACGTCGATGAACACAAAAGTGAAAAACACGATCGCCACCAGCGATGAGAGACGCGTCATGGCACGTCCATAACTGCCTCCGCCAATAACGGCGCAGAACAAAATCGCAATGAACAGGGAAATCCGCTCAGAAATGAACAGCAGCCCGAACTGATACTGCGGAAACTTGATGGACGATGGTATCAGCACCAGCGCCGCGATGTTCAACAGCCACACATGCACCAGCGGATCCGAGATCAGCTTCCCACGATCCACACGCTCCAGAAACAGGTAGAACCATAGGAGTAGCATGCCCGCTGCGATCAACAGGTATTTTGAGCCATATAAGCAAAATTGCAGCGCGCCTGTTGCTCCCAGCACTCCTTCCAGCCGCAGCGCCTGGCTTAAGGACCACTCGCTCGCGAACCTGGTAAGGAGCACTGTCTGAATGAGAATCAATGCCGCCGGCGCTGCCAGCAGGAGAAGCACCTGTGCCCCTGCCGTCCGGAGGCGCCGCGCTACTTGGACGTAGGCCAGAACACAGACTGCCCAGGCCAGTGGAAGAGGGTGGGCGAGCAAAGCGAGCACCGCGAGCGGAATCGATTGCAGAAATGCAAGCCGGCTGGGGTTCCAAAGCAACGCTAGAATCCACAGGGAACAGCCGGTGGAGATATAGAAATTCAGAAATCCGAAATGAAAAATCATGCCGTAGGTCAGCATGCCCAGGCTCGGCGCCAAAATCCAGGGCTTTCGCCGGTTCGCGGCGCTGATGAAGAAAAATGCGCCCCAGAAGAATGTCTCCACGGCTGCCGCGCATACCAGGCGCGCCGTCCAGGTTGGTCCGAGCGGGCCGATGAGCGCCGCCATGATCCCGTCCGACAGGACATTGGTCAGCGGATGCGCCACAGTCAGGCCTGCAATCGTGCCGTTCTGTATCTGCCCGGCGAGCCACGCATTATAGAGGTGGCTTGCCAGGTCGCCTGCCTCGATGTGTTCCTGCCAGACGCAGGGGATCAGCAAAGCGATCGCGATGGCGAGGGTCAGCAACACCTCCATCCGCCGGGACATCCGCGGGGCGGCGTGCGCTGCCGATACGATTTGAACTGGTACTTCCCGCAAAGAAAATTCCTCCGAAACTTTCTAAGCTAAAACTCCTCAAGGCATCAACGAAGCGGCGTTCCCGATGGTCAGGGGCTACGCTTAAACAGAAAAACTCTCACGCAGCGAATGGATTTGGGAAATTCGGGAGGGCGGATCGTCATCATGACTTACTCTCTCCGTCCGACAGGCGCAATCGTTCCAACTCGGGTAGCACGGCGAAGCGGGTAGCCACGCTGTGAAGAGGTTCTCCGATTTGCGGGACCAGATCCTCCGTCAATCTCTCCCTCCCGGCGGCCAGTTGCAAGTAGCCGATCCGCTGGGGGTCCAGCCCCATGATCCGGCAACAGGTGGCATCCACGGCCACCGGATCGGCGCCCGCGACCACGACCCCCGTGGGATGGGGCGTCCCCTGAATCGGCCCGTTACCTTCCATTCCCACGATCCCGTCGACAATCGAAAAAGCGCGCGGGAAGAGCGTGTGCAGATCGGCGATGGTCTCATTGATCCCCGCCCAGTGCAACACGTTCTTGGGCCAGCCGTAGACGCCGCCGGGCACCACTCCAAACAAGTTCTTCATGCTCAGCGTGGCTCCGGCCCAGTGATGGACCTTGAGCTTAGGAAGCGAAACCAGCAGGTCGCAGTTCAGAATCGTGTTAGGAAGGTAGAGAGAGCGGAGTTTGGATTGCGGCCGCACCATCTGGACCAGCGTCAGTTCATCCAGGTTCAAATCCGTGAACGCCGATTCAAAGCCGGGGATGGTGGAGAAATAGCCCGCGGCATCCGCGAGATCCAAGGTGAGACGGCGGTGGCCGGGACCTTCCGCGATGCGAACATCCGCGGCTCCCGCGGCCCGGAAGCCCTCGAGCGCGGCATGGACCAGTTTGGGGTTGGTGTTGATCACGGTCCGCTCATCGAACTCGACCATATTGGGCTTCAGCACCACGCGCTTTCCGCGAACATCCAGTTTATGTTCGGCGATCAGGCGGCGGATGAGATCGTACAAGTTCTCGGAATATTCAGCGGCGCGGTAGATGGATACGGGCGCCCACTTCGCGGGCGGCTGCGAACAGCCCGAGAGAGCCAGTGTCGCCCCCGCGGCGGCCATAAATTGCCGGCGAGTGGGCTGGGCGCGACTGTGACGATATTCCTGCATGTTCAATCCAGAAACAAATTTCTGCCCTGCTGAGCTGCGTCGGCAAGCGTGCCCAGCGCGATCTCCATGGTCTGTCCGCGCCGCGTCAAGGGCGGCGCCTGGGGCTGGCGGCCGTGCGCTAACAGGCCCAATCGAAGCCAGCTCGCCGCCTGATAGGATTCACAGGCCGCCAAATGCTCTTCCGCCCGCGCCACGGCGGGCGCAATCTCCGGGCCGGTCCACCCATGCAACGCGAGCAATCCGACACCGGTCGTCTCCGGATAGGAATCGGAATCGTAGCCCAGCGACTTGGTGGACCCGTGATTCCATCCTCCGTCGCGGCAGCGGCGCGCGAGCAAAAAACTTCGGCCTTGCGCGATTCGCTTGCTCAGCTCAGCATCCGTGTTCTGGCGCTCGAGTTTCTCGAGAGCCAGGAGCGAAAGCGCCGTGGGAGTGGTCCAGGCAGCGGCCCCCGGATACCAGGGCCAGCCGTCAAAGCTTAGGGACACATCCGTGCTCACGCCCGACAGAAACAGCCGGAGTTTATACACCCAGCCGGACTCGCGCCCGGTCTGTGCCAACACCCATGCAGCGGCCCGATTTCGATCCAGGCCTTCGGCGGCCTCTGGTGGAAGCAAGAGACCTAACGCGGTCAGCCAGGTACTCTCCGTGACCGATTCGCGAGGCGCCAAGCCTCCATCCGCGCGCTGCCGGTGAGCCAGCCACTGGGCTGCCGCGCGCGCTGAGGAAGATTGTCCAAGACCCGACGCCGCCAGCGCCAGCAGGGCGTAGCAAGTTGGCTCGGTCCACGACGCGCCACGGCCCTGGTAGGGCCATCCCCCGTCGCGATTCTGGAGACCTTGGATTTCTTCTGAATCGGGCATGTGGATGGCCGTTTTCGTTCCAGAGCCTTGCGTTGGCTACGCGCGAGCTCTGCCTACCGGGCCCGCTTCCGGCGGCTCCGGCGCATCAAATAAAGCACCAGGACAAGGGCGGCTGCGATCCACAATATTGCGGCGATAACGTTTTGACTCATTTTTCAATTATGCTCCTTCATTCAAATTCCAGCTTCGAGTTCAACCACCTACTATGTACAGCGTACAGCTTACCCCCCCACGCCTCGAAAGCTCTTCATCATGGGGATCAAAGACTTGAAAATCTGCAGCAAACCTGGGCCGGCGGCCACGACTAGCATGGAAGGCAGAATCAGAAAGAAAATGGGGAAGACCAGCTTCACGCCCACTTTATTGGCGCGTTCTTCCGCTTCCTGCCGGCGCCGGGTTCTCATAAAATCTGAATGGGTTCGTAAGGAATCCGCGATGCTGGTTCCGAAGCGGTCGGTTTGCACCATGATCGCCACGAGCTTCTTTAGTTCCGGCTCGCCCGTCCGCGCGGACAGATTGCGAAGTGCATCGATGCGTCGCAGGCCGCCGCGAATCTCCAGATTCACGAGCTCAAGTTCGTCGCTCACATCCGGGTGCACGGTAATCAACTCGCGCGACACGTGCTGGATGGCTTGATCCAAGCCCAGTCCAGCTTCCACGGAGACAACCAAAAGATCCAGAGCGTCCGGTAGTCCCCAGCGGATGCGCTCCTGGCGGGCTCCAATCAGATAATCCAGCACGAAGGAGGGACCGAAATATCCCAGAAATCCGGCGCCGGCGGGAATCACAACAGAAAGAACGGGATTGGAGGTAAGCATGGGCCTGAACACGAGCGCCAGTATGACAAACACAGCGCATGTCAGTACGCGGATCCCGATATAAGTAGGGAGCGCGGTATCCGAACGATATCCGGCGGCGATCAGATCGCGGCGAAGAGCCGTGGCATCCGCTGGATCGATCGGGATTTTCTCGCCGATCTGTTCGATAACCGTGACCAGCAATCCGGGTTCCGATTCGTTCAGCCGGTCATGTCCGGGCATCTGGAAGGATGCTTGTCCGCCGAGTTGTTCATAGACTTGTCCTGGACGCGCGTAAAACCGGTATCCGGCATATACGATCGTCACCAGGAGGACCAAGAAAAGACCGACAGTGATTAGAATCGCCATGATTACACCTTGATATCGATGATGCGCCGCATGATGAAGTAGGCCAGGATCTGGCCTACGATCGCACCGGCGATCATCCATTTTCCATCCGGATCCTTTGCCAAATCTTGCAAATACCCCGGTGCGATCACCAGAAGTCCGGCCACCAGGAATAACGGGAGCACGCTCAGAATAATACTGGTGAGGCGCCCATGAGCGCTGGCCGCGCGGACTTGCCCCCGGAGCCGGAAGCGCTCGCGGATGATGTAGCCCAGCCGCGTCAGAACCTCACTCAGGTTTCCGCCTGTCTGTCTTTGGAGCAGCACGGTTGAAACGAAGAGGCGCACATCCAGAAGAGGAACGCGCTTCCCGAAGTTTCCGAGAGCCACCTCGATTGGGGCGCCCAGGTTCTGCTCATTGAATAGCGTGCGGAATTCCTGGCCGATAGGGTCCGGGGACTCCGATCCAAGCATTTCCAGGCTGATGGAGAAGGCATGCCCGGCGCGCATCGAACGAGCAAGAAAATCCAGAGCTTCAGGCAATTGCGCCTCGAACTCTGCCATGCGTTTCGTACGCTGGTGTTTGAGATAGAAGTACGGCGCTCCGCCCAGCGCGAAAGCGAGGGCCACAGCGCTCAGGACCTGAAATCCAAGTGGCTGAATCACCCAGCCTAGCGTGGCGCCGATGATCCCACCGATGAGCATCAGAATCACCAAGTGCGTCACCGTCCAGGACAATCCCGCCTGCTGGATTACACCGGCAATCTTCTCCGGCAGCTGCGACTCCGCCAGCAAGACCTTGATTGGATCCTCCTTGGCAGAGTCGTTAAGGATCGATGTCTCCGCCTTCTGCTCCGTCTCACCCGAGGCGGCGTGCAGCATCGCTTCCACCCGCTTTTTACTCTGCGTCTCGACGAAACGGTGGCCCAGGCTGATCGCCACCAAGACGATCGCGAACAGAATCAGGAAAATAATTCCGATAAACCAGGGATTCATAACTAGGCTGGCTTTCCAATCTCCACCACGGTCTGGAAAATCGAAGTGGGAAATTGTATACCGGACATGCGAAGCTGTTCGTAGAATTTCGGGCGGACGCCGGTGGCGCGAAATCTTCCCGTCACCCGCCCGCCTTCGGCTAGTCCGGTCTTTTCGAAAACAAAAATATCCTGCATGGTGATCAGCTCGCCTTCCATCCCCACGCATTCGGAAATGCCGATCACGCGCCGGGTTCCGTCGCTGAACCGGGCAATCTGCACCACGACATCGATGGCCGAGCTGATCTGCTGCCGCATCGACCGCACGCCCATGTTCGCATTGGCCATACCCACCATCACTTCCAGGCGAGCCAGAGCGTCGCGTCCGGAATTCGCGTGAATGGTCGTAATGGAGCCATCATGACCCGTATTCATGGCCTGTAGCATATCCAAAGCCTCTTCGCCACGCACCTCGCCAACGATGATGCGATCGGGGCGCATGCGGAGAGCGTTGATGACCAGTTGGCGGATTCTTATCGCTCCCGTGCCTTCGATATTGGGCGGCCGCGTCTCCATGCGGGCCACGTGTTCCTGCTGCAGTTTCAATTCGGCCGCGTCTTCGATGGTGACAATCCGCTCGTCTTCCGGGATGAAGTTGGAGAGCACGTTGAGCAGCGTCGTTTTCCCGGCGCCGGTCCCGCCGGAAATCAGAAGATTCAGGCGCGAGTGAACGCAGGCCTCGAGAAGCAACATCATATTATCGGTCACCGTGAGAGTGCGCACCAGATCCTGGGCCTTCAGACGCTCGCGTCCGAAACGGCGGATCGACAGCAGCGGACCATCCACAGCAACCGGCGGAATCGCGGCATTTACACGCGATCCGTCGGGCAGGCGGGCATCCACCAAAGGCGACGATTCATCCACGCGCCGGCCGACGCGAGCAACTACTTTCTCAATGATGCGCATCAAATGCGCGTTGTCCTTGAACTGAACTGGTGTTTTATATAACTTACCGGCGCGTTCAATGTGAACCAGCTTCGGTGTGGTGACCAGTATGTCCGAGATCGTCGAATCCGCCAGCAGAGGTTCCAGCGGCCCTAGTCCGAACACTTCATCCAACACTTCCCCGATGATGCGGTCCTTCTCCACCAGGCTAAGGGGGGTTTTCTCTTCTTCCACCAACTTAGCCACCGCACCTCGTACTTCGCTGCGGATACGCTCGCTGGCAACACTCGAAAGCAACTCCAGATTGATACGGTCCAAAAGCTTGCGATGCAGGATAAACTTCAACTCCTGGTATTGCGGGCTGATCTCCTGGTTGGTGAATAGCCGGTTCACCCATCCTGGCTCTTGCAGCGCGACCGAAGTATTGGCGGACATAGGAAATCTCCCCTTCTACCCAAACAACGAAAATTTCTTTTTCTTGACCTCGACGCCGGCGATCTTGGCGGCGAGCCTGGCAAAATCGCGGCCCAGGTGGGCGGAACCGTCCAGCAGACGTCCCTCCGTAAAGGCTTCCTGCAGCGCCTGATAATCATTTGCGAGCGTCATGTAGATCGGAAGGCCCAGCATCGCTTCCAGCTCTTCCAAGGTGATATCGGAGCGCTTCGGCAAGCGGTTCAGAATCAACCGGAGCTGCGAGCGGCCATAGCCTGACTCCAAGAGAATTTGAATCAGCTTCTTGGCTTGGTGCAGCGCCGGGATCTCATGCGTCGTTACCAGATAGGTCTCATCGACCCTGTCGAGCATGGTCAGCGTCGCATTGTTCGCCTGCCGCCCTAGATCGAGAACCGTCCAGTCATACTGGGTGCGCATGAAGCCGATCGTTTGCTTCAATTGCAGGGCTGGCAGTTGCTTACTCGTCGGAGTGGATGGGGCTGTGATGATTTCCAGGTTTGGAATCCCGTTCGAAACCAGGGCCCGCCAGTAGCTCTGATCCAGCCGCTGGAGATTGTTCACTGCGTCCGCTACCGAATACTCGGACTTGGCCTTGGTCAGAAATCCAACCAGCCCGGCCTGCAAGTCCAAATCTGCCAGCAGGACCTTCCCATTGACAACGCGAGCTAGTTCCATCGCTACGTGGCAGGCGATGGTGCTCGCGCCACACCCGCCTTTCACTGAGAGGAACCCGATGGTCTTGCCTCCGCGCGCGAGCTTCTCCTGGGATCCCTCCTGGCTTTTCGCGAGCCGTTCCAGGGCGGCTTTCAGCGGGTTCTGGATGGGCGGAAATAGAAATTCGCTCGCACCGGCCCGCAGCGCGTTCAGGATCGTCTCGGGCTCCGCGGCCGTATGTAACGCGAATACCGCGGGGTGAGAGGAAGCCGATCGGAGCTGCGCGATTACCTCATCCAACGGTTCGGCAAGCCGCTTGATATCCAGCAAAACCACATCCGGCCTGACCCGATCGAGGCGCTCGAGGAAATTGGGCCAGTCCGTTGGAATTTCGGGTAAGTCGAGAACTGTAGGAATCGCAAGCGCCTCCAGCGCGAGCATCAGTTCCTTCCTGATCTCCCCGGATTCCACGACTACTGCAACTGCGATGGGATACATTCAACTCGCTCCGTCTATTTGGCCTGCGGATTCTGATTCGGCGCCGGTGCAGCCGGCGCGGGCGCAGCGGGGGCTTGATTTTGTGGCGCTGCCTGCCCCTGGGGAGCGATCGTCACCGGCACGAATTCGAACGGCTGCGCAGCCTGAGGCGCCGCAGCGGGGGCCGTCATGCTCTTCACCAGGTCTTCGACAGGAATTGGTTCCGGAGTCGAGCGGAGCGGAACCGATCCCGTTACTTCCGGGCCGGGCGTCTGCGGAGGAGTACTCGAGGTATTTGGCGGAAGGAATTTGCCCGGCCGGTTAAGCTCCGGAGTCGCCTGCCCCCGCGGTATGGGCCGGACCACTTCCGGCGTCACCATCACCAGTAATTCCGAATTACTTCTATTGATTTGGCGCGATCGGAAGAGTTTTCCGAAGAACGGAATGTCGCCCAATCCTGGGATGCGATTAAATGTCTCGGTGTCGCGGTTGTCGAGCAACCCGCCGATCGCGAACGTCTGGCCTTCCTCGAGCTCGATCTCAGTTTGCACCCGCCGCGTGCTCAAGCCTGGAATCGTGAACCCTTGAAACACTAAGCCGTTGGCGTAATCGAGAGAACTCACTTCTGGCGTCACCGAAAGGCGGATCGTTCCGCGTGGTGTAATCACCGGCGTGAAATTGATGCGAACGCCGAATTCGCGGAACGCAATCGTCACGGCCCCCAATCCCGCGCCGCCGCCCTGAAGGGTCGGATATGGAAACTCTCCGCCCGCCAAGAAGCTGGCGTTATGCCCGTTAATGGCGAGTACGTTCGGTTCGGCCAGAATCTGGAGAAGATTCCTGCTCTGCAGTGCCGCAATGGTCGCGCCAATATTCAGATCCGGCCGGAAGAGAAAAACGTTCAGTGCCTGGGTCAGCGTGAGTGTTGTGCTTCCTCCGGTTGGTACCTCTACCCGCGGCGGTGAGAATTGGCCGGTGCTCACTGTGCCCGGTGTATTACCGGCACCGGTGCTAAAAAAGTTGATTCCCAACTGCTCGGCAGTGGACCTGTCCACATCCGCGAACTTCACTTTCAGCAGGATCTGCGAATCCGTCTCCGGTACCGCAACTCTTAACAGGTTCACTGGTTTGCCAAGCGTTGAGGCGATCTCAATGGCTCGACTGGCGCTGGTCAGGTTTTTCACCGTTCCACGCACGAACACAGTGTTGTCCTGGAGTTCGATGGTGACGTCCTCATTACCAAGCTCCTGCGCGATCGCGCGCCGTACTGCGTCCACGCGCGTTTCATTGCGCTGGACGGTGAGATCGAAAAACAACCGGTTTCCGCCCTGCTGCCAGACGATGAGACTTGTCTCACCCGCGGTCTTCCCGTTAACCAGTACTTCGTGCGGCGTAATGGCGACCGCCTCCGCCAAATCCCCGTTGGCCACCGAGACGCGCTCGATATTAGGGACTGAATCGACCAGCACGGACTTTCCGACCGTAACCGCAAGGTCTCTCGAAGCCGTGGCTTGGGATTGAACGGGAGCCTGGCCGAAGGCCGCCACCGAAATCGTCAGGAGAATACTCGTGCGTAAGATCATTGATTATTGCTTCGCCTCCGAAGCTTTGCCGTCCGTCTCCGGCGCGAACTTTGCGTCTGCTCTCCTCGAGCCATGAATCACTTCGACAATAACCGGGGGTAACACTTTCGGCGGCTCGGGTTTAGCTGCCGGAGGCGGTGGCGGCGGTTTCGGCGCTGCGCGCTTCACGGCCACCTGTTTGGGAGCCGTCTTCGGACCGGGCATTCCGTCGACGCCGTTGAATAAATACTCGACCGCGGTACCCCGGGTCTTGGAGTCTTCTTTATCTGTGGGGTTGCGGAGGATCATTTGGATACGCGCCTCGTTGCTCGCCAGGCTCATCACTTCGGCTTGCTCGGGAGTGACCAGCAGATTGACGATCGGAACGCTGACCGGTTTCCCCTCGTTGTCCTTTTGAATATTCTGCCCGGCCGAGAGCACCTCGACATTCTGGAGCAGCGTCTTGGTTTGCGTACCGATGTTGTTGGACCTCTCGCTGGGCGGATTTCCCGCCAGGAGAATATCGACGCGCATTCCGGGTGTCACGAAACCCGCGACGCCTGCCACGTCGTTCACGCGCACCGCGACCGCCCGCATTCCCGGCGGGATGATCGCCGCCAGCCCGGCTCCCGCACCCCTGGGGGCGATGCGGCTCTCGACGATAGGTTCACCCAAGTAAATGGGTTCGATGACGCCGCGCCCGATCGCGTCTTCCGGCTTCATGATGGCGCCTTGCGGAACGGTTCCACCCCAATCGGCGACCTTGATGTCTCCGTCCTTGATGAGATCCCCTCGTTCCAGATTTCGCGCCGCCATCAGAACCCGGTTGCCGGGTTTGGCATTCGCGGACATTTGCGAATTGACCAGGCGGTAGATCAGAACGCTTGCGGCCCCAGCGACCACCAGCGCGAAAATCAGGACAGTGATAAGTCTTTGCTTCACGGAATTCGCTCCTAACTAGTCTCGTTAGCCGCCGCCAGACGGCTGTTCACAATGCTCCATAGAGAGGTCGTGGTGGTAGCCATGCCGATATAGAGCGCTGCTCCCGCCAGACATACAAATGCGAGCAGCAGCGAGTATTCCACCAGGTCCTGGCCTTCCTCGCCCTTCCAGAATGATCTTTTAGACCGCTGCATTCTGCCCTCTCTGAGGCCCCACTTAATTCGACGCGGCCGACGCCGCTTGCGACAAACTCTTGCTCGTGATGCTAAAAATACTGGCGATGGTCCTGCCCGTCGGGATGAACAAAGCCGCCGCGGCCAGGCAAACAAACGCCAGCAGCAGGGTATATTCGATCAGGTCCTGCCCCTGCTCCTCGCGAAATAAACGAACACATAGATTCTTCATTGGCTTGTCTTCCCCCCGCATCGCCATCCAGCCCGCTCGAAGGGACGAACGGGCCAGCGATAACTGGCCCGCCCAATCCCCGTACATCTCGTCTAGCTTTGCGCGGCAACGGCGGCCGAAGCGGCCTCCGAGGTAACTCCGCTGGTTGCGCACCAGATCGCCGCGAGACTCTGCCCTTCCGGGATGAAAATCGCAGCGGCCGCCAGACAAACGAACGCGAGCAGAAGGGTGTACTCGATCAAATCTTGCCCTTGCTCCTCGCGCAAAAAACGGACCATGAGGTTCTTCATTTAATTCAATGCTCCTTTGCTGTGTAATACGTGATCCTCCGGATGCACGTTTGGAGATGCCGCAATCGCAAGACTGCGCTCCCCTCCACCGATACCGCTGGTGGAAACTTGTTCGGCGCCCGCGCCCGTCTTCCGGAACACGATGGCCCGGGTGTCGTCGTACACCACCCGCCAGTTGCGCGATTCCTTGAGGGCGCCGGTAAGGGGCGAATTCACCGGCATCAGAATCGTGTTGACTCCGTAGCGTGCCAGCGTCTGCTCCCAGCCGTATTTGACGTTCAGAACGTCGATGTAAGCCTGCCCGAATTCCGGTCCGTAAAAGTCGCTGCGGCCATCCACGAATACCTTCACGCCCTTGGGCCACAGGTTGTAGAGCAGGTAATCGCCCCACTCGTCATGCGTGAAGATCCGCTGGCCAGGCTGCTGCAACAGTGCCAGAGCCCCGGAGGGATACCGCTCCGGATCGTACTCCGGCTTCAGCTTTTTCCCGGGGTTCGGCGCCTGCATAGCGACAGCCAACAGGAGAATGATCACAGCCGGAATCGCGTGTGTGCGCCAGGGCCGCTCCATCGGCGCGATCTCTTCGCCGATGGTTTCCGGCGCCGCGAAGATTTTCCGCATCCAGCCCGCGATGGGCGCGCCGCTCAGCGCCTTCAGCCACTCCACCAGGGGAAGCGCTACCACCGGGGCCGCAGCGATCATAAAGATGGGCATATTGCGGACGATAATCAGCGCCAGATGGCCCCACCCCACGATGGTCAACACTTCCGTAAACTGCTTGCGTACGCCGTACCACACCATTGCGCCCAGACCCAGAACCAGCATTAGTTCCAGGCTCCCGGCCCCGCCCATCCGGAAATTGGTGCTTTGAAACTCGATGATGTAGGTGGACTGGAACGGGTCGTTCAAGTACTTCAGGATGTGCTGGTGCAAGTGATAGGTGTACGGGTTTACCAGCGTAGCCAGGGCGCAGCCGGCCACCGTATAGATATAGGGCAGGGACGCTTTCGCGGCCGTCATGCCTTCCGCGCGGCTATTTGCAAAAAGCGCGCCCAGCAGCTCGCCGCCGGCGTAAGTTCCCACCAGAATAATGCCGATAAAGAACCCGCCGTGGAGGTTGGTCCACAGGATCATGATTGCTGGAAGCAGCCACAACAGCCGTTTGCGGCCTGCGTGCACGCGATCGAGGATCGCCAGAAAAATCACCATGAACAAGGCGGTGAACAGGTGCGGCCGGGCCAGCCAGTGAATGGAGGAGCCCGCCGCCGCCAGCGCGGTCAAGCTCACCGCGACCAGCGGATTTCCGCAGCGCCGCAGCACCAGCCGGTAGAGCAGCGCGAAGGTCAGGCACACGATGACCATGTTGACCGCCACCACGCTCCCGAGGCCGCCATGCGCGTGAACCCACGCGAACGTCACGTCCCACAACCATTCCCAGGCAAACCACGGCTGGCCGGGCATGGTGAAGGAGAAGATGTCCTCATGCGGGATGCGGTGGTTGGCCAGGATCCATTGTCCGGTCAGGATATGCCAGCCGGTGTCGCCATCGCCCAGCATGGTCCGCACACCGTCGAGCCTGGAGAACAGGAACAGCAGCGGGATAACGAAGGCCACGTCGGTCAGCGAGGGCATCCAGTGGAACAGCGCGCGAGCGGCTGCGGAAGGAGAGACCTCCGCCGTGCTCGCCGGAGCGCGTTCGCTCAAGACCGGATTGGGGCTGGTGTCGATCATGTTCACTGGATGAGGGCAGCCTTGTAGCGGATGATAGGGAGGGTTGGACCGGCAAGCAGCAGGCCGGTTGTGCCGTTGTCTAAAACCAGCGCTCCGGTAACCACTTCAAGTGGGCATTGTTGGGTAACGTTGCCTGACTTGCAGGCGAATGAGGAATTTCCGGCATTAATGTACATCCAGGCCCCGCGTGGTTGGTACACCACACCCTTCAATCCGACCCTCCCGGTGCCAGGAGCGATCCCCATCTGCGGGGAGGTGTAGGTCACGTGGTTCGCGGATGTCGTAGGGCTACCCTGATTGATCAGGGAAGTGGGTACCGTGCCGTCAACGCACCCCATGGCGCAATAGATCACCGACCCGTTATCTCCCGAGCAGTCCGGACAGCCTGCGGAGCCGGTTTGCAGGTTGTATCCCACCGTCGAGTTTCGCCGATCCTGCCAAAAAACAATGCCGGCGTAGTCATTGAGCGCCTGGGGGAGTGCGCTATTGGCGTTATTGGAGCCGACTAAGCCAAATAGATCAAGATCGGCATTCTTGAACGCGCTGTTATTTTCCGTACCACCAACCGCGCCCTGAAGCAAAGTCGGCATGTTTCCTGTCTGAAGGGGAATACCACTGATCTGGCCGGAGGACGTGCCGGTCGGCTGAAGTCCCGGATAGCTGCCATCCGTGAAAACGAACATCGTGCCTGTAGTCTGATCGCCGGCAACCTTTGTTCCGGCGTTGAAGACCACTTGTTGGCTAGAAGTATTTGTAGGGCTAGTTCCCGCCATGACATATTGGCCTGGGCCGAAAGTGGTGAGATTATTCTGGTTGCCGGCGATATTAAGGCCGCCCCAAAAAATGTACGCCGGAAAGGCAGTGGACTGGTTTGTTCCTGTGCCGCTGGTTGCACCCGGTGTGAAGACGCCTCCTCCGGGACATCCCGACTGTACCGTCGGCACGGGTGCGCTCGGTGAAAAAGTCACATTCCCATTTATCGTAAGAGTGGCTCCATTAGGGAGCTGGGGACTGGTGGAGTTAGTTTGCGTATACGAATAATATTGGTATGGACCGAGCACAAGATTATTGCCGGTGATCTGTCCATCCTTATACCCGCACGCCCCGATTGGACTCGAAGGCACCTGTAAGGGAGGTTGTGGAATATTGGCGTACTGATCCTGGAACAAGGGGGAGTCGGGTGCCCACGTCGGCGTGCTTGGAGTGAAGGTTCCCGTTTTCACCAGTCCGCCTTGCAGAATTGTGAGAGAACTTCCAAGTGCGCCAGCGTGGCCGCCATCGCCAGCATACGCGTAACCACAACCGTTGCCCGTAGAACTACAGTCTGAGGCTAGGATTATTCCGGCCGGTGCGCATATGTCCGCTGTAGTGTTCTTATCTCCACACTGCAGGTTGATACCTTGTCCTGGGGAACCCTGGACGTCCAGGCCGCAGTTATATTGTTGGCCCTTACCGTTCGTTAAACAGTCTCCCCGACGGTTCATCCCATAGAACGATCCGGGCGCGACCTCGCCTACAATACCTGCGGTCCCGATGGCAGAGACGGTGCCAAGGGTGTTCCCGAGCACGGCTGAAAACAACTGGGGGATGGTCTGCACCGTACGAACCGTCACCCAATAGCTGATGTTGTTAATGCCAGGAGCCGTGGGCGGCAGGGTCGAATGGTCATTCGATTGAATCGTCAAGTTCTGGTGCGAACTGGCGGTAGTGTCGAATCCGTTGGCCTTGGCATAGAGGCAGCCATTTTGAAGATTTGAAGTACTGACACCGCTGCAGGAAACCGGTGTCGGCTGGCAGGTGATGCTGCTAACCGACCCGCATGTGAATGCCGACGGCGCGATCCCCTTGGCTCTAATACTAAGAACCGCCTCTTGAACTGCCGCGAGCGCAGCGCCATCGGCGGCCGCCTGGGCTTCCTTTTGCACGAAATAGGACCAGCCCAGGTCCACCGCCAGGCCCATGAGGCCCGCCATCGCCATCAAAGCCAGGGTCACCATCACCAGTGCCTGGCCGCCCGATGTTTTGTGCCGTTTGTTGGTCATATGCAGCCTCAAAACTGAACGTAATCCTGGGAAGTCGCTCCCAGATCCGCTTCCGCAAAGGAAACCGTGTGCGCTCCGGGAAAAACCATCGCGATCGCCGAACGGAAACGCGTTCGGATATCAATCCTGATTAGCTTGCCCACCTGGTTTTCACTCGTCGCGTTCGGGGGCCATGCCGTGGTCAGGCTCAGACATCCCACGCCCGTTCCGAGTGTCGTGGTTACATTGGATGAGCTTGAACTGCCCATGTAACACGGTACGGCGGGGCTGGTGGCGCTTCTGAACGTCAGCAGCGTTGTGGCCGGGTCAAGACCAACGGCCGCATCCTTAATTACTTTCGCAATATCGGAGATGCTTTTCGGACAGTTGTTGGTCACGCCGGGCGGATTGTTGATGCAGTTCTGGCCGTGGACGCTCGCCAAACGTACGCCCGCTTTTACCGAATAGGCCAGGGTGTGATAGATCCACATCCCGCGCGACATCTCGAAAATTGAGATCAGCGTGAAGATGATCGGAATGCCCACCAGGGCCATCTCGATGGTGGCTGAGCCGCGTTGCCGCTTCCGCGTCATTCGATGATCCTCATTTGAGAAGTTCTGGTAAGCGTCATCCGTCCCATCAGAACACCCGGAATCGGAAGCAGGGGGATGGTTTGATACGTCACCGAGGACTGAACACAGAACGAGGTACCCGCATAGAGAAGCCCGGAAGGTGTGGCGTTATCCGGGCAAGCCGATCCGTTCAGCTTCGAGGCCGTGGCCACCACCGGCAGGGCGCTACAGGACCCGCCGTTCACGTTGGGAAGCATGCTCAGTTCCGCCAACGCTACAGTGCAAGGAGAAGGAACTCCGTCCTGCGCATACGACAGAGCCACCGCTCGCGCCGCGTTCTGAGTGCAGATCGCCGCGTAGCAATAGAACCCCATATCGAACACGCCCACGAACAGGAAGAAGATCCAGGGCGCCATCAGCGCCACTTCCACTACCGCGTTTCCTCTTTGATTGCGCCGCCTCACATCCGTACTCCCGAGGTTTGCGATTTGGCGGCTTTGGGCGGCTTGGGATCCATCCGATCCGCAAATCTGGTTTTCCACAGCTTGAACCGTAGTTTCCAGAAGCCCCCGGTCTCCTCGATGGTGATCAGCCGCGCACGCACGTTGAGAAACTTCGACCCGAGCCGCTTGGGGTCTCTCGGCAGAGCTACTTCCAGGCGAACTCGATCCTCCAGCCCCAGGTCCTTGGGGGCCGCCGGCAATTCGAGCACGAGATTCCCCGTGTCGATACTGGTGACGGTTCCAGAAACCGCCGCTCCGGATTCGTAGAACAGTTTGCATGGCAGTTCGACTTCAGCGGAAAAAAGCTGATCGCTTATCTTCATTCGCCCTTTGTGAAACTCAGTCAGATGATCAAAGTTAGGCCAAAGCGCAAGGTATAACAAGACTGCGGATGGTGGTAGCCGGACTACCTACTTTGGTGGGTATTCGTGGTCCCAGGGACCATTTGGAACTAAAGTCTTCCTAATTTCGGTACTTCCGGGCCTGTTGGATTTTGGGGGGCATCTTTAAGCTGGTACCGTTAGTACCCGGATGTGAAAATGTCGTGGAAAGCTCTTGCAAGTGACCTTAGATTTACCGTACTCTATAGGGACCAAAGTTCTTCACGTAGGTTCGAACATTGGCCATGCCATCGGAGGGCAATGTGCGTACAGCAAGGCCATGCAGGGTAACTGTCTTGGCTTCCATAGGTGAGCCGGTAGTCCAACTGGGCTTAAAAGCGATCCTAGCGGGCGATCCCGAGTTTGATCTGGTCGGCTTAGTGAATAACGACGCAGACCTGACCCGGCTTGCGTCCGAACATCAGCCGAACGTGATCCTGTACAGCCTGAATCTCGAATTGGGCCAGAGCGTGGTTCAGGAGCTTCGCCGCGTGGCTCCCCAATCCGCTATTGTGCTCTGGGGGCACGCATTTTCCACGGACTTGGCGTATCAGGCGATGGACATGAAGGTCCAGGGGATGCTCAGCACAACATCCATGCCGGAGACCCTCAAGGAGTGCCTGAAAGTCGCAGGCGAGGGCCAGAGGTGGATGGAGCAGTCTCTATCGACCGCTTTGCTGAACGCCGACCGCGTGACTCTCAGCAGGCGTCAGAAGCAGATCCTGGCTTTATTGGTCCAGGGGCTGAAGAACAAGGAGATTGCCACGAATCTCGGAATTTCGGAGGGAACCGTCAAGTGCTATCTCACGAAATTATTCGAGAAAGTGGGAGCCAAGGACCGGTTTGAGCTGGCTTTGTTCGGCCTGAGAAACCTGCGGGGACTGCTGGATTCAGGTTCACCAAGGCCGGCACACGCATTCCATCCGGCTCAGCGCGCCGCACTTCCACCCAGACGCGTAGTGGCGTGATCGTGCGGGAGCGGACTCCAGGTCGCAGCGACTCGCGCCCGGAGGAGAGGGTGTTTCAGCAGCTCCATCGCAGCTCCCCGCCGTTTCGCGGCCTGGTCCTGTCGATTTGTGTACATGCGCTGGCGATTTTTAGCCTGGCAAAGGTGTCCTTTCCCGAGAAGAAACCTCCTCAGACCGCCGCTGCGGACCACTTCCCCACGCAGATCCGTATCGGAGACCGCCTTTTCTTCGTTTCGCAGATCGCCCCACCGGATGCGGAGGTAAAGCCTCGCGACACAAAATCAGGCGAAACCAAACCCCGCGAAACCAAATCTGATCCGGCTCACCGGCCGGAGACTCCCAAGTCACTGGCGCTGCCCGCCGACCTGATCGCGGCTGCCGCCGAGGCCCAGGCTTCGAAACCCGCGCCGCGCGTTTTCGTTCCTCCGGAAGTGAAGAAGAACCTCATCTCGGAATCGACTCTGATCCAGCCCGCGTCCCCGCCCGATCTGATCCCGCAGGTGACGCCGCTGCCCTCCTTCCGGGTGTGGACGGCCCCGATCCTACGCAGGCCTCCCAAGCAGTTCATCGTGCCGGGTCGCCCCAAACCACCGGAGCCCCAGCAGACCGCCGCGCTTCCCTTGCCGGATTTCGATCTGGTGCACGCCGATCCCGTGGTGTCGATCGCTAAGGCCACCCTGGTCTTGCCCCCCACACCGCCGCCGGTCGAGATAAAGCCTCCCGTGGCATCCCCGACGGCGACGCCGGCTACGCCCGCGGGGAATCCCGTCAATATCGTTTCCATCAGCGACCGCCCGGTGGCGCCCAAGGAGAACGTGGTGGTGCCCGCCGGGAATATCGTCGGGAAAACCGGCTCCGGCGCGGGAAATGGAGCTGTGCCGCCGGTCGCGGGTGATTCCGCCTCCGAGCGAAATGGCCCCGCAGCGGGAGGGAGCGCCGCGGCCGTAGGAAATGACACGGCACCGAAGGCGAACGCCAGTATGCCGGTCTCCGGGGCGGGTACCTTGGCTGGTGCGCCCGGCCGCGTGATCCTCCGGCCGGCAACCGGCAGCTTCGATGTTGTGGTCACTCAATCGTCGACCCTGGATCAGTTTCCGGAAGGCAAGGGACTACTGACCGGGCGCCCCATCTATTCCGTTTACGTGCCTGTGGACAGTTCGAAAGACTGGACGCTGTTCTTCTGTGTGCCGGGAGAGAAGGCCGCGTCGTCCAAGCCCGGGACGGAAGTGGTGGATTTATCGGAGACTGCTCCGCCGATCCGGGCTCCGTATCCTACGCGTATCGTGCGGCCCAGTATTACGGTTCCTGCGTTTTACAAATACATCCTGGTCCATGGTTATGTGAGCCAAACCGGCCGGGTCGAACGTCTGCATATTGTCCGGCCCGTCACGCCCGCCATCGACCAGGCCATTCTCGCGTCTCTGGCTGGCTGGGAGTTCCGTAGCGCGACCCGGGACGGAGTCCAGATCGCGGTCGAGTTTCTTCTGTCCATTCCTATCAGTGGACTCTAATACTCCCGCGGTTCTAACGTCACCACGAGCGCTGTTGTGCGCTTGGACCCGGTTCTCCGGTAGCCATGCGACACAGTGGAATCGAAATAGATAGAATCGCCTTCCGATAGCTCGTGTTTGTCGGCTCCCACGCGCAGTTCCAGCCTCCCGGACAGAACATACAAGAATTCGATCCCGGGATGTTCGTGGAGCCGGATTTTCTCTTCGTCGACCGGCTCGAATTCGGCCAGGTAGGAATTTAGCGCCCGGTTGGGCACCGGAAAGTCCAGGCTCTCGAAGTAGTAGGTGACTTTACGGTTATCCGGTGAATCGGGAAAGCGCAGACGGTCCTTCTTGCGGACAATCTCCAGCACCGGCTTGGGCTCGGGATTAAAGAAATATTCGAGGCCGACGCTGAACACCATGGCGATCCGCAGCAATGTGGGCAAAGTGGGATGCATCACATCCCGCTCCAGTTTTGAGAGCAGCGCCGGTGAAAGACCGGTGTGTTTGCCTAACTCCACCAATCCCATGCTCTTGCGCAAGCGCAAATGCCGCAGTTTGCTCCCGATCGCGTAGTTCCTGAGTCCCGTGGTAATGGTGTCGGACGCCATGGCGAAGATCGTTTTCCTCTCAGTACCTGTTTTCGGTGGAGTTTTTCCGGTCAGGAAAGTCAGTTTCTAGTTATTCTTTACAGTAAAATATATTTTCCTTAAGATCAAACTGTGGCCGAAAGAAATCGGCACTCGAGAAGGAAGCGTTCAAAATCATGAAAAAACTTGACGTACTGGCAGCCGCCCTGGTCATCATCGGGGCCCTGAACTGGGGATTGGCCGGAGCGTTCCATCTGGACCTGGTCGCCGCTGTGTTCGGGATGAAATTTGGCGAAACCTCCGCGCTCAGCACGGTGGTGTACAGCCTGGTGGGTCTGGCGGGACTGTATCAGGCCCTGACATGGAAATCGATCCAGCGCCGCTGGCATGGCGATCTCTCGGGCGCTCGGGCATAACGGCACTCATGGATTCCGTCCTCTTGCCGACATGAGAGGTAGGGCAAGCGCATGCATCTGCTGACCGGCGCAACTGGATACATCGGCGGACGCCTTTTAAGGCGCCTCGAAAGAGACGGTTCGGCAGTCAGATGTTTGTGCCGCAACCCGGAGGCGCTTGGTTGGCGCGTGGCTCCCGGCACCGAAGTTGTGCGCGGGGACCTGCTGCAACCGGCGTCTCTGGACGCTGCGTTCTTTGGTGTGGACACGGCTTTTTACCTGGTCCACTCCATGAACAGCGGGGAAGAATTTGAGGCCGAGGAGCGCAGGGCGGCTTACAACTTCGCCCTTGCCGCGCGCAAAGCCGGCGTGCGGAGGATCGTCTACCTGGGCGGGCTGGCGCATGGCGCGGAGCTTTCGGCTCATATGCGCAGCCGGGTCGAGACAGGAAACATTCTCCGGGCGAGCGGCGTTCCAGTGATCGAGTTTCAGGCGTCGATCGTGATCGGCTCTGGCAGCGCCTCTTTTGAAATGATCCGCGCTCTGGTCGAGCGCCTCCCGATAATGATCACTCCTCGCTGGGTGAATACCGCGTCGCAACCCATCGCTATCGAAGACGTGATCGATTATCTGGCGGCTTCCGTCCGGCTGCCGGCAACGGGTAACCTTACCTTCGAGATCGGCGGCGCGGACATCACGTCCTATATGGGCATCATGCGCGAGTACGCCCGGCAGCGGAGCTTGCGCCGCTGGATCGTGCGCGTGCCGTTCCTCAGTTTGTCGTTGTCGAGCCGCTGGCTGACGCTGATCACGCCGGTCTATGCGGCCATTGGGCGATCTCTTATCGCCAGTGTCAGGAATCCGAGTGTCGTGCTGAACCATGCCGCCCTGGACGCCTTCGACATTCGGCCCATGGGAATCACGTCCGCGATCGAGCGGGCATTAGCGAACGAGGATCGAAGCCTTGCGGAGACTCGCTGGTCGGACGCACGCACGCCGGCTGCACTAGTCAGTGCGCTTCCTAAGTCGGATGGTCATTTCTTCGTCAATACACAAACCACGCGCGTACCAGTGGCTCCTCTTCAGGCATTCGCCCCGATTCGCCGGATTGGAGGACGCACCGGCTGGTACTTCGGCAATGTGCTGTGGAGGATTCGCGGCCTGATCGATCTGATGATGGGCGGCGTCGGCATGCGGAGAGGCCGACCGGATCCCGAGACTCCCTTTCCTGGAAGCACGTTGGATTTCTGGCGTGTGGAATCTTACGATCCCGGCCGGCGGCTTCGATTATTTGCGGAGATGAAGGTTCCCGGGCGCGCCTGGCTCGAGTTCCGCGCGGAGCCCGAGGGCGCGTCGACGGTGATTACGCAGCTGGCCGAATTCGAGCCGCGCGGTTTGTTCGGGATCTTGTACTGGTATCTATTGGCTCCCATCCACGAAGTGATGTTCCGGGGAATGCTGCGGCGCATCGCCGCCGCGGCTCTTCATCCCGAAATCCACGTTGAGCCGTTGAAGCTAACGGGAACCGGAGCGATCCAATGACCATCACCCGTTTTCCGAAGTTGAGGGCGGCACGTTGATCGCGGATACGGTCGCGTATGCTCTTCCGTTCGGATTGCTTGGCCGGCTGGTCCATCGCCTTCAGGTGGCACAGGATCTCGGGCAGATATTCGATTATCGTGCCCGGCAGGTGCAGGCACTCCTCCCACGACAGCCAGGAAAAGCGTGATCCCGGATGCGACTATGGTCCCTTCATCCCTCGTTATTAGACCGAGCAGGACTGGTGGCCTTGTGGCGCGAGGCACTCCTCGCCCAAAAGGTTTTGGCCGGAACAACCAGGGGCTACCGCCATCACCCACAACTCGATCGATTTCGACAAACCCGCGACCCCGCCCGCGCCATCGCAATCTATCTTTGGAGCGTGGCCGACGAAGCGACAGAACGCGGCTACCATTTCGATATCTCTAAAATCGCGGTGCCACGGGGAACGGTCTCTATCCCGGTCTCCAAGGGACAGCTGGCCTGCGAACTCACACATCTCAAACGGAAACTTGTTCAGCGTGACCCCAAGCAATTGCAATCGATCAGTAAACGGGTACCAGTCAGGGTCAATCCAACATTCAAAGCGGTGGAAGGGCCAATAGCGCTTTGGGAGCGGACCGCGACGGTCAAACTCCCCGGATGACGCCGCTTCCTTCCCTTACTTATTCAAATTCCCCGTTTGGGCGTAGACGCGAGACCCCGCGAGACAGTAGTGTAAGGGTGCGGGCAACACGATTCATCGGGAAGTTGCAAGCAGCAGGAGGCTCATGAGCGACCGCAGGGACTTCGAAATTGTATGTCCGAACAATCACGACCAGACAGTAACATTCACTAAGGATGAATTCGAAAAGGCGTTGAAATCCGATACCTTGGTGTTCCACTGCAATACATGCGACACCGACTGGCCTCCGTCCCATGAAGACATTGCCAAATTTCGAAAGGAGTTCGCGAAGAATTCCAGCTAGCGCTGGCAGGGAAGGCCCTCAAGCTATCTGCCGACGGCGAAAGCATCGTCTAATTCGAGAACATGAGCGCAGCTCAACTCCAGACTGTGTTCCTCCGGCTGGTAGGTAGTTCCGCGCGGATGATCCACATAGGGTGTCTGGGACTGCTCAATGTGCGTCCCCAGGACGTGCGCAATCGGATGCGCGCGGGCAAACTCGGCCAGGCGGCGGGCGCTGGCGGCATACACCGGCAGGTTCGATTCGTTGACGTACAAGCGGCCCGGATAAAGGCTATCCCCCGCCAGCAGCAGCCCGGTGCGGCGATCGGAACCAAGGCTCTTGCAAGCGTCGAAGAAACTGCCGCGGCTTGCGTCATCGTTGAAGCTCCTGAGATGCATGCCTTGTAGTGACGAAACTAAGGTGTCTCAACCGTACGGACGGGCGCACCTATTCTGCGTATTCCAATACCCCGCCTTCGACGAGCCGCGCGATGGTTTCCCGGGTGAAGCCTTCCGCAACTAACTCCGCCGCGGAAACGGACGACTGGAGCCGATCATAGAGGGCCATCTCACTCCACGATGCTCGGGTGTAAAGGCGATCGAGCCCTGGTCCAAAAATGAGCGTAGTAACGTCTGACGAGATCGCCGGACAAGGCTCTCGCTTGAGCAGCGCGTTCAACACCCTCTCTGGCTCCGCATAGAAGTGAACTACTCCGGCGTTACGCCCTCGCCGCAGAAGGCAATCCGCGCGATCGATTCGCGATAGCGGAGGCCGCTGAAAGATGAGTGAACCCTCGCTCGATCGAAGGGCCGCCAGCTCCATCCTGCAGATCGTCAACTCATGCGAAGGATCCGGAAGACGGCGGGCAATGAACTGCAGAAAAGCCTCCGACTCCGCTCCGACAAACGAATGCGTGCCGCCGCCGGAACCTACCCAATGTTCCAGCAAAAGATCGCGCTGCTCGCTGGTGAGAATCGACAAAGTGAGGTATGCCGCTTTCCCCGCCCGTCCGGCACACCAGGATCGCTGCACTTTGACTGTGAAACAGAATGCAGGGTTTCCCGCAAGATCCGAAAGGTAGCGGCGCTCGCCAGGAGTCAGAGAGACGCCCTTCGATGGATCACCGCCGTCAGAGACACGCACTAACTGTGCGAGTGAAGTCTGGAAGTCGAGTAGCGCCATAACCGTCTCCCTGCCCGCGGTTCATCCAAACATTTCTGGCACGCGTCAATTCCTGGCGGATCCCATCTGCGCCCAGCCGCGGGACATGGTCCTCCAGCATCTCGAAAACAATGCCGCCCACGGAAGGGCATCGAGGCAAGGTGTATTCCAACAACTCCCAGACTGGTTCCGGCACGCGCCCGTCATGCGCATCCATCCAGAATCCGCCGTCCCAGGAACCGCCCGCGATGTGAATTTCCGCAACCGCATCCAAGGGCATCCGGTCGACCGCGGCGAACGGGTCGAAATGGTGGTTGACCGCGTTGCAGTAAACATTGTGCAGGTCGAGCAACTGCATGCTTCCGCTGCGCTTCAGGATCGTCCGCATTAACCCGATGTCGTCGCCGATCTCCGGGTCGCTGGGCGGATCCGGCAAGTAGTACGCGGGATTCTCCAGAAGGAACGGCACGCCGTAGCGTTCGAGGATCGTAGCGCTTCGCCGGGCCACCAGATCCGCCGCCTCGCTGGTGGGTGGCAGGGGAAGTGGGACGCCTGATTCCTGCGTGCGCCCATCGGAGTCACGAAATGTCTGGAACCCCAGGTGTTCGCTGTGCCACACGAAAGGCCACATTTCCTGGAAAGTGTCGAGCATCTTGAGATACGCCCCGTTCCAGCCGTGCGCGGAGCCGATCGACAATTCCACCCCGTGAACGACCACCGGAAGTCCGGCGCATGTGCTTCGAGCCCGTACCATCTGCTGCGGAACAACCTCAAGCTCGATCGCGTCCCCCGCGGGACGCTGACGGCACATGATTTCCGGCGTGATCTCGACAAAGTCGATCGCGCCGCACTGATAGAGTTCGGCCGGCAGCGACGCAAAATACGGGAGACCAATCCCAAGTTGGGGGATGGCCGCTTTGAATTTCGCACCGCTGCCGGACATGTTTAGAATCCTTCCGTCTGAAAGGAAACCACGCCCTGCTTGGCGAGATCCGCGGGCGGATCGACCACGTAATCAACTCGTAGCAGTGCGATTCGGCCGCAATGGTCGCACCCGCCCCGTCCCGCAATGCTGGCGACGAGGTGATTCAGTGTCTCAAGGGTCTGATTGTGGGCGCTGAGGCTCACAGTAGCCGACTTTCCGATTCCTGCCATGTTTCAATTCCTCCTCAAAATGCGCACCTCAGTTGACTGCTCGAGGCTGCATTGTGTAGTGACGATGTGTAGTGACGACCGGTACTGGAACGTTTCACTTCTAAGGCGTTCTTAGCCGAAAGTACACTTCCAGGTGCTTGTATTAAGATGGGAGCTTAGTGACGCCAAGGGACCCTTGCAGACCCGCTTTTCATTTGACGTGGACTATCTCCGGCGGCTCACTGAGGGCGACGCGGAAACGGAAGACCACTTCGCCCGTTATTTCGGCGACTTGATCAGAATAAAGGCGAATGCCCGTCTGCGCTCCGGGCAAGCCGCCGACGATATTCGCCAGGAAACGCTTCTACGAGTACTCCGGAGTCTCCGGAAAGGGGCCATCGAGCACCCGGAACGGCTTGGGGCCTACGTAAACACCGTTTGCAATAACGTCATGCTGGAGATGTTCCGGCGCGACAAGCGTCTTACGGAGCTTCCTCCAGGGGATCTTCCCAGCGGCCAAGCTGGCGCGGAATCCGGAATGTTAACCGAGGAACGCAGGGGGTTGGTGAAGCGGGCCTTGGACGATCTTCCCGCCAAGGACCGTGAACTGCTCCAAAGGATCTTCCTGGATGAGGACGATAAAGACTTGGTCTGCAAGGAGTTTAGCGTTACCCGAGACTACCTTCGCGTACTTCTGCATCGAGCCCGGACTAGGCTGCGAACAGCGTTATATCAGGGGCGCGGCGCTGCGGGATAAAGGAAATTCGTTGAAAACTGTAATGATTCGCAGGTGTCAGTCACTATAGACCGAGGGAGCATGGAACACGAACCGGCGATCCGAAACCTGGCGGTCGAATCGTACCTGCTCGGGGAGATGTCTCCCGGTGAGCGGGAATCGTTTGAAGAACACTACTTTGAATGCTCCATCTGCGCAGAGGACCTTCGCGCCGCCGTGCAATTCATAGAAGATGCGAAGGATCTCATGGCCGCCGAGGCTTCTGAGCCGGCTGTCCCCTCTCGCCCTTACACCGGCGCAGTTAAGGCGCCACAACCGAGTGGATGGAATTGGCTCGGATGGCTCCGTCCACAGGCTGCAGCCGCGCTGCTCGCGGCGCTGGTGGTGGTTGTTGGCGTCGAAACGTTCTCGACCATTCCGGGATTGCGGCGTCAAGTGGACGAATTCGAAGCTCCCAGGACCGTCAAATCGATCGTCCTTCGCCCGGTAACGAGAGGCGATGCCTCGACGGTGCGTATTGGAGCCGGAGAAGCCGTGGTCCTCGTGTTCGATCCGCCCGAATCCCCGGAATTGACCGCTGGCACTCCACTGCGCTTCACGGTGAAATCGGCAGATGGACGAACCGTTTTCGAATTGCCTGGAGAGACTCCCAATCCAGGCGAGCGAATCACTCTTTCGATTCCTCGGCTGACTGTGCCGCCAGGGGATTACAGCCTGATCGTCCAAAGCGCGGCGCCAACCAGCAGCTCGCGAGAACTGGGACAATACCCTTTTAAGCTCGAACGTTAATAACAATCTAACCGACACTTTAAACCACAATGGACTCTAGAAACGATAAGCGGTATCTGCATATTGCAGGCGCATTTGGAGTAGGCGGACGGCTCACGAAGATCGGCGACGTGCCCATCGACTTGCCAATAGAGACAGTCGCTCCGGCGCACCTGCCGATGGTGGGAGGAAGATCCGAGTCGATCGGGAAGCTGATCATCGACGGGCGGCACATCCCCTCCGGCAAGGTAAGCGCGAATATCCTGGACGACTTGAAGAAGCGGGAGCTCCTTTCCGTCGGTTCGGCTCGATCCTTGGCGGAGAGCGATCCGCCGGCCGCGGACAAGCCGTTTGTGTCTCGAACCATCAGTGAAGTTTCGAAGGTAGAAGTGGCGGAGGGTTTCTCACTGGAGCACTGTGAGCTTCATATGACATCCTCCCAGGTCTTCAGCGCTCCATTTCCGAGCATCAGCTTGGGAAAAGCCACGATTGAAGGCCTCAAATTGGGCGGATATCCGCTCCAGGTCCAGTTGGATACGGATTCGTTCAATTCACTCCCGACCCAGGCAGAGTTTCTGACACATTGCAGCAAAAACGGCGCACTACGGGATGCCCCATTTTCTACGTTCCTTAAAGAGGACGGCAACGGCCGTCTCCACCAGAATCAGTCGGCTTATATCGTGGGATCGATGGTCAAGAAGATCGAGGGCCGGCTTCCTGACGGTGCTTCGATCGAAGACAACGGATACATCATTAACTGGCCCGCATTCGGCAAGATCATCTTGGGCGAGATCCTCATTGGCCCGTATGTTCGCCGTGTGACTTTGGTTCGCTTGAAGCATTCCGATACGGAGATTGGTTCCGGCTGCTCCGGCGGAAGCACTTGGCCATAGACAATGCGATGTTGGCTCCTCTTGCTGGTGCTGCCCGGCGCAGTTTCTTGTTCGCGCCGGCCATCGCCACAGGAAGCCTACCTGGCAGCCTGGTCTGCATTTCAGCAAGGAAATCTCGGACACGCTCAAGACGTCGTCACCGCCGCTCTAGAACAGCACAACAGCCGGCCTTCTGATCCAGCGTCCGTGCGGTTGGAGTTGCTGCACGCCGAAATTCTGCTGGGACGCCGGCAGACCGGCGACGCCTGGCAAATTCTCGACCGACTGCCCGCGTCGAACGATCCCGCCCTCCACGTGCGCTGGCTGGTGGACCGAGCCGATGCGCTGTGGAAGATGGGCGACGGCGCAAAGGCTAAAGCGCTGCTGGATGAGGCCGATCCGGTAATGGACGCCGACGTCGACTCGAAATTCAAGGCGCTGATTTTGCGGGGCGCCATGCTCGCCCGGCAGGGCAACTTCGACCGTGCGGAGGAACTGCTGGAACAGACCGCCGCCCGCGCCGCGGCGTCGGGCAATCTTTTCTACCAAGCGGCGGCTCTGCTGAATCTATCCTTCTCCAAGAAGCAGTTGGGACGCTATGACGAATCCGCTGAGTACGGCCGGTTGGCTCTAGACACCGCAAAACGGGCCCATGCCAGCCAGCTCGAGGCGCTTGCCGGCAACAATCTCGGAATCGCCTACGGCGTGCTGCGTGATTTGGATCGCGCGGAGCAGTATTTGATCCCGGCGATTCAAGAGCTTCGCGAAATCGGCGATCGGGGGAACCTGGAAGACGCTCTGGGAGAACTTGGCAACACTCATCTCCTGGGAAACCAGCCCGAGCGGGCTGCCAGTGACTTCGAGCAAGCGATCGAGGTCGCGAAAGGCGTGAATCCCAGGGACGCGGCGCGATGGGCCGGTCAGCTGGCCTTGGCGTTCATCGAACAGCACAAGTGGAGCGAAGCGGAGTCATCGAATCGCCAAGCCTACGCCCTGTCGCGAAGTCCGGACGATCCCTATTTGCAACTGAATGAAGCGGCGATTGCTGCAGGCCGTGGTCGCAGCGAAGAGGCCGTACGTCTTTATCGCGATGTGATATCGAAGGCCACGGACGTGCCGTACCTGGAATGGAGTTCTCACGTCCGCCTGGCGTCTCTGTTCGCGAGCCAGAAGCAGTTCCCCCAAGCCAACTCTGAGTATGAGCGCGGCCTGGAGGTGATCGAGAAAGTCCGCTCGGGTTTAATCAACGATGACTCAAGACTGACCTATTACAACCTGCAAATTCAATTCTTTAAGGACTACGTAGACCTGTTGGTGTCCGAAGGCCATGAAGACATGGCGCTCCAGGTCGCCGAATATAGCCGCTCGCGCGTGCTGGCCGAAAAGTTGGGTTTGCAGCCCGGCACTATCCAGCAGGTACGGCTGGACAACTTCAAGAAGTACGCCCGCCAGAGCGGGCAGGTCGTGTTGTCGTTTTGGCTCGCGCCGCGGCGCTCTTTCGTATGGGTCATTAAACCGGATGAAATTCGAATGAAAGAGCTTCCCGGAGAGAGCCAGATTGCGGACTCGATTCGGATTTACCGCCATGCCATCGAAGATGAACTGCGCGACCCCGTAGAGGAACGGATGGCTCAAGCCGAACGCCTGCGTGAAATGCTTCTGGGACCGGTCCAGAACCTTCTTGGGCGTGCTCAGCGAGTGGTCGTGGTTTCCGACGGTGCACTTCACGCGCTAAATCTGGAAACGCTTCCGGCTGCCGATGGAAAGCGCTACTGGATAGAGGAGGTCGAACTTTCGATGGCGCCATCTCTCAGCGTGCTGGCTGAGACACAACCGCGAGCTCGGCCGGATCAGATCCGGCTGCTCTTAATTGGTGCACCGGAGTCCGCGACGCCCCAATATCCAGAGTTGCCGGCCGCGCGGGCGGAGATCGAATCGATCGGTCATCGATTTGCGAGTCACGAACAATTGCTTCGCATCGGAAATGAGGCGACGCCGCGAGCGTTTCTAGATTCCATGCCAGAGCGATTCTCTATCATTCACTTTGCCGCTCACGCCGAGACGAACGCGCAGCGTCCATTGGAGTCCGCGGTCATTCTTTCCAGAAGCGGCGATCAGTACAAGCTATACGCTCGAGACATCGCAGCGCTGAGACTCTCCGCTAATTTGGTCACGATCTCAGCGTGCAGAAGCGCGGGCGCAAGAACGTACGGCGGGGAAGGCCTGGTCGGCTTCGCGTGGGCTTTTCTTCAGGCAGGCGCGCACGCGGTCATCGCCGGGTTGTGGGATGTAGGCGACCAGACCTCCTCCGCGCTGATGGACAGGCTGTATGAGGGTGTCTCTTCCGGGATGAGTCCAGCCGCAGCACTGAGACAAGCGAAGCTCGCCCTTCTTCGATCTAAAGGCTCCGCCCGGAGACCGTTCTACTGGGCTCCCTACCAAGTGTATATACCGTAAAGAATCTTGAAACGATCCCCAGTGGACGATCACTATTACGCAAGCGATCGTTAGAATCGCAAGTGCGGCGTCGGAGGAAGGAAGTAGCGGTAGACCCTGCCGCTACTTCCGGGCCGCGGCAAGCGTTTCAAGGAAAGGGGTCGGGGCGCGTGACGCGAACCACAGCCCCGTTTCTTTGACTACGAGTGCTTGCGTTGGGGTCTCGGATTGGACGCGGATTTAGAACTGGTAGCGGTCACGGTAGCGGTCGGCTGTGGACCGGGGAAAACTTCGCGCATCGGAGAAACGACGTTCGAGACGGAAAGCTGGTGATCGACGAGGCCCTGGTCGACGGCGAAACCAAAGAGCCGAAGACTTCGGCGTCCGCGGCGGTGATGTACGTTCCTTCCGATTTGGCGCTCGAATTGAAACTCTATCTGGAGGGAATCGACGAAGATCCGCAGGGGTGGCTTTTCACCTCCAGCCGCAAGTCCGCACCGATGCGCCCGGGGAACTTCCTAAACCGCGTGCTGAAACCGGCAGCGACCCGCGCCGATATCGCAATCAGAAAGAACACCAAGGGTAAGGACACCACGGCGCTGAACTTCCAATCGCCACGGCGCACGTCGTCAACGCTTTTCGGGGACAAAGCCAGAGATCCGAAATCGACCCCGGCGCACATGCGCCACTCAGACCTCGCAGGCCGCACTAAAGCACTATCAGCAGGCGATTCCAGCGACCGTGAAGGCCGCGGCGATCGCGCTGGAAACTGGATGCTTGAGCAGAAGCGTAAACGCGAAGCGCGGGCTCCTCAGAAGAGGCCACTGCGGCCGTGGTCTGACGTTCCGGATGGGCAAGGATAACGGAACAATCCGTAACTACATGAATATGGAGCAACCCGCCGGGATCGAACCGGCGACCTGCTGATTACGAAGCCACACCTGTCAAGTCCCATCTTTAGATTCTTTTCGCGTTCCGTAACGTATTCAAGAGCTTAGATAAACCCTCTGAAATCGGAGGCTACGGCCTAGAATGCATGAGACACGACCTCGTGCTGACAAAACTGCTGACAAAACAAGCGACGCCCGGCTTGGGAAAACGCACCACCTCGTTTCGTGAAGCGTACTGAGTTTCTTGATACACCGAGGTGCGGGCGGGTTTCCCAGTTTCTCTATGGAACCGGCGATACCGCACACGCGAAGCTCGCCGCATCGTTCGGATCCCCCGTACCTTTGTAGCGCGCCACCTGCGGATATGGGCACAGCGGCCGGGTCAGAACCTTGCTTGTGTCTCCCACGACGGTCCCGGTCGCGACGATCTTATCCGGTGCGACGCCTGTCTCCACCCACCGCTCTAAAGCGCTGAGAACGTCATGATCGGCGTCCTTCTGCGGCGACGCGCCGTTTCCAAAGTTATTCGCTCCCACGCCGCCGCCGCAGTGCCCCATACCCGGAACCATGAAGAGACGATAGAACTCCTGCGTGCTGCGGGACTCCGTCTGTCTCGCATCCGGAAATTTGTCTAGAAACGCACGGACACTGTCGTAATAAGCAATCGAGCTAAGCGGCGAAATCGCGGGATCGCCCCAACCGTGATACTGGATCAGTTTCCCTCCATTCGCGCGGAAGCTTCGGAGATCCGGATTCGTCGCATTTAGAACCGGTCCCGCCTTCTGATCGCCGAACGCGACATCCGTGTCGAAGTTCAGGCTCCGGTAATCCCACTTCGGATCCTCAAAGACCGCCTGACCGTAATAGGAGCTTCCGAAACCATATTGAATCGATGATGTTACCGAAGCTGGCGCAATCCACGCCGACCATCCTGCCGGCCCTGCTTCCGTGCCGCGCGCATACCCCGGGAAAATCGAAGCACCGGTGCGCGGGTTCTTAGGTCCGTCATAAATCTTCTGCAGAGCCGCCACCTGGGGCCCCGTCAGGCAGTCAGGAGCCTCCGCGCCCTTGCATGTTAAAGCTGACGGATCGAAGTGGCACGCTCGTGGATTCTCCAACAGCCCGTCTTTCAAGCCGTCCAGGGCGTCGCATGCCGCCATCACCGCATTTTGAATTATCGGAAGTTTCGCAGGCGGGATTCCGCTGCCCGGCGTCTCCGTCAACGCTCGCGCGTTCCAGACGAAGCCGGTGAAAAGGTGCGACCAGTCGCTCGCCGGAGCGCCGGCAATGATCCCGTCGAATTCTTCCGGATATCGTTGGGCTTCCATCAGCGCCTCACGTCCGCCATCGGAGCATCCGTTGAAATAGCTGTGTAACGGCGCTCGGCTAAACAGGGCTTGGATAATCGCTTTGGATTGCAGGCTCGTCTCATGCACCGCGCGATACCCAAAATCGATAAGTTTCTCCGGGTGCCCGATCGCCCACGTGGCACCGGCGCCGCCCTGATGACCGTCGTCGGTAGCCGCCGCAGCGTAACCCCGCTTTAACGGCTCAGCCAACCCTGCCGCGTTGATCGCGCCTGCCCAGCCGCCACTGCCAAGTTGCACGTACTTTCCATTCCACCCACTCGACGGGAGCCACAGCTCGAAATGAATCTCGGAGTCCTTTGTCGGCCTGATGATTCCCTGCACGGCGCAGTGCGCGGGAGCTACCGCAGGAGCCGCACCACCACGTCCGCCACCGGCTACAGGTCCTTCCGGAACAGCCGTTGCCGAAGTAATGGTCGCGTGTTCAAGCGCCAGACGGGTGAGTCCTTGGCACGTCTGCTGAGCGAACAGTGGTGCGGCCGATACTCCCAGGAAAACAAGACCGGCGAGCGAAATACGAGGCATAGAATTCTCCTTGGATGAGACCAATCGCTCAAGTCCAAGACTTGAACATACAATAATCTGGTGACGAGCGGCGCTACAGCTCGCGTGTAAGGAGGAGCGATGCAAAGCTATGCCCGAGGTCCCAAGGGTACCATCGTCCGAAAAACAATAGGGGAAGCTTTCCTCGAAACTGCGGCTCGATTTGCCGAACGCATCGCTCTCATCAGCCGCCACCAGAACATCAGGTTCACTTGGGCCGAGTATGCGCACCAGGCGCAGCGTGTCGCGGCGGGCCTGCGGGCCCTTGGACTGCATGCCGGCGACCGCGTCGGAGTATGGGCGACCAGCTGCGCCGAATGGCCGATCATTCAATTCGGCTGCGCGCTGGCGGGCATTGTCCTGGTAAATGTGAACCCCGCTAATCGAACGCACGAGCTGTCCTTCGTGTTGCGTAAATCCCGCATGCGCGCGCTTTTCCTCCACACTCTAGACAAGCGCTCGAATTACAAATCTATCCTCGAAGAATCCCGCGCGGGACAGACTCTGGCTCTTGAGCACGTTATCTATCTCGATACCGCAGAGTGGGAAGACTTCCTCTGCGAGCCAGACGGGATCACCGTCAATCCAGATCCCGATGAACCAGCGAACATTCAATACACCTCCGGCACGACCGGGCAGTCCAAGGGTGTGCTGCTTACACACGTGAACCTGGTGAACAACGCCCGTTTCTTCGCTGAGTGCATGCGTCTTACCGAACAAGACCGCGTGTGCGTCCCTGTTCCTATGTTTCACTGCTTTGGGTCCGTCATCGGCACGATGACCGCGGCGGTCTCGGGCGCGGCCTGCATCTTCCCCGCTGCCACATTCGATCCGCTCGCTACGCTTGAAGCTATCGACACCGAGCGAGCAACCGTCATCTACGGCGTCCCGGCAATGTTCATCGCCGAACTCCAGCATCCGGACTTCGGGCGATTTCAGCTGCACTCGCTGCGCACGGGAATTATGGCGGGCGCACCTTGCCCGATCGAAATCATGCGCCGCGTAATCGACACGATGCACTGCCGCCAAATGCTGGTGGTTTACGGTCAAACAGAAGCTTCGCCCGGCATCACGAGTTCCCATGTGGAAGACGACCTGGAAACGCGCTGTACTACGGTGGGGGGTGCGCTGCCCGAAACCGAGGTTTGCATCGTTTCTCCGACGGGTGAGACCTTGCCTGCCGGTGAGCAAGGGGAATTACTCGCCCGCGGCTACATGGTGATGAAGGGATACGATGACGAGCCGGAAGCGACCGCGCAGGCCGTGGATGCGGAGGGGTGGCTGCATACGGGCGATCTCGCGTTGATGCGCCCCGACGGCTACTTCAAGATCACCGGCCGCGCACGAGACATGATCATCCGCGGTGGAGAAAACGTGTACCCGCGCGAAGTAGAGGAGTTTCTGTATACTCACCCCGCGATCGCGGACGCTCAAGTGGTCGGCATCCCCGACGAGCGGCTTGGTGAGATCGTAGTCGCGTGGATCCGGCTCAAAGCCGGCCAGACTGCATTGGAAGAGGAGATCCGTGCGTTCTGCCGCGACCGGCTAGCGTACTACAAGGTTCCGGAGCACATTCGATTCGTCGATTCGTACCCGATGACTCTCAGCGGCAAAGTTCAAAAGTTCAAAATGCGCGAGTTCGAGATCTCCACTCGGGGCCTTGAGGCCGTCGCGAACCGGCAAACCGCCTGAACATTAGCACGGGCTTAGGCCATGGCCGTTGGAAGGCGAGCGAGCTTGTTCAGGCCGTCCACATAGGCCTTGGCGCTCGCCTCGATAATGTCTGTCGAAGCACCGCGGCCCACAACTCTAAAATCGCCCTGTTCGAGATGAACGGTTGCTTCGCCTAGCGCCTCCGTACCGCTGGTCACAGACCGAATCTCATACTTCTGAAGCTTCACCGAACTGTGAGTAATCGCTGCGAGTGCCTTGTATACAGCATCTATTGGTCCGTCTCCCGTGCTCGTCGCCTCGCGGGACTCGCCGTTCACCTTAAGTCTGACCGACGCTGTCGGCACGGAGGATGTGCCGCCGCTGATGTGCAAATGTTCCAGCTGCCAATCTTCGGAGGCGGGCTGCAATTCTTCGTGAAGCATCGCCATCAGGTCCTCGTCGAATACTTCCTGTTTCTTGTCGGCGATTGACAGGAAACGCATGTATGCCTGGTCCAGTTCCTCAGGCGATAGCGCAAAGCCGAGCTTTTCGAGTCTGTCGCGCAGCCCGGCGCGTCCGGTGCGGGCTGTTAACACCACGCGGCTTTCGTGCAGACCGACATCTTCGGGCCGCATGATCTCATATGTCTGCCTGTTCTTGAGAAAACCGTCGACATGGATCCCCGAACTGTGAGAGAAAGCATTCGCGCCGACGATTGCTTTGTTGGGAGGCACAGGGATTCCTAGTAGCTCCGAAACTAGACGGCTGGTCCGGCTGAATTCGCGCGCATCGATATCCGTCCGGAGATTGAAGTAGTCCGCGCGAGTGCGGATCGCCATAACGATCTCTTCGAGTGATGCGTTGCCCGCCCGTTCGCCGATTCCGTTTATCGTGGCCTCCACCTGCCGCGCGCCATTTTGTATACCGGCAAGGGCGTTCGCTACCGCCAGCCCAAGGTCATCGTGGCAATGCACGCTGATCACCACCCGGTCGGCTTTACGTACTTTGGCGCGGATATCGCGGATTAGCGCGCCGTATTGCTCCGGAACCGTGTAGCCGGTCGTGTCGGGAATATTCAGCACCGTGGCGCCTGCGTCAATTACTGCTTCGAGCATCTCGAACAGATACGCCGGGTCCGACCGTCCAGAATCCTCGGCGTAGAACTCGACGTCATCGGCGTAACTTTTGGCGAGCTTCACGGCGTGGACAGCCATCCGTAGGATTGTGATTCTCTTTTCCGCGAGCGTCCGACCGTATTTGTCGTCGCGGAATTTGCCCATGATGTGAATATCGGATGCTCCGATTCCGGTATGGATCCGCGGACGCCTAGCCTTGGCCAAGGCTTTTCCGCACGCGTGAATGTCGTCTGGCACCGCGCGTGAGAGAGCGCAGATCGTAACGTCCTGGATCTCGCGCGCGATGTCTTCCACCGCCTGGAAGTCCTCAGGCGAGGAGTTCGGATATCCCGCCTCGATAATGTCCACCCTCAACTGCGACAGTTGCCTTGCGATGATTAGCTTCTCGCGCCTTCCCAGACGAGTCCCGGCTGCTTGTTCGCCATCGCGCAAAGTCGTATCGAATACATACACCTTTTCAGGTTGCATAAACACTATCCTCTTTTTGAATTGGATTGGATCAGCGCCAAGGCGCTAACTGAGTTTTGATTCGCCCCGTCAGTGACCGTCTCAAACTTGCGTTGAGAAAGCCTCCGCGGGGCCGCTAAGCGACAGAAGGAGGGTAAAAGCAGCGATGCCTGTTGCGCGGTCCGGCATACAGATGGGCGTAGGCATCTGAACATGATCCTAGATCAACCTGGGTCAATGATGCAACGATGACCAACCAACGTGATCCGCCAATTGCTGCCTCAACGCCGTGCCGGTGCCGCGAGCCCGCTGATTATTCACTGACTCTTGGGCGAAGAACGGACACGGCGCGAACTTTTCCGGGTCTGTAGGTCAAACCCATGATCCTCCGGGAGTTGAGTGAACCTGACCGTGAGCGCCAAAGGACGCGCGCTAAGCTATTGATTTTATTATGGAGCCACCCGCCGGGATCGAACCGGCGACCTGCTGATTACGAATCAGCCGCTCTACCAACTGAGCTAGGGTGGCCCGAGGTGGGCGGGACCGGCAAATTTCTTCGAGCCCCTCTCTCGGAGGATATCATAGCGTTCCGCCAAACTGCCGATAGACTCACAGCAGTCTTCTCATGAGCAAACAAATACAGGAACATGTCTTGGATCACGCCACGGCACTCTCCCGCGTCGGCGGAGATCTCGAACTGCTCAAGGAAATCGCCGCGCTCTTCCTTGACGAATATCCGCGTGAGCTGGCCGAGATCCGCAAGGCCCTGGCTACCGGCGACGCCCACACACTCGAGCGCTCGGCACACGGGTTAAAAGGTTCCGTCGCGAACTTCGGCGCGCGTGCCGCCGTCGATTCCGCTTTTCAGTTGGAGCAGTTCGGCAAGGCGGGCAAACTGGACCAGGCTCCGCCAGCTTTGGCCGAACTGGAACGAGCCCTCGGCTGTCTGCACAACGAACTTTCTTCGATCCAGTAGCAACACAGTATTCACCCAAGCTGGCCCGTCGCACCTCCCAAGCTTGTTATCATGGGAGTTGAATCAACCCATGCTTACCGCCGTCACCGAGATCGTGTGCGCACACAGCCCGGATTCCGATGACGCCTACATGTTTTATGCCCTTGCCACCCGGAAGGTCCGTAGCCCCCTGCTCACATTCCGGCACGTGCTCGAGGATATTCAGACCCTGAATCAAAAAGCTCGAGTGGGCGAATACGAGCTGAGCGCCATCTCCTATCACGCGTATCCCTATGTCGCGGATAAGTACGTCCTGCTCGCCGCCGGCTCGAGCGTCGGCGATGGCTACGGTCCCATGGTGGTGGCGCCGCATCCCATGACCCCCGCGGATCTGAAGGGCAAACGCATCGCGATCCCGGGCCTGCTCACTACCGCTTATCTGACGCTGCGTTTGATGCAGCCCGATTTCGTGCCCGTGGTCGTCCCCTTCGATCGCATCCTGGAAGCGATTCAGAATGAGACAGCCGACGCCGGCCTGGTGATTCACGAAGCCCAGCTCACTTACGGCCGCAGCGGCTACCATAACGTGGTCGACCTCGGCCGCTGGTGGAAAGATACCTATAATCTTCCTCTGCCGCTGGGCGCCAATATCTTACGGCGGGATTTGCACCCGGAAGCCGCCCGGGAAGCGTGCCGCCTGATGCGCGAAAGCATCCAGTACGCTCTGGATCATCGCGAGGAAGCTCTGAATTACGCCATGCAGTTTGCCCGCGACCTGGAGCCGTCCCTGGCCGAAAAGTTCGTGGGCATGTACGTCAACCACTTCACCGTGGATTGCGGGGAGCTCGTGCCGAAAGCCGCGCAGAAACTGCTCGACATGGGGCACGAGGCCGGGCTCATCCCGCACCGCGTCGTATTAGAGTTTGTACGGTGAGACTTCTAACACTTTTTCTTACTTCAGCAGTCCTGACGTTTGCTCAAAACCCACCCGTTTCGCAGCCGAACCAAGGCGACACCCGTCAGCGCGTCCGCGCGGTGCGGGAACTTGCGAATAAGGGCCAGGACGCCGTTTCCCAGATCGCTCCCTATCTGAAGGACATCGATATTTCCGTCCGCCTGGAAACCGTCAAGGCGTTGGACGATATCGGCGGGCCCAAGACGGTCGACGCTCTGGTGGAGGCCGCGCGGGACAACGATCCCGAGATGCAGATCCGTGCCGCCGATGGTTTGGTAAATGTCTATCTCCCGGGCTACCTGAAATCCGGTCTCAGCGGCAGCCTGAAGCGCGCCGGCACTTCGATCCGGGCGAAATTCACCGATACCAACGACCAGATCATCGATGCCTACGTGGAGGTTCCCCCTTCCGTGATTGAAGTCCTGGGCCGGCAGACCCGCGGCGGATCGAGCGTCGAAAGCCGGGCGAACGCGGCCCGCGCCCTGGGCATCCTGCGCGGCAAGGCTGCCGTTCCGGATCTCCTCCAGGCGCTTAATTCGAAGGATGACCGCCTGATGTATGAGGCGCTGGTGGCGCTGGAAAAAATCCGCGATCCCGCGGCCGGGCCCGGCCTGGCTTTTCTACTCCGCGATCTGGATGAAAAAGTTCAGATCGCCGCGCTGCAGGCAACTGGCATTCTTCGCAACCAGAGCGCCGCCCCGGATGTGCGCGACGTGCTCGATCACGCCCGAACCGCAAAGGTACGACGCGAGGCTCTCACGACGCTCGCGATGATCGCCGATCCCGCCGATCACGGCATCTTTCTCCGCTATTTAACCGACAAGGATGACGGACTCCGCGCGGCTGGCGCCGAAGGCCTGGCCCGGCTCAAGAATCCCGCCGACCGGCCGGTTCTCGAGAAAGCGTTCGAAGCCGAGCGCAACAACAATGCGCGTCTATCCATGGCGTTCGGTGTGGTCTCCCTGGGCAGCCGCCAGATGAGCGAGTTCAGCCCGCTGCAGTACCTGATCAACACGCTGAATTCTAAAGCCTACAGAGACGTGGCCATCGCATTTCTGACTGAGCTGACGCGCGATCCGGAAGTCCGGCAAGCGATCTACCCGATTCTGACTAACGCCACGCGCGATGAGAAAACCGGGATCAGCATCGTGCTGGCGCGTTCCGGAGATCGGGACAGCGAACCATATCTGGAGACGCTCGGAAAGGATTCAGACTCCGAGGTAATGCAGGAGGGCACTCGCAGCCTGCGAACACTTCGGAACCGGATTCCGTAAAAGCGCACACATTCGCCACGCGCTGCGTTGTGCTCGATGTAAGGTTTGGAGCGCACAGCGTGGGCCGCGCTCAGCTAAACAGGAAGACCTCGCGGTCCGCTGCGTTGTGCGCGATGTAGGGTTTGGAAGCGCTTACTTCGCCTTCTTCTGCTTCTGCTGTCCGACGCGGATCTTGAACTGCTTCGCCTGGGCTTCCTGGTACGCCTTCCAGTCGAAGCGCTGGCTGGCCTCGGAAAGGTACTTGGTGACGTCGATGTCCTTCGGCAGAACCGCCATCAGAGAAGCAGTCATGGAGCCGTCCGGGCTGGTAATCTTGTAGCGTTTGACGTTCGGAATCGACATAACACCCTCAGAATACCACGGATCTCCGGGCTGTTCAGTTCACCACAATCGAAGCCGCCGGCGACGTTCGGCCTCCGATCGAAACGGTTACCGGATAGGTGCCCGGAGCAAGCGATGGCGGCACCACCACGTTGATCACGTATAGCGTGCCGGACCCCGGCGTCAGTCCGCTGAAAAGAACGTTCGCCGGCTGTGTGCCGATGGTCACCACCGGAGTCGGCGTTTCCGCATACGGACCAGCCGGTGCGGGATCGCCGCTAGCCGGCTGATTCGTGACCGGGCCCAGGCCGTTCGCATACAGCTCAACGGTCTCGCCTGCGTGCGCTGGATGTCCGGCATTGATCGCCTGGTAATTCAAATCTCGCGCCCACACGTTTCCGTCGGCCATCCGGAAGAACGCCGGCGCCACGGGCGCGAGCGAGATGGTAAAGACGTTGCTCGGAGAAAAATTGACATTGACCTTCACCTGAGCCGTAGTCTGACCCTCCAGCTCCCAGGGAACCTGAACATTGATCCACGTCGAACTGACGTAGATAAGATGTCCGGGCACGCTGATATGGGCCGACGGCACGTCGAAACTCACACTCACGGAGTCGATCGCGAGCGGATGCGGCGCGACCAGGTGAGCGTCGGTAAGGTCGCTGAGTCCGGATCCAACGATGGAAATATAAGAGCCAGGCGCGAGAGTGCCCGGCTGAAGGCTCGCGCCGTCGACAATGCCGGAGATGACTGGCTGCGGCCGCGCGAACCCGGTGAAGGTGTGGGTCATTCCGCCCGCACCCCCTGCGGTCACCTTATACGAATACGTGCCCGGATTTGGCCCCAGGATCGGATCCGCTGTGGCCACGCCAAATGCATCGGTCACGGCAGCCGCGTTTATGACGGACGCGCCCGCGTCCGGGGTCCAGACGATTTGTGCTCCGGAGACCGGCAGGCCATAGGAATCCACCAGCTTTATGGCGAGCGAGCTCTCGGAGCTCCCGCCCCTCACCACTCCATCAAAGAAATCTCCGCTTAGAGGAATGAGATTGGCCGCAGTCCCACTCGGACCGAAGAAAAGATAGGGAATGCGCAAGGAATTCGGACCGCCCTGCACTGTGATTGCTCCCGAGTACGCTCCCGCTGCGGGAACGGATCCGGAAACCGTCGCCACGGCGATCACTGAAGTCCCTGGACCCAAGGTGACGCTGGGCGGAGCGATGGTCACCGAGGCCCCGGTGCTGGCCACCGCAGTCGTCACCCCCAAGGTTAGACTCACGCTCGCGCTGCCCGAGTTCTTGATGGTGAATGTCCGCGTGATCGGCAGCAGCGCGCCCGTCCGGATCGAACCAAATGAAATCGTCGCTGGGTCCGAGGTCACCGTAGCCGCGACGGCTGCATTGGCGGCAAGCAGGCCGCCGCCCAGCCAGCGCACATCCACGGAGTCTCCCGAGTCGTCGTGCGTCACCGCCGTGGAGGAGGCCATATTCACTACCGCCGATTTCACTTGCGCCGCCGAGAACCCGGGATGTTTTTGCTTCACCAAGGCCGCCGCCCCGGCTACCAGCGGCGTCGAGAAGCTGGTGCCGTCGGCGTTCGCATATCCATCGGCGCTGTACAGGTCGCCCAGAGGATCGTACTTTTGCGCAGCCATGTAGATGCTGCCGCTGTTGTTCCAGTTGCCCCCCACGGCCACCACATCCGGCTTCAAACCGGCATCCGCCGACGGTCCGATGGACGAGAAACCGACCACCAGATTCGGGGTGTCTTCAACCTCCATGCCGTGCGCATTGATGTCGACCAGTGGAGGCCAGACGCTTGCAGCGTAGTCCGCAAGGGACTGCCCATCGGCTTGCGAGATCATCGCCACCGGTATCCCAACCGAGGATGCCCCGGTGAACGACAAGGGCGGAGAAGCATCGGCCATATACAGGATCACGCCCACAGCTCCGGCATCCCAGGCGTTCTGGGCTTTGTCCGAAAAGTTGCAGGTGCCTCGTTTGATCAGTGCGATCATCCCGTCCAATGAATAGGCCGGAAAAGCCGAGCAGCCCAAGGGACCTCCTCCAAACACCGAGACGTCCACCAGCGGAGCGCGCACCACCCCGGGCGGAATCAGCGAATCGCCTGGATTCGTGTTCAGGTTATGCAAATCCGGCCGCCCCGGCACGTCCACGGTTTCAGCGAAAGTGTGCGAGTTCGTGCTGGCGCCCACGGCGATGACCGAGGGAGCGTCTCCAGGAGAAGAGATGGAGTTGAAGGTAGGGTAGTTGTCGCCGTCGCTGCCTTCGTTTCCAGCCGCGACCACGATCACCATGCCGGCTTTGACCGCATTCTCGAACGCCAGCGCGGCTAAATCGCAAGGCTGGCCTGGAGCCACGCCGCAAGCCGCGCCGGTATCCAGCGCTCCGGTAAATGCCGGACCGCCGCTCGAAAACGACACGATGTCCATGCCGTCGTTCATGGCGTCTTCCAGGGCCTGAATGATCACGTCGTCGGTGGTGAAGTCGTTGACTTCGGGCGAACCATAAATTTTGTAGTTCCCAAGGTACGCCGCCGGCGCGACACCCGAAATCGTAACCAGGCCCGTGTTGGTGTGACCCGCCGCCGCGGATGCGACCGCCGTCCCGTGACCCACGCGATCGCGCGGAGAGTAGTCGTCAGGCCGCGAATCGGCGGCCGGATTCTGGGCAGAAGTACCCGCAGCCAGTTGCTGCACGTAACTCCGCGCGACGATCACTTTGTTGTTCGTGAAGGCGCAATCGCCGCCGTTGCAGCGCGGATAACCGGCCGGCATCGGCAGGGAAGGATCCTGAAACGCCGGATGCTGCTGATCGATGCCCGTGTCCAGGATCGCGATCTTGACGCCCGCTCCGGCATTGTTCACTCCGCCCACCGCGCTCCACGCTGCGGGAGCGTTCACCAGCGTCGTGGCGCGGTTCAGTTTTCGATGATAGGTGCGAATCGGCACGACGCTTTTCACGCCCGGAATGCTCTGCAGGTCGGCGACGCTATCCGCCGGCGCCATGACGAAAATCGCGTTCAGCAGCGCCGTCGTCGATCCCGTCGGGACAATCCCCCGCCGCGCCAGTTCCGTTCGGACCGATTGTTGCCGCTGTTGCAATGAACGCCTGTAGTTCCCAGCCTCGGCCTGCGCCATGGATTCTTTGGAATATTGGGCCCCCACCGGAGAGTCCTCCAGAATCAGGGCATAGCGGTTCCGGGTTGCCTGCGCCGGCAACCAGGACGCGGTCATCAGGACGATCGTGAAAATCGAAACCTTGCGAAACACCTTACGAAACACCTTTCGATACACCTTTCGAAACCGGGACGCCATTTACTTTCCTACTTTTGAGGCTCCGCGTTGGCGCGCGCTCCAGAAACTACCATGATGCGGACTGCTTCGAATGCGCCATCCAGCGAACTCTTCATATCGATATCGAGGGTCTGACCGGGTTGCAGTGAAGAAGTCTTAATTTCTTTCACGACGTTCTTGCCCTGGCCGTCTTTGCTTTGCATGTAGCTCTTAGTCGAATGCGTAATCCGGAACTTCATCTCGTGTTCCTCATCCACTTCCATTAACAATTGCGATCCGGAAATCGACTTGAGAACCCCATGTGAAGTTGGATAAATCCCTACCGGTGCATTCAGATCCGCGGGAGCCGCCGAGCCGCCATGACGAGACTTTTTGGGAGGCGGTTGTCCCGAAGTCCCTGCCTGCCCAAAACCTGCCAGCGGCAGACACAATCCTGCTAACACCATAACAATCGGTCCGACGCTATAAATGCCCTGACGCACGTCAATACTCCTGGTGAGACGCTGCCCGCAGGACGTTGGGTTTCGACGAAACCTCTCGTCAAGCACGACTAGTCTCTGAGTTTACCCGTAGGATGCGGCTCCTGAACACTTCTTCGTCCATCACCACGGGACTGGCGGCGGCCAGAATCGCGTCGCGCTCAGCCGGTGGATAGATCAGCTGCGTATTGATTCGCCGTTTGATGTCTTTGGCGCGCTCGCCCGTAGCTTCCACGGTTCGATCCCAGCCTTTCGTGAGAACGGCGCTCGATTCCCCCAGGTCCAGGCACGTGGTGTAGAGCGGCTGTCGATAGGCTTCGAGAGGCAAGCCCGCCAAATCGGCCGCCGCGTTGTATCCGGCGAATCTTCCCGTCATTTGCGCATGCTGACAGGATTGCAGAATCGCGTGCCCCTGGTCGGCCGCGGCATGCGCCACGTCACCAGCAGCGAACACGTGATCGATTCCCGCCACCCGCAGTTCAGGGGTCACCGCAATCCGCCCTATGGCATCCGTGCGCGTCGAAATCGCCGCCGCCAGGGGACTCGCCCGCATCCCCGTGGTCCAGACCAGCGTCCGGCACGCGATGCGTTCGCCGGTGGATAACGTTACGCCCTCCGGATCGGCGCCGATGACGGTAACCCCCGTGCGCGCTTCAACTCCCGCCGCTGCCAGGGCCTCTTGAATCGCGGGATGGGGCCCGTCGCCGAGGCTCTGCCCGATGCGATCGGCTATCTCCACCACGATCACGCGAATCGGCGCGGAGGCCCCGGCGATGGCCCGCAAACGTTCCGGCAGCGCTGTCGCCAGTTCGATTCCGGTGAAGCCTCCGCCGGCGATCACCACGGTCCAGCAGCCTTCGCTCGCACCCCGCACGGCCAGCTCGCGCAAATGCCGGTCGAGAGTCGACGCCGACGCCAGCGTGTCGATATCGAATCCGTGCTCGCTCAGCGCCCCCGGCGGTCGATCCAACTGGCTTCCCGTGGCCAGGACCAGCCTGCTGTAAGAAATTGGGGAGCCCTCCTTAAGACGGATATCCCTTTGTGCAACATCGATGGAATCGATCTCGCCCCGTTCAAACCCGACTCCTATCGCGTCCAGCCGGGGAATTAAGGGGACCGCCAGACCCGACGGATCGGGCTCATACAAACGCGGCCGGATGACCAGTTGATCGTCCCGCGAAATCAGAAGAATTTCGAGCGAGGCGAGAGCTTTAACATCGTGCCGCAGTCGAGCCGCTGCCGCCGCCGCCCAGAAACCCGCGAATCCACCACCCGCGATAACCAGCCGCGTCACGAGCCCAGCTCACGATCCAGCCACGCGAGATAGCTTTCCGAGCCGTCCACTACCGTGACCGCCAGCAGTTCCGGCACCTCGTAGGAATGGATCTTGGCGATCGCGGCTCGCAGTGGCTCCATCAAATCGCGGCGGGACTTGATGATAAGCATCCATTCGGCCGTATCCTCAATCTCGCCCTTCCAGCGGTAAATGCTCCGGGCCCCCGGCACGATATTGACGCATGCAGCCAGCCGCTGTTCCACCAGAGCGCGCGCCACCAGCCCGGCCTGCACTTCGGAATCGCAGGTGGAGAACACCACGATCTTATCGGTCATTTTTTAGTAGCGGTCTGGGCTTTGGCGCCGGGCCACTTGTCCATCTTCTTGCGGATGGCGTCTTTTTCCTTGGGATCCTCAGCGAGCTCGATGAACTTCAAATACGCTTCGCGCGCAGCGCCGTAGTCATGGAGCTTTTCGCGAGCCTCGCCCAGCTTCCGGAAACCTTCCGCCGATCCGGGATCCCAGCGGGTTGCTTCCAGATAACGTTTGGCCGCCGCGCTGTAGTTGGGTTTCTTGAAATAGTAGTCTCCGGCCACGATCTCTTTCTTGGCCTGCACCGGATTGAGCGCGTAGACCTTAGGCGCCAGCGATTCGTCTTCTTCGGGTGGTTCCGGAGGCGTGGCTATGGGCTTCTGGGCACTCAGAATACAGGCGAATAAAGCCGCCGTGAAGAATGCGCGTGCCACAATTTAAGTATAAGGCCGTACTCCGAGTTGCGCGCCCGTGCCGCCGAACTTCCGACATCGCCGGGAGTGTACCTATATAAGGACGCTCACGGGGCGGTCATCTACGTCGGCAAGGCGAAAAACCTGCGCGCGCGGGTCCGCAACTATTTCCTCGATGAGCGGCTCGCCGACGTCAAAACCGGCACGCTGATCCACGACGCACGGTACATCGACTTCATCCAGGTCGACAACGAAAAAGAAGCTCTGGCGCTTGAGAACAACCTCATCAAGCAGTGGAAGCCGCGCTACAACATCCTGCTGCGCGACGACAAGACTTACCCGTACATCAAGCTCACGGCCGAGCGTTATCCGCGCGTCTACGTGACGCGCCGCCTCAAAAAGGACGGATCGACCTACTATGGTCCTTACTTCCCCGGAAATCTGGCGCATCGCCTGGTCCACTTCATCCATCGCCACTTCAAAGTGCCCTCCTGCAATGTCGATCTGACGCGCAAGCATACGCACCCGTGCCTGGAATTTCACATCCATCGCTGCCACGGTCCCTGCGTCGAAGGCTTGGTGACCGATGAGCGCTACGCCCAGTCGGTCCGCGACGTGCGCCTGTTCCTCGAAGGCCGGCATAAGGATCTCGAGCAGGAGTTGCAGGGGCGCATCGAATCCGCCAGTCAGGCCACGCGCTATGAGGAGGCCGCAGCCCTGCACAATCTGCTGCACACAGTGGAGGAGGTCGCCGAAAAACAGAAAATGGCCGCCGCCGAAGGCGACGACACCGATATCTTCGCCTACTATGCCGAGCCTCCCCTGGTCGCTGTCAACCTGTTCCATTTGCGGCGCGGGCACATTGTCGACCGGCGGGAATTCTTCTGGGAAGACCAGCGGCAATTCGATCCGCCCGAATTTTTCGACTCTCTTCTGAAGCAGGTGTATCTCAACGACCCCTACGTCCCGGCGTTCATTCACGTGCCAGTGGAATTCGAGGATTGCGCCGTCCTCGAGGAGTGCCTGACCGAAAAACGCGGCCGTAAAGTGGAGATTCACACCCCCCAGCGCGGGCAGAAGAAAGCCATGCTCGCTCTGGTCGAATCCAACGCGCGCCACAGCTTCGAGCAGCGTTTCCGCGTGATGAAGCCTTCTTCCACCGCGATCCAGGAAGCCCTGCGCGATGCTCTCAGTCTGGAACAGGCCCCCCGCCGGATAGAGTGCTTCGATATTTCGCACATTCAGGGCACCGACAAGGTCGCCAGTATGGTGGTCTGGGAAGACGGCCGGATGAAGAAATCGGACTATCGCAAGTTCATCATCCGTACCGTGGAAGGCAACGACGATTTCGCGTCCATGCGGGAAGTGATCACCCGCCGCTATGGCCGTTTGCAAGAAGAAAGAGCCGACCGTCCTGGTTTAGTTCTAGTCGACGGCGGCATCGGGCAGTTGCACGCCGCGGCAGCCGCACTCGAGTCTCTGGGAATCACCGACCAGCCTCTGGCGTCGATCGCGAAACGCGAAGAGTGGATCTACGTCTACGGGCAGGAAGACGAACCGATCGTGCTCGACAAATTCTCACCGGTGCTGCATCTGGTTCAACTGGTGCGCGACGAGGCCCATCGCTTCGCTGTGACGTTTCATCGCACCCGCCGCAATGCGGACCGCTTGCGCGGCGAGTTAGCGCGGATTCCCGGTATTGGAGAAAAAACGGCGGCTAAACTTTTGCGGCACTTCGGGAGCCTGGACAGAGTTCGCGAAGCGCCGGCGGAAGAGCTTGAGAAGGTTATCGGAAAAGCCGCGGTGCGCAAGCTGCGCGCGGCCCTGCCTACTCCCGTGCCCGCGCCCGAGAGCGGGGCACAACTGCCGATCCTAAAATAATTCGCCGATCTGCTTGGCGGTGTCGCGCGCTTCCAGGTGAATCAGGCCCGCGTTCCCACCTTGCGGGCTCAGCACCACCAGGACGGCTTTCGCGCCGGCCGAGTACACAAACAGCGCGCCTTCCTCAGCTTGCACCGAGACTTCCCCCAAGGTGCCCGCGTTCATCGTTTCACTCACCTTGCGTCCCAGGGTAGTGGCGGCCGCGGCCATAGCCGCAACACGATTGGGATCGGCGCCGTTGGTTAAAGAATGCGCAATCGGCAATCCTTCGCTGGACGCCAGCAGCACACCTTTCAATTCCGGAATGGCGTTCCGTAACGCCTCTAAATGGTTCTTCAGGGCTTCCACTTTGGCCATGCTTCAACCTCCCTATGCTCCCGCTAAATTCAACGAATCGGTGCTAGATTGATCGTCAAGTAGGAAAAGAACTTTAGGCCATGTGCCTGGTGAAATACGTATGGCCGCTAAGGGCTTCGGCGTAACTCACCGCGACTGTCCCTGGACCGTCGGTACTCGTACCAGGTTCGCTCTGCGCACGGGCGTTTCCCCTAACCAGCTCTAAGGTGTATCCCCGAAAAGTTCTAAATAAGTGCTTTACCGCAGAGAAAGGTCTAAGACTCCCCTTTTGCATCAGGCTCAAGGTGACGATCTAAACTCGCATGCAGTGTCTTTTCTGCGGGAAGGAGCTTGCCCTCCTCAAGCGTCTGAGGGGCGGGGGCGAGTTCTGCTCCGAGGCTCACCGCAAAGAGTATCAGGATCAGTACGAACAACTGGCGCTCGCCCGGCTGATGCAGGCCAAGCCCCCGGCGGAATCTCTGTCACCCGGTGTGCCGCTCTCGCGGCCCTCGGGCGGCCCGGCCAATACCGCGGATGCCCGCCCGCAAGGTCCTTACGCCGGTGCTCCCCCCGCTCCATCCGTCGCCACGATAGAAGCTCCAGCGCCCCTGACCGCGCAAGCCTCTGCGCGGCACTCTGCCGACGAGCGCGCCCAAAAACCCAACGATCAACCCGCCGGGGAATCCACCGCCGCGCCGCTCGCTGGATTCGTGACGGATCCGGTTATACCGGCCGTTGCGACGTTCCAGCAAGCCGGCCTCGGCCAATTGGAGCATACCTGGGAGCGGGTCACCGCCGGTCCCAGCATTGCCGCAGTGGCGGCCCTTGCGGATGCAGAAGCCCCGGCTCCGTCGCGCTCGCCTGAAGGCCTGCCCCCGGCCCCGCGTGTCGAGCTCGCTCTTTCTCTACAGGCTCTGGATCACCATACCCGAGCCAGCGACCGCGGAATGGAACTGCGCGAGTTCACCGGCCCTGCGCCTGTCATGCAACTGCAGCTACACCCCGAAAACGGCAGTGAGCCGGCCGGAGCCGACGATGTCATGGAGATTCTCATGTCGCCTCATCCTCCCCAGAAAGCCAAACCTTGGCTGGGCAACCCGAGCGCCTTTACCGCCGCGCCGGCTGAGCTCGGCGATCTGGCGCGCCTGGATTTCGCTACCACCGGTTTTGCCTATTCGGACAGTCCAGCGCCCCTGCAAGCAGCGGTCGTGCCGCCAGCCGCAGTGCTCGCCCCCGAGCCTCCACCGGCCGAACTGGAACCCGAAGCCATCGCGGAGCCCGTGGCCGATGAACCGCCGCCTCCCGAGCTGGTCACTGCCGCTCTACCGGTTACCCTTCACGGCTTGGCCGCCGGCCGCGCGAAATTGTCACAGGCGTTTCCTGGCGCGATCTCTGCCGCATCCGACGTACAGATTCCCCCCTCGGCAACTTTGCCCCTGCGCCCGGTCATTGTTTTTGGTCCGCCTCCCGCTCCCCCGCGCGCACCCGAAACCGCGGCTCCGCAAACGCAGCCAGAACCAGCTCAGCCCAAACCAACTCAGCCCAAACAAGTTCAACCAGAGCGAGTTCAACCCAAGCCGGCGGAACGTCCCCAGGCGTCAGTTGTACCCGCACCCAAGCCGGTTCCGATCAAGCGACCGGCCGCTGCGGAAGCTCCTGCTGCAGAGCCTCGTGTGACTCCCAGCGTGGAACCGCGTCAGGAATTCGCCGCGCGCCAGTCGCAGGAAGCCGCGCACGCAGCCGCGATCCCCTCCTTGCACCTCGAGGCCACCGAAAGCGCCTGGGCCAAGCTCTCCACCGGACTCAAGATTGGTGTCGCCGCGGCGGTGATCGTGGGGCTTTCTGGAATCGCCTACCTGGTCACGCGAGGCAACGGCAAACCTGCTCCCGAAGCCCCTGTCGCGGTCACCACATCCCCGGCAGCCGCCACTGGCGTCGCCATCTCGGGCGGCTGGATCGACGACTGGGCCAACTCGGCCAGAACCAAACGGCACATTTCCATGCTCAGCGGCTCCGTCAAGCTGAGCGACTATCGCCTGGAATTTCAGGCCCAGATTCAAAGCAAGGCCATCGGCTGGATCTTCCGCGGACTGAATCCGAGGAACTACTATGTGACCAAGCTCGAAGTGGTCACCCCTGGACTGCAGCCAACCATCGCGCTGGTGCGCTTCGCCGTGGTCGATGGGCAGGATGAGAGCCGCGTGGTGGTTCCGCTGCCTCTGAAGGTGCGCATCGATACCGCCTACAAGATCCGTTTCGATGCCATCGGCAATCATTTCACCACCTGGGTGCAGGACCAGAAGATCGACGAATGGACCGACAGCCGTTTTGGTTCCGGCGGTGTAGGATTCTTTTCCGAACGGGATGAGCAAGCGGCCATGCAGGGACCGGTCAACGTAGTGCCGCTCGTGCCGAAGAATTAGGAAGGTTTAGGAGCGCACAGCGCGGGCCACGCTCCATTGGATGTAGAGAACGATGGCGGCCCGCTGCGTTGTGCGCGCTTAAGGAGTCAGAAATGTCGCAGAATGACGAACAAGCTTTTTTTGTTGACGACGAGCTGGTAGAACGGCTGATGCGGGGGGATTCCCCCACCGCCAAGCCCAAGACGCAGCGCGCCGCCGAAACCAGCGCTCTGGGGAACGCGATCAAGCTCGCCGCCGCGGGCCGCCTCGACGATGCCGTCAAGGAGTTGGAAGGCGCGGCAGCACGCGGCGAAAAACCCGCCGAAGTCTACTCCGGCCTGGGCCACTTGCGTTTTGAACAGCAAAAGTGGGGCGAGGCAGCCGCCTGCTACTCCAAGGTAATCGCGGCCGAGGCCAACAACGCCATGGCGCACTATAACCTGGGGCTCGCCCTGGAACGCCAGGGCCAGTTCGACCAGGCTGGCCGCTCTTTTGAAACGGCCATTTCTCTGGATCAGCGCTTGTGGCAGGCCCACACCGGCCGGGGTCTATGCCTGTTGCATTTGGGTCAGCCCGAACGGGCCCTGCCGCATTTCGATCAAGCCCTCAAATCGAGCCCCGGTCAGGACCGGACGATGTTCGGAAAGGCCGTGGCGCTGCATCAGGTCGGCAAACTGGATGAAGCCGCCGAGCTCTACCGCAAGCTCCTCCCGAGCAACGCAAGTTCGGCCGAACTGCTGGTCAATCTCATCTCGCTTTCCATGGCGCGCAAGGACGACGCCAAGACCAAAGAGTATTCCGACCGCATGCTGAAGATTCGGCCGCAATCGCGCCAGGGGCTGGAAGGTCTTACCGCGGTTGCGCTTTCTCGCGGCGACTACAGCGGCGCCGTGCAGCACTGCTCCGCGCTGGTCAAGATCGCCGCCGATTCCTACGAGGCCTGGTTCAACCTGGGTCTCGCGTACCAGAAAACCGGCCGTACGGATCAGGCCGGGAACGCTTATCGCGAGGCCGCCAAGCTCCGTCCGGAAGCCCCGGAAGCGAACGCCCACCTGGGTGTCCTGCTGGAAGAGCGGGGCGACCTCCATGGCGCCCGCCGGGCTTGCGAAGCCGCTCTGGCCGCTGCCCCCGATTCGCCGGGTCTGTTGTGGAATCTGGCCCTGCTCAATGAACGCGAGGGGCGCGCGGATGAGGCCGAAAAGCTGTTCGTCAAATTGGTCGGCATGAAGCCGGATTGGGAGGATGCCGCCTTCCGCCTGGGTTTCCTCCAGATCCAGAGGGGCGATTTCGCAGCCGCCGTGGATTGCTTCGAGCTGTGCATCAAGCAGCGCGCCGATTGGGTGGAAGCCTTGGTCAATCTCGGCCTGGCCTATTGGAAATTCCAGGATCTGGACGGCGCCACGCAAACCTTCGAGCGAATCCTTTCGCTCCAGGCGCAGAATACCGACGCGCTGCGCGCCCTGACAGCCATCGCCATCGAACGCAAAGACCACCATCGCGCCTGGGACCTGCACCAGAAGCTGTCCGCGCTGGGTGAGCGGTCGCTGGAGTTGTCCTACAACCTGGGGCTCCTGCTGCAGTCCGCCGGCGAGCCCGATAAAGCCGCGCAGTGCTATCAGTTGGCGTCGGAAATGCAGCCCGATTTCCCGGCCGCCCTGACCAACCTCGGCCATGCCCTCAAGGCATCCGGCAAGGACGAAGAAGCTCGCGCCGCCTGGAGTAAAGCTGTAGAAGTAGACCCCGATCTGGCAGCTAAATACTTCCAGTAGAAGCGTAACCGGCCAAATCCTAGATCCGAGATCCGGCGATCCCTCCGATGGATGTTCGGAGGCACACACTTGAAACCCGAGGCGCTTCGAGCCCTCCAGATCGGAGCGGACCGCGTCGAGCTGCCCTCAGACTGGCAGGTCGATCGCGCTCCCACGCTCGCCGAGGGTGTCGATCGCCTGGCCAACGTCGACTACGACGTCGCCGTCGTGGTCCCGCCGGTACCCGACTTCACGCCCGACTTCACGCTGGAGGACCTTCTCGACCGGCTCCTATCCTTACACCGTTCCGTTCCGGTAGTGATCTGCGATCGTCGCGCCCGCCTGACCGACGCGGTGCGTTACATGCAACTCGGCGCGTACGACGTCGCAGGTCCGGAGGACGATGCCGTCGCCAAAATACAGGCTGCCGCGGACGCTTGCCGGAGCCGGCCCACCGAAGCTGCCGAGCCTTGGCGCGAAATGCTGGTGGGGACGAGCCCTGCGATCCGGCGAACCGCGGATGTGATCAGACTGGTCGCCCATCGCCGTTCCACGGTTCTGATCAGCGGAGAGACCGGCACCGGGAAAGAAGTGGTCGCCCGGGCTTTGCACCTGGCGAGCCCGCGCGGCAAGTTCCCGATGATCGCGGTGAACATCGCGGGCCTTCCCGAGACGCTCCTCGAAGCCGAGCTGTTCGGCCATGTCAAAGGCGCCTTCACCGGAGCGTCGCAACAGCGCATTGGCCGCTGCGAGCAGGCCCACCGGTCGACTTTGTTCCTCGACGAGATCGGCGATCTGCCCCTGGATGTCCAGACCAAACTGCTGCGCTTCCTGCAGGAAAGGGAATTTCAACGCGTGGGCAGTTCGGAAACGGTTCGCGTGGACGTTCGCCTGATCGTGGCCGCCAACGTGAATCTGCTGGACCTCGTCCGACAAGGGATGTTCCGCGAAGATCTGTACTACCGCTTGAGCGTAATTCCCATCACCGTACCTCCTTTGCGCGAGCGGCCCGACGACATCCCCCTGCTGGCGAATCACTTCATCGCGAAAGTCTGCGGGCAGGAGCAAATCGCACCTCGGCGTCTGGCCCCGCGGGCGCTCTCCAAATTGCGCGGGTTTGCCTGGCCCGGCAATGTACGGCAACTGGAGAACGCAATCGAGACGGCCATTGCCCTGAGCGGAAATCGTGAGCTGCTGATCCCTTCCGACTTCGCGTTGGGCGGCCGCGCTTTGCCGGCCAGCCCGGTTCAGTCCATCGCGGTCTCGGAAAACGGGCTGAATTTCGAGCAGACCGTAGGGCGGATCGAGCGGCAGATCATCGAGGAAGCGCTGCGGAAGGCCCACGGCAACAAAACCATCGCGGCAGGAATGCTGGGATTGAAGCGAACGACGCTCTCCGCCAAGCTTCGCAGCCTGGCCGCAGCCGCCGGGTGAATGAATTACCGATCCAGCAGGTGCCCCAGCTTCTCGCGCTTGGTGCGCAGGTAATCCGCGCTGGATGCGACCGGGTCGGTGATCGCCGAAACCCGCTCCGCCACCCGCACCCCGGCCCTTTCGAGAGCCCGGATCTTCTCCGGATTGTTGGACATCAGCCGCACCGCGGCCAAGCCGAAGTAGCCCACTACGGCCGCCGGCGCTTCGTAGCCGCGCAAATCCGCCTCGAATCCGAGCTTTTCGTTGGCCTCTACGGTGTCCGCGCCGTGATCCTGCAGCTCATAGGCGCGCAGCTTGTTGAGCAGCCCGATCCCACGGCCTTCCTGGTTCTCGTATACCAGCAGGCCGCGGCCTTCGCGCGCGATGGTTTCGAGCGCCAGCTCCAGTTGTGCCCGGCAATCGCATCGCAGGCTGTGGAACACATCCCCGGTGAGGCATTGCGAATGAATTCGCACCAGGGGAGGTCCCCCGTGCTCCAGATCGCCCATTCTGAGCGCGACCACCTCCTCGATTTCGCTGCCTAGGGTGTAGGCAAACCCAAAAATCCGGAAGTGCCCGAAACGGCTGGGGAAATCGGCCTCGGCGACCTTTCGAAGCTCGGATGTTAGGGACATTTGTGCCAGTGAAAAGAAATGCCAACCGATACGGGTGAGGTAACTCCATTATAATGTCCGCAGGGTAGCTCCCGTGGGCGCTGCCCGGCCTTACATGCCTGCACAGCATTTGCTGATTCTGCTGGTGAAGCTGGCCGTGGCGGCTTCACTGGCCGCCATTCTGACCCGCTCCACCGGGTTCCAGCGAATGCTCATGCGGGAAGAGCGTACGCTCACTCAGCGCGTTAAGATGGCCCTCGTCTGCGCCGTGATTTACGGCGCCGGGGTCGCCGTGCGCGTTGGCGCGCCTCCCGGAGCCTATCAGGCCGTCGACCTGGGGATGGAAGGCAGCCTCGTCATGGGGATGCTCGGCGGCTACGTTACCGGATTGCTGGCCGGCGTCTTCATTGCGATTCCCACTTTGTTCGAGAGCCGGCCACTGACCATGCTGCTGTTCGCGGCCGCCGGCGTCATGGGCGGCTTGCTGCGCGATCTCGCTCCAGATAAGGGATACATCTGGAAGTTCACGCCGGACCCCACTCTGGCCTCCGTCCGCCTGTTGCGCCGCGGCGACCTGCGGCTGGCTGGTTTCAGCATCGCCTGCGTCGGCGTCATCGTGCTAGCCGAGGTGCTTCGGCAGACTCTGGCCTCGGTGTTCCCCAACGGTGGAGTCTTCGCACTGCAAAAAGACTGGAATGACGGACCCTGGATGCTGGTTGCGGTCTACGCCACCACCCTGTTCTCCGTGGCGCTACCCATCAAGGTCTGGAACAGCAACCTGAACGAGAAGAGGCTCGAGCAGCAACAGGCTCGCCTCAACGAAGCCCGCCTGGCCGCCCTCAGCAGCCAGATCAATCCACATTTTCTGTTCAACACCCTGAACTCGGTGGCTTCCCTGATCCGCCTGGATCCCGACCAGGCGCGGCAGGTGGTCTATAAGCTCTCGAAGATTCTTCGCCGCCTGCTGCGCCAGCAGGATAACCTCACCACGCTCGGCGAAGAACTGAGCTTCATCGACGATTACCTGGCCATCGAGATGGTCCGGTTCGGCGACAAGCTGCGCTTCGTGAAAGAAGTGGATCCCGATACCTTAGACCTGCTGGTTCCGAGCATGCTGCTCCAGCCGCTGGTCGAGAACAGCATTCGCCACGGTCTTGCCAGCAAAGTGGAGGGCGGGACCATCCGGGTACGCGGCCGCCGCCTCGGGAACCAGCTCCAGATTGTGGTCGAAGACGACGGAGTGGGAATTCCGGAATCCCGCCTCGCGCGGATGTTCGAGCAGGGCGGAATCGGCGTTAACAATGTGAATGAACGGCTGAAAGTGCTCTACGGCGACAGTTATCGCATGTGGATCGATAGCCGCCCGGGCGAAGGCACCAGCACGGGGATCGAAATTCCGGAGCAAGTCAGTGGTACCGTAGTGGGAGTTGAATCCTTAGTGGGGAGCGGGTAGCCCACCGGCGACAGCGATATCGGGAGCATGTCGGAGCCATTATTTGAGCAACCTTAACTATTCCATCCTTCTTCCCCGCGAAGATCGGATGCCGCGCACCATCGCCGCGCGAACACGTCGCGTGTACGACCTGATCTCTTCGGTTTATCCAGCCAGCACTTACTTTTTTCATTCCAAAGCACACGACTGCGCGTTGCGGCATTCCGGGATTCGCAATGGCATGCGGATATTAGAGGTCGCCACGGGGAGTGGAGAAATGTTCCGGCGCCTGGTCAAAGCCAATCCCGACGGGCGGACCTACGGGCTGGACCTTTCCCCTAACATGGCGGCCCACACGCTACGCGTGGCCCGCAAGGCCTGTCCGGAAGCCGAAGCGCATTGCGGCGCGGTGGATGTCCGCAATCTTCCTTTCCGTTCCGCCAGCTTCGACGCCGTGATGTGCTGCTACCTGCTCGAGTTGCTATCGCGGGAGGATATCCGGCTGACGCTCCGCGAGATCCGTCGCGTGCTGCGCCCCGGCGGGAATTTTTCGCTGGTGGTGATCGGGCAGAACGTGAAGATGTTCAACCGTATGTATACCTTGGGCGGAAGCCTGGTGCCCGCCTTCTGGGGCCGCCAGGTGGAAAGCAGTGTGCCCGAGATGATCCGCCAAACCGGGATGCGCGTGGTCACTGACCGCTTCGTGCGCCAGGGATTCTACCCCTCGCGGGTGCTCGTCGCGGAAAACGCTGCTGGCCGCACCGCGCGCAACGGGCGCTAGCTAACGGTACCACCTCCGCCGCGATCAGGCGCCCGGTGATCGTATGTTTTTGGCGCGCAGCAGCAGTAACTTTCAGGGGAGCCGTGCCCGAATTGCACATTTCGACGATTATTCGTGAATACGCAACCGTAGCCGCAATCGTCATTGGTGGTGGCTGGGCTCTGGCGTTGGGGTTTCGAAGAACTGCTAAGGCGACAACGGGAGTTTCCAGCCCTTGATGGCGAAATCCAGACTGTTGAAGCGACAACGGAAGACGGGAATATCGTTCTCACTGTGAACGCTCAATGGCGAAACCGAGGGAGACTACCAATCGAAATCGATACAAGGAAGACCTTCCTCAAGGTCTACCCAATTAAACCTCCCCTGCAAATTGGGCCCTTTCATCCGCAATCTCTGAACCCGGGCTATAGCGCCAACCCTCTCTCTGACTCAGTAGGATACATTCTCGAGCCCGGAACAGATAGTGTCATGCAACAATGTCTAGTCCTTCCTCCGGGCCAAATGTTCGTGCTCCATTGGGGCATTTGTATCGCCGCCAAGCAGCAAGCCTATCGTTATCTGAAGTCCGAGATGTGGTGCGTCCGTTACCATCTTTGGCGTTCGGCTGCTGCTCCGGAAGCTACAATTTCAGTGGATCAAAAGCAATTAGACACGCCTCGAAGCCAGAGAATTCCGCCGACGCAGGAGCAACTGGACGCAATGCTCCGCAAGCACTTGAGTTTCGAGATCAACCGATTTCGACTCGCCACGTCGCTATGGAGTGAACACAAATATGACCGACTTGCCGACGCAATGATCCGTGAATCTTGTCTCATCCACATGAGACTACTACTGGATTTCTTCTACCCTCGCAGAGACCCTCAAAGAAGCCGGCATCAAGATATGTATGTGACGGATTACTTGCCAAGTCGAACGGCCTTGTCTCCACAGTTCCAGAAGCTCCTCACTCCTCCGAATTGGCTCCAAAGTTACCGGGATGAACTTGATTGACGGCTCGCTCATTTGACCATGAAGCGGATCGACTTCGAACAACACCCAGTCTGGAGTCCACAAGAGCAGTTCCAACATCTTGAGAGGCTGATCGGAGAGTTTCTCGATGCGTTGCCGAGCACGATGCGCGCTCTTTTTGATCCCAACCGTCAATAGGTTTCGGGTTTGCTCGCCCTGGTCCGAGCAGAATTTCCACATCCCCCGAACGGGGATCTTGCTGGTTTGATCGGACTGGCGAAGGGTGGAGTAGGCGCTAATAAAATAGGTACTTGCGCCATTGATCGTCGCTCTTGCCGAGCAGACGCATCAGGTGCCGGCTGGTGTGCAGGCTGAACGGCCTCGGAGCGCGCGCCAAACGCATCCCGGCTTCTTCCGGAGTACGGCTGCCCTTGCGATTATTGCAATTATGGCAGCAGGCCACCAGATTCTCCCAGGTGGTCTCACCCTTGCGCGAACGCGGCATCACATGGTCCAGCGTGAGATCGCCCGAGCTCATGGTCTTCAGGCAGTACTGGCAGGTGTAGCGGTCGCGCATCAGGATATTCTTGCGCGAGAGAGCCCGCGTCTGATGCGGAATGCGGCGATACTCGAGAAGCCGGATCACGCTAGGAACTTTGATCGCCGAGCGGGCCGAGTGAACGTGGCCCGTGGAATGTTCCTCGGCCGCGGCGACACCCTTCAGCACCAGGACTAAAGCGCGCCGCGCCGCGCAAACATTGATCGGCTCGAAGCTCGAGTTCAGCACCAGCACCGGCCGGTGCAGACGTTCTTGCTGCGTATTTCCGTGCGTATAAATATGGGCGGCGCTCATGATCATCCTCTCCCTGCGGTAGTAAACGAAAGTTCCACGGCTTGGCGGCGATCCGTGCGCGCCAGGGCCAGCAAAGCGACCTGTGCGGCTCCCGCGCGTTTCAAAACCCGTGCGCATGCGCTGGCTGTCGCCCCCGTGGTGACCACATCGTCCACCAGCAGCACTCGCATTCCGGCCAGCGGTTTACCGCGCATCATCTTAAACGCGCCCTGCACATTGGCGCGGCGTTTCGCATTGGTAAGCCCGGCCTGTGGACGCGTAGCTTTCTTCCGGCGAATCACGTTTCGCACCGGGACGTTCCACTTCTTCCCGATTTCCCGGGCAAGAACATCCGATTGATTAAATCCGCGCTGCCACTGCTTGAACCAGTGGAGCGGCATCGGAACGATCACGTCAAAACTCGTCTCGCGGGGCAAGGCTTGCGCCAGGAACTTTCCGAAGGTCGCCGCCAGAGGCCGCACTCCGTTGTACTTGAACAAATGAACAAGCTCCCGAAGGGAGCCTTCATACGATCCGTACGAATACACCGCGTCGAAGCCTTGCAGCCCCAGCCGGCACAGCCCGCAGCGGCCGGTTTCATCCAGCGGGAAACGGTTGACGAACGGCATTCTGCACGCCACGCAGAAGTATTCCGCGATCAGCGGCTTGGGTTCCGCAAGGCACATGCCGCAAACGGGAACTCTTAAAAACTCTCGAAGGGGTGCGCCGCAGACACGGCAATCATCTGGAAAGACTAAGCGGGAAACAACATTGAGGAGACCGCAGGATACCCTTTTTGCGACGCGACAGACGCCATTCGCCGAAATAAGGTGGCTCCGACTAGGGAGCAGGCTACTCGAGAAAACTCACCTCCGAGCCCCAACCTAAATTCCAGTGTACACCTCTTGCGTGAAAAGGGGACAGCTCCTAGTGGTGAAGGCCCGTTCAAGAGTCCGGACAGCGGGAGCTGTCCCCTTTTCATGCCGGCTAGATCGACATGTAGAACAGGCTCAACCGCGGCAAGCCGGCCGCCTCCATGACCTTCCGATCCAAAAACTGCCGCTCCAGCGTGGCGAGCTGTTCCGCGCTCATCTTCCCGCGATACGGCTTCAGCTCCTGGTCGAGCGACCGGCGCGCCTCGAACAGTGCTTCCTCACTGGCCGCTGCCCGCGTGCGAGCGATCATCTTTTCCTCGATCGCCGTCAGCCGCTGCTCCAGTTGCTCCAGATCGCGGTAGAGCGCGTCAAGGTCAAGGCGTTCGAGCGATTCCGCCAGATCGCCGTGCCCGGCCGACCGCAGCGCATCGGCATTTCGCCGCACATGTGCACGAACATCATCGATCGAAAACGGAGGCGGCGATTCCTTCCGCTTCGTTGGGGCGCCCGCCGCCAAGGATTGTGCTTCGTCCGCAACCGCCTGCGCGCAGTAGGCGACAGAATTGACCTTCTGAAAACGCGCACGTGGGGGCCGAGCGCGCCACTTCTCGAACGCCGAATCGATCCCACGCAGCACGGCTTCGAGCGGTATTCCCGAGTTCTTCCAGGATTCGATCAGCGCCCAATCGAGCGGCGAGAGCAAGAACAACCCGGTACCGCGCGCGCGTTGAAAGTGCTCCTCGATTTCCGTGAAGTAGTTGAAGTAGTTTTCTGTCACGGATTCGCGCGGCGCTGCCAGATCAGGCGCAGGCCGTGCAGCGTCAGGTCTTCATCATAAATCTTGACGAAGCGTGAGGCCTTCACGATCAACTGCCCTTGCCCGCCCGTGGCGACAGCCTTGGTCTCGGTACCGAGCTCAGCGGTGATGCGCTCCACAATCCCGTCGATCATGCCTATGAAACCGTAATAGAGTCCGGAAGTGATGCTTCCCACCGTGTTCGACCCGATCAGTTTTTCCGGCTCGCGAAAATCCACCATGGGCAGGCGCGCGGTCTTGGCGAACAAGCCGGAAATCGACATCCCTATCCCAGGACAGATCACGCCGCCCAGGAATACTTTGTCCTTCGAGACGATGTCGAAATTGATGGTGGTCCCCAGGTCGACCACGATGCAGGGACCTCCGTATTTCGTAAACCCCGCGACGGCATTCACCAAGCGGTCCGCGCCCACCTCGCGCGGGTTGTCGTAGCGCACGGTGATTCCGAGATCGGTCGATTGATTCACGAACAATGGTTTGCGGTGGAAGTAACGCTCGGACATCGCCTCCAGCGGCTGATCGACGGCAGGAACGACGCTTGAAATGATCACGTCTTTTACCGCCGCCAGATCCAGCTTCGAAAGCGTGAACAGGTTCCGGATGAGGATGCCCCACTCGTCGGCGGTCTGCTCCTGAATGGTGCGCAGCCGCCAGCGGCCGGCGATATTTTCGCCCTCGAAGGCTCCAATGGTTACGTTCGAATTGCCGACATCGAGTGCGAGAAGCATGTTCTAGATCGGTCGCACGCCACCCGCAAGGATGACGGTCTCCGTCCCATTATCTTCGCGCACCCGCAGGAATCCCGCGGGATCGAGCCCGCAGGTGACGCCCTCAAGGCCAGATTCTACGCGCACACGCTTTCCGAGAACGTAGCTGGAGGCGTTGGTAAACTCCCGCAAAATCTCAACGGGACTGAGCTGTGTATAACGATCTACGCATTCTACAAGCGCCATCAGCAAGTCTTCGCGCGAGGTGGTCACGCCTTCGAGCAGCAGCGAGGTGGCCGGTGTGTCGAGATCGTCGGGAAACGCGGTCTGGCTGACGTTGATCCCGATGCCCGCGATGATCGTGTCGCGTTCGAGCTGCGCGATTGCTCCCGCGCACTTCTTGCCGTTGATCAGCACGTCATTCGGCCATCGAAGATCCACAATCAGTCTCGACACGCTTGTTAGCGCTGCGCGCGTCGCCAAACCGAGGGACAGCATTAGGACCGGAATGGGTTTCGCCGCGAGCACCATCGAGACATATAGACCCGCGCCCGCTTCCGAGATCCATTTGCGCCCATGCCGGCCCATCCCCGCCGTCTGCTGTTCCGCGACTACGATGCGTCCCGGCTGCAAATCCCGGCGCGCCTCGATCATCGTGGAATCGAGGCTCTGGAACCAGTCGATGCGTCTTCCCGGAAGACGCGATCTCACCGAGTCGATATCAAACGGAGGCACGGAGTTTGGCAAGCTGCGCTTCATACTCAGCCTGCTTCTGCCGCATCCCGGCGACAATCTTCTCGGGAGCTTTGGCGAGAAACGCCTCGTTCGACAATTGCCGCTGGGAGTTGGCGACTACCTTTTCGAGTTCCGCGATTTCCCTGGCAATCTTTTCGCGATCCACCTTGAGAGCCAGCTTCAGTACGAAGTCTGCTTCCACGCCCGGAGGCGCTTCGTTGCGCAAGTCGAGTTTCACCTTTGCCAGCCGCGAGATAGCGTTTTCGTTCGCTTGTGCCACGTGAAACGCCTGATTCTGCGCGTACAAGATCCCGTCCACCGTCTGCTTCGGGTCCACGCCACTATCTGCACGCGTCACACGCGCCGAAGTCACGATGGCTTTCAGTACTACCATCTCGTGGTCCGCGTCATCATCTACCGCGTTAGGCTCGAACCGAGGGTAGGTGGCGAGTGCGATTGATTTCCCGGGCATCTCCAGCCGGTGCCACAGCTCCTCAGTTAGGAACGGCATCAGCGGATGCAGCAGGCGCAACGCCTTCTCATACACCGTATACGCGAAGCTCCAATCTTCGTCGAGCTTCTTCAGCTCCAGATACCAGTCGCAGAAATCGTCCCACCAGAAGTGATACAGTTCATCGGCGGTCTGGTCGTAGCGATGCTGCTCGAAGTTGCGATTCGCCGCCTCCGCGCAGGCATTCAGGCGGCTGGCGATCCAGCGGTCCGCCAGCGACACCGGCTTGCCGGAGCCTTCGCGAGGCTTGCTGAACAACAATCGTGACGCGTTCCAGATCTTGTTGGCGAAAGCTTTCAGCGCGTCGATGCGATCTTCACTCAGCGCGATATCGCCGCCCGGCGCGGCGCTGATCAGCAGCGCGAAGCGAACAGCATCGGTCCCGTACTTATCGTTAATCACCAGAGGATCGATCGTATTGCCCTTGGTCTTCGACATCTTCTGGCGCTCGGCGTCGCGCACCAAGCCATGGATATGAACTTGTCGAAACGGTACGTCACCCATGAATTCAAGGCCGAACATGATCATGCGCGCGGCCCAGAAGAAGATGATGTCGAAGCCCGTGACGAGAAGCGACGTCGGATAGAAAGTCCGCAGGTCCGCGGTATCGTCCGGCCAACCCAGCGTCGAAAACGGCCACAGCCCGCTCGAAAACCAGGTATCGAGAACATCCGGATCCTGCTCGAGTTTGTCCGACCCGCACGCGGCGCACTGCGTAGGATCTTCGCGTGAAACAGTGACTTCGCCGCATTTGCCGCAGTGCCACACGGGAATGCGATGTCCCCACCACAGTTGGCGCGAGATGCACCAGTCGCGGATGTTATACATCCATTCGAAATAAGTCTTGGCCCAGTTCGCAGGTACGAAGGTGATGCGGCCCTCTTCGACGGCCTTGATCGCAGGCTCGGCCAGAGGCTTCATCTTCATCCACCATTGCTTCGAAACCAGCGGCTCCACCACAGTCTTGCAGCGATGGCACTTGCCGACGCTCAGCCGGTACGGCTCGATCTTCTCCATCAACTTGAGCGTTTCGAGATCCGCGACCACTTGCTTACGGGCTTCGTAGCGATCCATTCCTGCAAACTTCCCTGCGGCAGCGGTCATCTTGGCACTACCGTCAATCACCTGGATGCTCGGCAAGTTGTGGCGCTTCCCCGCTTCGAAGTCGTTGGGATCGTGCGCCGGCGTGATCTTCACCGCACCCGATCCGAATCCGAGCTCGGCCATCTCATCGAGGATGATCGGAATATCGCGATCCATCAGAGGCAGCCGCACGGTCTTGCCCGCCAGCTCCTTCGCGCGTGGATCTTTCGGATTGATCGCCACCGCGGTATCGCCCAGCATGGTTTCCGGGCGCGTGGTCGCGACGACGAGCTTCAACGAACTGCCATTGACGGGATATGCGATGTGCCACAGATGGCCCTGCGTGTCTTCGTGCTCGACTTCCAGATCCGAAAGTACGGTCTGGCAGCGCGGGCACCAGTTGACGATGTAGTTCGCCCGATAGATGAGTCCCTTTTCGTACAGGCGCACGAACGCCTCGCGCACCGCGCGCGACAGGCCCGGATCCATGGTGAACCGCTCGCGCGACCAGTCGCAGCTATCGCCGGCGCGCTTCATCTGCTCGACAATGCGGCCGCCGTGCTGGGCTTTCCATTCCCAGACTTTCTTGAGGAACTCCTCGCGGCCCAGCTCGCGTTTCTGGATGCCCTGCTGCGCCAGTTGCCGGTCGACCATCAGCTCAGTGGCGATCCCCGCGTGATCGGTGCCCGGCAGCCAGAGTGTCCGCTCGCCACACATGCGATGCCAGCGGATCAGCGCGTCGATGATGGAATGCTCGAACATATGCCCCATGTGGAGCGAGCCCGTAACATTGGGCGGGGGAATGACCAATGAGAAGTACGGGTCTCCAGGTGAAGGCTCGACGCGAAAGAGCCGTTCGTCCACCCACCACTTGGCCCAGTGCGGCTCGAACCGCTGGGGTTCATACACCTTCTCGATTTCCATGGGAAGACTCAATTTTAGCAGCCCGAACGCTTTACAATAGATACTTATGAACTATTACTCAGCCAAAGATATGGCCGCTGCATTTCGCACGGTCCGGAACAACACTATCAAGATCGCCGAAGAGATCCCCGAGGACAAGTACACCTTTCAGGCTGCTTCCGATTCCCGCACGGTAGCTCAAACTCTTGTGCACATTGCGATGGGCACGCGCTTTGCCCTGGCGGTGCACGGCGAGAAGCTCAAGACCATGGAAGGCTTCAACTTCTACAGCTTCATCCATCCCATCATCGCGGAAGAGCAGAAATCGCGCAGCAAGGCCGAAATCATTCAGCTTCTGCGCACCAGCGGCGACCAGTTCGCGAAATGGCTGGAAGGATTATCCGACGAATTCCTGGCCGAGCAGGTAAGCTTCCCCGCCGGAGCCCAGCCTCCCGCCAAAACCCGCTTCGAGATGCTGTTGAGCCCCAAAGAGCACGAGATGCATCATCGGGCGCAGCTCATGGTGCTGCAGCGCATGCTGGGCATCACCCCGCACCTGACGCGCGAGCAGCAAGCCCGCATGGCCGCCATGCAAGCCGCTAAGAATTAAGCAGGAGGGCGAGACGTTCTTGCTTCAAAGGCGAGCCTCGCCCCTACCCTAAGCTGCGACTGTGTCGACCCTAACGAAACCTCGTGTCGCGGTGGTCGGAGCCGGCAGTTTCGGCCGGAACCACCTGCGCGTGATTCACCAGTCTGAGCACGCAGAACTGGTGGGAGTTCTGGACACCAGCCCCGAACGGGCAGCCGAGGCTGCGGCTACGAACGCCTGTCCTGTGTTCACATCTCTGGATGACCTGGCCGGGAAAGCGGACGCGGCGGTGGTCGCAACCCCCACCCACACCCATGCCGAAATCGGCCGCCGCTTGATGCAGCTGGGTCTGGATGTCCTGATCGAAAAGCCGGTTGCGCGCACCCTCGACGAAGCCCGGATGTTGATCGAGACCTCCGAGCGCAACGGGCGCATCCTGCAAGTGGGGCATCTAGAGCGCTTCAATCCCGCGGTGGCGGCCATTGAGGCCGTGATCTCGCAGCCCTTGTTTTTCGAGGTGCACCGGCTGAGCGAATTCAGCCCGCGCAGCCTGGATGTGGACGTGGTGCTCGATCTGATGATTCACGATATCGACGTTGTGCTCACGCTCACCAAACAACTGCCGGAAGAGATCCGCGCGGCGGGGATCCACATTCTTTCCGAGAAGGTGGACATCGCCAATGTGCGCATGCAGTTTCCCGGCGGATGCGTGGCCAACCTGACGGCCAGCCGCGTTTCGACGGAACGCGTTCGCAAGCTTCGCCTGTTCCAGCCGCACGAGTACATTTCTCTGGATTACACCCGGCAGGATGCGGTCCGTTTCACGGTCAAACCGCCGCTTTCTATCGGCTATGCTCCGCTTCCCGTGACCAAGGACGAGCCCCTGCGCCTGGAACTCGAGAGCTTCTTCGATTGCGTCGTGTCAAGGGGCACTCCCAGGGTAACCGGGCAACAAGCGCTGGCCGCCCTGGAGGTGGCTCAGGACATTCTTGATAAAATCGGAGCGCACGCCCGATTGGTGGCTCAGGCGCTTAATGTCACGGGCAAGACTTCATGAGGCACGTTCAGATCCAGCCACACTCGAGTTATTTCCCGAGTGGAGCGAACCCGTTACATCGCGGCGACTACTGCAGGCAGGGATTGGTTCGCTCGTAGTCCACGCGGTTGTCATCGTGGTGCTGCTGGCGCTGCCCGAAACGACGGGCCGGTTCAACGGGCCTGCCATCGCGGCGGACTTTCGCAAAACGGCCGTGCCCCTGGTGGCCCCCAAGATCCTTGAAGTGACGCAGAAGGAGCCGAACAAGGGCAAGATCACGCCGCAGCTCGATATCCGCAGCTCCCTGCGGGAGGCTCCGCCGAAAACCAAGACCTTTGTGCCGCCGGCGCCCGTGGGGCCGGTGGTGCCGCCGGCCACGACCCTCACGCCTCCGCCGCAGATACAGGAAGCCGTCTCCGCGCCGCCGGTTTCCGGCGTGGCGCCCGCCCTCCCGCCGCCTTCGGAAAAGCCTAAGATCGCTCTGGAGAACATCGGACCGGCGGCCACACCCGTAGCGCCTCCCGACAATCCCGCGATTAAGCTGCCCAATACGCCTTTGGACGAGATCGCGCGGGTAGGGCAGCCGGGCGGGGCAGGGGGCATGGTGATCTCGCCGGACGGCGCCAGCGAAGCGACAGCGCTCCGTCAAATGCAACTGCTGAGCGATCCTCTGGGAGTCGACTTCAAACCCTACCTGCTTCAGGTGCTGGCTAAGGTCCGGCGGAACTGGATGTCCATTGTTCCCGACAGCGCCAGGATGGGGCGCCGGGGCCTGGTCCTGATCCAGTTCAGCATCGATCGCAGCGGGGGCGTCCCCAAGCTGGTGATCGCCTCGACCTCGGGCATCACAGCGTTTGACCGGGCGGCAGTGGCCGGAATCAGCGCCTCCAACCCTTTTCCCCCGCTTCCAGCGGCCTACAAAGGCGACCAGATCCGCCTCCAAATGGCCTTTTCCTACAACCTTCCGCCCGCTAAACCCTAATGAATCGCCGGTTTGCAGTCACCCTGGCCATGTTCGCCGGACTTGCAATCCTGGCCTATTTCACCCTGGACGGCAAGATCCTGCTGGCCACGTGGATTTTTCTAGGGGCTTTTGCACTCAAGGCCTGGCTGGTAGTCCTCAAAGCCCGGCAGAGCTAAGAACCCGGCATAAGCCAGGTCGGATAGATTACTAGTTCCCGCTAAGGTGAAACATCGAGATACTCCGCCCTGCCCCTACCTTTAAGCTGCTTCTTAACGCGAAGTATTTAGTCGTCCGCGGTCCCGATCAGGGACCAATGTTTCAGTTTGAGATAAAGCAGTGTTAAACCAGTTCCAAATTGGTATCGCCCTATTGGCCGGGGCGACAGAAGGAGTTCGAAAGACTCCCGGACGGCGAACCGGAGGCTCCGGTTTAGCCGCTGATTCTAATACTGCAATCCCCCTTTTCGGGGCGCATTCATCGAATCGGCAGGAATGCCGCTTTTCTTCAATGCCGCAGATGGTCCAGGGCGTGCATTTAGGAGAAGAGTTCCGCGATACCGATCAGGAGGATGCCAGGTAATGACTATGCGAGCGAAGGTTCGTGGCGCCAACGCGCTGAAGGCTGCGACCGCGGTAAGACAGGCAGTGAAGACGCCGCTTCGCGCGGTTCCGAATAGCCGCCAGCGCGTACCTGCGAAGCCGGTGGCAGTGAGCACGAGCCGGCATGCCGCGCAGACCAACCCGGCAGCGGCCAAGGCTGCGGCGCAAGCCGCCAAACTTGCCCGGCGCGACCGCGTCGTGCTGGAACACGTGCCGCTGGTCAAAGCGATCGCGGTGCGGGTGCATGAGAACCTTCCCGTCCACGTGGATCTGGACGACCTGGTCCATGCCGGAATCCTGGGTCTATTCGACGCCGCCAGCAAGTTTAATCCGGATAAGCAAGTTGTCTTTTCCAGCTACGCCAAGCACCGCATCAAGGGCGCGATCCTGGATAGCCTGCGCCAGCTCGACTGGGCCTCGCGCGATATGCGCCGCCGCCACAAACAAGTGGAGGCCGCCACGCGCGATCTGGCCGCCGAGCTGCAGCGCAATCCCACCGAACAGGAAGTGGCGCAAAAGCTAGGCATGGACGCCGAGCGGTGGCGCACCATGATGATCGATCTTCGCAACGTGGGACTGATCTCGGCCTCGACCCGGGGCAATGAAGGCGACGATCTTCCCGCCCCCGATTTTCCCAGCAAACCCGAAACTCATCCCGATTCCATCTGCGCGCGGGAGCAACTGCGCAGCGTCCTGGGTGTAGCCATGAAGACGCTGCCGGAGCGCTATCAGAAAGTGGTCCTGCTGTATTACACCAACGAGATGACCATGAAAGAAATCGGCGGCATCCTGGGGATCAACGAGAGCCGCGTTTCACAGATCCACAAGTCGGCGCTCGAGAAGATGCAGGTGGCGCTCTCAGCCAACGGCATCACTTCGGCTCACGCGTTCTAGGCCGAGTCAGCGTCGTTCTCAAGCAGACGCTTGATTTCTTCGAGTCGAGCGCTTGGAATCGGATTCGTCTGCAGTCGGGCGAGCATGTCCTCCTTCGAGTTCGCCTCATAGAATGGATTCTTTAACCACACGGGGACTGTTTGTGGCGGATAACGCCGCGCTCTCCCGTCCGCGAGCAACTCAACAACTTCGATCACGTCCCTGCGCCAATCCCCTTCGATTTCGCCCTTCCGCCCGGAGGTGATCATCGTTCGTGGGGGCCGGCCGTCCATCGCGACATGATTCAAGACAGTGTAGGAGTCTCCCCAATCCACCTTGCGGACGAAGCTTCGCATGCGCGTTTTCGTGCCATTTTCGTTGGTGAATTCCGTGGCGCTCTCAGTCTCCACCCCGTGCGGGATGTCTCGAATCTTCAAATCCGTAAGTTTGGGAGCGTCGGAGGGCGCTTCGCTGAATGACGTGACCGTTGCAGTCCGCGTGTCGTCCTGACGCCGGAAATACATCCGTACGCCGCCTTCCGTCCGATAGCGTTGGGGAAGCTCAGTCAAAGCTCCGGGGACAAGGGAATCCTGGGCCGGATCTCCCTCGGCGATCTGATCCAGCAGGGCGTGAACCTCCAGCAGCTGGCGGAGCGCATCTGAGGAAGATTCGGCCTGGGACTGGAGGCGGTCAAAATCGGCGCGCGCTTCCTCGCTGAACTTGATTTCGTAGCGCGAGGCCATACTACGACAATATCGTGTTTGGGAGCGCTGGTAGAATCGTCCAGTAGGTGGCTGCATCCCCCAAGACTCTCACCGTTCGCCAGTTCTTTGGCCGCAAAGGACTGCTTTCCGAGTGGCACCCCGGTTACGAATACCGGGAGGGCCAGCTCCAGATGGCGGAGGCCGTCGAAAGCGCGCTGGCCGACAAGAAACATTTGATCGTGGAAGCGGGCACGGGGACCGGCAAGACTTTGGCGTACCTGGTTCCCGCGATTCTCTCCGGCAAGCGCGTCGTCATCTCCACCGGCACCAAAAATCTCCAGGAGCAGCTGTTCTTCAAGGACATTCCCTTTCTCGAAAAACATTTGGGCCCGCTGCGCGCCTGCTACATGAAGGGCCGCGCCAACTACGCGTGCCGCCAGAAAATCTACGACGCCGAAAAGGAACCGGTGCTGGCGGGACTCGAAGAGGTCGCCGATTTCCAGGTGATTCAGGCCTGGGAAAAGACCACCGAGACGGGCGATCGCGCCGAGATCAAGAGTCTGCCCGAGAACAGTCCGGCATGGGCCAAGATGGACGCGCGAGGGGAGCTGTGCAGCGGCCAGAAGTGCCCGCAGTTCGAGCGCTGCTTCATCACCAAAATGCACCAGAAGGCCAGCGAAAGCGACCTGATCATCGTAAATCATCACCTGTTCTTCGCCGATCTGGCGGTGAAGGAAGACGAGCGCGGGGCGATCATCCCCGACTACGCCGCCGTGATCTTCGACGAGGCTCACGACGTGGAGGATGTCGCCGGCCAGTACTTCGGCGTCTCGATTTCGAGCGGGCAGGTGGAGGACCTGACGCGCGATCTCGCGTCGCTGGCGCATAGAAAGCAGTTCGGCAGCGAGGAGCTGGATCGCATCCTGATCACCGTGACCGAGAAGGCCGCGCAATTTTTTAGTCTCTTCGGCGCAGCCGAGGGACGCACCGGCTTCCGCGCACACGAAGCGTTCCTCGAAAAGAACGAGGAGGCCTATCGCGACGTGTTGCGCGCCCTGGAACTGGTCACGCTGCAACTGGAGCTGGTGAAAGCGCCCCCCGACGAGGCTCTTCCGCTGGTGGCCCGCGCACGCGAGATGGCCCGCAAACTCGAATTCTGGATGGAGGGCTCAAGCGAAGGCGCGAATAAAACATTAGATAAACGCTACGTGTACTGGATCGAGCGCCGCGGCCGCCGGACTTTTTTGCAGGCGACGCCGATCGAAGTGTCTCAGCTTCTCGATGAGCGTCTCTTCGATCGAGTGGACACCGCCATCCTGACGTCGGCGACCCTGGCCGTCGCGGGCAGCTTCGATTACACGCTGCGCAGGCTGGGACTGCGCGCGGCGCGAACGGAACTGGTCCCGAGCCATTTCGATCACAAGAAGCAAGCCCTGCTGTACGTTCCCGAGACTTTGCCCGATCCGCGCAGTCCTGCGTTCACGGCCGCCGCGGCGAAGGAAATCGTCGAGATCCTCACGCTCAGCCGCGGACGGGCGTTCGTGCTGTTCACCAGCTACCAGCAGATGCGCCTGATCTATGACCGGGTGTCGCTCGAAATCCCATATCAGACACTGCTGCAGGGAACGGGTCCGCGGAGCGCGCTGCTCGAAGAGTTCCGGTCGACGCCCAACGCGGTGCTGTTCGCGACGTCGTCCTTCTGGCAGGGCGTGGATGTGCCGGGCGAACAGTTGAGTTGCGTTATTATCGATAAGCTGCCGTTCGCGGTGCCCAGTGACCCGGTGGTGGAGGCTCGCATCGCGGCAATTAAGAACGATGGCGGGAACGCCTTTAACGAATATCAGGTCCCGCAGGCGGCCATCGCGCTGAAGCAGGGTTTCGGGAGGCTGATCCGCAGCAAGACGGATCGCGGTGTCCTGGCGTTGCTGGATCATCGGATCACGAAAACGCGATACGGGCAGATTTTCTTCGACAGTCTGCCGGATTATGGTTTTACAATCGAGCGGGAAGAAGTAGAGAAGTTTTTTAAACATGTTTGAAGTTACGGTAGAACAGACTTTTGCGGCGGCCCACGCGCTCCGCAATTACAAAGGGAGTTGTGAGAACGTACACGGCCACAACTTCAAGGTGCAGGTAGTGCTGGCGGGCGAGCGGCTGGACGACGCCGGACTGCTGGTGGATTTCATCGACGTGAAGAACCTGATGGGGTCCGTGATGGCTCGCCTGGATCACCAGAATCTGAATGAGGTCGCGCCGTTCGACGAGAAGAATCCCTCGGCTGAGAACATCGCCGAGTATTTCTATTCACAGATGACCGGCGGTCTGGTGAACACGCCTGTACCGGTGCGCATTCTCGAAGTGAAGGTCTGGGAGACCGAGATTCAGAGCGCGACGTTTCGCCCCTAAAGCGTCATGAATGTCGAATGGGTCCGCCGGCATTGTCTGGGGCTTCCCCATACGACCGAAGAGATCCTGTGGGGCGACGACCTAGTCTTCAAGATCGGCGGCAAGATGTATGCCGTTGTGGTGCTCGGGGCAGCGCACAAAGTGGTCATGTCATTCAAGTGCACGCCTGAGATCTTCGGTGAGCTGGTGGAGCGGCCCGGAATCATCCCGGCCCCGTATTCGGCACGGAGTTACTGGGTCGCGCTGGAACGGGAAGACGCGCTGCCGCGCACCGAGATCAAGCGCCTGATCTCAAGATCCTACGAGCTGGTGGTGGCAAAGCTGCCCAAGAAAAAGCAACTGGAACTTGGACGGCGGGATTCATCCCGCGCCTCGACCTAATCGATAAAACCCTTCCAGGTGTTGCCGCGATCGTCGCGCAGCGTGACGGTTCCGCCGCTGGAGATGCCCTGAAGAGCATTGCCCTTGGGATCGCGGAAGCGATACACGATGGAATTGTCCGGATTGCGGCTCGCGGAGCCCATCCAGACGTTGCCGTATTCGTCCTTGAGCTTGATGTGATCGCCGTGTCCATAGCCGAAGACACGGGTCTTGCTTTTCTCTTCTTCCAGGTGGAAGAAGCCGCCCGGCAATTGCTGTTTCTTCCGCAGCTTCGCGTAAATCATCATGGTCGGAGTACTGGCTCCATTATGGGACCGACGGGCTGAAGCGGCGATAGGGTTTCTACCCTATTTCGCGTTCAGTTTATCCGCCCAATACGGCGCGATACACTCTCCCATATGCGTGCGGTGGTCCAGCGAGTTACTTATGCGAAGGTCGAGGTGGATGGGACCGTTCGCGGGGAAATCGGCAGGGGCGTGCTGGTGTTGCTGGGGGTTTCCCGCACGGATACGGCGACGGACGCCGAATTCCTCGCCGGCAAAGTCGTGAACTTGAGGATCTTTAACGATGACGCCGGAAAGATGAATCGCAGCCTGCTGGATACCGGGGATGCGATGCTGGCGGTCTCGCAATTTACGCTGTACGGCGATTGCCGCAAGGGCCGCCGGCCCAGTTTCGATGACGCCGCACCGGCCGATCGAGCCAGGCAGTTGTATGAGGCTTTCGTCGACCGGGCGCGGGGCCTGGGCGTCCACGTTGAGACGGGAGTGTTTCAGGCGGACATGGCCGTGACACTGGTGAACGACGGGCCGGTGACGCTGATCGTCGAGTCTGCCCAGCCTACGAATATTCCCAGTGGAAGCGCTGGATAAGCTCGATCACGTCGCCTTCTCCGGCGATGCGGCCCTGATCGAAGAACACCGCTCGGGTGGTCAAAGCTCGCGCGAGATTGGCATCGTGCGTCACCACGACTTTCGCCTGGGGCAAGCTTCGAAGCAGCGTCAAAAGATCGCGGCGCGTGGGCGGGTCGAGGAACGTGGTCGGCTCATCCAGCACCAGAATCTCGGGGTCCATGGCCAGAACGCCGGCGATCGCCACCCTCTTTTTCTCTCCGGCGCTCAGATGGTAAGGAGCGCGTTCCAGAGCATGCGCCATGCCGACGCGCTTCAGGACAGTTCGTGCCCGCGTGAGCGCATCATTGGGTGACAGGCCCAGATTCAGCGGTCCAAACGCGACGTCTTCCAGAACGGTGGGCATGAAGAGCTGCTCGTCGGAGTCTTGAAATACCACCCCGACCTTGGAGCGGATCTGCTCGAGCGTCGCGTCGCCCAGCGGCATACCGCAAATTTCAATGGAGCCTTCGCCGCGCAGCAATCCGTTCAGGTGCAGGACAAACGTGGTCTTGCCGGATCCGTTCGCGCCGAAAAGAGCGACGGACTCTCCGGTTTCGAGATGAAAGTCAATTCCGTTCAGCGCCTGGGTGCCGTCAGGATACTGGTAGCGCAGCCCGCGAATGTGTATGGCCCGGCTCACAATAGTATGCGGATGGCCAGGCATCCGGCCAGACACGCGGAAAAGAACAAGGCGTCGGAAGCGCGGAAGGGCGCGGGAGCGGCAGGCACGAAGCGTCCACGGAACCCGCGCGAGAGCATGGCGTGATAAATACCATCGGCGCGCTGCCAACTGCGTGCGAAGAGTACCCCCACCAGGCCTGCGGCCAGACGGAACCCGCCGGTCTTGGATTCTCTCTGAGATCCTCGGCATACGGCAGCCCAGCGCATGCGTTGGGCCTGTTCGGCCACGACGAACAGGTATCGATAGACGAACTGGATCACCAGGATCAGCATGCGAGGGACGCGCCAGCTTTCGAGCGCAGCGGTCCAGCCCGTCAGAGGCGTCGTTCCCACCAGCAGCAGCGCGGCCACTCCGGAGAGGAAACTCTTCTCGGCCAAGGCGAGCGCGCGCAGTGAATCACCCGACCACCATGTGAGCAGGGCGAAGGTCGCCGAGAACGGCAGGATCAAGGCAGCGCGGCCCGCGAGTCCGAGAATCGGAAGCTGTGCGCGGTTCGCGGCCAGGATCAGCAAAACAGCATAAGCAGCGAAGGCCCCTTGCGCGGCCGGCGGGGTGGTGGAGAGCGCGATCAGGAACACCAGCAGCGCGGCCAGCTTAGCCCGAGGGTCCCGCTGGTGCAATGAACTTGACCCGCGGCTCCAGCGGTCGATAACGAGATGATGCACTCTAGGCGCTCCGCCGGCGCGATTTCAGTTTCCCGGCCGCGTAACAGAGCGCGAAGATCATCGCGATGCCTGCCAAAGCGCCCATGGTCCTTTGGGCCCAGCCCATCGAATCGACTCCCTGCCCGGTCAGGCGCTGGATTCCGTCGGGCGCAGATGAGGCGATCAGCGTGCCGATGACCAGCAACACCAGCGCGGCCAGACCAACAGCCGCCACGGTTCGCGAAGACGCCGGCTGGGGACCGGAGACCCACGCAGGATTCAAACGCTCGATCGCACGCACCGCGGCGACGGTGATGGCGCCTTCCATGATTGCGCTGACCAGGAACAGACCCAGCGACGCCCACAACACGCCGCCCGCCATCGGCACACCCGAAATCAGGAGCTGTCCCAGCGCCAGGCATGCGCTGGTCATGACACTCAGCGCGCCGGCCGCGAACATCGCCCCGGGCCGGGAACTTTGCCCCCAGATGCGATAAGCAAGGTATGCGGCGGCGACTCCGGCCAGCGCCATGTTGAACACGTTCGCGCCCAGCGCGAGGACGCCTCCGTCCTGGAAAATCAGGGCTTGCAGAACCAGAATGGCAGTCAAGGCGAGAGAAGCGGCGGCGGGTCCCAGTACGATGGTCAGCAGCGCGCCTCCCACCAGATGCCCGCTGGTCCCCGGACCCACCGGGAAATTCACCATCTGCGCGGCGAAGACAAAGGCTCCCATAACGCCCAGCAGCGGGATGCGATTGTCGTTTGTATTGCGCTGTGCGCGTCGCGCCACCCAGGCCACGGCGGGAGCGCTGGCCAGGTCCAGGGTGGCCCATACGGGCGTGCTCAGGAATCCGTCGGGGATATGCATTGGAAGAAATTACGATAACGACGTGCGCTCTTTCATTGGTAACACGATTGCCGAATCGGTGTCACCATTTGGTAGCTTACAATCGGACACATGTGGGAGCGGATGTGATCGTGGGTACGGGCGTCGATCTGTGCGAGGTCGACCGGATAAAGAAAGCCATTACTTCGCCGCATGGACGCCGTCTGGTAGAGCGTGTGTTCACGGCGCGGGAGATCGCCTACGCCGAGCGGAAGGCGAACCCCTATGAGCGCTACGCGGCGCGATTCGCAGCCAAGGAAGCCGGTATGAAGGCGCTGGGAACCGGCTGGCGCGGCGGGCTCGGCTGGCAGGATCTGGAAGTGGTCAATCTGCCCTCGGGCCGCCCGACACTTCAATTCCATCGCAGGGCAGCGGAGATCGCCGGGAAGCTGGGCGTGGTGAATGTCGCGTTATCGATCACGCACACCGCGGAGCAGGCGCTGGCGATGGTGATTCTCGAAGGCAAGTAATCGCTTGCCGCGCGGCTATCGCCGCGTCACCACCACGCTACGCCAGCTCATGTTGCCGGCTGTATCGTATGCTCGGATGATCACCTGATTGAAGCCCACCAGCAAGGGGATCGCGGCGGTCCATTGCGTGGTCCCGGAGGCAGTGCCCACCATGCCGAAGTTGGTCGACCACGTCACGCGAGCGACTCCCGAAGGATCCGACGCGGTGCCCTTGAAGGTCAGCGACGCGAGCGTGGTAGCAAACGACGTGTACGACGGATAGGCGATCGTCAGCGCGGGTCCCGCGGTGTCCGTCCCGCCGGGCGGCGAAGTGGCGGTCCGGGTCACGCTCACGATGTGGGAGACGCTTCCGGTCGCATCGGCGGCCGTCACAGTGATGTTGTTGACCCCGATCGCCAGCGGGATATTCGAGATGACCCAAGTCGTGCCGCTGATCGACGCTCCATCGAATGCGCCCATGCTATTGGTCCAGCTTATTGCCGGCGCGCCGCTGCCGCCGGTGATGGTTCCAGAGAGCGACATCGTCAGGGCGGTCGTGGTGGCGGGAGGAGTATTGATCGTCAGTGCCAGTGGACCGGGCGGCACAATAACCGTCCGGGTCACGCTCACGAGGCGGGAGACGCTTCCGGTCGCATCGGCGGCCGTTACGGTAATGTTGTTGACCCCGATCGCCAGCGGAATATTCGAAATGATCCAGTTCGAGCCGCTGATCGACGCTCCATCGGATGCGCCCATGCCATTCGTCCAGCTTATGGCCGGCGCGCCGCTGCCGCCGGTTATCGTTCCCGAGAGCGACATGGTCGCGGCGGTCGTCGGGGTGAGGGGAGCGTTGATCGTTAGTACCAGGGGACCGGGTTGCCCAGCGACCGTCCGGGTCACGGTCACGGCCTGGGAGACACTTCCGGTCGAATCCAGGGCCGTCACGGTAATGGTGTTGACACCAATCGCCAGCGGGATGCTCAAGATCGCCCAGTTCGACCCGCTGATCGTCGAACCGTCCGATGCGCCGGTGTTGGTAATCCAATGTACCGTCGGCGAACCGCTGCCGCCGGTTACGGTTCCCGAGAGCGCGATGGTCGCCGAAGTGGTCGTGGGAAGAGGGCTGTTGATCGTCAGCACGAGCGGCCCAGGCGGCGGAGCGACCTGCCGGGTCACGCTCACGACGCGGGAGACGCTTCCGGTCGCGTCGGTGGCCGTGACGGTGATGGTGTTGAGCCCCATCGCCAGCGGAACACTTAAGATGGTCCAGTTGCCGCCGCTGATCGTCGATCCGTCGGATGCGCCCGTACTCGTAATCCAGGTCACCGAGGGCGAGTTGCTGCCTCCGGTTACGGTTCCCGTGAGCGTGATCGATGCGGAGGTCGTGGTGGCGGGAGGCGCGTTGATTGTCAGGGCGAGCGGACCGGGCGGCAAGGCGTCCGTTCGGGTCACGCTCACGACGTGAGAGACGCTCCCATTCGCATCGGCGGCCGTCACGGTGATGGTGTTGACCCCGATCGTTAGCGGTAGACCCGCGATGACCCAGTTCGAGCCGGTGATCGACGACCCATCGAATGCCCCGGTGCTCGAAGTCCAGGTCACCGTCGGCGAGCCGCTGCCGCCGGTTACGGTTCCCGTTAGCGAGATCGTCGCGGAGCTAGTGGTGGCCGGAGGAACGTCGATGGTCAGGGCGAGAGGACCGGGCGGCGGGACCACCCCGGTCTGCGCCGCGTACAGGCTCAGGATGGCGGTCTTGTCGCCGTCGGCGAGGCCCGTAACCACCTTGAGATAGGGATACATGACGTCATTCGGGTTGTCGGAGTGGCCCAGTCCCAGAGCATGCCCCAACTCGTGGAGAGCCACGCTGAAGACGTCAATGTTGGAACCGATGTGCCAGCTCTCGGCGTCATCGAAATGCATGTCGCCTGCAAGCGGTTCAGGATTGGGAGGCGCCGGATAAAAGGTGTGGGCTGCCACGCCTCCCGGCCCGTCGAATGGGAAACCGTCGCCATGATCGCCCGTCGCCCAAAAGATGTTGACGGTGCGATTGCCCACTGAATCGGTGCCCGGTTGCCAGGTGATCTGAATCACTTTGGCCCATTCGGCCATGGCTCGCACGACTTCGGCCTGCGGGGCGCCCGCGGGAAGCTGTGCGGTGACTGCCTGAAACACATAGCTCAGCGTAGCCGCGTTTAGGCCGGGGCCATCCCAGCCGTCGCCGTTGGTGGCGATTATTTGGCCGATTGGGCCGAGTACGGTCAGCGCGCCGCCGCAGACGTTTACCGGTGTACCAGCAATCAGGTCCGCCGAGGCGGGGAAAATGTAGGCGACCTGATCCTGAGTTGCCAGAAGCTCGAGCGAAGCACGCGCCTCCCTGGCATTCGGGATGTGTACCAGCAAATGCCGGCCCAGCAGATCAGGGTTCTCCCGCAGCTCTACTCCTGCATTTAGGACTAAACGGCGCGCGGCGCCGGGATCTACGTCCGGATGGAACTCCACCAGATAGTAGCCGCCCGCGGCGGAAGCATTTCCGTCCGTAATCGACGGGCTAAGTTTTTCCCGGAGATCGAGGCGGCGGGCGGAACGTATACCCAGGCCGTCCAAGACTACCGAGTCGTTCGTCAGCACCAGCACGGCATTGTCCGGCACATCCTGGAGCACGACAGCGCCTCTGGCCCTCAGAGCGTCCAGGGCATCGGCGGTGGGAGGCTGGTCGAACTGTACGATCTCGTGGGTCGGAGCCAGCCTCGGCAAGCGGTCGCCGCGGATGATCGGATGTTCACCCGCAAGAGTAGAACCGGGGTTAGCTGGCGCATGAACTTTGAGGCGCAGCGCAGGCTGAGCGAGCAAAAGGGCGTTCGAAAACAGAAAGATTAACCACCGCGATGAGCATTGCATAGGGATCCTGCCTATGCTCATCGCCTCGGTCGAGGAGAATGCGAACCCGAACGGTTGGGATTAGACCTACGCCGGCTTAGTGTCGCGGTAAGGCTAGCAACCCAGGTACTGGACTTCTTCTTCCAGCAGGAGCCCGCACCGATCTTTTACGCGTTGCTTGAGCGTCGCGATCAGCTCGCGCACCTGCTGCGAAGTACCGCCGCCGGAGTTGTAGATTAGATTCGCGTGGTAATCGGCCACCTGGACGCCCCCCAGGACCATGCCTTTGGCTCCCGCCAGCTCCAGAAAGTAAGCCGAGGGAACTTTCCCTTCACGAATCACCCGTTCGGGAACCTGGACGCGGACGCTTTCGGGGAGCTCCGCCAGAATCAAGTTTTTGAAGATGCTGCCGGCGCAGCGCATAGTGGGAGGATATTTTTCGTTGCGGACCTTGAGAATCCCTTCTGCCGTTGTGCGAAGGGAAGCCGCGTCCCCCGCGGGAAGCCGCAAGGTGGTCTCCAGCACGATCCAGTCCTCGTGCATTAAGCGATGTCGCTTGAACACGCTCTCGCGGTAGCGGAATTCGCACGCGGCATTACCGATTTCCTGAACGGAAGAGCCATCGAAGAAGCGCACCGATTCGACGAACTCATGAATCGAGTGGCCATAGGCCCCAGCATTGCCGTAGATCGCGCCCCCCACCCATCCGGGGATGCCGGTCATGGTGTGCAAGCCTTCCAGTCCTGCCGCGACGGTGACATCCACCAGGTCCTGGAGCACAGCGCCCGCCGCGACCCGCACGACACCTCCAACGACGCCCCCGTCGATTTCGATGTTCTTGGCCGTGTAGCGCAGCACGATTCCCGGGAATCCGCGGTCGTCGGCGACCAGGTTGCTCCCGCCGCCTATCAGGGCATGCGGAGTGCTTCTCACCACGTCCAACGCGGCCCTGAGCGCTGCTTCCGACGAAGCATCCGCGAGTATCCGCGCCGGGCCGCCGATCGCAAATCGCGTCACGCCGCGGAGCGGAATATTTTCGGTACAGTGCAACCCGTCAATCGCCGCGAGGCGTGCTAATATCTCATCATCCATCTTTGATCAAGGGTAATATGTTTCCCGGTTTCTCCCCCGAAGCGCTGACGTTTCTACGCAACCTGAAGCGCAATAATCGCCGCGAATGGTTCCAGCCGCGCAAGGAAGTCTTCGAGGCCAAGCTGAAGATCCCCATGACCCAGCTGGTAGAGGCGATCAACTCCGAGCTATTGGATTTCGCGCCGGAGCACATCGCCGATCCCAAGAAAGCCGTGTACCGCATTTATCGCGACACCCGCTTCAGCGCGGACAAAACGCCGTACAAGACCCACGTTGCCGCGATTTTTCCGGATCGCAGCCTCGGAAAGCACTCCTCCGCGGGATTCTATTTTCACCTCACGGAAAAGTCGGTTGGCGTCGCCGCGGGTTCTTATATGCCTGGTCCGGATGAGCTCCGGGCTTTCCGGACGTGGCTGGCGGAAAACCACAAGAAATTTCGCGATGCCGCACGGAAGCCGGAGAAACTGCTGGGCAAGCTCCAAGGGAGCGCCGTGACGCGCATGCCCAAGGGATTCGACGCCGGTCATCCGGCCGAGGATCTCATCCGGATGAAGCAGTGGCTGTATTGGATAGAACTGGACGCCAAGATCGCCACCACGCCGCGGCTGCTCCCCGAACTGGTGAAGAGATTCCGCGCAGCGGCGCCCCTGATCGCAATGCTAAACAGTCCATTGCGAAAACCACCCTTGCGAAAAAACGCGCCGAAATACGCCCGCGCTACTTCCCCGAGTCTGTCCTGAGGTTGTTGGTCACCTTGAACACGCCACTGACGCCGTTGGCGGCGATGCCGGCCACATTCTTGTCCATCTCGTTGGCCACCACGCCCTCCAGCGTCACATTGCCGTTCTTGACGATGATGTGGATCGGTGGTACGGCGCCCAACTGGTAGCGTTGCAGCGTCGGCTTTGAATAGATCGCGCGATAGACCGCCATCCTGGTCGCATCGTCCATGCCGGACGCCGGCAGAACTTCGATCTGGTTGTCGACCGCGGACACGCCTTCGATACTCTTGACGGCTTTCCCCGCCTGGTCCTTAAGAACCGGGTCCCGGACCTGTCCGAACAGCGTGACCTTCGATCCATCCACGCGGTATGACAAATTGTCGAACACCCCGTAATAGGGCAACGTGACCAGCTCGTGGCGGACTTCCTTTACGAGGTCCGAAGCGGCGAACATGGCCAAGGGCAGCAGCAATAGAATGAATCGTTTCACGTTCATTGGATACCGCGAGAAGCGAAATGTTTCGCGGGCTTACAGCTTAAGCCGCTCGAGATGGGGCCCGCAGCCCGCTCCATTCCTCGCACAGCAGCATGGAATTGGCGGGATTTCGGGAAGAATACTTCAGGCTAGCCGGTCCGATCAGGCGTTCGGGCTCAGGAGGAAGCAGTTCACGCAGCCCGCTGACATCCTGGGACGCCTCATATTGCACTCCCGCCACGGAATACGAGTAATACAGCATCGTGTCCGAGGCTTCCGTGATGAGCGCATCGCCGAGCCTGCCAGTCTGGTGCAGATACTGGCGCCGCCTGCGCTCCCGTTTTTCCGGATTGGCCTGCATCGCCTTCATGGCCATGCGCACGCCGAAACTGGCCACCCCCACTCCCAGAGCCCCCAGGAGGACTATCTTCGTGGTCGGTGAGATTGGCGGTAAGCTCACTTTGGGAAAGTAGTTGCGGTTTAGCGGGTCACCGGCGTGTTCTGAAACGCCTTGGCATAGTCCTTGAGGAACTGATCCAGGCCCTTGTCGGTAAGTGGATGATTGAACAGCGAATCCAGGACCTTGAACGGCATGGTCCCGACATGGGCCCCGGCCTTGGCGGCGTCGATCACGTGATTCGTATGACGCAGCGAGGCGGCCAGGATCTGCGTCGTGAAGTTGTAATTCTTGTAGATCTGCGCAATATCGCGGACCAACTGCATGCCATCCCAGCCGGTGTCATCGATGCGGCCGACAAATGGACTGATGAAATACGCCCCCGCCTTGGCAGCCAGCATCGCCTGTCCGGCGGAAAAGCACAGCGTCACGTTCACGCGAATTCCTTCGCGACTGAACATGGAACACGCACGGATCCCATCGCGGGTCAGGGGAACCTTCACAACGATATTTTTGTGGATCTTGGCCAGTGTGCGGCCTTCGGCGAGCATGGCGTCGGTTTCGGTGGCCACCACTTCGGCGCTGATATCGCCGTTAATGATGTCGCAGATCTTGCGGACCTGTTCTTCGATCGGCACGCCCTCTTTAGCGATGAGCGTGGGGTTGGTGGTGACGCCGTCCACAACGCCCCAGCGGGCGCCGGCTTTCAATTCTTCCAGATTCGCTGTATCGAGAAAGAAACGCATAGGACGCTCCCTAGAGGCCAGTGTAGCATCCATCGGCTGAAATCGCCTATAATATTAATGTTTTACGGCTCCGTAGCCGTCCTCGCTGATCAGAACGGAGCTGACTTCTCGGATGACAATGTTCGTGCAGATTCCCGCGTTCCTGCTGGCTACCGGCGTCCCGTCCTTCAGCAGCCGGATCTCCGATGTCCTGTTCGACGATACGTTCAAGGGTATCCACCATCTGCAATTCTTCGACTGGGCCGTCATGGTCCCGTATTTCGCGGTTCTGGCCGTGCTCTCAGTGTACGGACTCCACCGCTACGAAACCATCCGCGGGTACATGAAACATCGCAAGCATTTCCGCGCAGCCGAGCCGCCGATACCCTTCGCCGAACTGCCGCGGGTTACCATCCAGCTCCCGATTTTCAACGAGCGCTTCGTGGTCGAACGCCTGCTGGAGGAGACCTCCAAGATCGATTATCCCCGCCCCCTGCTGCAGATCCAGGTGTTGGATGATTCCACCGACGATACGCATCCCTTCACCGAGGAACTGGTCCGCGAATACCGCGAGTCCGGCTTGCCCATCGAGTACATTCACCGCAAGAATCGCCACGGATACAAAGCGGGCGCGTTAGAAAACGGACTTAAAACCGCTACCGGCGAAGTGGTTGCGGTGTTCGACGCCGATTTCGTCCCGCCGGTCGATTTTCTGCGGCGCACGGTGCACCATTTCAGCGATCCCCAGGTCGGCGTGGTGCAGACCCGCTGGACCTATCTGAACCGCGGGCATAACGTCCTGACGGAGGTGCAAGCCATTCTGCTCGACGGTCACTTTGTGCTCGAGCACGTCGCGCGCTTCGGCGGCGGGCTGTTTTTCAATTTCAACGGAACGGCCGGCATCCTGCGCAAATCCATGATCCAGGACGCCGGCGGCTGGCAGCACGATACGCTCACCGAGGATTCCGATCTGAGTTATCGCGCCCAGCTTAAGGGCTGGAAGTTCGTTTACGCGCCCGCGGTCGAGTGCCCTTCGGAGCTGCCCGTCGAGACTTACGGTTTCCAGGTGCAGCAATCGCGGTGGGCCAAGGGATTGACCCAGGTCGCCATGAAACTGCTGCCGTCGATCCTGCGATCCAAGCTGCCGTGGCGCGTGAAAGCCGAGGCGTTTTTCCACTTGACCCCGAACGTCGGCTACCCGCTGATGATCGTGGTCAGCCTGCTGATGCTGCCGGTGATGATCGTGCGCTTCTACATGGGCTGGTTCGAGATGCTGTTAATCGACCTGCCCCTGATCGCGGCGTCGTTCTGGTCGATTTCGGCGTTCTATGTGGTCGCGCAGCGCGAGCTGTACCCGCGCAACTGGAAGCGCACCATCTTATTCCTGCCCGCGCTTATGGCGGCCGGCGTTGCTCTGACCATCATCAACACTAAGGCCGTCGTAGAGGCGCTGGTGGGATATCAGACGGCCTTCGCACGAACCGCCAAGTACGGCGCGCAGAAGACCACGCTGGCGAACCTGAAGTACCGCCGCCGCAGCGGATGGCTTCCCTACGCTGAACTCGCGGCGGGATCCGGATTTCTGGCGATCGTGATCTATGCGATCCAATCCTACAACTACCTGGCGATTCCGTTCCTGCTGCTATTTGTAGGCGGCTACTTCTGGGCGGGCGTCAGCACGTTGTGGGAAGAATATCAGGGCAAGCTGGCCTTTGAGCGTCAGCGCGAACTCGCTTCGCAGGCGCAAACGCAGGCCGCCAAGGCATAAAGCCCTTTCACTTCAGCTCGACGATTGTGGCTCCGGTCCCGCCTTCTTCCGGTCTGGCTGCGTAGAACTTCGCGACGTGCGGATTGCGCGCCAGCAGATCGGCGATCGCTTTGCGCAGGATCCCCATGCCGTGCCCGTGCACGATCCTCACCAAGTCGGCTTGCCCCAGAGCGGCGGTATCCAGAAACTTGTCGACGCGCTCGCAGGCTTCCTCGGCGCGCTGGCCGATCAGATTTATCTCGCGGATGGAGGTGGCGAACTCCGGTCCCTGATTGAAAGTGATCGACGAACTGCGGGTTTGCGCCGGCACTTTCGCGATCACTTCTTCGACATCCGCCGCGGGAACTCGCATCTTCAAATACCCGGCTTCGACTTCGACCTCTCCACTCTCTAAAACCTTACGAATGGTCGCGGGCTGCCGGATCCCCTTGAGCCGCACCTGCGCGCCTGGCTCCAGCTTGAGCGGCGCTGTGGCGCCTCCAGCCGCCGGCGCGGGCGCAAGCGATGCGACTTGCTCCTGGAACTCGCGCCGTGCTTTGGCGATTTTGGTGCGCGCTTTCTGGCTCAGATCCTCGATGGTTTCCTGCGCGCGGCGTTCGAACCGCACCGATAGATCCGCGGCTTGCTCTTCCACCTCTCGAATCTTGGCTATGTACTTTCGCTCCCAGGTCTGCTCCAGTCCCTGTTCGCGCAGCGCGAGCGCCTGGTTCCGTGCGGCGATTTCCGCGCGTTCCGTTTCCAATTGCTCCAGCTTCTGGTGCATCTCTCCCAGGAACCGCGAAACATCCCGATCCGACGCCGCCATTCGTCCCCGCGCTTCCTCGATCAGCCCTGGATCGAGGCCCAGTCGGCTGGCGATATCGAGACCCGCCGATTTCCCCGGCGCACCCAGCCGCAGCATATAGGTTGGATCGAGCGTGGTTTCGTCGAATCCCATGGAGCCGTTCAGCACGCCGGGAGTGGATGCGCCGTACACCTTCATCGCCATCAGGTGCGTCGAAGCCAAGGTAAACGCCCCGCGCGCGCGGAACGTTTCGAGCACGGTCACGCCCAGGGCACCGCCTTCTTCGGGATCGGTCGCGCGGCCGAGCTCGTCCAGCAGCACCAAAGAATCGCCCGTCGCCAGTTCGAGCATCGAACGCACCGCCACGATGTGGGACGAGAACGAGCTCAGGCTCTCGGCCAGGGATTGATGGTCGCCGATATCGGCCAAAACATCATCAAACAGCGGGAATTCGGCATTTTCGGCGGGCACGGGCAGACCGGCATGAGTCATCAGCGCCAGTAGTCCGATGGTCTTCAGAGCGACGGTCTTGCCGCCGGTATTGGGCCCGCTGATCAGCAGCGTACTCTGGGCCGTATTCAGGTCGAGCGAAACCGGAACCACCGTTTTCTTTTGGGCGCGCAGAATGTCCTCGAGCAAAGGATGCCGCGCGCCGCGCAGGACGATTTTCCGCGATTGCTCCGGGCTCAACACGTTGGGTGAGCCCTCTGGGCTCAGCCGAGGTACGGAACATCGAAATGCGATCGCGAACTCGGCCTTACCGAAAAGCAGCTCCAGCCGGCTCAATGCCATGACCGACGCGGCGATCTCGACCGCATGTTCGCGCATCCTCGCGGTGAATTCGCGCAGCAGCCGATGCACCTCGCGCAGTTCTTCCTCGTGCAAGCGAACCAGTTCGTTGTTGAGCTCGATGGTCTCCAGCGGCTCGACGAACACCGTCGCGCCGGAGCCGCTCGACCCGTGAATCACGCCCTCCACGCGCCGCTCGCGGCCGGTTACGATCGGCACCACGAAACGGTCATTACGAATCGTGACGAAGTCTTCCTGCAGTGTTCCATCTTCGTGATGCGCGCGCAGAAACCGTGCCAGCGAGCCTTCGATCTGCCTGCGCTGCCGTTCGCTGTCGCGGCGCAGACGCGCCAGCATGACACTGGCATCATCCGCCAGCGAGCCGTCGGGCAGAATCTTGCCGCGAAGATCGCGGGCCAACTCGCGCAGATCCGCGATGGCCGATGCGTGCGCCGCCAGCCGCGGGTACCGATCGCGCGCGGAGAGCACCACGGATCTGGCCTCCGACGCGACGTCCAGCAGCCGCGCCAGTTCGAAAATTTCCGGCGCGTCGAGAGTGGCTCCCTGGATCCGCAGGCGCGCAACCAGAGGCGCCGGATCGGTCCCCAGGTCGAAACGAGGCCGGATCGCCGCGCCCCGGCTGGCGGTTTGCGGATTCGAAGCCGCGCGCAGGTATTCGATGGCTTCGGCCGCATCGGCCAGGGCACTTTCGATAGCAGCGCGATCCGCCAATGGCGCTACGCCCAGCAACTCCGCTTGTCCCATGGGACTGCGCACGTAGCGGCCGAGCAGCGCGCGCAGATCGTCAAATTCAAGCGCTTTTTCGGCTTGCACCTGAATACGCCCGCTCGATCACTTCGCGAGTCCCTTCCGTCAACTGATAATCTCCCAGCCGGTCCCGCCGGACCCATTCCACGCGCGCGACGTCGTCGGCCGCCCGAAGCTTTCCACCGGTGACTCTGCAAACATAATCGACCAGCAGGTAATGATATTCGGCGCGTCCGCGGGAGTCCTTGATCACCCGTTCGAAAACGCCAAACATTTCTACTGGCTTCACTTGCAGTCCGGTTTCCTCCAGCACCTCGCGCCGCACCGCCTGATCGAGGCTTTCCCCGGTTTCGACCAGGCCTCCGGGCAGCGACCAATATCCTTTCAGCGGATGGCCGCCGCGCTCAACCAATAAGATGGCGCCGCTCCGCCCGCGGCCACGGAAAATGAGTGCGCCCACACCGGGCAATGGATGTGCCGGATATCTTCTCGACGTTTTCGATGAGGACAGCTTACGGGGAATACGGCACCGCCCCCTTCACTCCCAGGCGTATGCGATAGACCGACGTCCGCGCGGTCACATAGAGTGTGGAGAAATCCGGATCGCCGAACGCGAGATTAGACGGAGTTTCGGCTATCTGAATCGTTCGGACCAGCTCGCCTTGCGGGGAATACACCAGCACGTCCTTCGCGGCGACGTAAATGTTTCCCATTTCATCCGTGCGCAGGCCCGCAGGAGTGCCCGGAATCTTGGAGACCACGATGCGATCATTCGACGCCGCGCCCGCGCGATCCAAATCGAAAGCGTGGATCGATTGGCCGTCCGAATCCGACACATATAAGGTCCGTCCGTTGGGTGAGATAGCCAGTCCATTTGGACGCGTTTTCCACTTCGCGACGGCTTCGATCTGTCCCCGCGTCGTTACGCGAAATATGCCGTTGAAATCCAGCTCGCGCGTGTCCTCTTGATTTCCGAATGCCGGATCCGTGAAGTACACGTTGCCGTCCCGCCGCACGACCACGTCATTGGGCGCATTGAGGCGCTTACCCTCGAAGCGCGCGGCGATCACTTCCGCCTTTCCGTTCTTGGCCGTACGCGTGACGCGCCGCTCACGGAATTCGCAAGTGTAGAGGTTGCCTTTTTCGTCATATGCGTTGCCCGCAGTGCCGCCAGGATGGCTGCCTAAATCCGAGAGGCCCTTGCCCGGCGTGAACTTGTGCTGCTTGTCCGTAACCGCGTCGCTGAAGAGCAGAAAATCTTCGAGCGACCACACCGGCCCATCCGCGAATCGCATTCCGTTGGCGACTACTTCAATGGTGTATTGGCCTTGCCCCCAGGCAACGACGGCGAAGAGCAATGCGGCGAAGCGGATCATTTCTTGACAAGCGCGCTGTGATAATACACCGGCTGTTTTCCGGGCTTCCACTTGATGTTGCATCCGGTGGCGGGACGCTGATCGGCTGCGGGACGTCCGCCTTGGAGCAACGCGTCCATGGCGGCGCGCAGATCGCGGCCATCCACAGCCACGTTGTTGCCGGGCCTGCTGCCGTCGATCTGGCCGCGATACGCCAAGCGATGGGCGTTGTTGACCAGATCATGGTCGAACAGGAAAATATCCGGCGTGCACGCCGCGGTGAAGCTGGTGGCGACGTCCTGCGTCTCGTCGTAACACAGCGGGAAGTCGAACCCGAGCTCTTCGGCCATTTCCCGAAGCTTTTCCGGAGAATCGTCCGCGACGTATGCGGCATCATTGGACGAGATGGCGATCATCGCGACCTTTCCCCCGTAGTCCCGGCCGATCCGCGCCAGCTCGTTCTTCACATGGATCACGTAAGGGCAGTGGCGGCAGATGAACATCACCAGGATGGGTCCCGGTGCACATTGTTCGGGAACGCGCACCATTTTCCCCGTGCGCACATCCGGCAAGGAAAACGACGGGATCTCAGTCCCCAGCTCCATCATGGTCGAGGCGGTCAGCGACATATCAACATTGTCCCTCTACTTTAAAAGCTATATCTGATGGCCAGCGAACCATACGAATTCCGGCTGTATTGCCCCAAAAAATCCGTCATGTCCCCGCGGATCCATGCTATCCCGCCGGTCGCGCGCCAGTGCTGTCCGAATAATTGCGAGTATTCGAAGCGCATGAACGATCCGCCCGCGCGGACCGCCGTCTCAATCGCCAGACTGCGATTCGCGTCGATCGTCAACCCTGCGCGCCCCACGAAGGATTTCGCAAATCCGCGATCCGGTGCGAATTGCAGCGGCGATGCCGCCTCGCGCGTCACCACGCTCCCCGCGTATCCGCCCACGAACGACCACTCCTTCACTTGCCGCTCGAGCTGGATCACGTACAGCGCGTACTCTTCGGCTCCGGGAGTCGACGAAGTGAAATACGCGGCCTCGCCTTTGATCGTGAGCCAGGCCAGCGGGATGGCTGCATCGCCTCCGTACAGCCGCAAATCCGGATACGTCCGGGTTAACGCCACGGACGCCGTCACCGGAGTAAACGCCGCGTCGAACGATGGGAGATTTTGAAATCCATCGAAAAAGCAAAGCGAGTATTCATATCCCGAACCGATGTGGTTCCAGCGAGCCCCGTACTGCGACCCGCCCGGATAGCGCGCGCCGCCATCGACGATGCTCACACCCGCGGCTTCCGGCGGTAGCGCCGTCCAGCGTTGATTCAGCAACGGCGTGCGGCTCGGAGTGAACCACGGCTGCCACAGCAGATCGACGGTATCGCCACCCGATTCGTAGGTGACCCGCGCCGCCGATACTCCCAGGAAATCCGTATCCACCACGCTCGACAAATAATCTCTGGGTGCGAATCGGTCGGTGGGATTCAAAATGTCCGTCTTCCCCCAGCGGATCAACTGACGTCCGACCTCGGCAGTCATCTTGCCCCGATGAATTCTGGCGCTTAAACGGCGCACGGAGAAAGCCGGGCGCTGGATGCTGCGATCGTCCGCATCCACAGCCCAATCGCGAGCCGTCTGCCGGTGCGAATCGGTACGCGCGTCGAACGAGCCATTGACGGTAAGCCAAGGCGCGAATTTGTAGGACGCCTCTTCGCGGAACAGCAGTTCGTCCACCACGCGGCCGCTGTCGTTTGCCGCGGTCTGCGGATACACCGCTGTGCTGTTTTCGATGAATCCGCGCTGTTCAAACTGCTGCGCGAACAGAGCGACGATCATCAGTCCAGCAGCGATCATAAGTCGCGACGCAACGCTTGCAATGTGAAGTCGTCGTCCTTCATCGGCAGATTGTATTCGAGCTTTTCGTACTTCAGGACCGTGCGGCTCTTGCGCGTCACGTCGTAAACCTCGGTCAATCGCGCCGTCCAGATTCCTTTGATCTGTTCGTAATTCTTGTAATCGATGGTCCGCACCAGGCCCTTCTTGTTGTAGGCCTCGATCTTCACGAACGTGTAGTTGTCCTTCTTGATCCAGAAGTAGGAATACTCGTACTGCGACGACTTTCGCGGACGCGATTCTAATTTCCACAGTCCGCCTTCATCCGCCAGCAGTTTGTAATTGTACTGATCGACGTCGCGCTCCTCCAGATCCTCGAAGCTGAAATCCGTGCCGAAGAAGCGGGTGGAGCGATCCTGCAACGCGATCCTCTGATCCCGTCCGATTGCGGGCCGCCACATCCACTGGTCGCTCGCGCGGTCCGGATGATTTACGATCAGCAGACCCACGCCCTTCACCTCGGCCGGAGCCGTGAATCTTAGAATCGCCTTGCTGTTTCCGAACGATCCGATGCGCTGGTAGATCCAGCGCTTCGTGGCCACCTGGTTGCCCTGACTGGTCACCTCCAGCGTTCCCTCGTAGCGTTGCGAATCTGCGTGCTGGCGCTTCTGCACTTCGAGGATGATCTGCCGGGGGTCACGTGTATCCTGCGCAAGCGCAGGTAGAATCGCGAACATCGCCCACAACAGAGTTCTACTCATACTCCAATGCCTCGATCAACGATCCGCGCACCGCGCTCTCGGCCGGGCCCAGCGCAGCGAGTAATGCCGATCCCAGAATCACCGGAATCAAGATCAGAGCAGTTTGGAACGGATACGCGTAATTAATGCTAATCCCGACCAAATCCCGGCGCGCGATCTCGATGGTATAAAACAGCTGGACTGCGCCCAGCGCCAGTCCCAGCGCCACGCCGATGATCCCGATGGCGATCGCCTCCATCCAGATCGTATGCCGGATCTGGTTCCGCAGCCCGCCCACCGCTTGCAGCACCCCCAGTTCGCGGCGCCGGTCGGTGATCGAAACGGTGAGCGCGTTGACGATGCCCAGGATCGCCACCAGCACCGCCACCGCCGTCTGCACGTTGGTCAATCCAAACCACTGGTCGGTCAGCTTGGTGATGAAGTCCTTCACTTCGCGGTTGGTCAGCACGAATAGACGCTGTTGACTACCGTAGGCGTTCAGGATGCGCTGCCGGACTTGCGCCGCGTCGGCGCCCGGTGTGACATACACGCGGAACACATTCACCGAATCGTCGTGCCAGTAGCGGATGAAGAGACTCCGGTTGAGCAGCAGCGTTCCCTGTTGATCGGAAAAATCGTCGACCACGCCCACGATGGGCAAGCGGAGGATCCCGGCCGGAGTGGGGATCTCCAGAACCTCACCCTTGTGCGCATCGTGGAGCCGCGCGAAGTTCGCTGACACCACCACGCCTTTCTCCTCGGCTGCCAAGCGATACATTTCCTCCGAGTTTCCTTCGATGGGAGGCAGATGAACATGTTTGGCGACTGCGCCCACGTCGATGGCGATCACCATGATGGGTGCGTTCTTCACCATCGTGCGCACGCTGCGCACCGGCTGCACTTCAGCGACGCCTTCGATCGCGCGCAGGCCGTCCGCGAGCGATCCTGGAAATACGAAGCTGCGCGAGGACAACGTTTCCGCCGTGGTCACGAAGAAATCCGGATTCAGCGCGATGCGCATCCATTCCGCCAGCGAATCGTAGCTGGACCGGGCAAGCCCGCCCAGCGAAATCACCAGCGCGAGCGACAGCATTAGAGCGGCAATGGTTCCCGACGTTCGCCGCGGCGCCTGAATCAGGCTGTCCGCCGCCAGCGCTCCTTCCACCGGTCTCAATCTCGCTAACACCGGTCGAAGAGCCCGCGACAGCCAGAAAGACAGGGCTGGCGAGAGCAGCACCGCCGCTAGAATCGCCAGCACGAAGCCCACATAGGTTACGATTGCGAAACGGTTGAACGCGAATGCCACGATCGAAAGCACGCCGAATGCGATCGCCCACCGCCACCGCGCGCGATTCTCACCTTCGCCCAGCGACTGAAATCCGCCCTTTTGAAGCGCCTTCACTGGATCCACGCGCGCCGCGCTGCGCGCCGGGATCACGGCGGCCACCAGGCTGGTGACTAAGCCCATTGCAACAGCGGTGCCAATTAGCCATGGATCGAGCGTGAGATCGCCGGAACTCTGCGCGACTCCATAAATCTCCGTGAGCATGCCGCCGATGTATCCCGACATCGCACGCGCCAGGGCGATGCCGAACAACACGCCCACGAACGTTCCCGCCAGCCCAGCCAATGCGCTTTCAACCAGAAACAGCGTGCGGATCTGGCCGCGCATCGCTCCCAACGCACGCAGAATTCCGATTTCCGTCCGCCGCTCCGTCACCGCGATCGCGAAGGTGTTGTAGATGATGAACATCCCGATGAACAGCGCGAAGACGCTGGTAATGTTGGATGCCAGTGCGTACATGCGCGACGTGGATTCGAATTGCTGCCCGCGCGAGCTGGGCGGTTCCACCTGAAAACCCGCGCCGAGCAGCGCTTGCAGCTTCGCGGTGGCGCCTTCAAGGGAAGAGCCTTCATCGAGCGCGATATCAATCCGGTCGAATTTTCGACCGCGCCCGAACATCTTCTGCGCCGCGTAGATGTCCATGATCGCCAGGTCGCCGCCGAATGCGCTCGCCAGGCCGCCCGGTTTCATGATTCCGCGCACGGTGAAGATCTGGTCACCCTGCATGGTGCGCATCGGGAGTTTGCTGTTGACCGCAAGCCCGCGTTCGTCGGCGAACTTCTTGGTGACCATCAGCGAATCAGGCTGCGCCAGAAATATCAGCGGATCATCTATAGCTGTGTCGCTTCCCTCCAGATCGTAATCGCGAATGCTGCGGTCGCCCAGCATATCCACGCCCAGAATCAGGAGATTGTTCTTGCCGGTGCCGACGGTGGCTTCGATCACCGGCGCGGCCGCTCGAACCTCGGGAAGCTCTCGAACCTTGTCGAGCACGTCTTCGTCGAACCCGGCATCGCCCGCCGTTACCTGGAGCTGCGCGGCACCGGCGATACGGTCGATGGTCTGGTTAAACGCCGCCAACACGCTCTTGTTCGCGGTCCGCATCCCCACGAACACACCCACGCCCAGCACGATGCCGACGGTCGTCAGCAAAACCCGTAGCAGGTGCTTGCGCGCGTACGGCCAGCTGATCAGCCGCAGCAGGATCATCGGCGAACTTCTTCTCTGCGTATGTCAGGCCGCCGCGTGTCGGCGAACAGACGGCCGTCGCGCAGTTGAATCGTGCGCGGGCAACTCTCCGCCACGGTCTTGTCGTGCGTGACCACTAAAACCGTTGCTCCCAGCCGGTCGTGCAGATCGTGAATCAGCTTCAGGATCTCAGCGCCGGTGTGCGTATCCAGATTCCCTGTGGGCTCATCCGCGAGCAGAATCGGGGGATACACGCTCAGGGCGCGTGCGATCGCGACGCGCTGGCGCTCGCCGCCCGAAAGCTCGTCAGGCAGATGATCCACGCGCGCACCCAGCTTGACCGTATCGAGCAATTCGCGGGCGCGCTCTTCCACTTTCTTGCGAGGCCAGCCGCGCAGATGCAGCGGCAGCGATACGTTTTCCAGGCACGACAGCGTCGGAAGCAGATTGAAAAACTGAAAAATGAATCCGATCTTGTCACGACGGACGCGGGTCAGCTCGTCATCGCTGAGTTTCGAAAGCGGCTCGCCGTCCAACTCGACCTCGCCCTGGCTGGGTCTATCGAGCCCGCCAATGAGATTCAACATGGTCGATTTCCCCGAACCCGAGGGCCCCACCAGCGACGCCATCTCGCCCTTGGCGATCGAAAGATCGATCCCGTCGAGCGCGGTTACCTTGCGCTTTCCTTCAAATGTCTTGGAAACGCCCCGCAGAAGGATCACTACCTTCTATGATGACACTCTGCATAAACTGAACTAATGCGCATAGGCGTCGACGCGGGCGGCACGTTCACCGATTTCGTGGTGCTCCACGACGACGGGCGCCTGGAATCCTTCAAGGTACGGTCGAATCCGCGTTCGCCCGCGAAAGTGATCCTGGCCGGCCTGGAGCAAGCAGCGGCGAATCAGAAAGACGTCGACGTGGTGCACGGCTCAACCGTCGCGACCAACGCTTTGCTCGAACGCAAGGGTGCGCGCACGGCGTTTGTCACCACCGCCGGGTTCGAGGATCTTCTCGAAATCGGTCGCCAGAATCGTCCCGAATTGTACAATCTCACGCCGATGCCCCGGCGTCCCTTAATCCCGCGCGATCTGTGTTTCGGCGTCCACGAGCGTACCTATCACGACGGAACCATCGCTCAGCGCCCATCGGCGGCCGAGCTAAAGAGATTGTCCGCGCGGCTGAAGCGTTCAGGAGTCCGCGCGATCGCGATTTGCTTCCTGCACGCCTATCAGAACGCGGCCAATGAACGCGCTGTCCTAGTAGCGTTAAAGCGCGCTGGCATTTACGTCTGCGCCTCGCACGACGTCAGCCCCGAATTTCGCGAGTACGAACGAAGCTCTACGACCGCGGTGAACGCCTACGTCGGCCCCCTGATGGAAGCCTACCTCGCCGATCTTGAGCGTGCCCGTCAATTCCGGATCGCCATCATGCAATCGAATGGCGGATTCCTTTCCGCTCGCGACGCCCGCCTGCACGCCGTCCGTACGGTGCTCTCGGGGCCGGCAGGGGGCCTCGTGGGCGCGATGGAAACCGCCCGCCGCAGCGGGTTCCGAAAGATCTTGGGCTTCGACATGGGCGGCACGTCTACGGATGTGAGCCTGGCCGACGGCGCCGCGCGTGAGACCACCGAAGCCTCGGTCGACGGTTTCCCGATTCGCGTGCCCATGCTTGACATCCATACAGTAGGCGCGGGAGGCGGCTCCATCGCGCGCGTGGATGCGGGAGGTCTTCTGCGCGTGGGCCCGGAAAGCGCGGGAGCCGATCCTGGTCCAGCCTGCTACGGCTCGGGAACAGAGCCTACGGTAACGGATGCGCACGTGGTCCTGGGCCGCATTCAGACGCTGCTCGGCGGCGATATGCGCGTGGATGCCGATCGCGCCACCACCGCTGTCGGGCACATTTCCCGCCGTTTGAAGATCGATCTGACAGCGGCCGCGGCGGGAATCTTACGCGTCGCCAATTCCAACATGGAGCGGGCGATTCGAGTGGTCTCGGTGGAACGCGGCTATGATCCTCGCGAATTCGCGCTGGTCGCTTTCGGGGGCTGCGGCGGCCTGCATTGTTGCGAGATAGCAGCGCGGTTAGGAATGTGTTCCGTGATTGTGCCTCAGTACGCAGGAGCGCTTTCCGCGCTGGGCATGCTGATGGCCGATGCCGTTCGCGATTACGCCGCGGGCGTACTCGGCCACGGGAATGTTGAACCTAAGTTTGAAGGTTTGGAGAAATACGCACGCCGCGAATCGCCCGGGGCGCATATCGAACGCTCCGCCGACCTGCGTTATCGCGGCCAGAGCTACGAACTGAACGTTCCCTGGAAATCGGCACGCAGCGCCGCCACAGCATTTCACCGCGAACATGCCCGGATCTACGGATATTCGCTTCCCGAGCGCGAGGTGGAAGTCGTCACCATACGGGTGCGCGCCCGTGTCAAACTGGCTAAACCACGCATCGTCCGTCCGACGGTGCGAAAGGGAGCCGCGGAGGTCCGGCGAGTCTGGGTTTCAGGCTCCTGGAGGCGCATTCCCGTCTGGAATCGGGACCAACTCGCCAAAACGCCGGTCAACGGACCCGCGCTCGTGCTCGATTACGGTTCCACCACGCTCGTGCCCCCTGGCTGGCGATTCCAGGTGGACGCAGCCGGAAATCTGCTCATAGAGCACTGAGGTTTTTCCCAGCGTATACACTAAAAGTTCACACATGAGACAAAAGATCCGCTCTACGACCATCCTCTGCGTCCGGCGCGACGGCAAGGTGGTGATGGCGGGCGACGGCCAGGTGACCCTGGGCTCGGAAGTGCTAAAGTCGTCCGCGAAAAAGCTCCGCAGGCTCTATAAAGACAAGATTCTAGCGGGTTTCGCGGGGTCCACCGCCGACGCATTCGCGCTGTTCGGTCGATTCGAAGCCAAGCTGGAACAGCATAACGGCAATCTCTCGCGAGCCTCGGTCGAGTTGGCGAAGGAATGGAGAACAGACCGTTCCCTGCGCCATCTGGAGGCGCTCTTATTGGTTGCCGACAAGGAGAACACTTATTTGCTCAGCGGCAATGGCGACGTGATTGAGCCGGATGAATCCGTGGCGGCGATCGGTTCCGGCGGGGCGTTCGCCAAGTCGGCCGCGACCGCGCTGATCGAGAACACCAAGCTATCCGCCCGCGACATCGTGGAAAAGGCTATGATCATTGCGGGCAAGATTTGCATCTATACCAATGAATCGGTAGTGTTCGAGGAACTCGGCTAAATGGTCATCTATCTTCCCGCCCAAGCTGCCGAAGACACGCCTCTTCTGGATGAATTGACTCCGCGCGAAATTGTGCGCGAGCTGGATAAGTACGTCATCAGCCAGCACGATGCCAAGCGCGCCGTCGCCATCGCCTTGCGCAATCGCATCCGCCGCCAGAAACTCGACCCCGAAATGGCGGAAGAGGTGATGCCGAAGAACATCCTGATGATCGGGCCCACGGGTGTCGGGAAAACCGAGCTCGCGCGGCGCCTGGCGAAGCTGGCCAATTCACCGTTTCTCAAAGTGGAGGCGAGTAAGTTCACCGAAGTCGGCTACGTAGGCCGCGACGTGGAATCGATGATTCGCGATCTGGTCGAGATTTCGATCGACATGGTTCGTGAAGAACGTCTGGCGGAAGTAGAAGACCGCGCCGAACGCAACGCCGAGGAGCGCTTGCTGGATCTTCTGATGCCGGCGCAGCCCGAGGAAAGCGAAAGCGCCGAGCGCACCCGCGAAAAACTGCGCGAGCGGCTGCGTGCCGGCAAACTCGACGACCGCATGGTGGAGATCGACGTCCGCGAGCGCGGCCCGTCGTTTGAAGTCACCACCGCCAGTGGCATTGAGGAAATGGACATCAACCTCAAGGACATGCTGCCGGGGTTGTTCGCCGGGCGTACCCGCAAGCGCAAAATGCGTGTCGGTGAGGCTGTCGATTACCTGGTGCAGGAAGAAGAGCAGAAACTGGTCGACATGGACCAGGTCACGCGCATCGCCATCGAGCGCGTGGAGCGCAGCGGCATCATCTTCCTGGACGAAGTCGATAAAATTGCAGGCCGCGAGGGCGGGCATGGTCCCGATGTGAGCCGCGAGGGCGTGCAGCGCGACATTCTGCCGATTGTGGAAGGCACCACCGTCAACACTCGCTACGGTTTTGTCCGCACGGATCATATTCTGTTCATCGCCGCGGGCGCGTTTCACGTTTCCAAACCCAGTGACCTGATTCCCGAACTGCAGGGCCGCTTTCCCATCCGCGTGGAGCTGAAATCGCTGACCGAAGCCGATTTCATTCGCATTCTGAAAGAGCCGAAAAACGCGCTGATCAAGCAGTATCAGGCGCTGCTGGACACCGAAGGCATCAAGTTGTCCTTCACCGAAGACGCGCTCGAAGAGATCGCAGCCTTCGCCGCTCGCGTGAACGAGACGACGGAAAATATCGGCGCGCGCCGCCTGCACACGATTCTCGAGAAACTGCTTGAAGACGTCTCGTTTGATGGGCCGGATCTAAAGAAGAAGAACGTGAAAGTCGACGTCGGGTATGTGCGCAAGCAACTGGCGGACATCGTCAAGGATCAGGACCTCAGCCGGTATATTCTGTGAAGGCTTGGGTTCTTATGGTGGCAGCGGTGTTGCTGTCTGCGTGCGGCTACGTTGGGCCGCCGATGCCGCCGACCCTCGATATTCCGGTCACCATCACCGATTTCCGCGCCTGGGAGTACGGCGACAATATCGAGCTCGCATTCACTTTGCCGGACAAGACCACGGAAAACCTGGATTTGACCAGCTTCCGCTCCATCGAGCTCCGCATCGGAGAGAACCAGCCTGTCGTGTTGCCTATGGCTAAGCCCGGACCGGTCACCAGCCAGGTGCCCGCTCAAATGTGGATCGGGAAGACCATCGTGCTGGCCGTGCGCGCCACGGGGCCCAAGGGAAAGCCGTCGGCCTGGTCGAATCCCGTGTCGCTCATGGTCATTCAACCCCTGGCCATGCCGTCCATGCCGAAGCTGCAAAACGTCCAGAAAGGCGTGGAACTGACCTGGTCCGGCACCGGCCCGCGTTACCGCATTTTCCGCGCCGAAGGCAGTGGGCAGCCGCAACAGCTCGCCGACTCCGATGTCCCGCAGTACCTAGACGACACTACCGTCTTCGGAACACGCTATCGGTATCAAGTTCAGGCCATCGCCGCCGACAACCAGTGGAGCGTGCTTTCGGAACCGGTCGAGATTACGCCGGTGGATACCTTTGCTCCGGGTGTTCCTGAAGGGTTGTCGGCCGTTCCAACTCCGCAATCAATCGAGCTCGCCTGGACGCGCAATACGGAAACGGATTTTCAGGGTTACAACATCTACCGTTCAGTGGACAGTGGCCCATTCCAGAAAATCGCGGCGTTGACCGAAGCCCCGACCTTTAGCGATTCGATGATCGAGCCTGGTAAACGGTATCGCTATACGATTTCCGCCGTGGATCTGACCGGCAATGAAAGCGCCCAAACGGCGCCCGTGGAGGCTACCGCGCAATGACACCAGCCCGTCCTCAGGAAGCATGGTTACGTGGACCCATCGAAGGCGTCCCACCGCATCTGATGCCCGTGTTTCACTCGTTCCAAATGGTGCGCGAGGATTTGGCCCACTACACCGAAGGTTTGACGACCGGCGACATTTGGCGGCGCGCAGGATCACTTCCGCCGCTCGGCTTTCATCTGCGGCATATCGCTCACAGCGTGGACCGGCTGGTGACGTACCTCTGCGGCGATCCATTAAGCGACGCCCAGATCGCCACACTCAAGCAGGAAACCGAGCCTGCCACGACAACGCTCGCGGAGTTGCTTGGAGATGTCGATGAGAAGCTAAGCGATGCCGAGCGAAGAATTCGTGCCATCGAGCCTGGCATGCTGAACGAGCCGCGTTACATCGGGAAGAAACGTCTGCCTTCTACCGTGTTGGGCCTGCTGGTGCACGTCGCCGAACATACGCAGCGGCATCTGGGCCAGGCGATCACGACTGCGAAACTCGCCCGCGAAACGCGTTAGCGCTCTTTCTTCCGGCGAACCAGCCGCTTGCGTCCGAATCGCGCGACGGTCGGCGCAGCGAATGCCGCCTCGATTAAGTGCGCTTGTTCGCGCTGATGAACTTTGGGCGATCCCGGCGCGGGACTCGCGCTGCGCGGGCGTCCCGCATATCCGATCGCTTGATGCGGTCCCAACATCGGCTGAATGCGCCCGCGAATCGACGACCACGCGCCCATGTTCCGCGGCTCTTCCTGCACCCACACCACGTGCTGCGCCGCGGGGTATCGCCGCAGGATTTCAGCGAACTCCGCCTGCGGAAATGGATACAACTGCTCGAACCGGACAATAGCAAATGGTCCGCCGCGGGCTTCGTGCGCGGCCAGGAGCTCATAGTAGATCTTCCCGGTACACGCCAGAATTCGAGTGACACTGGCGGGATCGGTCACGCGAGCGTCATCCAGAACCGTCTGAAACGCGCCGCTTGCCAGCTCATCCACGGTCGAAACCACTTTCGGATGCCGCAGCAGGCTCTTGGGCGTCATCACCACCAGCGGTTTACGCAGCCCGCGACGATCGCTGCCGCCGCGCATCTGGCGCCTCAGCAAATGGAAATATTGCGCCGGTGTCGTCGGGTAGGCAACTTGCATGTTATTTTCGGCGCACAGTTGCAGAAAACGTTCGAGGCGTGCGCTGGAATGCTCCGGGCCGCCGCCTTCCTGACCGTGCGGCAGCAACATCACGATACCGCTAGGCTGCCCCCACTTGGATTCGGCCGCCGAAATGAACTGATCGATGATGATCTGCGCTCCGTTTACGAAATCGCCGTACTGCGCTTCCCACAGCACCAGCGAGAGGGGATCCGCCACGCTATAGCCGAATTCGAACCCGACCACGCCGAACTCGCTCAGCGGGCTGTTGTACACCTCAAATGGCGCCTGCGTCGTTGCATATTCTGGCGCCAAATGCTGCAGCGGCGAATACACGCGATCGGTTTCCGCATCGTGAAACTCGACATGCCGCTGGCTAAAGGTGCCCCTTCCGCTATCCTGCCCGCTCAGGCGGACCGGTGTTCCTTCCAGCACCAGGCTGCCGAACGCCAGCGTCTCAGCCAGGGCCCAATCCACGTGCGGACCCTCATGAGCCTGCTTCCTGCGCTCGATCATCCGTGTCAGTTTCGGATGCAGATGGAAGTCGGCAGGGAAGGTGGTGACGCCATCGATGATCCGATGCAGAACCGAGCGATCCACGGCCGTCGCGGGCGAATTCCCCGGCAGGAAGTCGGCGGCCACGGGAGCCATCTCGTGCAATTCGAACTCTTCTTTGACCTTTTGCGTCTGGTCGTAGATTTCGTAGAGCTGCTTCTTCTGCGCTTCCTGCCAGGCGGCGACTTCCTGTGCAGTGACCACGCCGTCGTGGACCAGGCGCTCGGCATAAAGCGCCGCCACCGGCTTGTGGTTCTGGAGTTTCTGATAAATCAGCGGCTGCGTGTAGCTGGGATCGTCGCCTTCGTTGTGGCCGTGCTTGCGATAGCAGACCATGTCGAGCACCACGTCTTTGTGGAATCGCTGGCGGTAATCGAAGGCCAGCTCCATCGCGGCCACGCAGGCCTCCGGATCGTCCCCATTCACGTGAAACACCGGCGCCTGAATCCCCAGCGCGACATCCGTGCAATACATGGAGGAACGGGCCTCGCGCGGATTGGTGGTGAATCCGATCTGATTGTTGATCACCAGATGAATCGTTCCGCCGGTGGTGTAGCCTTCTATCTGGCTGAAGTTCAACGTCTCCGCAACGATGCCTTGGCCCGACATGGCCGCGTCGCCATGGATCAGCAAAGGGATCACTCGATCGCGTCTGGCATCGCCCAAGCGATCCTGTTTGGGCCGGACGATTCCCTCCACCACAGGATTCACGGCTTCCAGGTGGCTGGGATTCGCGGCGACGGAAAGCGTAATCTCCTCACCGCCCGACATGTGGCGAACGCTGCTCGCGCCCAGGTGATACTTCACGTCGCCGGTGCCCTCGGCGACATCGGAATCGATGTCGCCCTCGAATTCCGAGAAGATCTGCGCCACGCCTTTGCCGATCACGTTCGCGAGCACCGCCAGGCGTCCGCGATGCGCCATCCCGATCACGATCTCCTGCACGCCGGCCGCGGCCGCGTTCTCCAACAGTTCCTCGATCATGGCAATCGTGGTTTCGCCGCCCTCGATCGAGAAGCGCTTATGCCCTTTGAAGCGGTTATCGAGGAACCCTTCGAATCCATCGGTTAGAACGACGTCTTTTAAGATGCGCCGCTGCGTCGCCGTGTCCAGCGAGAACTGCTCCGCGGCGGATTCCATGCGCTCCTGGACCCATTTCCGTTCGGCCGGATTATCGATGTGCATGAACTGCGCACCAGTCTTACCCGCATAGGTTCCTCGCAAACGGTCGAGGAGTGTACGCAGCGGCAGCACGCCGAACGATTCGGCGTGAAAGGTGCGATCCAGATCCCAAATCGTCAGCCCGTGAGCCGAAGGCTCCAGATCCGGATGCGTAGGCCGGGGCAAACCCAGCGGATCGATGTCCGCCACCAGATGTCCGCGCTCGCGCCAAGCCTGGATGAGCCGTGCAACGCCTGCCTGCTTCAGCGGATCGGAGCTGACCATCGGGGCCGTGGCTTGATCCGGCTGCCAGCGCCACGCCTGCGCGGGGATCGCCAGGTCCCGGAAAATCTGGTCGAAAAAATTGTCCTCGCCTTCGAGCAGCGCCTGCACACGAGCCAGGAACATGCCCGACTCCGCGCCTTGGATCACACGATGATCGTAGGTGCAGGTCATGGTCATCACTTTGCTGAGGCCCATGGACGAGCGCACGTCTTCCGGCACGCCGCGATATTCCGGCGGATAATCGATCGCGCCCGTAGCGATGATCGCGCCCTGCCCCGGCATCAATCGCGGGATGGAACCCACCGTCCCGACTGTGCCCGGATTGGTCAACGAAATCGTCACACCCTCAAAATCGGCGACCGTGAGTTTATTGGAGCGGGCGCGGGCCACCAGGTCATCGTAAGCCGCGACGAATTCCGCGAAGTTCATGGCCTCTGCGCGCTTGATGGCCGGCACTTTCAGCGATCGCGACCCGTCCTTGCCGGCAACGTCGACCGCGATTCCCAGGTTGACGTGTCCGCGCGTCACACGGAAGGATTCGTCGCCGCGCTCCGAGTACGCCTGGTTCACCGCGGGAACCGCTTCGATCGCGCGCACGATGGCCCACGCAACAAGATGTGTGTAGGAGAGTTTGCTTTGACCCGCCGCCGCACGATGCTGATTCATCAGCCGGCGGTTCTCATCGATCACCTTCACCGGCATGACGCGCTGGCTGGTGGCGACCGGAATCGTCAGGCTGGCCGCCATGTTTTCTGCGAGACGCAGCGCGGGACCGCGCAGAGGAATCAGTTGGTCGCCTTCCGCGATCGCTACGGCAGGCACTTCCGCGGTACGAACGGCGAGCGCCCGCGGCTGGTCAATAAATGATCGGGAGGGCTCGGCCACTACGGTCGCTTTCCCCGACGGTGCGGCCGTGTGTCCGTTGCCTTCTAAAACCGAAGTCCAGGTGGCGTCCACCGCTTTTCGGTCGTGCTTGTATTCCTGAAAAAGCTCGTCTTCCAGCCAGCTATTAACGTTAGGTTGTGTAGGATCGTCTTGCATGAAGTGGGGCTATTACTATGGTATCTGAAACATGCCTCGCCTTCTGATTTTTTCCGACATTCATAACGATCGGCAGGCTCTTCAGCGCCTGGTAGACATAGACGCCGACTATTACTTCGCGGCGGGGGATCTGGTGAGCTGGGGTCGTGGACTGGAGAAGATGGCCGAGCCGATGAAGCGCCGAGCCGGGCGCATTTATGTACTACCCGGAAATCACGAGTCCGAAAGGAACATTGCCGATTTCTGCGAGCGCCACGGATTCGTCAACTTCCACGGCGGGACCCTTGAGATCGGAGGGACGCATATCGCCGGGCTGGGATACTCGACTCCGACTCCGTTCGATACCCCGGGCGAGTACTCGGAAGAGGAAATGGCGGCCCGGCTCGAGAAATTCGCAGCGTGGAAGCCGTCCGTGCTGATCTGCCACGCGCCTCCGCTCGATACCGACCTGGACCGCATCCGCACGGGACTTCATGCGGGAAGCCGCGCGGTGCGCGAATTCATCGAGAAGTACCAGCCCGCGTATTTCTTCTGCGGCCATATCCACGAGGCCGAAGGCGCCGTGATCCAGATGGGCGCGACGCGCGCACAGAACGTTGGCAAGAAGGGATTTCTGCTGGAGTGTTAGATGTTTCTCCGGTTTGAAACATATCGTCTGGATTTGGACTCCGGAATGCCGGAGGGGCTGTTCACCCAGGCTTACGCGCTTTTCGACTCTGACCACCTACCGGAGTCTCAAAGGCTGGCGATCGACGAACATCTGAGTTGGTTCAGAAAGAACTTACCCATACCGGATCGCTTTTCGCGAAAACGTAACTCTTCTCACAAGAAGGCTCATGGCATCGCGTGGTTCAAGGACACAGCTGTCCATCCACTTGCGCGGATGCGCGAACTCGCGCGGCTCGTGGAAGACCTCGGATATAGCGTACGAGTCGTTAGAACCAGTCGTCCCGGATATATCGTCTATGAAGACGAGTACCAAGTCATTGCGGAACCGTTTCACGGAGAACGTCGACCGAGGACGCGCCCCGGTTGAGGATGCTAGTGTACGGAAGTACAGTAGGAATGAGGCTTTCATGAAACGCCGGACAATTCAAGTGCGCATATTCCGCGGTGAAAATAAATACGTGGCCGAATGCATGGACCTGCCGGTAGTCACGCAAGGAGACACGCTTGACGAGGTAACCGCGAACATTCGGGAAGCCATCGGCCTGCATCTCGAAGATGAAGATTTGGCCGAGCTGGGTATCGCGCCGGATCCGGCCATCGTAGCGACCATGGAACTTGATGCAGTCGCTTGATGCCAAAACTAAAGCCGCTATCAGGCGACGAGTTACTGCGTATCTTCTCCCGATTTGGATTCACTAAGTTTTCGCAGCGTGGAAGTCACGTCAAGCTGCGCCGTCAAATCGCTGGGGGAAGTCGCCAGACTTTGACGATCCCTCTGCACCGCGAGGTTGATAAGGGCACGCTGCATGCGATTTTCCGCCAAGCGCAGCGCTATCTGGCCGAGGACGAGCTGGCGCCTCACTTCTTCGTGGAATGAGTTTTCTATAGCGCCCTCACCGTCTGCGGATCCGAACTCACGCCCGCGAATCTGATCAGGAAAGCATGCGCGCCCCTCTCGATATCGGGCGGGACCTTCGCGTTGATCTGGCAATACCCGCCTGTTTCGGCTGGCCCGATCCAGATAATCTGTAGCGGAATTTCGCCCAACAATACGCGCATGTCGAGCGCGCTGCGATTTTCCGGCAATCCGCTCACCCAGAAGCTCAGGAATCCTCCGCTGGCCATGCTGACCTGGCCACGATCCCACGACATCCCGTCGCTCAAATCCTTCACGGCGAGTCGGCTTGGCCGCCCGGATGGAACGTCGACTGCAATCGGGATTTCGTTGCTGAATCCGGTGTCCGCGAATCGTAGCCGCACGGGATACCATCCGGGATCGAGCGCGGGGGGCAAGCGAAAGCTGGCGGTGCAGTTCCGATCATCGTGCCGTTGAACGTGGATAGCGCGTGTGCCGAAGCCGCCGACATCTAATCTCAGATCCTCTTTGCGAGTTTCCACATGGGGAGGCGCCCGAAAGACACACTGGAGGTACTCCTCCGATTTCCTGATCGAGAAACAGTTGCCCGGCGTTCGGCTGTTAGACACGAAGAGCAGTTCGGGAGGCGGACCCGCGGGCTTCGCCGGAGGCGATTCCCATTTGCGATAGCACGCCGCGCCGGCATAATTGCCTTCCGCAAACATCAGCTCCACGCGGCAGAAACCCGCGGCGCGGCACATCGCCAGCAGACAGGCGACCGTGAGACCGCTCCAGTTGTCGTACTGATTGCCCAGCTCGAAGTTCTCATAGAACTCCAGGGTCGGGATGGCGTTCTGATGCTCCTTCCATGTCTCCGCATCGATCACGAAGGATTCCACAATCGCCACGTCGGTGGTCAGGCCGCACACGATTTCGAGCGCCAGCAGCGGGTGCCGCAGGTGATACAGGACGCCCAGGAAAAACACCACATCGAACTTGCCCAGTCCCGCCGAAGGCAGTTCATAGAAATCGAGCACACGGTAATCGACCTTCGACCCGAGCCGCCGGTGGACCTGCAGGAACGTCGGGATCTCCACGCAATCGATGGCCATGGTTTGAGCACCGTGGCGCTCGGCCTCAAAGCTGAACCAGCCGTCCCACGCGCCGATGTCGAGCAAGCGCTTGCCCGACAAATTGTCCGGGATCGGGTAGCGGGCGTAGCGTTCCTTCTGCACGGCGAGCTGCATGTATCCGTCGATGACCGTGCCGTCTGGAAATTCGAAACTGTGATACCAGCCTTTGGCGAGCAAGTCCTGGCTGAAATCGAGACCGCGCGCGGCTTTAGGTGCGGTCTTCATTTGCGGAATCGGCTCAGCTTGCGAACGTATACCAGCGTGGGCGCGAGCATCGCGATCAGGAACATCACCAGGAAGCCGCGCCCCGCGGCTCTCACACGGCCTAGAGGCGTGTGCACGATCATCCACAATAATCCGGCCAGCAGAACCATCAAGATCGTCTTCAGCACGATCGTCATCTGCAGAAGCAAATGCTTCACTTCCGGGCGGTCGCGGTCGATTTCGAACGGCACGCTGACCAGCTGCTGGTAGCGCGACGCGAAGGTCAGCAGCAGATAGATGCCGGCGTTGAGCAGGACCATGACGCTATAGCTCCCGCCGCTGCCTCGGCGCGCGAAGACGGGCAACCGCTGCCAGTGCCCGAACACCATGGCGAACGTCGCGATGAGCGCCGCGAACGCGATCGCTTCGAGCAACCAGTCTTGTATCGACCGACGGGGCTGCATGGGTTCTGAAACTTCTAGCATACGGTACACTCGTAAAAGAATGACTCTGGACGAATTGCAACGCGAATATACCACGCTCCGCCAGCAAGCCGACGCTGTGCGGAGCTATCTTTGACGCCCCCACCCGAAAAACTCAGTTAAGCAAAATCGAGGAGCTGACCAACGCTCCTGACTTCTGGTCGAACCCCGAAAAAAGCCAGAAGATCATGCAGGATCGCAAGCGCCTGGAGGAGCAGATCGCCCAGGACGCCAAGATTTCCGGCCTGACTTCCGATCTGGACACCATGTTCGAGCTCGGACGCGAAGGCGAAAACGTTTCCGAAGACCTCGAGCGCGAAATGAAGAGCTTTTCCGGGTATCTCGAAAAACTCGAAACCCAGATGCTGCTGTCCGGCGACAACGCCTCTAAAAGCGCCATCGTCACCATTCATCCCGGAGCCGGCGGCACCGAAAGCCAGGATTGGGCCGAGATGCTGATGCGCATGTATTACCGCTGGGCGGAGCGCAACCGCTTCGAGATCGTCGAAACAGATCGGCTGGAAGGCGAGGGCGCGGGCATCAAGTCGGCGACCTTCGAAGTTAACGGCGAGAACGCCTACGGGCTGCTGCAAAGCGAAGTGGGCGTGCATCGCCTGGTGCGCATCTCGCCTTTCGATTCCGCCGCGCGCCGGCACACTTCGTTTGCTTCGGTTTTCGTGTATCCGCAGATTGACGAAGAAATCAAGATCGACATTCGTCCCGAAGATCTGCGCGTGGATACGTTCCGCGCATCGGGCGCAGGCGGCCAGCACGTCAATCGCACGGATTCCGCCATCCGCATGACGCATTTATCCACGGGCATCGTGGTGCAGTGCCAGAGCGAGCGCAGCCAGCACAAGAATCGGGCCACCGCGATGAAGCAGCTCCGCGCCAAGCTGTACGAGCACGAGATGGACAAGAAGCGCGCCGAAGACCGCAAGATGGAGGATTCCAAGCTGGAGATCAACTTCGGCAGCCAGATCCGCAGTTACGTGCTTGCTCCCTATAGGATGGTCAAAGACCATCGCACCAAATTGTCGATCGGCGACGTCGACCGCGTGCTGGACGGCGATCTGGATGAGTTGATCCACGCTTTCCTTGTCTGGCGTAAAACGGGTAAGACCGCGTCTGATTCAGACAAAGATGATCTCGATTAGGGAGGCCGCGGAGATCATTCGCGGCGGCGGGCTGGTGGCGTTTCCCACCGAAACTGTTTATGGCCTGGGCGCGAATGCGCTCGATCCCGCGGCCGTTCAGAAAATATTTGAATTGAAGGGGCGGCCCGAGACGAGCCCGCTGATCGTTCACGTCGCATCGGTGGAGATGGCGCGGACCATCGTTGCGGATTGGCCGCCGCTCGCCGAAGAACTCGCGCGGCAATGGTGGCCGGGGCCGCTGACGCTGGTTCTGCCTAAAAAGAGCATCGTTCCGGACACCGTCACAGCCGGATTGCCGACGGTCGGCGTCCGGATGCCGAATCATCCGATCGCCCTCGAGTTGATTGAGGAAGCCGGCGTCCCGGTGGCGGCTCCGAGCGCGAACCGTTTCACCGGGCTCTCACCCACTACCGCCGACCACGTTCGCGCGGTGTTTGGAAATGTGTTGCCGGTACTCGAAGGCGGTCCGTGCGCCGTGGGAATCGAATCGACGGTTGTGGCGATCGAAGACGGCAAGCTGAAACTGCTGCGGCCAGGAATGATTTCGCTCGGTGAGATCGAGCAGGCGGCCGCCCAGGCCGGTGAATCCCATCCATCGCCCGGCATGCACGAGAAGCACTATAGCCCGCGCACGCGCCTGATTCTAGTGCGGAGCGCGTCCGAGCTTCCGGATCGTACAGGAGCCTATGTATGGCGCGCAGCTCTCGGCCCGACCGCGCGAGCGGTGCGTATGCCGCTCGATGCGGGACCCTACGCGGCGCAGCTTTACAGGGTGTTGCATCAGCTCGACTCCGAGAACTGGCCGTGGATCGCGGTGGAGATGCCGCCGGATACGCCGGACTGGGTGGCGATCTGCGACCGATTGCGGCGCGCCGCGGGAGGGTAGAATACCCAGGATGCAGCAACCTGCGAAAAGTGGCCGCGACCTGATCGAGGAGATCGACCGCACGCTGTCCGTAACGCCGGCGTTATGGTGGCTCGGCCACGCCGGATTCGTAGTGCGTTTTGCCAACATCACGTTTTATATCGATCCGTGTCTGTCCGATCCGACAGGCCGTACGAGAAGGGTAGCCGCGCCGCTGGCCGCCAGCGACATCCGGAATGCCGACATGATCTTCGCCACGCACGGGCATCCGGGGCACCTGGACGCTCCTTCCATCGTCCCCATCCTCGACGCCTGCCGCAGCGCCAAGCTGGCGCTTCCAAAGAGTGCCGCCGATCCCGCAAACGCCGCCGGGATTCCCTACAACCGCATGACCACCACAGATTCCGGATTGCGCATCGAATACTTCAAGGACAATCTTTACGGACGAGTGTACGCCGTGCCCTCGGCGCATCCGCGGCTCGACTGGACGGCAGCCGGCGGATATCCTTACCTCGGCTACCTGATTCGCTTCGGACGCTGGACCATTTATCACGCAGGCGATTGCACGATGTATCCGGAACTGGCCGCGCACCTGCGGCCCTTCAACGTGAATGTCGCGCTGCTGCCTATCGGCCCCGGGAACCTGTCCGTGAGTGAAGCCGCACAGCTTGCTTCCGATATAGGCGCTGCCTGGGTTCTGCCCATGCATTACGGAACATTCGATGAAGACCGCGAGAGCGAGTTTGTGACGCACATGCTCGGCCACCGGCCGGCGCAGAAGTTTAAGGTGCTCCAGTGCGGAGAAAAGTGGACCGTACCGGAAGAGTAATTCACACGCCCGCTGTGACGACGTTGCCCTGAGGCATCACCGATGCATCGCGTTTCGCCAATGTTTGCCGGAAACGCACATGCCTGACCCGGGTAAGCTCCACCAGCGGCTTCCACGCGCGATGCACCAGATGGCGCTTGATCAGCAGGCGCCAGAATCGATTGGAACGCTTGTATAGATAAGAACTGGCCAGATACGGCGCTACTGCCCGCCAATCCTCGGGGCGGCGTTTCCAAATCGACGTATGTGAGAACAGCCGCTCGTACAGCCATCCATAGCCTTGCTCCAGCTCCTCCGGCGTCATATGCTTCGGGCGAAAGACGGCGTGGGCGGTATCGTACAAGCTCCAATCGCGGTGCAGCAGCCGGCCTTCAGCCTCCATTTGACGGAACAAGGGAGTCGCCGGATACGGAGTGAGGATGTGAAACGTGGCGCACTCCAGGCGGTTTTCTTCCACCCATTCGGCGGTGCGCGCGAAGACGTCCTTGCGGTCATGATCGAAGCCCAGCACGAATGAGCCGTTGACCTGGATCCCGTTGTCGTGCAGGATCCGCACGCGGCGGGCGTAGTCGGCCGTTTTCGGAGTCTTCTTGCGGGCATCCGCGAGATTCTGGTCGGCCAGCGACTCGAATCCCACGAATACGCCGGTGCAGCCTGCCAGAGCCATGGCCCGAATCAAACGGGGGTCGTCCGTGACATCGATGGATACGGCGGCGCTCCAGATCTTTTCCAGCGGCCGAAGCGCTTCGCAGAGCGCGGCCAGATATTCCCGGCGAGATCCCAAATTATTGTCGATAAACACAGCGTACGGCTGGCCGTCCTCTGTAAATTCCGCAGCGATCTGAGCCGGATCCTTCATGCGGTAAGGCATGCGCAGACCTTCTGTCGCCAGATAGCAGAAGCCGCAGCGATTGTGACACCCGCGGGTCGCAATCAGGCTGGTGGTCGTCAGAAAACTGGCACGCTGAAGGATTGCGCGGCGCGGAACCGGGTCCTCGCGATACTCGTTTTCGTAGGTGGCCACGTAGCGCGGCTTCAGTTGACGTTTTTCAATGTCGGCGATAATTCTTGGCCACAACTGGATTCCATCGCCCAGCGCCAATGCGTCGGCATACGGGCTGCACTCTTCCGGACATGAGAGAACATGCAGTCCGCCCAGGATCACCTTGCTGCCTCGATTGCGATACCAGTCCGCAATCTCAAAAGCCCGGCGCGCGAAGGTGAGATGAACCGTGATTCCGACCACCTCCGGCATCGGTTCGTGAGGCGGCCGGCCGTCGAGCAGGTTCTCGTCCCAGTAGCGAACCTGCCAGGAGGCAGGCGTGGTCGCCGCGAAACTGGTCAGCGCCAGCGTGGGCGTTAAAACGTGCTTTCCGAAGCTCGCATGGGGATCTTTGGGATAGAAGGGATTGATGAGCAGTGCGTAGCGCGGCTGCACCGCTACCGTGGACGCAGCCGAATCGAGGCTCGGAGCATGGAGCATCTCCTGGGGAATCCAGCCCCGGCGCGCAGGCCGTGCGAAGGGCTCGGCAGCATCGATCATGCTGCTACTCTATATTACAAAGTGCTCTGTGTCAATAACAATTTTAAACGCGAAGGATGCCACGCTTGATGGCGGTGACCACGGCTTCGGTACGATCGCCCACGCCAAGCTTTTCGTGAATGCTCAGCACGTGAGTCTTGACAGTACCTTCGCTGATAAACAGAAGCGTCGCAATCTCCTTGTTGCTCTTGCCCTCGGCGATCCACTTCAGCACCTCGATTTCGCGCGCCGATAGAGGGCCGCCCGCCATAGCGCGCTCGGCCAGACGGGCTGCGGCACGTTCCGAGACATGCGTACCGCCGGAGCCGATCTTGCGGATCGCGCTGAGCAACTCGGCAGTCGAACAGTCCTTGAGCAGATAACCCTGCGCGCCATTTTCGAGCGCGCGAAAAACGCTTTCGTCGTTGTCGTAGGTGGTCAGCACCAGAATTCCCGCGTCTGGAAACTCGCCGCGGATCGCCAGGATAGCGCCGGCGCCATCGAGCTCCGGCATCGCCAGGTCCATCAGGACCACATCCGGCTTCAGCTCGCGGAACTGCGCCACTGCTTCCAGCCCGTTGTTGGCAAGTCCCACAACCGTCATGTCCGGCTCGAACTTCAACACTGCCGCGAGGCCATCGCGGACCACGGCATGATCTTCCGCGATGAGAATCCGTATGACTTCAGGCATTCGGCACAGTGACCACAATCCGCGTGCCGCGCCCGGGATCGCTCAATATCTGAATCTCCCCGCCAAGCTGGCGAGCGCGCTCCCGCATTCCGTCGACCCCAAATCCCGAGGGCTCCCGCCCGCTCATGCCCTGGCCGCGGTCGCCGACCTCGAGGACAACCGAGCCGGTCCGATACGCCAGGCGGATGTTGATGCGCTCGGTTCCGGAATGACGAACTGCGTTGGTCAGCGCTTCCTGGGCGATCCGAAGAAGATTCGCTTCGCACTGTTCGGGTAATGCGTAGGGCTGACCTTCCAAGTTGGCTTCGAGCTGAACGCCGGAATCGGAAGTGAGTTTGCGCCCGATCTGTTCGATTGCGTCCAGTAAGCCGCCGCTCGAAAGCGTGCCGGCCCGCAAGGCCCCTATGGAACGGCGGGCTTCTTCCAGGCTCTCGCTCGCAAGCTGGCGCGCTTTTTCGATATGAGTCCGCGCGTCCACGGAATCGCCCCGCAAGCGCTGCTCGGCTGCGTTCAACTGCATCATGATGCCGGTGAAACCTTGCGCCAGCGTATCATGGATGTCCCGCGCGAAACGCGTGCGTTCAGCCACAATCGCGTTGCGCTGCTGTTCTTCGGCAACCCGGGCGGCGGCATTCAGGCGCTCGACGTGCCAGGAAAACAGGGTCACCAGCCAGCCGGCTGTCACGTGCAGGAGGGCCCAGAGTGCGTTTACTCTCCAACTGTGCGTCTGGTCCGAGAACTGGACCATGACGCAGGCGATGGTCCAGATCCGCACGTATGTCTTGCCCACCAGGAGACCGGAGAGAACAATCGTCAAAACGAGCGCCCCACCGAACTGGGGATACGGGAACGCTTGAACGGACGCCGGGGCTATCGGAAGGGTCACCGTGAGTACTATGGCGGTGAAGAGTCCCGCGAACCGAAAAGGATGCTTGCGGGTGAGAAAGGCGGCCAGGAGGTACGCCGCCGGAAACGCCGTCAGGAACGCAAATCCGACTGGCCCACGTCCCCACGCTCGAATGCCTTCCCACCAGAGCAGGGCAAACTGAAGCGCGAGCAGCGCGACAGCGAAGATCAGTAGGCGGGTGTATAGTTCGTCCCGAAGCGGGGCCTCGCGCTCTTGCACACCAATTTGCTTCTTGTTGAGCACTGTCCACTGTTTGAGAAACGGGTCTAGAAGCATAGCGACAGTCCTTTTGCCGGCCTAAAAGCCTGATCCACCCAAAAAACGTAACAAGAGCCCCATCACTGCCATCAGGCCCAGGACAAGGCCGAACATCGCCACCATTCCGACGAGCGGGTTTTGAGCGTTAGGGCCGCGAGCGGCCAGCCGTTTGAAATCCTCGCGGGCCTGTGCGCGGACCCATTCTTCTTGACGGATACGTTCGCGTTCTTCAGGAGAAAGTGCCATGGCTCATTGTGCGGGGTTGGCCGGCCGGAAGCTATCGGGATTTCGGAGGGTTTTGGAGTCTACCGGATGGTGGACCTAGGATTCTTCGTACCAGTGCCGCCAGCGCTGGCGCGAGGGGAACAGGCGTATCAGCAGCATTCCCGCGAGAAAGCCACCGATGTGCGCAAAGTAGGCAACGCCGCCGCCGGTGTAGCTGCGTTCTCCGATCGATTCGAAACCGTTCAGGAACTGCAGGCCGAACCAGAAGAGCAGGTAGAACGGCGCGGGGATGGCCAGGCGCGTGAAGAAAATGAACAGCAGCACCAGCGTATCGATCTGCGACCGGGGAAACTTGATCAGGTATGCACCCATCACGCCGGCGATCGCTCCGCTGGCTCCGATCGTTGGCACCCGCGCGTATGGATTCGCAATCACCTGAACCGCCGCCGATGCAACGCCGCAAACCAGGTAGAAGATCAGAAAACGGCCTCCTCCGATCAGGTCCTCCAGGTTACGGCCGAAAACCCACAGAAACAGCATGTTTCCCAGCAGATGCATCCACCCGCCGTGGAGAAACATGGAAGTTAGAAGAGTAATCAAGCGCAGATCGTCCGGCACGATCCCCCAGTTGCTGACGAACTGATCGAGCCGGTAATAGCTCAACGTGTTTTGATATAGAAAGATAACGGTATTGAGCGCGATCAGCGCGCCGGTGACAACCGTACGCGAGTAGACACGCTCGCTCGAGCGTAGAGGGATCATGCAGTGGGGGTGAAATCGGGGTGGGAACAGCGATCGCCGTGCTCGATCAGCTCGCGCGCTTCGGCGGCCGTGGCGATTCCGCCCCGGGCCCCCAGCTTCGTGCAATTCAGAGCAGCCATGGCGTTGGAAAATTCGAGTGCGTCCCGCACGGATGCTCCCTTGAGCACAGAATAACAGAACGCCCCGTGAAACACGTCTCCAGCGCCGGTGGTGTCGACGCAATTCACGGCGAATCCGGCGGAATACACGAATCGTCCGCCCTCACGAGCCAGCGCACCGTGGGGCCCGAGAGTCATGGCGGCTACTCGCATGCCGTACTCGTTCTGGATGCGCTCGAGAGCGCGGAAGGGATCGCGCTCGCCGGTCCAGCGCGCGGGAAACTCGGTGCTGCCGACCAGGTAATCGACGCTGGCAAGCACCTTGTCGAAGCCTGGATAGACGTTGTCGACATCCACGCCGACGGGGATGCCATGATCGCGCGCGATCCGGGCGGCGCGAGCGACAGCAGGCGTGTCGTGCCCGTCGACATGCAGCATCCGGCCGCACGCAATTTTCTCGGGAGTGATCTGAGCCGGGTCGATCGTCAAACAATCGGGACGATGCCAGAAGATGGTACGCTCGCCCGTGGATTGATCGATTACGATGTAGGCGCTCTGGTTGGGACAGTCCGCGCGGATCTGAAGATCGTCGAGATTCAGATTGGCCGCGCGAAGGCTCGCCATCTGGATGCGGCCGCGTTCGTCGTCGCCGACAGCCCCGATGTATTTGGTCCGCAGGCCGAGCTTTCCGCAGGTGACCAGGGCGCTGGCCACCTGGCCGCCCGGACTCACGATTTCGCGTTCGAAGGCGATCTTCCCGCCCAGCGCAGGGTATTTCGGAACCAGCAGCAGGGTGTCCGTGGCATTGAGTCCTACCCCGACTAAGTCGAACCTGGGAGCGGTCACGGATTGTTGATAGTGTTCAAAATGGCGTCGACGAGCAGACCGTGATCCTGCAGCAGACTGATGATTTCCGAAATATGATTCTCCCCGGGAACGTAAAGACTCTGAGCCGGAACGAAGTTTTTCTTGAGCGCGAGGACGAAGTCGCGAGCCTGTTTGGGCAGGCCGAAGTAATCGTACTGGCAGTAGGTGATCAAGAAGGGCGGCGCACCGGAATGAACGTGCGCCAGGGGCGAAGCGTCGTGCTTGTCACGGGCATCGCCGGCTGCGACCACGAATGTATCGAGCCTATCTACATCGTAGATGCCGCTCATGGCGATCACTCCGCGAATCGCGGCGCGGTCCAGACCGAACCTCTTCAAATATTTGTCGTCCAGGGCGAGTAGGGCCGCCAAGTGAGCCCCGGCGGAGTGGCCGCTCAGATAGATTCGCGACTTGTCTCCGCCGTAGCTGGAGATATTCTGCGCCACGAAGGCGAACGCCGCAGCCGCGTCTTCGATCTGCGCCGGGTGCGGGTTCTGCGGCATCAGC
>DASYSG010000009.1:0-54287 GCA_036003585.1 Bryobacteraceae bacterium | reverse complement strand
GCACCTTTTCACCCTTACCGGCTCCCTTGCGGGAACCGGCGGTACATTTTCTGTGGCACTTTCCGTAAAACCCGCTTTGAGCGAGTCCCCCCGGCCGTTAGCCGGCATGCTGCCCTATGGAGACCGGACTTTCCTCCCCTGCCCATCGTGAAGATGAATCGGAGCGGTTACCCGACCGCGAGGCCCACTTCATTATAGTTCCCGGAAAGGTGTCAGACGACATTTTTAAAGGTGTCAGACGACATTTCTGTGAGAGCGATCGTGCGTTTCACCCACTATTCTGCGTGTCACGCCGACCCCGACTCGTGCTCCCGGGCATCGCGCATCACGTTACGCAGCGCGGCAACAATCGGCAAAACGTCTTCTTCTGCGATCAAGACCGTGTCCGCTATATGCAGATACTACGCAGACACTCCCGCCGCCATGACCTCCGCATCCTTGGATGGTGTCTAATGACCAATCACGTTCATCTTATCGCGATTCCCGGAGCGCCGGAATCGCTGGCACAGACACTTGGCCACGCACATTCGCAATATTCCTTAGAACAAAATCGAGACCGTCACCGCGTGGGGCACCTCTGGCACAATCGCTATTTTTCCTGCCCTCTCGATCCCGCCCATCTGTTTGCAGCGCTGCGATATGTCGATCTGAACCCGGTGCGCGCCGGCATCATCGCCGAGGCGCCAGATTGGCGATGGTCGAGCGCGTCAGCGCACACCTCCCCAACGCCGCATGACGAATTCCTCGATTGGCCCTGGATCGACTGGATGGAAGATGCGCGGCTGGGACGGTGGAGTTACTCCGACTGGCTGTCGAGCCTGCTAGTCGCGGATCCACCTGACGAACTGGATCGAATGCGGCGAGCGACGAAGCTTGGTGAGCCGCTGGGCTCGGATGAGTTCATCGGGAATCTGGAAGCCAAAATAGGTCGTCGACTCCGGGTGAAGTCACGAGGTCGACCACCGAATAATGTCGTCTGACACCTTTTCGCACCTTTTCGCACAAAAAATTGACAACCTGCATGCAAGCGGGATACCGTTGAAAACGGAGCGCAAAATTCATGCCACGCCTCGCATATGCATTCATATTCGCTGCATTCACCCCCGCCCTGTTCGCCCAATGGCTGGATTACCCGACCGCCAATGTACCGAAGACGCCCGATGGCAAGCCCAACCTCACCGCGCCCACCCCGCGCACCGCCGACGGGCACCCGGACTTCACTGGAATGTGGGGCTGGGACAGCTTTGCGAATTGCCTCGGGAAGTGCAACGACGGGCAGATCGGCCGGGAGTTCATCAACATCGCCTCCAATCTCAAGGGCGGTCCGCCCTATAAACCCGGGGTGGCCGATTTCGTAAAAGCGCGCACCCGGGACCAGGTCCAGGATCCCAACGTCCACTGCATGCCGCGAGGAGCTCCCCGAATCTGGACCGATGACTATTACAAGCGGATCATTCAAACCCCGGAGCGCTTCATCATCCTGACCGAACGCAACATGCAGTATCGCCAGATTTTCCTCGACGGGCGGCCCCTTCCGGTCGATCCGAACCCGGTCTGGAACGGTTATTCCACCGCGAAGTGGGACGGGGATGCCCTGGTGGTCCAAACGATCGGGTTTCGCGACGACCTTTGGCTCGACGCCAACGGGAACCCTCTCAGCAACACCGGCAAGGTGACCGAAAGGATTCAGCGCCCGAATTACGGAACACTTCAGATCGAAATCACCATCGACGATCCGAAGTACTACACCGCCCCGTGGACCATACAGATGAAGCAGCCCCTGATTCTCGATAGCGAGTTGCTGGATTACTACTGTCTGGAGAACGAGAAGGACGCTGTCCACATGAGCAAGTAGCGCCTCCCGCATTCACGAACCCTGTAACACTTACCGACCTCAACGACTCTTCGTAACGACAGGGAAATCGAAGGTGGTCTTGCGCCTGCAGGAGTCGGAGGGGCGTATTGATTGGGTCGGATTCGGGGGAAGTCGTTCGACCAGAAGTCCTGATCCAAAACAAATTACGCTAGAATTGTTTTTATTCAGGAGGATCGGTACACCATGGTGAGAAGATGCACTGTATTGCTTTCGACCGCTTTGCTGGTAGCAACGGGGTTATGGGCCCAGGGGTTGGATACTCAGGCCAGCAAGGATGACTGGGAAGAGATCAATTTCGACTTCAACTCCTCAGTCCTGGTGGACGGGTTTCCCAGCCTGCTACGGCTGGCGGAATTGCTGCAAACCAACGGCGGCTACCATGTGCGCGTGGAAGGACACACGGACGGCATCGGGTCGGACAGCTTTAATCAGAAGCTAGGGTTGGATCGTGCCAATACGGTACGCGATTTCCTGGTGAAATACGGCGCGCGCGCCAACCAAATTGAGACCGTCTCGCGCGGCAAGGCTGCGCCCAAGGTTCCCAATCCTAACCCGGTTTATAGTCCGACCGACGTCGCCCGTTTCATGAACCGGCGCGTGGTGCTCACGGTGACCGACGACCAGGGCCGCACCATCGGCGCCGGCGGTCCCGGCGATGCGATTCGGGCCATCGCCAACGCGGCTCCGGCGCAAGCGGCCGGCGTGGCCGATTGCTGCAGCGAAGTTTTAAAGCGCCTGGACAAGCTGGACGACATCGCCAAGATGCTGAAGGACCTGGCCGATCAGAACGCCGCTTTGCGTAAGGATCTGGACGCGATGCAGCAGAACCAGAAGGCTCTGGAAGCGCGGCTGAACCAGCCGGCTCCGCAGCCTCCGGTGCCGCCATCGGCATCGGAAGTCGCCACCGCGGTGAAGACTCAGCTGGATGCCGAGAAGACTCCGAAATTCCAGCTGCTGGGAGCGAATGTCGGCGCGGACGGCAACGGCGGCGTTACCTTCACCGGCAAAGGCCGGTTCTTCGACACCATGGGTACGCGCTTCGGCTTCGAGGCGCAGGGCGAGTATTACTATGTGAAGGGCCAGCAGGAAGGCCAATTCGATTTGGGTCTGGTGGATCGCTTGGGGAAACATGTTCAAGCCGGCTTATTCAGCAGTTTCAAGCATGTGACCCTGGCTGGAAATCAAACCGGCGGGACGCTGGGCGAAGGCGCGGTGGCGGTGGACTACATCTTCTCGCGCGGCCGCGTGGGCATCTTTGGAACCAAGGGATTCCTGGATAACGCGCTGATTAATCGCGCCAATGCCGTGGACGCCAATGGAGTCTTCCAGAAGAATGTGATCCTCGAAAACTACCTGAAGATCGTCGATCAGGCCGGAGTCGCCACCACCATCGGGCTGTGGGGAAAGAACTACGCCGAGGGTAATATCGGGTATCTGAAGAGCGTCGCCTACGGCGATCGCCTCGGTGGAACCTTGCGCCTAATCTTCCCCTTGAATAGCAAGATTGCGCTCACGGCCGAGGGCGGTGTCAATGAGACCATGCTCTCCCGCGGCAATGACGGCCGCGCGGTGTTCGGCGTCCAATTCGGCAACATGATCCGGCCCAAGGAGTATCTGGCGGCCGAGCACGCGCTTCCCATGGAGGTTCCACGCGTGCGCTATGAAGTGGTCACCCGGCGCGTCCGCGCGGGCAACGATCCACCGGTGGCGAATGCAGGGCCCAGCTTGAGCGGTGTGGCTGCGGGCACCGTACAACTGGATGGATCGGCGTCCTACGATCCCGACGGCGATCCGATTACTTTCCAGTGGACCCAGACAGCCGGTCCGCAGGTGACCTTGACGGGCGCGACGACCTCGAAGCCGACCTTCACGGCGGCTACCGGGCAAACCTACAACTTCCTCTTGACTGTCAAGGACGATCATGGCGGGCAAGGTCAAGCCAGCGTGCGCATCTCCACCAGCGCGGCGAACCGGGCGCAGATTCTGTCGTTCATTGCTACGCCGACCCAGATCACCGCCGGCCAGGCCGCAACGCTCACCTGGAAAACGCAGAATGCCGATACGGCCAACATCGCCGGTATCGGAAACGTAGCGGTGAACGGATCGCTCACGGTTTCGCCCACGGTGACGACCACCTATTACTTGACCGCGCGCAACAGCGTGAACGATGAGACTTCGTCGGTCACGGTTACGGTGACGCCGGCGGGCCCCTCGACGGGCGAGCTCCCGGTGATCTCAAGCTTCACCGCGACTCCGTCCACCATCAACGCCGGGCAGAATTCCATCTTGCAGTGGGCCACCCAGAATGCAACTTCGGTGAGCATCAGCTCCATCGGATCGGTGGCGGCCAGCGGAACCAGCAACGTTTCGCCGACGGTCACGACCATCTACACGCTGACGGCGAGCAACGCCACGGGCAGTACTACCAAGACGGCCACCGTAACGGTCGGCAATAGCGGCCCAGTGATCGTTTTCGCATCGGATCCGCTTTACACCACCAGCCGCGATGTTCGGTTAGACGCGTCCGGATCGTCCAGCCCGTCGGGCAACACCCCGCTGCAGTTCTACTGGACGGTGCGCAGCGATAAGGCGGTGATCTACCAGCGAACCTCGCCGACGCCGCAAGTGTACTTGCCCGGAACCCCGGGGAACTACATCTTCGATCTGACGGTAACCGACAGCAAAGGCAACTCGACGACCAAGAGCCTGACGGTGCGGCTGATCGGGCTGTAGGAAATCGAAAGGGCCCGCTCTCGGGACGGGCCCTTCTCTTTTAATCACTGAACATGGCGCTAAGTACCGCTAACGTTGCGGCCGCCTGCGTGTCAGATAACTTTCCCAGGCGCTTGATCAATCTGCTCTGATCCACGGTCCGGATCTGATCCAGCACGATCTGCCCGCTCTTGCTTTGAAATCTGCATGGTACGCGTGTGGGATAGGGTTGGCCTTGGCTGCTCATGGGGGCTACAATTACCGTTCGAATATGCCGGTTCATCTCATCAGGCGAAATGACCACGCACGGACGGGTTTTGCGGATCTCACTGCCCACGGTTGGATCGAGGCCCACCAGATAAACCTCGAAGCGACGGACTACCACCGCCATTCGTTCTGATCCCACTTGGTTGGCGTGGGCGTGTCAAGCAAATCGTCGTCGCCGCGCGCCGCCATCTTCGCGAACGCCGCATCCCATCCCGCCCGCGTATGGTTTACAGCGCGAATCATCAGCTGTGATCCGCGCACTTCCATCTCCGCTTCATCCCGCAGCCCAACCTGTTCCAAGACCGCCTTAGGAATGCGCACGCCACGGGAATTGCCGATTTGGACGACGCTGACTTTCATAATCACATTGTAATTACAGTTCCGCGAAATGTCAAACCGCTTCGTTTAGGCGTCGAAATGCCAGTCTGATCGCAATTCACCGAGATCATCGAAGGGCCACCTCGTGTCGTCAAAGACGGCAACGGCAATACCTTTCCCTTTTTCCGTGACGTAGAAATACGTTTCGAAGTCTTGCTCAATAACGTCGAGCGGCGGCATGCCTTCGAGTTCAGTGGAGAACGGCTCAAACGGTGATAAGAGATACGCCTTGGCCAATCCGTCCTGGATCAGCTTGGCCAACGCATCCACGATCTCGGAGCGCTCGATCGTCAACCCACACTTGGCAGCCTGTTTGGCGACCTGCGGGAAGATGATCTGGTCGACGTTCTCGTAGTCGTCACAGATCTCGTTCAGGACCATCAGCCGAACAAGACCGCTCCGATCCATGCCCGCGATGGGCTTTGGCCCACCCACGCTTATTGCTTCTTGCCGCTGCCGAGCTGGCGGAAGTATTCCGAAACCGCTTCGCGGAAGCCGTCCGGCATCCGTTCGGTTCCCGCGCTGCGAACCTGGCCGCCGGTTTCCTCGCCGAGCTTCTGGCGCATCTGGACTTCCAGTGTCTCGAGCTGCGGCAGGACCGTCCGGCTCAAGCGCTCCTGGAGCTCTGGACCGGAAGTGTCGCCCACATTGGCCTGCGTGAGCGCGCGTTCCACATCGGCGATCTGCTTGGACATCTCAGGATCGTCTTTGAAGCGCTGGCGCAGGTCGTTGAGATCGCGCGCGTAATCGCGAACCACCTGGCTCGGCTCCACGCGCCGCCCATCCGGCAGATCGTAGTAGCCCTGCGGATTCCATCGTCCAAACTGGCCGCCAAAATAGGCGCCTCCGTTCGGTCCGCCGCCGCCGAACTGATTGCCGCCGTTCTGATTTCCGCCGCCGGTCTGGCCTTGCCCAGGCTGTTGACCCGGCTGCTGTCCGCCCTTACCCTGACCCTGTCCCGGCTGTTGACCTTTGCCTTGTGCCTGACCCGGCTGTTGTCCGCCCGGCTGTTGGCCCTTTTGCTGGCCGTTCTGCTGCCCGCGCGAGAACTGTTCGATCTGCCGCCGCAGGCTCTCCACCTGCGCCAGCTGCTGATCGCGCTCATTCTTCCCCGCGCCTTCCTTGGTTCCGTCGCTCAGCGCCTGCTGCGCCTGGCGAATGCCCTCGCGCATGGTATCCATGGCGCGATTCACCGGAGGCAGCCATCCCGACTGGTTCACCTGATCGCCGCGTCCGTTGCGAATATATTCGGACGAATACTGCATGCGACGCTCCACGTCATTCTGCTGGATTTCGCCGACGCCGTCCCGCAGGCGCGTCGAAGCATCCGGCTGCGTGGACCGCAAGTCGCGCGCCGAGCGCTGAATGTCCTGCTCCAGCTTCTTCAGGTCTTCCAGGTTCTTATCCAGCTCGGATGCCACCTGTTCGGATTGCTGCCGATTAAGACCGTTGCCGCCCTTGCCGTCCTTCGAGTTTCCGCCGTAAGACTGCCGCAGCTGATTCTCCACTTCCTTCTGGTGCTCGGCGAGGTGGTCGGCGCGCTCCTGAAGATCGCCCAACTGCCCGGCGGTATCCTGCCGCTTCATGCGATCCGCCATGTCGCGAGCTTCCTGCATGCGCTCGGCCGCACGCTTCGCCGAGGCGTCGGCTTGCGCCTGGTCGCCCTTCTGCTGGGCCTGTTGCGAAGCGCGCATGTCATCTTGCGCCTGCTGCAAACGATCCATCATCTGCTGGATCTGCTGCTGCGACTGGCGGCTGGAAGCGCTCTGCTGGCCGCCCTTGCTTTGGCTCGATGACTGGCCGCTCTGCGACGACTGGCTGTTCCGGCTCAGTTGTCCCTGCTGGCTCTGCTGCCCTTGCTGCTGCTGCATCTGCTGAAGCTGCTTGCGCAGCTCTTCCGCTTCACGGCGAAGCTGCTCCTGCTCCCAGCGGCGATCGACGTTGGCCTGCTGTTTGTTCTGGCCCTGCTGCGCGAGCTGCTGCTGGCGGCGAGCCAGTTGTTCCAGCTTCTGCATGGCGTCGTCGATGGCCTGCTGCTGCTTGTCGCCCGACGAAGACTGCTGCGATTCGTACTGGTTCTTCTCGGTATCGAGCTCCAGGTCGAACAGGTTCGCCAGATCGCGGCCGGCGTCTTGTCCGCCGCCGCCCCCCCCGCCGCCCTGCCCGCGAGCCACCTGAATGTCGCGGAACGTCGCCATGGCGCGCGAAAGGTGCTGCAGAGCCTTGTTCTCAGGCTCCAGCGCGTCGGACCATTTTTGGCCTTTCAGCTTGTCGGACGCCGGACCCATTTCAGCCGCGGCGGCTTCCATTTCCTTGGTGAAACTCTGGAAATCCTGATTCTCGGTCGAAAGCTCGCGGGCCGTGGTGCGCTTGGCCATCGATTCGGCCTGCTCCTTCAGCTTGGCCTGAACTTCGGACAGATACTGCGCGTTCTCGGCGTTCGCCTGGGCGTCCTTGCCGCCGCGATTGAAATTATGCGTCGCCGCGATAATTTCCTTCTCGCGCTGGGTAATCTGGCTGGGATCGTTCTGCTGCCCGCCGCCGCCACCACCGCCGCCTCCGCCGCCCTGCTGCGATTGCGAAAAGTTGCGCTCATACGGCTGCGCTTCTATAAACGTGATGTCGCCGACAGTCTTCGAACGAGCATCGCTGGCCGTGGCGTACATCGAGACAATATCGCCGGGAACCAGCTTGAAATCCTCGAGACTGAGAACCACCTTGCCCTCGCCTGTCGGTGCGCCCTTCGCAGTGAGCAGAGGAATCACCTTCTCCGCCTGACCGTTCACCGAATAGTGCAGGTCCATGGCCTGGAGCGCGAAATCGTCCGCGCCCGTAACCGTGACGGTGACTTCCTCAATGGGGCTGACTTTCGCGTCCGCGCCGGGATGCGTGATCTTCACCGAAGGCGCTTCATCCACCTTGGCTTCGATGAAGTAATCCTGCGTGATGCGAACGTTCTCTCCGCCCTCGGCGGCCGCAAAATGATACGCTCCGTCTTTCTCGATCGGCACCTTCGCGATCAGAATATTGCCCTGCTTGGCTTCCAGGTCGATCTTGGTTCCGTCATTGAGCTCGATGAGCCCGTTCTTTAGCGGACGATCGGTCTCCACTTCCAGTTCGGCGACCGTCTTGACCACGGCGCGCAGATCGCCGCCCGGGTTTTCGACCTCGTCCTTCTTGCCGAGCCACGACGGGTAGTGATAGGTGACCTTGATGTTCTTGACGCCCGCCAGATCGATGACATCCAGCTTGTAGGTCTTCGACTTCACGCCGGCCGCTTCCACGTAATATTCCACCGGCTCGGGCACCGCCGCGAACAGATACTCATAGGACGAATCGCTGGCGCGGGGCAGCATGTTGGCTTGTTCCCATTTCGCCGAGCTCTTGTAGCGGGCCATCAGGCGCACTTCCGGCGCCTGGAACCCGACCAGCGTCGCGCGAATGGCCATATCGGAACGGCGGCGTACCAGCTTGTCGCCGGGATCGACCGTGATCCGGTAGAATCCGCCCACCATGTTGGGATCCTTCGGCGGACCCGCCCACAGCATGGATGCGCCGTATCCCAGAAATCCGGGACCAGCCAGGATCAGCCACAACAGCACGGCTCCAGCCGCGCCGGCGGACGTCGCAAACGCAAACAGCGATTTCGGCGTGACGATACTCGAGGGCGGCGCTTGCGGCGCATGCTTCAGCGTGTCGGCTGCCAGGATGTCGACGAACGGGTCCGGTCCATCGTCGCGGCGCTCGACATAGGTGACCAGGCGCTCCTGGAAATCCGGGAACACGGTTTCCGCGCGGCCCGCGGCGCGCCTCTGGTTCAGCTTGATCAGAGGCATCACCAGGGCCAGGCCCAGGGCGAATGCCAGCGACAGGAACAGCGTGATGCGCGCGATCACCAGGCTGGTGGTGGAGAAGGCGAACGCGTTGGTTATCAAAACCAGCGCCACGGTTGCGCCCAGGGCGACACCCAGGGCTACAGCGATTCCCTTCGAAACTACCTGCATTCTGAGGCGCGATTCAAGGCCGCGCAGGTATTGGTTGAGTTGTTCGCGCGTGTTCATGCCGCTTTGGTCTCCTGAGGTTGAGCCTGCGGCCGCAAATAGCGGTCCGCAACTACCGACTCCGCCAGCGCTACTCCTAACAATAGCAACAAAATGAAGGGAGAAAGGCTCCAGGGCGTGGTGTTGCCTTCGCCGCCTGTTCCCTGCCCGGATGCATTGACGGGTCCGCTCGACCCGGTGCCCTTCCACAGATCGAGTGTTTCCTGGGGAATCACCGCGAGATCGGATTCCTTGCGATTGGCGTGCGCCGCGACCAGGCTACGTTTTCCGCCCGCAGTCCGCACTTCGTAGAATCCTTCCCGCGTCAGCTCGAAGTTCCGGGCCTGCGCCGCTTCTTCGAGAGACAGCACCCGCTGGCCATCGGGATCCTGCACCTCGGCCTGCGCGCCCTTCTCGTTCCCCGTCCTCAGTTCGACGTACTCACCGACGGAAAGGTTAGCCGGCGGTTCGCCGCTGCCGCTTCCGCCCAGATACGCCACCGACTTCTGCACGAACGGAACCCAGGCGTTTCGCACGGGCAAATCGTTCTGGATGTTGTCGAAGGTGGAGGTAAACGCCAATACCTTTCCTTCGCCGACCTTCCGTTCCAGCACCAGGGGCGTGCCGTTGCTCAGGCGGGCGAGCACGCGCGAGTTTTTCGCGCCGACGTTCGCGGCCAGATAAATCTTCACGCCATCGAACCGCTCGACGCTCTTCATGACGTCGTGACCTGTGTCGAGGTCGGAAACGGAAAAAAACCGCTCGCCTTCGCGGCTGGCGTACTGCGTGCCGTCGATAGCTTCGTCCAGGATCGGCGCGCGAGGGAGAGCCACCGATGCCGGCCCGATCGACTCCAGCAATGAGCCGCCGCCGGACACGTATTTCTGCAGCGACTGCTCCAACCCCGCCGGTAAAGGAGCCACGTCGTTGAGCACCACCACGGCGTACTTGGATAAATCCGAGGTCGCGGCGACGTCCGGCCTGAGTGCTTCCAGCTGGAACGCCGAATCCGGCGTGGCGTTCAAGGCCGCGCGGAAATATTCCTGCGCCTGCGGGCGGCGTCCATCGTCCACGAACAGCACTTTCTTGGGATCGGTTCGCTCCACGGAAAACATGTAGCGGTCGTCAGCCGCCAGACTATCCGCCGAATCGATCCGTATTTCGCAGCGGTTGAATCCGTAGGAAGCCTGGTCGAGTCCCGCGAACTCGGCCGATCCGCGCCCGTTCTCCGGCACGTTGATACTTTTCGACTGGATCGTCTTGCCGTTCATCAGCAGCGTGACCGTGCGCGTGGCGGCCGGCGCGGAGAAGCCCGTGATGGTCGCGCTGATGCGGGCCCGCTTGGGATCGTAAATGTGCTGCGGGGCGATCACGGTTTCGACCGCCCAGTTCGGCTGTACCTTGCCGATCGGATGAAACGTGAGGTCGGTGTCCTGATCCAGGCGCGCATCCGTGAAAGCCGGCATCGCGGATTTTTGCAGATCGCTGATCAGATGGACATCCAGCGGCGTCTTGGTGCTTTCGCTGAGCGTCCTTAAATAGCGAGCCAATTCGCCAAAGGACGCGCGCGCATCGCTTTCCTTGATCGCGGAAACGGCGCCCCGAAGTTCGCCTGGATCGCTGGTCTGCTGCGTCATTGCCTGCAGGGTATCGGCCAGCGCGACCACCTGCGCCGGCTGCCCCGGAGAAAGTTTCGACAGCACGTTGAGACCTTCGGCCTTCGCGTCATCCAGGCGCGTGGATGCGCCTTCTTTCGTGCGCATGCTAAAGGACCGGTCCACCGCGACCACCACCAGCTTCTTGCCGGCTCCCTTGGGGGTCAATCGGTTGATATATGGACTCGCGAACAGCAGCGCCAGAAGCACCAGCATCAGCATCCGCAAAATGAACAGCAGGATATAGTCCAGCCGGCGGTGCTGCACCGAGCTTTGCTCGCGGTGCTCGAAAAACATCAGCGAAGGAAACGGCTGCGGATCGGTTTTGTGCCGCTTCAGCAGATGCAGCCACACCGGCAACCCCACCGCCAGAAGGCCGCCCAGGAACCAGGGATTCAGAAAACCCATTTACAACCTCCCCGCCCGGATCGCCAGATACTGCCGCAGCGCTTCATCCAGCGGGCGGCTGGTGTCCACCAGGAAGTAATCGATGTTCGCGCCCGCCGCGCGGCTCTTCAAATCTTCCAGATGCGCGGTCATCTTACCTTTGTAATCGTGGTGAGCGTAGTCCGGCGACACTTCCATCTTCGCGCCGGTCTCCAGATCTTCGAGCAGCATCGGCCCCTTGAGCTTGGGCTGAATCTCCTGCGGATCGAGCAGATGAAACAGGATCAGTTCGTTCCCCCGCGAGCGCAGCGGACCCACGGTCTTGATCACGGTTTCCGGATCCTCCCAGAAATCCGAAATCGCGACGACTACGCCGCGCCGCCGCAGATAGTCCACCAGATGCGCGAAGGGCCTTTCGAGCACCGTCTCCGCGCCGGTTTGGGCCGAGTCGATCGCGTGCAGTAAGCGCATGATTTGCCCCTGGCGTGTGGAGGGCGGGACGAATTGCCGCACTTCACTGTCGAAGACGATCAGCCCCGCCGCGTCGCGCTGCAAATGCGCCAGGTAGCAGATGGACGCCGCGAGAAATTTCGCGTACTCCATCTTTTCCATCCCGCGCGAGCCATATTTCATGGACCGGCTGGCGTCCAGCAGCACCGAGACCTGGCAGTTGGTCTCGCCGCGATAGCGCTTGAGGAACATCTTCTCGGAGCGCGCAAACACGTTCCAATCCACGTGCCGCAGGTCATCGCCCGGATTATACGAGCGGTATTCGGCAAACTCCTGGCTGAAGCCGAAATCGGGCGACCGGTGCAGGCCGGAGATGAAACCATCGACCACGGTCTTCGCCACCAGGTCGAGCCCCGAGATGCCCGCCAGAACCGCCGGATCTAGGAAACGCTGCAGCATGGGAGATCCAGACTACTCCCGCGGCAGCGGCACCGCCTCCAGCAGCTTCTTCAGGATGTCGTCCTGCGTCAGCTTGTCGCTTTCCGCCTGGAAATTGAGCAGAATGCGGTGACGCAGAATCGGCCGCGTCATCGCCTGGACATCCTGATAGCTCACGCTCACCCGGTTTTGCATCAGCGCACGAGCTTTGGAGGTTAGAACCAGGTTCTGTGCCGCGCGCACGCTGGCGCCGAAGTTCACGTATTTCTTGACGAAGTCAGGAGCGCTGGGATCCGTGGCGCGCGTCGCGCGCACCACGTTCACCGCGTAGCGAGCCACCGAATCGGCGATCGGCACCATGCGCACCAGCCTCTGGAATTCGAGGATCTCTTCCGGCGTCGTGACCGTCTCGGCCACGGCCTGATGGGTAGTGGTGGTGCTGTCCAAGACCTGCAATTCCTGCTCGGCCGTAAGGTAATCGAGCAAGACATTGAAGATGAACCGGTCGAGCTGGGCTTCGGGCAACGGATAGGTTCCCTCGAGTTCGATGGGGTTCTGCGTGGCCAGCACGAAGAACGGCGGGCGGATCTTATAGTGATTGCCGCGCACCGTACAGGAAAGCTCCTGCATGGCTTCGAGCAGCGCCGATTGGGTCTTGGGAGGGGTGCGGTTGATTTCGTCGGCCAACAGGATGTTGGCGAAAATGGGACCCGGAATGAACGTCCAGGTGCGGCGCCCCGTCGTCGGATCTTCTTCGATAATGTCGGTTCCCGTGATATCGGAAGGCATCAAATCGGGCGTGAACTGGATGCGCTTGAAGTCCAGGCCAAGAATCTGGCCGATGGTCCGCACCAGCAGCGTCTTGGCGGTGCCGGGCAGTCCGGTAATCAGACAGTGACCGCCCACACACAGAGCGATCAGCACCTGCTCGATCACTTCGTCCTGGCCGATGATCACGTTATGAATCTGCTTGAGGATGGCTTCGCGCACCTGCCGGAAGCGTGCGATCTTTTCCTGAAGCTGGCTCGCGTCGAGGGTTTGAGTAGTAGTAGTCGACATTATGGTTGGTTTATTGTTTCACGTTTCCAGATGGTGTTGCGTTAGAGTGTTGCGCGTTCAGTTCCCGCAGGAGGGCTTGGGCCGGCTTGTATCCGGGCGCGGCTTCGAGCGCGTTGTACACGGCATCCAGCGCGTCTTCCGGCCGGTTCGCGGCCTGGTATGCCTGCGCCAGCCCGAAGTTCGCGCTCGCCGGGTCGATGGTTCCAAGAGCCAGCGCGGCCTGGTATTCGCGAATCGCGCCATTCGGGTTTTTCAGATCCATGTACAGTTTCCCGAGCTTCTGGTGCGCGGCGTCGTCCTCGAGATAAATCAGATTCAGGCGTTCCAGCGTCGCCGCCGCCTCGCGTTTCTTCCCGGCGTCGCTCTGCATATCCGAGAGTTGCTTGAGCGCGCCGGGGCTGCGGCCTCCGACCTTGGAATATACTTCCAGCTCCGCCATCGCCTTGGCCTTGTCGTCTTTGGCCAGATACGCCTGCGCCAGAAATTCGTACACGTTCCCGGTCTCGACAAAGTCGGGATAGATGTCGCGAATCGCGGCGCCTCGCTTGATCACCTCATCCCACTGCTTTTCCTTGGCGGCCTGTGAGACCAGTTTGATCTCCTTCTGCCAGTCCTCGAAGCCGTCTATTTGCTTTTTGTATTTGGCCTCGATCCACGGGAAGAACTGCGCGTCGAACTCTTCCGGCTTGAGGTTCAGCTCCTGCTGGATCACCTCGACGGTATCCTTCTTGTCGCCGAACGCGTGGATCATCGACAGTACCTTGTCGTAGCCCCACTTTTCGGCGATGAAGGTGATCACCTGCCCGCCCTGGAAGTACGACACGATCACTTGCTCCGGATAGGTCGGGTGGATAAATCCACGATCCAGATCCGCAATGCCCAGCAGTTTCTTGTCCTTCATCGCCATGATCGACGGCGGGTCCAGACGATCGCCCCAGTCCGGATCACCCGAAGCAGCGGTCTCCTCGTATACTGCCAGGCCCTCCGTGAACCATCGCGGCACCCGATGATTCGTGATGGAGAGCACATACACGTGGCTGAACTCGTGCCACAGGGTGCTGGCCCAATGGAACTGGCCCGGCGGACGCCCGCTCGGCGAATCCATCGCCACGTATTTGCCGAACGTCACGCCCAACGCGCCTAATCCCGGCAAGCCCATGGTGCGAATTTCGAAATCCGGATGGTTGGGATAGACCTCGAGCTGCACCGGCTGGGCGATCTTGAACTTGTATCTCTTCTCGTACGTCGCCATGGCGCGATCGAGCTCCGCCTGGAAGTAGGGCCGCAGCAACGCGCTTTCTTTCTTGTCGAGCTTCAGGACCGTGGTGGGCGTGGTGAACGTCTCCACGTTCTTGTCGATGCTGTCTAGCAGCCGCAGCGTATTGCGCATCAGCGGCGACCGAAAGTCCGCGTTGAAACATTGCTCCAGTTGCTGCCGGGCTTCCTGATTCTGGCCGAAGCGCATCAGGTTCACGCCCAACTCGACGCGGGCTTCCCACAGGTCCGGCTTGATCTCCAGAGCCTTGCGGTAATACTGAATCCCTTCGTCGTAGCGGCGATTGATAACGAAAAAATGTCCCGCGATGGAGTACGCTTCTCCATACGTCGGGTTGATCTTGAACACCTTGTCGATCCATTCCGTGCCGGGCTTATCGTCCAGCCAGTCGACGGTAGCCAATATGGACAGCGCGTCCAGGGCCTCGGGAGACATCTCCAGCGCTTTCTTAGCCTCCTCGACGGCTTTCTCCGGATGATTGTCCTCGAGCGCGATGCGCGCCAGCAGCTCGCGCGCTGCATACATCTTGGGATCGGCCTTCAGCGCTTTTTCCGCAAGTCCCGCGGCATCCCCCGCGAAAACATCGGTCGCCAGCAGGGCCATGCCGTAAAGAGCTCCGGCGTTATTCTCGTTAGCGTCCAGAACCTCTTTGAACAGGTCCTGGGCGTCACCGGGCTGCGAAATCTCCATGTACATCCGGCCCCAGCGAACTTTTAGGTTCGCGTCTTTGGGACGGGCTTTGACCGCCGACTGAAAAGCGTCATTCGCGCCCTGATAATCCCGCAATCCCCACAACCCCTCGGCTTTGATCGCCACATCGTTCGAGGTGGCGAGCTTCTGATAGCACGCTTTGGTGCCCGCATCGCCGTGCTTGCGGAGCGTTTCGCATTGGATTACCTGGGAGGGCGTTTGCGCGGAAACCTGCTTGGGCCGGAACAGACCACCCTGGCGCGCCAGGAAAAAGGCCACCGCGAGTACCGCAGCCCCAAACAGGATGGTTTGCAATCTGGCGCTTTGCGACTTCATTTATCCAGACCTTCTTGCACGGTCGCCAGATCGAGCAGCAATTGCCGCATCTGCTGCTGATATTCGCGCTGCGGAACCGCTGCTTTGCGATACTTCAGCTCGTCGATCTGGGTTTCCAGTTCATCCTTGCGCTTGAGCAGCTTCTGCTTCTCCGGATCGTTGACAATGGACGCCACCGATCCCAGGTGCAGCAGAACTTGTCGCCCCGCGATCAGTCCCTCGCCATTCTCGGCCGAAGGCGACTTCACACCCTCGCCTTTTCCGGCGTCCTCGATCAGCGCATGCTCGGTCGCCAGCCGCTTCTGAGTCTCGAAGTATTTTCCGGTCTTTTCCTCAGCGTAACGAAACGCTTCCAGCACCGAAATGGACTGATTCTTGTCCGTATCCGCGGCCGGATCGCGCAAAGCTTCAATGAAGAAGCGCGCGAAAACAGTGGCATTCTTCTCCGTGCCGGTCTTGGTCGCGGTGATCACCACGCGCTTGGGCTTCTGTAGCGTGGCTAATGACCCGCCGCTGGAGCTGGTGCAATTGACCACCACTTGCCTGGCCTGAATCTTGTCCAGCAACCCAGCCAGTTCCGTGGCCGAGAGATCCGGACCAGGAAGATTGAATTTGTAATCCAGATCGTCATAGGTTCCGTGCCCGATCAGCACCAGCACGAACGAATCGTCGGCTTTGGTGGTCGATAATGCCCGGAGCTTCGCTTCGATATTGGCCTTGGTCGCGTCCTTGCCCGAAAGCGTGTCCACCTTGGCGCCCGGCTCCGCTTTGAGCAGCTTGGTCAGGTCCGAGGCCCAGCCGGTGAAGCGCTGGTCGTATTGATCTTCACCACCCAGGCCGGCGACGGTCAGGAAATAGCTGTCGGCGCGCAACGAGACCGCAGCAACAGCCAGAAGTAGAAAGATTCTCATATGACACCCCAGCGGCGGCGCAGCAACCATTCCGCGGCGCGAATCCCGAGGAACAAAAGGAAGATCGCCGGCATATCCCACAGATCGCGGGTCTCGCGCACGGTGATTCCGGCCTGAGAGTAATTAATATCCTTGCCCAGCTTCTGAGCGTCCGCGGGCTTGTAATAAGACCCGCCGGTCTCCGCGGAGAGTTTCTGAAGCAGATCGCGATTCTGCTCCACATGGAAATTCTCGGCGATGCCGTCTTCCCGCCGGAACGTAAACGTGTCTCTGCCGATCTCTTCCGTGCCGCGCTTCGCCACCACTTCGACGATATAGGATCCGGCCTGCGGGGTGGTCCAATCCGCCCCATACACTCCCTGCTCCAGGGGCTCGGGCGTCATGTTGACCGTTTCCTGCTGCCCGCCTTCGCCCGTGATGTGCGCCTCGACCACCGCGTCGGAAGCCGGCAAATAAGTCTTATCGCGAACTTCGGCCCGCAGCTTGACGTGCGATTCGTCCGCCAGCAGGCTCTTGGGTGTCGACCCCGTAATGTGCCGCGGCGTGTCGCCCACTACCCAGCGCAGCAGCTGGCGGTAAAACATCTCATGCGACATGTCGGCTAGCGGCTGAAGCATCTGCCAGCGCCAGCTTCCGCCGGTAGCGAAGATCGCCGTTCTCCCGCGGCCGTAGTTCATCGTCACCAGCAGCGGCCGCTTCACCCCGCCGCCTTCCTTAGGGATAAAATTCGCCAGTACCACCGCGCCCAGCTTCGGCTCGCCGGGATCCTGGAACGTCCTTATGTAAGGCAGCTTCTTCCAGCGCTCGATATTCTTGGCGGGATCTTCTTCGATGCGCGTGATCAGGCTGTCTTGACCCGCGGGTGTCAGCTCGACGTCAGCGCCCACAAACGAATATGTATTCTTGCGATCGGGCAGCACGGTCGGGAGAATATCGGCATCCACCGATTTAGCCCATCCTCCATCCGCCAGTGAATCTTTCCCGCCCAGGAACAGAACCCCGCCGCCGCGGCGGTCGACGAACTGCTTCACCATGTCCTGCTGATTCTTGGTCAAGTACGGCGCGTCGACGCTTCCAAAGATGATTCCGTCGAAGGCGAATAGATCTTCCACCTTGCTCGGAAAACCGTCCTCCATCTCGGTACACTTGCCATTGACCTGCGGATGGGCCGTATCCCCCGGCCGGCACACGCCCTGGCGATACAGCTTGTTCGGCGCGGTCCGCAGGATGCTGGCGACGTCCAGCGTTTTATCGTCTTCCACCGCGCGCTTGAGGAACTTGAACTCCCAGCGCGGCTCGCCTTCCAGATAAAGAAGTCGCGGCTTACGCGAGTCGACGTTCACCAGCCGGGTCACGCGATTGTTGCGCACATTCTCTTCGTTCAGGAACGGCTCTATGGCCGCTTCGAGCGTCTTCACGCCCGCATCACCAGCGTTGAACAGCACCGTCTCCACCTGTTCAGTCCCCTCAGCCTTCAGCGTCACGTCCTGGCTGGCGACGATTTTGGACCCTTCCTTCAGCGTGATCTTGGCTTTTTGCCCGGTGTACCCATGCTGGTGGAAGCTCACCGTCGCACCCAGGCGCGATTCCGGCAGCGCTCGCGAAGCCACGTCCACATTGCTGATTTCTATGTCGTGGCTCATGGTTTCCCGGCCCAGGCCGATGGTGTGAACCGGAATCCTCTGCCGCCGGATCTCCGACAACGTTTCTAGATCGACGCCGCCGGTGTTGTCGGCGCCATCGCTCAGCAGGATCATCGCGCCGATCGGCAGACTCGAAGCGTCCGCGGCCACCTGTTTCAACGTGTCGCCAATGTGCGTGGCCGTGGCGTTGGCGGTCAGTTGATCCAGCTTGTCGATCCGCTCGGCATGATCGCTCATCTTATACAGCCGGACCTGGAACTTCTCCTGCAGCGCTTTCAGCAGCCCGCCATTGAGAACCTTCTCCGCCGCTTCCTTGCGGGTGCTGTTTTCATCGTTCGTCGTCATGCTGGTGGAATCGTCCACCACCACCGCCACAATGTTCTGCTGCGGCTTGAGCGTCGAGACGCTTAACGCTGGATGCCATAGAAGGAAGAGCAGCAGGGCGGCCAGCGCCGTCTGCAAAACCCACACGGAAGTCCGCCGGACCACGCCCATGCGAGCCGAACCGGAGCTTTGCCGCCATATCAGGAAGCCGAGCACGCCGGCAGCCGCGAGCACGCCCAGACCCATAAGCCAGAGCGGCCAGCCGGCCAGGAAGATAAAGGTCCCTTGGCGATAGATCGAGAGCGGATACTTAAAGAGAAACTCGAACATGGGGAGTGAAGGCTCTCATCTCTTGTGTCAGATCAGTCAAATCAGTGTGTCAGATCATACATGACGTAGTTCGCCGACACTCGATACGCCAGAGACGCATAATTTTCCGGATACCGGGGGTCATCGGACCATTCGATGGCGTCCCCCATGTCCACGTTATGGCAGATCCCGACCATAATACGGCCTTTGTCGTCGTAGATGGCGCGGAACTTTGGCTCAAAACCATCGAACTCCCACGGGATGCCGCTGTAGATGAACTGCGCCCCCGGAATGCGGGAACGCTGATCTATATCGTATATGACGTGGAAAATCTCATCTTTGTTATCGATATCCACCACCGGACGGCGGGGAAACACTTTCCGCATGCCCTCCATGAATACGTCCCATTCCTGGGTGCCGTGAAAATCGTCGGTCATGAAAAAGCCGCCGCGTAGAAGATAATCGCGCATCTGGTCGGCTTCCTCGTCGTTCAGGCTCCAATGCCCGACCTCGACCCCGTACACGAACGGCCAATTATAGATGTCGCTGCTGTTATCGAGCTCCACCACCTGCTCCACCGATTTGGCGTCCACGCGCGTTAGACGCATCAAACCCTGTAACGTGTGGCGATCCCCCAGAGGGTAGTCCGTGCGCCAGCCGTATCGGCCGGTGTTGTTCGGATAGGGATGCTCGAAGGTGGAACTGGTGTACTTCAGCCGTCCGCGGGTCCATTCGGCGTCCCGCTCCCAATCCGGAGGCAGCGCGGCTTCGGCGTGCTCTTCGGTGCTCGGGTAATCGATGAAGGGCTTCTGGGCGTATAAGATACCCCAGGTGAGGAGGCCGCCCAAAATGAAGAAAACTGCCGCGCGCAGGCGCATGAAAGTCTTAGCCGGACTTAAGGATAGCACGCTCAGATTGTTCGCTCAGATTGCTCGCTCAATGTGACAGGTCGTAGACGAAGTAATTCATGGCGATGCGGTACGCCATGTTGGCCAGCTCGGCCGGATATTCCGGCTCATCGGACCATTCCCAGGCGTCGCCCAGATCCATGTTGTGGCAGATGGCGACCACGATACGCCCCTTTTCGTCGTAGATGCCGCGCCAATGCTCCGGCCTGCCGCTTTCGTCCTTTTCGTAGGTGCGCCCGGTGCGGAGGAATTGCGCGCCCGGAATCTGATACTTGTCGTCCAGATCGTACAAGGTGTGAAAAATAGGTTCGGCTTTCGGAAGATCGACGATTTCCCGGTCCGGGAAGACTTTCTTAATACCTTCGAGGAACACGGCCCACTCGGCGTTGGCGTGGAAATCGTCCACCATCAGGAAGCCACCGCGATTGAGGAAATCCCGCAGTTGCGCGGCTTCTTCTTCGTTGAGCTCCCAATGCCCCACTTCGACCGCATACATCATGGGCCAGTTGTAGGCGTCGTCGCTGTTATCGAGCGCCACGGGCTGTTCGACCGACCGGCTGTCGATGCGCGTCAGCCGCTTCACACCGAACAGCAGATGCCGGTCCGAGCGGGGATAGTCGATGGTCCAACTTCCGCTCCCGCCGAATCGCCGAAAGCCGCGACCATAACCCGAATAGTCCCGATACATCAGCCGCGCGCGAGTCCATTCGTGCGGAACGTTGGCATCCGGTGGAATGGCGGACTCCGCATGCCCTTCGATCGTGTCGTATTCCTTAAACGGCTTCTGCGCCATGAGCACGCCCCAGACTCCGAGCACCGCCAGCAGTGTCAAAAAGAGCGTTCGCAGCCGCATCTCGCGCCCAGAGTAGCATGTATTCGCGATGCAGATGCAATACAATGTCTGCATGAAACTCGCCCCTGTCTTATGCGCCGTCTCGCTGGCCGTTGCCGCCTGCGCGGCCGGCAAGCCCGAGGAATTCAAGACGTCCGCCGGCACGCTCACCATGACTCCGATCCAGCACGCGGGTCTGATGCTCCAGGCCGGAGGGCAGGTCATCCAGATCGATCCGGCGCAAGGCAGCTATGACGGTTTCCCCGCCGCCGATTTCATCCTGATCACGGATATCCACGGCGATCATCTGTCCCAGCCCCTCATCTCCAAAGTCAAGAAAGGATCCACTGTGATCATCGGGCCCGAGGCGGTGGCGAAGTCCGTAGCCGGCACCACCATCCTGCGCAACGGCGAAACCAAGACCTTCGGCGCATGGACCATCGAAGCCATCCCGATGTACAACCTGACGCGCGGCCCCGCGGCCGGGCAGCTCTATCACGACAAAGGCCGCGGCAACGGGTACGTGATCACCTACGGCGGCCTGCGTATGTATGTTGCCGGCGATACCGAGAACATTCCGGAGATGCGCGCCCTCAAGAACATCGACGTGGCCTTCATCCCCATGAACCTGCCCTATACGATGACGCCGGAGGAGGCAGCCGCCGCGGTCAAAGCGTTCAAACCGAAGATCGTCTACCCGTATCACTATATGGGTTCGGATCTGAAAGCCTTCGAGACGGCGCTCAACGGAAGCGGAGTCGAAGTCCGCTTGCGCGACTGGTACGCACGCTAAGTTGGTTGGCAGGCGGCGCCAGTGACTCAGTGCGCGCCCTGGTGAGCGCGATCCTTCTCATTCTCGGCGCAGAAGTACTCCAGAATATCGGAATCGGGAATCAGCTGGTGCGTGATCTTGATGCTGAACGGCTGGGTGTACATCTTGGGATCGTCGAACGTCATCTCCACGTCCAGATGGCCGAAATCGCGCCGGTGGTAGCGCTCGACCAGATGCATCGCCTCGCTGCGCGGATGGCCCAGTATATCCAGCCAGGCCTTGTCGTTGAATCCCACGGTATCCACGACGAGAGTGTCGCCGTCCCACTTGCCTACGGAGTACCCCAGCCAGGACGGCTGCGGGTCCACGGGAAGCTTGCGGCCGTCGGTGTAAATCTGGCGGTGCGCGTTATCCACTTCGAGCAGGATTACAATCAAGCCCGGAGTCTGCACGATCTTGTGCACCTCGGAAACCAGCGAGGAAATCGGAATCCCCAGCGGCAGGCAATCGACTCCCGGATCCCTTACGGCTCCCGCTGCCCGTTGTCCGAACAGTTTCGCGGCCTCCGGCCGCATGGGCGTGTCTTCGGGTTTGAAGTCCGCGAAAATATTCAGGGCGTACTTCGAAATCGTGTCCAGCTCCATGCCGGGAACGCTGGTCTGGTCGGCAGCCCTGATCAGATCGGCGCCGAAGAGACGCTTCATTTCTTCAACACCAGTCGGCTGCACGTGCCAGAGTCCCGACAGGTCCGGCTTTCCGTTGGATGCGCGCGGCGCGGGAGCCGTCAAATTCGGCTTGCCGTCACGCGTGCGAGGCGTCCCCGGGGCAGGATAGTTCACCCATTGCGCACATAAGCCGCCCGCAAAGAGCACGATTAAAGACCCTGCTCTATTCGCGTTCATTTGCGTTCATTCGCGGCTTTTTTCTGTTCGTCCAAGACGGCATTGAACGCTGTTTCCTGAATGTCCAGCTCCGTTTTGTATCCCTGCGGGTCAATGAACGGATTCGGGCCCTTGCCCAGCTTCGGATACTTCTCCGCGAGGTTGTACATCGCCGGATGCGACCCGAGCGGCACATCGCACTTCAAGCCGCGCAGGATGCGGAAGCTGCGCTGGTACTCCTCGGCGATCTGCGGAACCTGCGGATTGTTCACCAGCCTGGTGCCCTGGTTCACACCCACGCTCCCGATGATCACTACGTCGTACGAACGCCCGCCGTCTTCAATCGAAGCGGTCCACGTCGTGCACCCTCGCGTGTGCCCCGGAGTGAGATGCGCCACCAGCGTGGTGCCGCCCAGCGTGACTTTATCGCCGTCGTGAATCACCTTATAGTTGGGGCGGGCCTTTCCGCTGGGAGTCCGCATGGTCTGCAACGCCGGAATATCTTCGGCCATCGCCATGACTTGCGCACCGCTTAGCTCCTGCGCCAGCGCATCGCCTTCCATGTGATCTCCGTGCGCGTGGCTGCCGAGCAGGATCTTGATGTCGGTGAACTTAAACCCCAGCTTTTCGACCGACGACTTGATCACCGGCACCGTGCGCTCATAGTCGCTGTTAATAAGGATGTCGCCCTGCGGTGTGACGATCAGGAACGTCCCCAGGCTCCGGGTGCCGACGTAGTACAGGTTCCCGATGATCTTGTGCGGCGGAAAAGCCGTGTCCTGGTCTTCCTTGGTTCCGATGTTGCGCGTGAATAGCTCGGCCGCCGTCCACACCTTTCCGGCCTGCGCCATGAGGGCCGCCGTTCCGGCAGCGGCGAGAAGCATTGCGGGAAACAAAAATCGAGCGAGTCGTTCCATTCGCATAGTGAACCTAGGATGGCAGAATATCAGATCGGCTATTACGCCGCCACGCGTTCGGCAGGAGTATTTCGCAGCGGCTGCCGGCGCAATCGGCGGATCGCTGCGCTCATCCCGACCATCGCCACCAGCAGGGCGGCCGCGACGGCTATGCATCCCCAGATAGTGAGGCTCTGCTTATACGACGAAAGCCATCGCCCATACAGCAGCTCCACGTGCACCCAGTACACCGCGAGCGAAGTCGTCCCCAGCAGCCGCACCCAGCTCCATCCATCGCTGAAATATTCGGTCCACAGGAACGCGCCCGAGCCGAGCAGCAGGGTGATCCCGAGCTTGCATGCCACCAGCGCCGGGCTATTTAGCCAAAAATCCGCGTTGGAATAAATCGAAAACGGCAGGTTCGAAAAATACTGGCCCGCGATCAGCAGCCCGAACCCGCACAGCGCGGCCCACTGCATCACACGAGACCATTCCGCGCGCCTCACCAGCGGGATCGCGCTTCCTGCCGCCAAGCCGAACGCCAGATACGACCCCCACGGGAACATGCTGAAGGCGGTGCTGGGAACGAAATAGTCGCGCACCGCGCCCGGAAGCCGCCCCACATCCAATCCCGACATCACCGGAGCCAGCGCGGCGAGAGCGATTCCCGCCAGCAGCGACCATCGCAAGCGCTGCATCCCGCGAGCCAGCGCCGTCACCGACAGCAGCGCCGCCGTGGCGCCCATCAGGTTCAGCACATCTACGCGCAGCAGATTGGTCCAGGGCTGATGCGGCCACGCGAAGATCCACATTTGCAGCCGGAAGGCGATCGCCAGCAGGAACAAATACCGCGCCCGCCGCAGTGCGCCCGTGATGCGCCGCCAGGCCGGCAGCTCATCTCGCCGGTTCATACCGAGCCCGAATGTGATCCCCGTCAGGAACAGAAAAATCGCCGCCGCCTGCCCGCCGAAGAACTGCGAAAAAATGAAGGCCGGCTGTTCCCGCAATTCGGGCTTCAGGAGGGAATCGAAAGTATGCCCCTGGAGCATGACGATCGCCGCCAACCCGCGCAACCAATCCAGGAACACAATGCGACCGCGAACCGGCACCGCACTCACCACTTCTAATACTTGACCTTTCCCAAAAATGCCAGCAGCAGCCGGTTGAACTCGTCCGGCCGCTCCATCATCACGAAATGACCAGTGCCGGCCACCTGTACATATTCCGAATTCGGCAAAAGCTTCTTCAGGTTGTCGCGATTCGACGAGGGTGAAGTGCCGGCGTAAATTCCCAGTGCCGGAACGGTGGTCACGAAGTCGTTCAGGTTGGCGGAGTCGAATGTCGCGATCATCGCGCCTGACGCCGTCGTTTCCGGAGGCGCCAGCATCATCTTCATCACGTGCTGTTCAACGGCTGCCGGTGTGGCGGGAGTAAACATTCCCCGGATCATCGTTTCGCGAGCCTTCATTCCATCCGGTCCCGACATGGCTGCCGGGTTCGGCACGCCCGGAGCGGTCGCTCCAGGAACCAGCTTGGAGACCTGCAATAACCGTCCACCGGCACCAGTCCGACCACGTGCTTCGGATACAACCGCGCGTACTCGCGGATCACTGGAGTACCCATGCTGTGGCCCACGAGGACCACCTTGTCGACTCTAGCCTCGGCGCGCACCGCCTCCACTGCCCGCGCAAACCCGGTCATCGAAAACTTTCCGTCCTTGGGAGGATCGCTCTTGCCGTGCCCCGGCAGATCCAGCGTAATCACCCGGTATTTCTGGCTCACCACGGGCACCTGCGCATCCCACGACGATTCGTCGCAGGTCCAGCCGTGCACCAGGATGACCGCTTGCGGCCCGGCGCCCTTCGAGGTCCAGTGGATCTTCGCGCCATCCACCGCCGCGCCGTGAACCGGAATCGAAACGGGAATCGCCAGGAGGATGCTGAGCAGGAGCCTCATGAGGCAATAGTAGCAGTTGACACACTTCCGAAAAAACGGGGTGGTAACATAGGAATAGCATGCAATACTTTGTTCGCACCATGGAGAAACATAAGGCCAGTACCCGTGTATTCAGCCCGGAACTGCCCTGTCCCGCGCTGGGGAGCGCGAAGGATGCCGCCAAGCAGTTAGTTCAGTCTTCCGATCCTTCCGTAATGCTCCAAGCCGATGTCTGTTCCCGAAATCAGAATCAGGTTCGCACCCGATACTGCTGCTGGATCAACGAACGGGGCGAGTTCGTCGAACGCGCACTCATCTAAACAAAGCCTTTTCGTAACATGCGCTAACCTGCCGGCATCTAACCTGTGTGATACACTTTGGAACGTGCCGAGCCCGCTAGTTACCTACCATTGGAACCGAGCCCGCCTGGTCAATTAAACCCATATTGGAGTCGATTGGAGACAGATCTGTGACGAATATTTTTGTTGGAAACCTTGCTTATCAGACCACGGAGTCCGAGCTCGAGGCTGCTTTTGCCGCGTACGGCGCGGTAGAAAAAACCAGCGTGGTTCGCGATCGCGATACTGGCCAGCCCCGCGGCTTCGCCTTTGTCGAGATGACCAATCAAGCCGAGGCCATGAAAGCCATCGAGGCACTCAATGGTCAGGAACTGAACGGCCGCGCGTTGAATGTGAACGAAGCCCGTCCGCGTCCCGAACGCGGTGGATTCGGCGGTGGCGGCGGCAACCGCGGCGGCGGTGGCGGATTCGGCGGTGGTGGCGGCGGCCGCCGGCGCGAGCCCCGCTGGTAATCGTTTTTCTAATCGGGCAGGCGAGTTGAGATCGCCTGCCCTTTCAGTCCCGCTTAGTGCTGCGGATATCCGGCCTTAAACTCATCCATCGAAATGCTCTTATCGGCATTTGTGTCCCATTTGGCGAACTCCGTCTGAACGTCGGACACCTTGGCGTCGCGGAATAACTTGGCGAATTCCTCCTGGCTGAGCTTCCCGTCCTTGTTCGTATCCAGCGCCGCGAATACCTGTTCGGCGGACTGCGCTTGCGGCGCGCCCGCGGGCGTCTGGGGCTGCGCCTGCTTTTCCTGCTGTTGCACAGGCTGCGGATTATCCTGCGGTTGCTGACCGTACGCCATCAGCCCTGCCGCCACCAAACTGCCGAACGCTATTCTGAGAATTGAGTTAGTCATTTTGTCTGTGTTTCCTTTTTTGGGTTAGTCGTCCAAAGCGAGACTCGCCCTCACTAGGCACGCCATGAACCAAAATGACGGGCGCAATTCAAATCATCGAATTAGCGAGTTTCACGCACCGAGTGTGCAAATACTCTTCGGGAGGTCTTACTAGTGCGGAAAAATACTCCCTCGGCCTGATTGCCAAGGTCGGCAGTTTTTGCCAGTGGGTTATTTGATGCGGTATTCCGCGGTTATAGTGTTCAGCGTCTTCGCCGCGGCTTGCTGGAAGGGCCCCGGAATGTTCGTGCAGTCGATATAGAACTTGATCGAATCCGAAACGTTCTTCAGCTTGTAATTGGCCCAGCCCAGCGAGCTGAGCACTTCCGCGCGAAAGCGCGGATCGGTGAGGTTGGGCAGCGCCGCCCGGAATGCCTGATCGGCCGCATCCCACTTTTCGGCCTGGAAGTTGACCGAACCGATCATGTAGTTGGCCTGCGTCAGCTCCGCGGTCTTATTGCGGGCCCAATCGGCGTCACTCATGCCTTCCGGTTTCGGGGCTTTGTTGAGGCGGTCGATGGCCTTCCGGCATAGGGTCGCGACAGCGTTGGGGTCTTTGCCGGACCTGAAGTACGATTCCGCCACCAGCAGCATGGCGTCCTCGCGAGTATCGTTGTGGGTCACCAGTTTTTCGGCGGCGGCGAGAGTCTTGGCGGCGTCACCCTGCTCGCGATACGCCAGAAACACCGCGACCTCGATGTCGGCGGCATGCGTAGTCTGGGGATGACTGGCAAGGAACGCCTCCAGCAGCTTGATCCGCTCGCCCGGATTCTTGGCCGTGAGCGCATCCTTATAAGCATCGGTTTCGTTCGCCTGAAGAGCGCTGGCGCCGCAGTCGCGGGTTGCCTGGCTCATATCGGGATCCGGAGTCTTCAGGGCCTTCTCCGCGATACTGCCGGTTTTTTTGATCCACGTCGCCGTCAGCGCGGCATCCTTCATATCCGACGCGATGCGCCAGTTCAAACATGCGGCGTCGAGGTTATTGGAATTGAGAATGAGCACATTGGAACCGGCAGTCAAGGCTCTATCCAGCTTCCCGGCCTGATGATAGCGGGCCTGCATCTCGCTGAATACGTATTCCATCGAGGGAGAGGACGGGAACACGTCGCGAAACAGTTCGAGGAGCATCAGCTTCTTCGAAATATCGTTCTCAGTCTGGACCTTCTCGAGGAGTCGCCCCTCCGGCGTGTTCGGGTCAATGACCGGCTTCGCGGCCCACCCCTGCGATGCAATCGCACACAGAAGCAGACACATTGCGGAAAATCGGGATACTGGATAACGAGACAGGATCATAGAAACCTCCGCTCTCGCTAGACCATCGGCGGACTGGAGTGTTAGGTATAGACCCTAGAGGAGTAGGCTCGATCTTTCTTATAGTTACCGTTCCATCTGAAGCTGCCCGTCGCGGACGACGACCTGTAGTTGGTTTCCGGCGCATTCCGGTAAGGGCCGGCCGGCGTAATAGTTCAGGCCGTAGGCCCATCCCCGCGGAACGTCCTTTAAGCAGGCTGCTTGGATTTGTGGAGCGTTCGCGCGCCAGAAAGCGCGCACTGAATAACGCTGGTCGAGCACCGGCAAGACAGTGAGTTTGAAATAGCCGATCGCGGCGAGAGCGGCCAGCGCGGCCGCGATCATCGCCTGCTCTTTCTTGCCGAGCCAGGCCAGCCAGAACACACCTCCGGCGGCCAACGCGAACGGCCACCCGCGAGCCAGGCGAGCAAACGGGAAATGGGACGATGCGATTCCGGATGGAAGCGCGTCCGGCAGCAGCGCTGCGATCGCCGGAGCGGCGATCAGCAAAACGACGCACGCGCCAACCCACCATCCGGCCGCAGGCGTCTTGTCCAGCGCAAACCCAAGGAGGATCGCCAGCACGGGCAGCAACGGAAGAACATATCCCGGCAGCTTGTTCTGCGCCGCGGAGAAGAATAACAACCCGAACAGCAGCCAGAACGTCAGGAAGCGGATGCGCTCGTCCTGAAAGGTCTTGGCGCGGAACAGCAAGGCGGCGAGTGGCGTCCATGGAAACAAACCCGCCAGCAGGATGGGCACGTAGTACCAGCGTGGCTGCACATGTTCGAGCGACGTGTTCAGGAACCGGCCTACCTGCTGCTTCCAGAAAATGTCGTTCCAGAAAGCCGGGCCGTTTTGCAGCTCACAAAGGATGTACCACGGCGCCGCCACCACGGCACAGGTCCCGATCATCGCCAGCCGCATGCGGCGCGCAATCAGCAGCACGGGCGCGATCAGCACCAGCGGTACGAACGCCTTAGCCAGGACAGCCAATCCCAGAAACACACCCGCCCAGACTCCCAGCACGGTTGTCTGCCGCGCCCGGCTGGGAATCGCGTTGGGTCCGAAAACTCCGATGAGCATTGCGGCTCCCAGGGCGGCCGACATCGGCAGATCGGTGACCGCGACGAAGCTAAACGCTATCCAGCCAGCCGAGGTGGCGAGAATCCCGGTCGCCGCCCGCGCCACGCGAGGCGAAAATTCGCGGGCGAGCGTGCGATGGAAGAACCACAGGAATGCAAGGCTTAGGAGCGCCACAGGCAGCCGCGCCGCCCATTCATCAGAGAGATGAAGCCTATGCCCCAGACCGGTCGTCCAGTACAACAGCGGAGGCTTTTCGAACCACGCAGAGCCCTCCAGGCGCGGCGTGACCCAATCGCCGGAGCGCGCCATTTCGCGTCCGATGGAGGCATACCGTGGCTCGTCCGGCCCCAGGAATCCGACCCGGCCCAGGCTGCTCAAATACACGATCAGCAGCGGAACCAGTAGCCAGTATTTGGACAAGATTCCAGTATAAGGGGGACATCAGCCCCGTCACCGACGTGAAAAAGGGAACACCTCCTAACTTCCGCAAAGCTAGTAGCGGAGCGAACACCAGGAGGTGTCCCCTTTTCCCCTAACTGCACGATATTCAGAACTACGACCTGTCCCCTTTTCCTTTCGTAATGCGACAATAAACTCAGGTCCAAACCATGAAACTTGCCACGTTCTCGCTTGCCGCCCTTGTCATGCTCCCGATGTTTGCGCAAACCGCCGCGCCCAAGGCGGCCATCGACAAGCCGGCGCTCGAAGCCTATCTGCGCCACGCCGAGCTGTGGATCCCACAGGTCTCCGTCAGTATCGATGATCCCAAGCCTTCGGCTTATCTGCCGGGATTCTCCGAGGTCGCCGTGCACCTTTCGTATCAGGGCCAGGCCAAGGAAGAACACTACCTGATCTCGCAGAATGGCAAGAACATCATTAAGGGTGAGGTCTACGACCTCACCAAGAGCCCGTTTCAAGCCAACCTCGATCAGATCAAGCTCGATTCGCAGCCCAGCTACGGGAAAGCCGGCGCGCCGGTCACCATCGTGGTCTACGGCGATTTCCAGTGTCCGGTGTGCAAGGTCGAAGCGGACGTGATGCGCAAGAATGTCGTCCAGAATTTCCCCGATAAAGTGCAGGTGTACTTCAAGGACTTTCCCCTGGAATCGATCCATCCGTGGGCCCGAGCCGCCTCCGACACCGGCCGCTGCATCTATAAACAGGATCCGCAGGCTTTCTGGAAGTTCCACGATTGGATCTATGAGAATCAGGACGGCGTCACACCCGACGCTCTGAATTCGAAAGTAATGACCTGGGCCGGGACAGCCGGCGTCGATTCGATCCAGCTGGGGCGTTGCGTGGACGGCAAAGCCACCGACCAGGAAGTGGCCCAAAACATGGCCGAAGGACGATCCCTGGGTGTGGACGCTACGCCCACCCTCTTCATCAATGGCCGCAAATTCGTGGGTGCTCTCGAATGGCCCGTTATGCAGCAACTGATCCAGCTTGAAATCGACCACCAGGCATCGACTGCGAAGACCACGGCCAAGGCGGACGACACCAAGTGCGAAGAAACCTGCGTGGTCAATATTCCGAAAATCGCCGCCACCGGCAAGAAGTAGGAGTTTCCCCGTGCGCCCATTCACGATTGCAGCGCTCGCCGGATTCGCGCTGGCAGTGTCGGCGCAAGCACCCGCAACCATCAGCCCCGAGGCGTACCTGGCGCACGTGAAATATCTCGCGTCGCCTGAGTTGAAAGGCCGCGCGACCGGCTCGCCCGAGCTCGAAAAGGCCGCGGACTACATCTCGTCGCAATTCCGATCGTTCGGCGTGAAACCGGTCCCGGGCAGCACCTACGAACAGGCGTTCACGACGACCGTCGGCGCCACTCTCGGCCCGGACAATCGCATCGATGTCACCGATGGCGGCAAGACGACCGCCCTGCCTTTACGCGACGGATTCATCCCGTTCAGTTTCTCTTCCTCCGGAACAGTCTCGGCGCCGGTGGTGTTCGTGGGATACGGAATCACCGCCAACGAATATCACTACGACGACTATGCGGGCATCGATGTGAAGGATAAGATCGTGCTCCTGGTTCGCCATGAGCCGCAGGAAAACGACGAAAAGAGCGTCTTCCAGGGCAAGGAGCTCACGCAGCACTCGACCTTCGCCATGAAAGCCGTGAATGCGAAGATGCACGGCGCGCGCGGCGTGATTCTTGTCAACGACGCGTATCCGCACCACACTCCCGCGGAGGACCGTCTCGAACCCTTCGGCCAGGCCACCGGACCCACCGACTCGGGTGTCCTGTTCGTACAGGTGAAGGAGGCTACCGCCGAGGCGTGGCTGAAGACCGAAGGCCGCGACCTGCATGAAGTTCTGGACGGCATCGATAAGGACTTGAAGCCGCGCTCCTTCCCTTTGACGAAACTCACGGTAAATATGTCGCTCAACATCCAGCACGACATGAAGACGGTCCACAATGTCGCGGCCTACATTCCCGGCAAAACCAAGGAGTACGTGATCATCGGCGCGCATTACGATCACCTGGGCCTGGGCGATGAGCATTCGCTCGCGCCTTCGCAGATCGGGACAATTCACCCCGGCGCGGACGACAACGCTTCGGGTACCGCGGGCGTTATCGAACTGGCGCGCTATTTTTCGAAACAGCCGCAGCAGCAGCGCGGGTTTCTGTTTCTCACCTTCGCGGGCGAAGAATTAGGGCTGCTGGGCAGCAATTACTACACGGGGCATCCTTTGCTGCCGCTTGAAGACGCCGTCACCATGATCAACATGGACATGATCGGAAGGATCCGTGGCGGCAAAGTTTACGTGAACGGCACCGGAACCGGATCGACGCTCGACAAGCTGGTCGAGTCCGTTAAGCCTCCTGCCGAATTCAAGCTGGATCTCTCGGAAGCCACCGGTTACGGCGGCAGCGATCACATGTCTTTCACCGTGAAGCAGGTGCCGGTGCTGTTCTTCTTCAGCGGCCTGCACGGCGATTATCACAAACCCAGCGACACCTGGGACAAGATCGACGCACCTGACGCCGCCAAGCTCCTGGGCTACGTCGCCGAGATCGCGACTCACCTTGCTAACGACGCGGAACGTCCAAGATTTCAGCGGGTGGTCGAGAAGACCGCCCCGACGTCCGGCGCCTCCAGCGGCAGCAGCGGGTACGGCCCCAACTTCGGCAGCATTCCCGATTTCGACGAGCCGCCGCACGGCGTCCGTTTCGCCGATGTGCGCGACGGCACGCCCGCCGCCAAGGCCGGCCTGAAAGCGGGCGATATCCTGATCGAGTTCGACGGCAAGGACATCGGGAATTTGTACGACTTCACTTATGCCCTGCAGGCCCACAAGCCTGGAGACGAAGTACTGGTGAAGGTACTCCGCGGGGCCCAGACAATTGAGGCCAAAGTACTGCTCACAGAGCGGCGTTAGTTCGCCATAATGGGGCTGCCCACGAAGGCAGCTATGCAAAACACTTTAACGGCTCACAAGCTTCCTCCCCTGATTCTGCATCCATTTGCGGACCAATCCGGCCCGCCCAAAGTACTCCAGAGCTCGCGCGCCAGCCTGATGCTCCAAGGCCTGCTGCCGAGCGGCCAGCAGACGCCTGAAGACCTGGAACGGGCTCTGCTCGAAGGCCGTTATCAGGAAATCCGAATGCTGTTCTACGTGGGCAAGGACGTGCTGCGCTGGATCGAGCAGTGCATGGAGCACGTGAGCCGCGATCCCGAACTGCGGACGTCTGCATGCCAGCCCCAGAGTTTCGCCGCGTACCTGGTGCAGAACCCCCCTGCCGAGGTCGTCAGCAAGCTGAAGAAGTGGGGAGTTTCGAACCACAAGTCGATCTTCTCGCGGGCGCTAGGGCTGAATGTGATCCTGGCGGATATGCCTCCGCAAGAGATGTTTGCTCCCGACTTCCTGCGCCACTATCATCGCTACGCGGACCAGATGTTCCACTGCCATCTGGGCCAGACGCCCTTCGCCGACCCGGAACAGCTCGGATTCGAGTTCGAAATCTTCGCGTCGGGCGAATACTCGCGGATGCTCGAACGGGGTTGGGCGGAGCAGACCGAGAAGTAGAAACCGCCCTACTACGCGACCGCCGCGACCCGTATCGGCGACAGCTCCCGCTGCACTTCCTTGGGCGAAGCATCGCGATACGCTTCCGCGAAATTGCCATGCATCGGGGAACAAGCCGGATGGGGATAGAGCTGCACAAACATCTGCCCCACCATCTTGCCCCGTAAACCCTTACAGACACGCGCTACTTCGCGAGCCGTATGGGAAGTGCATTCTTCACACGTCAGTCCAACTTCTGCACAAAGACCTGGGTAGGAATCCTCGTATGCCGTCATAGTGAGGTCTTAGTATGCCGTAGTACCACCATTAGGCCAAGCGCGCTGAGGTGGGTTTACAATGCCCCTTTTGGGGGTATCGACTCGGGGTACCCCTGGTGCTTGCCACTGGTATCATAGGTGCTTAGAAGAGAGTCGGCATGCATTGGGCGGCGCTCATTTTCCCCGTTGTTGTACCGTTCGTGGCTCTCGCCGCCACCCCTGGCGCCCTGACTCCGGGCTATCGTTCGCCGGAATTCCGTGTAGAGCGCCAACCCGTCGCCAACGGCGCCGAACTGGTTACAGTCTTCAGCTCCCTTCCCGGCAACGCCGGCGAAATCCCTTTGGTCAGCGTCCTGCGCGATACCTTGGGCGATAACGACCCGGTAAACGACCGTTTGCGCTCCATCTGGGTACTCACTTCCGCGCGTCCGACCGTGCTGCAGCACGCCGCGGCGTTCATTCCGTTCTTCTATTGGCGGCCCGACCTGGGAAAGAACATGGACCGGAAGCCGGCCGCCGCCCTGGACCTGGGGAATACCAGTTCGGCCGTGTGGAACGGGCTGGCCCAGTCGCTGATACAGGTTGCGGCAATTGACTCAAACGGAGCCCTGATCCGCGCCTCTACGCGACGCTATCGTGCAAATCTCGCCGATCAGCGGCAGATGAACCTCGCCGAGGGTCTGACGGTGATCTCGCAGTTAGAGAAGGCTCCCGGCCAGGACACCCTTCTGAGTGAGCCCGAATTACTGGAAATGCAGGCTCGTCTGTCCCTGGCGGGAAAGACTTTCGGGGGCTTGGTAACGACCGACCGTCTTCCGGAAGCGTATATGAAGAACCGTGAGCAAACCGAGGAGACGCGCGGCCACAACTGGGAGCTTCTGCGCCAGCGGGCGGAAGCCAACGGGTTGTATTTCGATCCGCTGGGATTTGCCCGCTCCCGGACGCACGCGTTGCTATGGATCGCGCGCGAGGATCTGGTCCCGAACGGTCAGCCTCACAAATGGGACGGGCGCTTTCTGGGCATCGCCGACCCGTTTAGCGACTCGCGTCTAAAGAACTGGACCGGATACACCGAAAGGCGGTATTTCGACGAGTCGGGTCTGCCGCTGGACGCGGACAAAGCCGCCGCTACGCCCGGCGCCACATCTCGTGAACTGATTCCGCTGGCGCTCTACGCGCTGGACTACCCCAAGGTTCCCCTGGTGCTGGTGGATTTTCGAGACACCCACAAACCCAAGAACCGGGAAATGCTGCGCTTGGCGGCGGGAGACGCCGTCACGGGCGTGCTGGGTATATCCAAGTTCGGTAACTGGCCGTATCTCGCCGGATCCATGGCCTGGAACTTCGTGCGCTCCCGCCATGGGGATCCCAATAGCCGCTCGGCGCGCCTGAAGGCCTACTCCCAGGTGAGGCGCTGGCTGACCCTCGATGGCGCGATGGACCCGGCTCTGCGCGCGGAATTGCAGCGGCGGCTGGACATCCTCGGTGTGAATCCCCTGGACGACAGCGTGTTCGAGGAAACCGAAATCGCCGAGCACCAATACGACGCCTTACTGCGCTACGCCGCCGATCCCAAAGGGCTCCCGGCGAAACTCGACCACGACCGCAATGCCGAGTTGGCCGCGGATCGCCACCGGTTGCCCGCACGCACCGGTTTACGTCTGGCGAAATGGTCCACGTTTGGCATCTATTCCCACCATGAGATGCCTGACAGCACCAGCCTGGCGGCAGCGGTCGCCCGGCAGCGGCGAGCCGAATATCAAATTCGATTCCTGGAAACGGTCGCCAAATCGAGTCCGCAGCCGGATTTGGTCTGGAACATCGCCGAAGTGCGCCACGCCGTGAACGAACTCATCGCGACCGGCATTCCTCCCCGCTCCGTGGAGGTGGTTTCGCGGCTCATGAGGCAGACCAACGACGCGGAAACCCGGGAGCTGTGCCAACGCGCGCTGGCCAGCGCCGGAGCGGGACAATAGACGAGTGCGAATCATCGCACTCCTGTTCCTGTTTTCCACCCTTCTTCCGGCACAACCGGCAAAAGTCCAGCGCGTCGTCATCCTCAAAGTCGATGGGCTGCCGGAGGGTTTGCTCGAACGCTCCGTGATGGAGACCGGCGGCTCAGGGCCCGAGGGCCACAGCCGGCTGCCGTGGATCCAGCACGTGTTCGCGCAGAACGGCGTCTGGATGGAAAATTTCTACGTCCGCGGGTTGAGCCTGTCCGCGCCATCCTGGTCGCTGCTCGATACCGGCCGGCATTTGCAGATCCGCGGCAACGTCGAATACGACCGCTACACCCTGCGCGTCTACGACTACCTGAACTTTCTCTCGTTCTATTTCGGCTACCCGATTTCGCGGCACATCGACATGCCGGGCGTGGAGCTGTTGGACGAGGCGGGGGTGCCGCTGCTCATCGACCGGTTTCCATATGAGCAGCGCTTCCAGTCCCTGCAGCTCCTGCAGCGCGCGTTGCGGTTGAACTCATTTCCGGGGGCGTTGAAGCGCGCCGTCGCCGCCAGCTCGCCCAGGGATTTTCTGGATGAGTGGCAGCTCGGCCTGCCCTGGGCGGCTTCGATATATCGCCAGACCGAAGCCGACCTGATCCGCAATCTCGCAGATCCGCAAGTCCGCTATCTGGATTACTTCACCGGCGATTACGATCACGTCGCGCATCTCACCGCCGATCCTGTATCGCAGCTCCATGCCCTGGAAAACCTGGATGCGCTGGTGGGCCGCGTGTGGAACGCGATCGCCGCCAGCCCGCTGGCCGCGAACACCATGCTGGTACTGGTCTCCGATCACGGCATGAACACGTCGGAAACCATCTTCAGCCAGGGATTCAGCCTGGTGGACTGGTTTAACAGTCCCGCGGGAGGGGCGCATCACGTGCTCACCAATCGCCATCCGCTCACCGAATTCAAGCTGAAGGGGCTGGATCCTTTCGTCTCCGAGGTCATCACGCCCAGCCCCGATTCGAACTATCTGGCCGGCCAAGCCGACCAATACCCGACCGTGATGCTGGACCTCGATGGCAATGAGCGCGCCAACATCGGCCTCCGGAACAACACGTTCAACGTCCTTCAGATTCTTCTCGACGAATTGATTCAGAAGCGGGTTCCCGGATCCGAGCGGAACGCGGCTCTATCCGCGCTGTTCACGACGCTGGACAGCGTTCGCGCCGATTGGCGAAGAGATGCAGACGAATTGTCCGACGATCTCGCCGCACTCGATGTCCGCATCGAAGGGCTGCAAAAGAAGACCAGCGCCCAGCAGAAGCTGGTGGAAAAACAGCGCGGGAAGAGATGGACTCAAGAGCAGATCCGCCTCGGGCTGGATAAAGACGCTCGACGAGATATCGTGCAACTGGCGGCATGGCGCGCGGACCGCAAGGCCTATTCGGAATACATCGCCATCATCTGGCGGCTGCTCGATCTCAAGCCCGCCGACTTCGATCCCGGCAAGTTCAAGATGGCCGAGTTGATTCCGCCCAAGTCGCTGGGTCCGTCGAATTCGATGTGGGATCTGCGGCATTACGTGACCGGCCGGGCCCCCGGCGGGTTGGTGGTCGCCGCGGATGGCTCCCTCGATTGGGAGCGGAGTTTTCACACCGTCGATTATTTCTCGGCGCTGCGCTCGATCTCGGTGCGCAATAACGTTCAGCCCGGAGTAGCCCCCAAGCCCGTGGATTTCATCGCCGTGCGCATCCCCGATCGCAATGCGGTTCTGGTTTGGCGCGACGACGCGCACCAGGCTCTGATTCTTACCCGGGGCCGCGAGCTTCGCTACCAGCCGGTGGACTCGAATCTCGAGCCGGTTCCATGGACGCCGGGCTTGCCGCTGGAGTACCTCGAAGATCCGCAGCTGAAGATTCCATCTGGCGATCGGGAAACTTGGCTTAGCGAATGGCATGACGAGCGCAAATGGCTGGAAGCCGTGCATCGCACGCGTTATTCGAACGGCATCATCAGCCTGACCGAAGAATTGCTGGATCCCCCTTCGACCCCAGGCGACATTCTGGATCGTTATCGCGAGCGCAAACGAAATCTGCGGCGCACCGATATGCTGCTGCTCGCCAACGACCACTGGAACTTCAACGTGCGCGGTTTCAACCCTGGCGGAAACCATGGATCGTTTTTCCGCATGTCGACGCACTCGGTTCTGTTATTCGCTGGCGGCAAGGATACCGGCATTCCCGAGGGCCTGCGCATCGAGACTCCCTACGATAGCTTGAGCTTCGTCCCGACGATCCTGAAACTGATGGGCCGGCCTGAACCCGATCTGCCAGGGCCGGTGATCGGGGAGCTGGCGGATCCCAATTAGCTCAGCCGCTTTGTCGTCTCTCCATAAGCGAAGAAAGAACAGCCGGCGGTTAGCGAGGGGGCGGCGATCACACCTGTCAAGAACGTCTCAATCATCGTATTTTGGTCGCTGTCCCAAATTAGCCGCGGGCAACAGCAGCCAGCAGGGCGCAGGCCAAGGTAGTCAGAGTACCCAGAGTATATACTGCCGGTCCCCTGGTGCGCTCGCGCTCAATCCGCAGACATTTTGCAATATCTTCGACCATCCAGCGAGATGTGGGACGCTATCGACGCTCTCCCGGATAAAACGGTCGACTTCTGCCCGGTTCGGGCTCTCTTCGCTCGGCGCCATGCTCTAAAAAGGCGGCCCAACACCGCCATCATCGCTTCCGGCGGAAGCGCATAAGTTTTCAGTAAAACATTCACCGGCGAAGTAGCCCATACAGTGCATCCGGTATATTCACGCCCGCGACTGCTAGCCGCTGCCCCCTGCTTCTCGCTAAACTCGGACTCGTATGGATCAAGATCAGTTGCGCGGCTTGCTCGAACAGGTTCGCGCGGGAGCCGTGGACGTTGACGCTGCTATCGAACGCATGCGGCACCTGCCGTTTGAAGACTTGGGATTCGCCAAGATCGATCATCACCGTGCTCTGCGTCACGGAATCCCGGAAGTGGTCTTCGGCAAGGGCAAAACCGCCGACCAGATCAGCGCGATCGTGGCGAGCCTGCTCGATAAAGCCCAGAATGTTTTGGTCACGCGAGCCGAAGGATCCGTTGCGGAGCGCCTCCAGCGCGAGCATCCCCCGGCCGAATACTTCCCTGCGTCGGGCGCGGTGCGCGTGTGGCGCGATCGCACTCTGCGCGGCAAGGGCAAAATCGCCGTGGTGTGCGCCGGCACCAGCGATCTGCCGGTGGCCGAGGAAGCGCAAGTCACCGCGGAAGTGATGGGCAACGAAGTGATCGCGATCCACGATATCGGCGTGGCGGGGATCCACCGCCTGATGCAGAATCGCGAGCGGCTCTCGGAAGCGCGCGTGGTGATCGTGTGCGCGGGGATGGAGGGCGCGCTGCCGAGCGTGGTCGGTGGCCTGGTGGCCGCGCCGGTGATCGCGGTACCGACCAGCGTCGGCTATGGAGCGAGTTTCCAGGGCCTCGCCGCGCTGCTGGGAATGCTGAACAGTTGCGCCAGTAACGTGACTGTTGTGAATATCGACAACGGTTTCGGAGCGGGTTACGCGGCCAGCTTAATGAACCGGCTGTGACGTATCAAGGGTCGGGCGTGCCCGACACCCTACGCTTTGTAGGGGCGAGGCACGCCTCGCCCGACTAGTGAAGTTGCGCGATCTGGCGGCCGCCGGCGAGCATACCGTTCAGGTCCTGCTGCGAGTAGTAGCGCCCTTGGGCGAACACTCCCGCCACCCGCCGCGTGTTGCTGATGTCCTCGAGCGGGTTTCCGTCGAGCAGAACCAGGTCCGCGAGCTTGCCGGTCTCGACCGATCCCATCACGCGATCCCAGCCCAGCAGGCGAGCCGGCGCGAGCGTGGCAGACTCCAGGGCTTCCCTGGGCGATAATCCAGCGGCGACCAACTGCGTCAGTTCGTTTTGTAGATTGCCCCGCGAGGCGCTGTATGCGTCGGCGCTACCGGTCCCCGCCAGCAGTTCTACTTTGTAGCGCTTCGCAAGCGCGGTAAGTTGATACAGCTTGGTGGACGACTCACGGCTCAGCAGCGGCGAAATTCGCGTGCCCATCATGGCGCATTTTTCGAAGAACCGGATCACGTTGTCCTCGGTCAGCGGACCCAGATTGGACAACCCTTCGATGATTCCCTGCCGTGCATTGACGGCTTCGAGCGGCGAGACATCCGCGGGAACCGCACCGTCCAGCCGCAGGCGCCAATGACGCGCTTGCTCGGCAAGCGCTAAATAAGCTTCACGCGAAAGATCCGGCATAACCTGGATGAAGTCCACGGAATCCTCGAACAAACGGTCGAACGCCAGGCGCGCGGTCTGGGCCGTCTGGTTTCCTCCCACCGCTGGACCACTGGCCACGATACGCGGCCCGATCGCTCTGCCCTTCTGGATTTCCAGCCGTGTTTCCGCCACCTGGCCGTAGTTCCCGCCAGGATCGCGGATTCCGGTCACACCGAAAGCCAGAAAAGCCGGGAGTTGCCGGCCAGGATTACCGAGCTGCACCCGCATATCCCACAACCCCGGTGAAAGATACCGGCCGGTTCCGTCCACCACCCGGGCATTCGGTGGCGTCTTGACTGAGCCGTGCGGGCCGACGGCGACGATCCGCTCGCCTTCGATGACCGCTGTCAGATGCGGCCTTAGTACGCCGGCGGCAACATCCACCACGGTGACGTTTTCGACCACGACCGTCGCGGCATACACATGCAGGGACAGTGCGCCGATGAGGGCCAAGCGGACGCGCATTTGAGTATTGTAAACCCGTTGTGCTATCCTGCAAAGAGTTTATTGCCGCCTCGGCGATAATCTTCCAGGACAGCTATTATGCCGAAGTTGAAAACCCATAAAGGTGCGGCCAAAAGGTTCAAGAAGACGGGAACCGGCAAAGTCAAACGCCGGCATGCATTTGCCCGCCATATCCTCACCTCGAAGTCGCGCTCCCGTAAACGCCGGCTAGGTCAATCCGTCATCGCGGACGAGACCAACTCGCCGGAAATCAAGAGGATGATTCCGTACTAAGGCGGAGCTCAACACGGGGTCAAACCCCGAGGCTCCCCCGCGAGTGGACAGTGCGCCGCACGTGCCTGATCCGCCGCGCTTTTAAATTCCAATAAAGGAGAGAAACGTGCCCAGAGTAAAACGTGGAACCAAGCGCCGCGCAAACCGGCGTAAAACCCTAGGCCTCGCTAAAGGGTTCTTCTTAACCAAGAGCAAACTGCACCGTGCCGCCCAAGAGGCTGTCGAAAAGTCTCTGAAGTACGGCTACGTCGGCCGCCGCCTCAAGAAGCGCGATTTCCGCTCGCTGTGGATCGTGCGTATCGGGGCCGCCTGCCGCGCCGCCGACATCTCCTACAGCCGCTTCATGGATGGGCTCAAGAAAGCCGGAGTCGATCTGAACCGCAAGATCCTCGCCGATATGGCCCTGAATGACGCCCCCGCGTTCAGCGCGCTGGTGAATCAGGCCAAAGCTTTCGTCCAGAAGGCCGGCGTCGAAAAGGTGTAAGCTAGTCGGGGTTTGAAACATGCAACCTGACGACGATGCCCTTGGCGCTCTCGAAGAGCGCATTCATCGCACCGTGGAACTCGTATCCACGCTTCGCAGTGAGCGCGACGCGGCCGTAGCCGACGCGCGGCAGCTTCGCGCGGAACTGGACGACCTACGCAGCCAGCGCAAGCAGGCGCGCGTCCGCATCGAGAAACTGCTCGGGCAGATGGACTTGATCCGGGGATCATAATATCCACGCAGCCGAAAGGAGAACATCGGCATGGATTCCACTGAGCGCAAGACGGTCCGCGTCACCATCTACAATCAGCCGTACACCCTGGCGGTAAGCGGCGACTCCGGAGAAGTGGAAGCCCTGGCCCATTCGGTCGATCAGCTCATGACCGACATCGCCCACCAAGCCGGGAATGTCGACGGAAGCAGCGTCGCCGTGCTGGCCTGTCTTCATCTGGCCGACCGCCTGCGCGGCCTGGAACAGGAGCTGTCCGATTTCCGTGGCCAGGTTGGTGAGAAGTCCCGCCAGTTCTCGGTCCTGCTGGACCAAGCCATCCGGTGAGCTTTCTTACTTCCAGTCTGCTGGAAAAGTTTGATTGGCTGGAGCACGGCTTCGGCACGCGCGAAACTAATCCCGATCAAACTGCCATGGCCCGTCTGACGCAGATTCACTCCGATGTTGTCCTGGTTGCACGGGAGCCCGGCTGTATTGGGGAAGGCGACGCCCTGGTGACGCAGGCGCCCGGGGTCGCGGTCTCGGTTCGCACTGCGGATTGTTTTCCGATCCTGCTGGTAGATCGCGAGAGGCGAGCCGTCGCCGCGGTTCATGCCGGGTGGCGAGGGACTGCCACTGGTGTCGTCGGAGCGTCAGTCAATCGCATGCGAAGCCAATTCGGAACCGATCCAAGCAACGTCTTCGCTGCCATCGGACCAGGAATCGGCGCGTGCTGTTACGAAGTCGGGACGGACGTCGCGCGCCGGTTCGGAATGCCGCAAGCGGGAAAACTCGATTTAGCTGTGGAAAACCGGAATCAGTTAATCGCTGCGGGAGTCGCGCCAGCCAGCATCGAAGTGGTGGGCGGCTGCACTTTTTGCAACGCCGCGCAATTTTTTTCCTGGCGTCGCGATCACGACCGGGCGGGTCGGATGATTTCGTTCATCCGTGTGGCCGCTCGTTAGCTTTCGGGGTTCGGAAGCGGCGACACCGAACCGCGACAGCCATGGAGTAGAGTGGTCCGCACACCGAACGAGCGGCCAGAAACAATAAGGGCGCGGCCTGCGGATGGTGCTTGCGGACCGCGCCCTCAACAGAGGAGGATGAGGTTTCTCCGATTTAGGCTGCGTTCACCAGCAGCTCGTCGAGATTGTCGGCGTTGTCGCCCTGGCTGCTGCGATCGGCGATTTCCTGGCACTGGATGCAGAAGGCCGTCCATGGAACTGCTGCCAGACGCTTCGGACTGATGTCCTCTTCGCAATGCAGGCACACGCCAAAGCTGCCCTCATCGATGCGGCGCAGGGCTGCGCGGACGTTCCGCAATAAATTGGACTCGCGGTCCAGGTTGCGAATCGCCAGCTCGCGCTCGGCGGCATGCTGCACTTCATCCAGAGCATCGGGACTTTTCTCGATCGCGATGCCGTCGCGGTTCCGTACCAGTTGGACCAGCTCTGCCTGCTTGGCCTCCAGCACGTGTTTGAATTTGTTCAACTCACTCTTCGTCATTGTTCTGCCCTCTTCCTTCTCCTGTCTCTTCCAGTAAGTCTTTTTTAATTTCTATGACTGTCTCTAAACGATCGCGTCTGTCTCGGTACTGCTTGTCACTTTCAGCTAAGCCATTAGACGTGAGGTAAACCAAAAAGGTTCACCGTTTCCAATCCAATGTCTAGAAGGAACTTTGGGTATGCCATGCGGCAAATCCGCGCGTGGCACTACGTGGAGACCCATCAGAGGCGGCGACAACCCCGTGGGTGCCCAACCTCAAGCTTCCAGCAACTAAGCTTTCAAAGAACATTACCACACCACACCCCAACATTGCAAGCAATCTCAATACCAACCGTCAAGAAACTTTGCCTTTCGGAACCGGCCTAAGCCCTAAACTCCGGCTACCAATGAGTTTTCTAATCGGAGCCCGTCCCGCAAAACATTACCCCGATTCTCAAGTCCGCAAGCCATCTTTGCCGTCTCTTCTGTTCCCATGGCCTGTAAGTTATTCCAGGTACGGACCTAATCGTTCGATCCGGGAATCCACCTTGACGTATACTGTGGTGGTAAACCGAAAAACTCTCGGCCGGCATTCCCGGTTCCCTGGATGAATCCGGTCGGATAATACCATGCCCCGCCTACGTAACCATGTCGGCTTGGCCGCTTCCGGCCTATTCATCCTGCTGGCGATCCTCGTAATTCCTTACGCGGGAATTCAGGCCGACGAAGCTCTTTTTTCACTTCCTATTTTTCCCACTGTTAGCAATGACTTACGCCTGCCCCCGTCACCTCATCAGATTCCTCTGATGGTGATCAGCTACATTGGTGCGCTGAAAACCCTGCTTTACTGGCCGATCTTCCGGATTTTCGGCGCAAATCCCTGGACTGTGCGGCTCCCGGTGGTCCTGTTGGGGGCGATTACAATATTTGTTTTCTTTCACTTATCCAGAGTATCCGAGGGAGCGCGGGCAGCCGCGATGGGGGCCTTTCTGCTGGCCACCGACCCGGTCTTCCTGCTTACAAACACTTTTGACTGGGGACCGGTCGCTTTGGAACATGTATTCCTTGTGACCGGCTGCTGGTTGGTTTACCTTTTCGGGTATAAGAGCGGTTCTGATGCCCGGATCTGGAACCTGGCGGCGGGATTCTTTTGCTGGGGACTGGCGCTGTGGAACAAGGCGATTTTCGTGTGGGCCCTGAGCGGCGTGGTCGCCGGAGGAGTGCTGGTATTTCTGCCGGAGATCAAGCGCTGCTGGAGCCCGCGCGTCGTGCGGGTAGCCGCGATTGCGTTTCTTTGTGGCGCGTTGCCGCTGGTGGTCTTTAACCTCACGCACAGGAACGCAACGGTAACCGAGAACGCGCACCTGGACCCGCGCAGCGTCGCCGGCAAATGGATCCAGATCGAGAGAGCCGCGAACGGTTCTTCCCTCTTCGGCTACATTACGGGCGAAGAGTGGTGGCCGGATCCCAAGGCTCCGCAGTCCCTTGGCGGACGCGCCGCGGCCTGGATTCACGACCGCGCCGGCACGCATCGGCAAACCGGCTTTTACTACGTTTTCGGAGTCCTGCTGCTGGCGGCGCCGTGGTGGTGGAAATATCGCGCAGCCCGATTTTCATTGGTTTTTATGGCGGTCGCCTGGCTTCTGATGGCCCTTACGCACGACGCAGGGACGTCCGCCCACCACGTGATTCTGCTGTGGCCCTTTCCGATCCTGTTTGCAGCCATCGCGCTCGCTTCCCTGCCCTCCAGGCGCATCGCCTGGACTGCGGCCGCCGGCATGATCGCGATGAATCTCCTGGTGTTGAATCAGTACGTATATCAGTTCGAACGGGATGGGGCCGGCGACGTCTTCACCGACGCGATCAATCCTTTGTCGTCCAGCCTGGAGGCGTATGCCGGCCGGAATCTCTATGTCATCGATTGGGGCATTTACGAAAATCTCAACCTGCTGCACGAGGGCCGTTTAGGTTTTCGGATCCTTCAGGATCCTCTTCTTACGGATTCACCCGGCCCGAAAGAACTGGGCCAGATTCGGGACATGCTGCAGGATCCGGGAGGGCTGGTCCTGGACCACGTTCGCGAGCACGAGGTGTTTCCCAACGTAGGCGCCCGGCTCGACCAAGCCGCTCACTCCTTCGGCTATCGGCGAGTAGTAGTCCGGACGATCCCGGATTCCAATGGCCGGCCAAGATTTGAAATACTCCGCTTCGTTCCGGAGGATGGAATATGAGACACGCTGACGGGACAATGTTGCATTCTGTCTCAAGCCCGTGTCCAAGGTCCACAAAACGCCGCAGTTGCTCGCATCAAAGTCCTGTATTATCACAGATTAATGAAGGGTCGGAGTGGGCCGCGACATGCACTTAACGCCCCCGAAATCCGATCATATGCGTGTGCCGGGCCGAATACTGAGTGGATCGCAGCGGATGACGTTCTTCCTGAGCGTGATCGCAGCCCTGGCTCCGAGCGTGCGAGCCACGACGCTCGAACAGCTCACGCTGGATGAGATGGCCCAGAAATCCACGGCGATCGTCCGCGCAAAAGTGACCGGGTCCCGCTCCGGGACGCGGTCGGGGAACATCTACACGTACTTCCGCCTCCAGGTTCTCGAGAACTGGAAGGGCCAGGCGATTACGGAAGTCGCGGTCCCCGGAGGCGAGGCAGACGGTATCCGTCAAAGTGTATCGGGCGCTCCAGAATTGAAACCGGGGCAGGAGTATGTTCTGTTCCTGTGGACCAGCCGCTCCGGCCTGACTCAGATCATCGGGCTTTCTCAGGGGCTGTACACGCTTTCGGGGGAGAGCTCGGGGGAGGCCGTGGCACAGCGCCCGGCATCCTCCGAGCTCATGTTGAACCGGTCGGGACTTCCGGTGGAGGATCGTGCAGTGAATATGCCGCTCCACGATCTCCGCACGCGCGTACGCCAGGCCCTGGCGACGGCGAAGCTGGGAGCCGCGAAGTAAGATGCGGAACGGGCTGCAGGCGATGACGCGGCTGGCCATTCTCGCGGTCCTGCTGCTCTCACTGTCCCGGGTCTCCTCCGCTTACTACTACTGGATCTACTTCCCGGGCCGCTCGGCGCCCTTTCAGGCGTATCCCGCGAAGTTCGACCTGAGCACGCTGCCGGATAAAACGGTCTCCTATTTCATTTCCGATCAGCCACCAGGGAAGTTGGTCGACGGCGACAACTACGATGCACTGGTGAGCCAGATCCGGTTGGCGGCGGAAACCTGGAACGGCGTTGCGAGTTCTGATATCCGGGTGCGTTTCGGCGGCTTCGAGACCTTGGGGGCCACGCCGCAGGCTATTCCCGGGATCGATGTCGTATTTGACGACGACATGCCTCCAGGGCTATTGGCGCAGACTTTCCCGTCCACGCCGAAGGACCTGGGCGATCTCACCAAGGGCCCGGGCTTCGTGCCGATCCTGCGCTCCAAGCTGCAATTGCGCAGCGATCTCACAGTGAAGCAGCAGGCCAGCTATTCGGACGCTTTTTTTCTGACCATCGTTCACGAGTTCGGACACACCCTGGGTCTGCAGCATTCCACGGTGTCGGCCACGATGTCCACTTCCATCACCCGCGCGACGACCAAGGCGCTGCCCCTGGCGCCGGACGACATCGCCGGTATTTCGATGCTCTACCCGAAGGCGTCATTCCTGGCGGCCACCGGCAGCATCGCCGGACGGATTCAGCTCAATGGGAACGGCGTGAACATGGCGAGCGTGGTCGCGCTCTCCTTGAACGGAACGGCCATCGGCACTCTGACCAATCCCGACGGAACCTATCGCATCGATGGGATTCCGCCCGGCGATTACTACGTATATACGCAGCCGCTGCCTCCGCCGCAGCAAGACGAGGGCACGCCCGCCGCCATCCATCCGCCCTCCGCTGCCGCGGGCGGCAGTTTCGACGCTTTCACGGGATTCGCCGGGCAATTTTTCCCACATACGCGGGATTGGCAGAAGGCCGCCACTACGACGGTCGCAGCCGGAGCCAGTACCGGAGGCGTCAACTTCGATGTGGAGCCGCGATCCGGTCCCAGCATTTACAACCTGGATGTTCTGGGCTATCTGGGTCCGCCCGGGAAAGAGGCCTATGTTCACGCGCCGTCGCTGGTTTCCGGCTATCGAAGCTGGATGGTATTCGACGCGCCAGGGACGCTGGTCCCGAATTCCACTACGCTGACACCCGGCATGAGCCTGAATGCGATTGGCCCCGCGGCGAAACTGGAACCGAACACACTTGGCTACTTCGTCTCGGTTTACTTCTACAGCGTAGTTGACGCCAATCCGGTCACCCAACCCACACCCGTGGCGGTAGCGGTCACAACCCCGAACGATCTCTATGTTCTGCCTTCGGCCTTCACCGTGGTGCCGACGGCGGGGCCGACGATTAACTCCGTCTCCGGGTCCACCGACGCGTCCGGCAATACCACAGTGACCCTGGCGGGAGACAACCTGGGTCCGGACACGCGCGTGCTATTCGACGGAGCCGCCGCCACCTCGCTTCACAAGAACGACGATGGGACACTCGCCGTCGGCACGCCGCCCGCGATCGGGAATCATGTCGCCGTACTCGAGGCTCTGGCCGGCGACGGGCAGACCTCCCTTCAGACGATGGGAACGTTGCCCCTGCCCACGTTCACCTATTCCGCCCCCGATCGGCCCTCCCTCACGATTACACCTGCGGCCGTCACCGCCGGCGCCGACAGCATGATCGAAGTCGACGGATTCAACACGAATTTCGCGGAAGGCCAGACCGTGATCGGGTTCGGGTCGAGTGACGTAGTCGTGCGGCGAACCTGGATCGTCGACCGCGGCAAGGCGCTGCTGAATATATCGGTGAGCGGCGGGGCCACACCGGGATTAGCGACCGTGACGGCGGCCACCGGAATACAAGCCGTGACGCTGAACGCCGGATTACAGATCGTGCCGCCGCCGGCCAAACAAATCAGCCTGCGCGTGCCCGTTCTCAATCAGGCGACCGGCCTGCCCGGAGTACCCGCGGGCGGCATGCTCATGGTGTCCGCCACCGGCCTGCCTGCCGACCTGCAAGGCTGGACGCTTACCATCGCCGACGTGAAAGTAGATTTTACGGTCGATGCCAATTCGAATATTCTCGCGGTAGTGCCCGCATCGATACCTTTAGGCCCGGCGGTCCTGCGGCTGATTTCACCCCATGGCGATTCCATCGCGCCCGTGTTGCTTAACGTGGATGCGCAGCCGCCTGTGATCCAGGCTGCCTACGATCAGCGCGACGCCAACACTCTGCTATTCGACGACGCGGGCCATCCGGCCACACCCGGCGATGTGATTCTGCTGGATGTAGCGGGTTTGCTCACTTCGACCCCGTCTGGCGTACACATCAGCGTCGGTGGCGTGGATCACGTCGCGACCGCGCTCAGTTCGGTGCTCCAGTTCGGCCTGGTCTCCAACCTCACCAGGATCCAGTTTACGCTGGCTTCGGCATTGCCGGTCTCGGCTGCCGCGGATGGTCTTCAGCAACCGGTGACCGTTAGAGTCGGCACGCGCGTTTCCGCTCCGTTTACGCTCTACGTTACCCCGCCTCCGGCGGCAGCCACTGCCCCATCTGCGAAACAAAAGTAACGTCTCCCTCGAGGAAATCGTACTCCGCAAGCCGCTCGGGTTTTTCCCACGTAATCTGCTCGAAATCCAGATTGCGAAGCTCTCCCTGAACCTGTGTGACGCGATAAAAATGGAGCAGGATGCGGATACCGTCTCCATAGTTCACTTCGTAGGAATCCAATTCCTCGCCGATGGCGGCATCCACGTTCAGTTCCTCGCGCAACTCGCGTGTCAGCGCCGCCCGCGGATCTTCCCCCGGCTCAACCTTGCCGCCGGGAAACTCCCACTTCAGGGGATGCCGCCCTCCGCGCTTACGCTGTCCGATGAGGATTTTCCCGTCGCGCATGATCACCGCGGCGACTACTTCCACCATGGTTGTTAGTGTAGGTCTAAAATCATAGACGAGATGGCAATCACTCTGAAAGTCAACGGCCGGACCCATTCGCTGGACCTGGATCCGGCCACGCCGCTTCTGTACGCCCTGAGCGACGATCTGCAATTGAACGGTCCCAAATTCGGTTGCGGCCTCGGACAATGCGGAGCCTGCACGGTCATCGTCAAGGGCCAGGCGGTCCGTTCCTGCGTGACGACAGTGAAATCGGTGGAGGGGTCCGACATCACTACGCTCGAAGGCCTGGGAACTCCGGAGAAACCGCATCCCATCCAGAAGGCGTTTGTCGATGAGCAGGCCGCGCAGTGCGGCTTCTGCCTGAATGGCGTGATCATGACGGCCAAAGCGTTTCTAGATAAGAACCCCAAAGCCACCGAAGCTGAGATTCAGCAGGCCATGTCGGGCGTCCTGTGCCGCTGCTTCACCAGCGTCCGGATGCTGCGGGCCATTCAGAGGTACGCGCGATGAAAGCGAGTCGCCGGGATTTTCTGAAAACCTCGGGTGTTCTGCTGGTGGGTCTCCGCACCCTGCGCGCACAAGGTCCTCTACAAGGTTCACCGCCGCTCAATCAACTGGACTCGTGGATTTCGATCGCAGCCGACGGCAGCATCACCGCCTACAGCGGCAAGGAAGAGTTGGGCCAGGGAATCTCGACGGCGCAGCAGCAGTTGGTCGCTGAAGAGCTATCGGTCCCCTTCAATCGCGTGAAGCTGATCTACTGCGATACGGCGCTCACACCCGATCAGGCGCATACTTCCGGCAGCCAGTCGCATCCGGCAAATTTCAACACCGACAATCTGGCGCAGGCCGGGGCCACCGCGCGCGAAGCTCTGTTCCGCATGGCGTCGCAGAAACTCGGCGTGCCGGTCGAGCGGCTCACCGCAAGCGACGGTGTCATCAGCGGCGGCGCGAAGAGTGTGACCTATGGCCAGCTTGTCGAGGGCAAGAAATTCAGTCTCGCGCTCGACTCCAAGGCCAAGCGCAAGTCACCCAGTCAGTGGACCGTCTTGGGCAAGCCGATTCCCCGCCCCGATATTCCCGATCTGGTGACCGGAAAGTTCGAGTTCGTCCACAATGTGCGCCTGCCGGGAATGCTGCACGGCCGCGTAGTTCGCCCGCCGTCGATCAGCGCGACGGTGGCCAGTGTCGACGAAAGCTCCGTCGCCGGAATGCCGGGCTTGGTGAAGGTGGTCGTCAAGAAGAATTTCGTGGGAGTGGTCGCCGAAAAACCTTGGCAAGCGCTCCAGGCCGCGGGCAAACTGAAGGTGACGTGGCATCCAGGGCCGCCGCTGCCGGACCAGGCCACGTTTCACGATTCGCTGCGCAGGCTGCCCGCGCGCGATGCGCTCATGGTCGATTCGGGCGATGTGGACGCAAAGTTATCGGGCGCCGGGTCCACCGTTCTAAAGGCCACGTACCTGCATCCCTATCAAATGCACGGGTCGATGGGCAGCTCCTGCTCCGTGGCCGATGTGCAGGGCGACCGGGCTACCATCTACTCGGCCACTCAGGCCGTCTGGTATCAGAAGAGTACTTCGGCGATGATCCTGGGCCTGAAGCCCGAGAACATTCATGTGATCTTTCGCCGCGGCTCGGGATGCTATGGCGTCAATGGCGCCGACACGGTGACCTACGACGCCGCGATCCTGTCCCAGGCCGTGGGCAAGCCCGTGCGGGTGCAGCTTACGCGCAAAGACGAAATGGCGTTCGAGAATTACGGCCCGGCCTATGTGCTCGACCAGCGGGCTTCGCTCGATGCCAATGGGAACATTGCCACCTGGGATCACGAATCGTGGTCACCCGGATTGGGCAACCGTCCGGGAACCAACCGGCCCGGCAATATCATCACCGGTTTCCTTCTGGGGTTCCCGCCGGCGGACTTCGCGCCTCGATCGGCTGGGCCACCGCCTCCGGGGGCACCCGCGCGAGTCAACAACAACAGCAACGGCGTACCCTCGTACCTCGCCAGTGTTACGGGGACTGTCCAAAGCGGACGCGTACTGACACACACCGTCGAATCGCGATTCTTCACCGGACCGCTGCGGTCGCCGGCAAGGCTCCAGAACACCTTCGCGCACGAGTCTTTCATGGACGAGCTTGCCGCAAAAGTGAAGGCTGACCCGGTGGAGTATCGGCTGCGGCACCTGCGAGACGCACGCTTGAAAGAAGTCCTGCAGGCCGCCGCAAAGGGTGCGAACTGGGAAACGCGGCCATCGCCCAGACCAGGGAATCGTAAAACTGGCATCGCCACAGGACGCGGCGCGGCATCCGTGCTCTACGAAGGCGACAACGGCTACACCGCGCTGGTCGCCGAGATCGAAGTGAATCAGGATACGGGCAAGATCGTGGTGAAGCGAATGGTCGCCGCCAGCGACGTCGGACCGATTTCGAATCCCGACGGGCTGCGTAACCAGGTGGAAGGCGGCGCACTCCAAGGCCTGAGCCGGTGCCTGGGCGAGGAAGTGACCTGGGACAACGAGAAGATTACGTCGGTCGATTGGCGAACCTATCACAGCCTGCCGCTGGGTTTCGAGGTGCCGAAGATCGATGCGGTGCTCATCAACCGCACCGAGGGAGAAGTGATGGGCGCGGGCGAGACTTCGATCACGCTCGTAGCCGCGGCCATTGGGAATGCGATTTTCGATGCCACGGGCGCGCGCATCCGGCAAGTTCCGTTCACAGCAGAGCGAATCAAAGCCGCGTTGGCCGCTCGGGCTTAGTGGCCGCGTGCTAAAGCTTGCACGTGCGCCGTTGCGGCCGACGCCAGTCCAGCGAGATCATACCCGCCCTCGAGCACGGAAACCAGGCGGCCGCCCGCGTGTTTATCGGCGATTTCGAGCATTACCTGTGTCAGATCGGCGAAGTCCCGATCGGACAGCGTGAATCGCCCGAGTGGATCGCCGAAACGCGAGTCGAATCCCGCGGAAATAAGCACCAGATCCGGCTTGAACTGATCGGCTGCCTGCAGCAGGCGTTCCTGAAACACGCCCAGGACTTCCTCGCGGCCTGCGCCTGCGGGGAGCGGACAATTCAGCGTGCAGCTCCTGCCCCGGCCTTCGCCGGTCTCATGCGCGTCGCCGGTGCCGGGATACCAGGGCGATTGATGCGTACTGAAGAAAAATACCGAGCCGTCGGAGTAGAACGTATCCTGCGTACCGTTGCCGTGATGGACATCCCAGTCGGCGATCAGCACGCGGTCCGCTCCATGCGTTCGCTGGGCGTAGCGCGCCGCGATGGCGACATTATTGAAGATGCAGAAGCCCATGCCCTGGTTGGGACGCGCGTGATGTCCGGGAGGACGGACCGCGCAGAAAGCATTCGCGGCCTTCTTCGCGAACACCGTGTCGATAGCGTTCATCACGCCGCCGGCTGCATCCAGGGCCACTTCCCAAGACCTCGGGCTAATGCTGGTGTCGCCGGTGCTGAGCTCGCGCGCGCCCGCGGCGATGTCGCGCTTGACCGTATCGATATAGGGGCGTGCGTGGCACAGGGCAATTTCGTCCTCGGTCGCCGGACGAGTCGCCACAGGCAGAAGAGATTCGATCAGGCCCGCCCGATCGAACGCGCGCGTGAGGGCATCGTAGCGCTCCGGACGTTCCGGATGGCCCGGGCCGGTGTCGTGCAGCTTGAATACAGGATCGATCAATAGCGCGGTGCCACGGCCCATCGAGCGATCACTTGCCCTGGAGACTTTCGAGATATCTCGCCAGGTTGTCGATGCGCACCCGTCCGAGATCCTGATCCGAGGCGACTTGCGAAAAAATCGGTCCCCAGAGGGGCATGTCCCGGGTACCATGTCCGCCGGGGAGAGACTCTTCGCCGGAGATAATCCGGCGCACTTTCGCCAGCGGAAACATCCCGCCGTTTTTGGCCGAGATACGCGTCAGATCGGAGGGCGCCGTTTTCAGGAACGTCGCCATGGGACCGTCGCCCTTCGCATTCGGTCCGTGGCAAACCGCGCAGTACGCCTTGTACAGGTTCGGACCCTGGATGGAATCGATCAGCTTGACGGTATCGCCGGATTGCTTGGTTTGCTTGTTTTGTCCCGCGATGATGCTGCAGAAACCGAACAGCGCGATCACCCCAGCGGCGGCAACAATAGCGGGTTTACTCATACCGCTATTGAACCACGTCCGGATTGACGTAATGGGAAGATCTAGCGCCAGGTTTCCAGAAGAGGCTGCGAGAAGATGTCCTCAGCAACACCCTCCGCTACGGCCGCTTCCTTGGTGCAGATCCAGTATTCCGGCTGCCAGTGCTCCTTGCGATCGTAAGGCGCCTTATAGACAAAGAAGTTCTCGGCGCGCCGGCGAACGCGAGGCTCGGTGCGAGTTTCCTTGCCGAGGGCGCAAGCTTCCCGCAAAGCCGTCTCGTAATTATCGAAGGGGCCGTCTATGTAATCGTGATGATTGATGATGTGCCACTGCATGGCTAGAAACTCTTATTCTAACTCACTTCTAATCAGTTAGATGAGGCTCGCGTCGAGTTGGTTTCAACCCTGCAAGTCCTTGTCATTGCTCCAGTTCGGCGCGCGTTTGCAAATAGTTGAGCACTTCCGCTCGCGAAAGTACACCATCCAGGTGGCTGTTGGACATCACCGGAAGCTGATTCACGTTCTCCTTGGCCATGACCTGAAGAGCGTTCTCCAGCGGTGTGTCGGGCGGGACGGCGTGGAGTCCCTCCAAGGGCCGCATCACCGAATCGACCAGCGTCACCGGCCATTGGCTGCGGTTCACGTGCCGAATCTCGTTGGGCGTCACTAAACCCGCCACATGCCCGTCGTCCATTACCACGAAGCAACGCCGGCCGGACTTAAAAAGGCGCTCTACCAGGTCCTGGACGCTCTGCCGGCCGTCCACGGTGGCGCAATCGTGCGACATGATATCGCTTACCCGCACATTTTCAAACGCTCGCTTGAGGCCGGCTTGACGGCGGGTTTCCCCGGCCGCCTGAATCAGGAACCATCCGATGAAGACAATCCACAAGCCGCCGAAATTCGCGCCAAAGAAGAACTGCACGATCCCCAGCGCTACAAATGCTCCGCCGACCACCTGACCAGTGATTGCGGCCGTCCGAGTGGCTCGCTCGGCGCTGCCGGATTTCCACCATAGCAGCGATCGCAAGACCCGTCCGCCATCCAGCGGATAACCCGGCACCAGGTTGAACGCCGCCAGGCCAAAGTTAATGTATCCCAGCCACGTCAGCATGGCCGTCAAGGGTGTCACAACCCTGGGGAGCAGGAAGACGACGCCCACGCACAGCAACCCGATGAAAGCGCTCATCAACGGCCCGACGATGGCGATCCGGAATTCGGTCTTTGCGTCCGGCGATTCGCCTTCGATCTGGGAGACGCCGCCTAACGCGAACAGGGTGATTTCGCGCACCGGGATCCCATGCGCCTGAGCGACAAGGGAATGCGCCAGCTCGTGTAACAGCAACGATACAAAGAACAGAATCGCTGTCGCGGCAGCGAGAGACAGGACCATCCCGGCGGACCATCCGGGGTTGGCCAGGTGAAACTGGGCGTTTAAGGAAAAAACGATCAGCAGGGCGATCAGGAACCAGCTATAGTGCAGGCCGACCTGGATGCCGAAGATTTTCCCGAGCCGAATGTTCGATCGCATAGAGTTGGGCTTTCCTGAAAGCATTATGCAATAGAGAGGCCATTGCTTCCATAGCCCGCCTGTTGTATAGTCTACCTATGGAAGAACGGACCGAAATCCCGCCCGGGACGCTGTACATGCTGATCCTCAAGACTTTGCTGCGGATCGGACCCATGCATGGGTACGGCATCGCTCAGCACATTCAGCAAATTTCGAATGAAGTCCTGCAAGTGGAGGAAGGCTCGCTGTACCCGGCGCTGCAGCGGATGCTGATCAAGGGCTGGGTGGTGGGCGAATGGAAGCAATCGGAAAACAACCGGCGTGCACGCTTCTACTCGCTGACGCCGAAAGGCCGGAAACAACTGGCGGCGGAGCTCGCCGAGTTCGAGAAAGTGACGGCCGCGATCACACGGGTGATCCAACCCGCTTGAACATGGAAAGCTTCTTCAGACGACTGCTTTTCTACTTCCGCCGCCGGCAATTCGACGCGGAACTCGAGGAGGAGATGCAGCATCACGCCGCGCTTTCCGGGCAGCCCAAGTTTGGCAACATCACTTTGTTTAAGGAGGATAGCCGCGCCATGTGGACATGGACCTTCTGGGAACAACTGGGGCAGGATCTTCGCTATGCCCTTCGCACG
>DASYSG010000008.1:0-14006 GCA_036003585.1 Bryobacteraceae bacterium | reverse complement strand
CGAGAAAAAGGCCGGCGAAATCGGCCAGCCGATGAATATTGCCATTGCCGATGAGGGCGGGAACATCGTAGCCCACGTGCGCATGGACGGAGCCTGGATCGGAAGTATCGATATTTCGCAGAAGAAGGCGTACACCTCGCGGGCCTTCGATATCGCCACTAAGGATCTTGCGTCGCATTCGCAATCCGGGGGCCAGTTTTTTGGCATCCACGCGTCCAACGACGGAAAGATTATGATTTTCGCGGGCGGCATCCCGTTGAAGAAGGATGGTAAGGTCCAAGGTGCCATCGGCGTCAGCGGCGGATCCGGAGATCAGGACCACGCGGTAGCCGAGGCGGGCGCCGCAGCGTTCTAGCGCACTTGAGTGCGCGAAGAGCGGAGTGATGAAGAAAGGTAAAAGGAGACAGGAAGTATGGCAACGAATCGTGGAGTAGCTTATATCAAGCCGGGCGTGGTGGAAGTTCAATCTATCCCCTACCCCAAGCTGAAAATGCCCAAGAGCGAGACGGACCCGTTCGGCGGCAAGGACGCTCCTCATGGCGTCATCCTGAAAGTGGTTACGACGAACATTTGCGGATCGGATCAGCACATGGTTCGCGGCCGCACCACCGCCCCCCAAGGTTTAATCCTCGGTCACGAGATCACGGGCGAAGTCATCGAAAAGGGTAACGACGTTGAAATGCTGAACATCGGCGACCTGGTGACGGTGCCGTTCAACATCGCCTGCGGGCGCTGCCGCAATTGCCGCGAGGGCAAGACCGGTATCTGCCTGACCGTGAACCCGGCTCGTCCGGGCGCGGCGTACGGTTATGTGGACATGGGCGGATGGGTCGGCGGACAAGCTGAGTACGTCATGGTGCCCTACGCCGATTTCAACCTGATCAAGTTCCCCAACAAAGAAAAGGCGATGGCGAAGATCAAGGACCTGACGCTTCTGTCCGACATCTTCCCGACAGGTTTCCACGGCTGCGTGCAAGCAGGCGTGGGACCAGGCACCACGGTCTACATCGCGGGCGCAGGCCCGGTAGGTCTGGCTGCGGCAGTGGGAGCCCAATTGCTCGGCGCGGCAGTCGTGATCGTCGGCGACATGATACCGGAGCGCCTGGCACAGGCCAAGAGCTTCGGCTGCGAAGTCATTGACGTCAGCAAGATTACCAATCTCGGCGATGCGATCGCCCAGCTCCTGGGTGAGCCGGTCGTTGACTGCGCGGTGGATTGCGTCGGCTTTGAAGCTCGCGGACATGGCTCGGGTGCAACTAAAGAGGCGCCTGCCACAGTGCTGAACTCCCTCCAGGAGGTCGTCCGCGCGGGCGGCTCCATCGGCATCCCCGGTCTGTACGTGACCGGCGATCCGGGTGGTATCGACGAGAACGCCAAGATCGGCGCGTTGTCGATCCGCATCGGTTTGGGATGGGCGAAATCCTGCTCCTTCCACACCGGCCAATGTCCGGTGCTGCGTTACAACCGCCAGTTAATGACGGCCATCCTGCACGACAAGGTACATCCCGCCAAGGCGGTCAATGTAACCATGATTACGCTGGACCAGGCGCCCACTGGATACAAAGACTTCGACAAGGGCGCGGCCAAGAAGTTTGTTATCGATCCAAACAACTCGGTCAAGGCGTAAGCAGAAGCCAGAAGTCAGAAGTCAGAATCGCGCCGGGGGAGTCAGATCCTCCGGCGCTTTCTTTTTTGGAAACCTTTTCCGCTGGGGAACGTATTCCTTCTGAAGGAGCGGGCATGGGATCTTTTCTTCAGGACCTGAAGCATTCCATCCGGATGTTCCTGCAGGCTCCGGCGTTCACCATCACCGCCGTCCTGGCGCTGGCGCTCGGCGTGGGGGCCAATACCGCCATCTTCTCCCTCATCAACACGGTTCTGCTCAAGCCCGTTAACTTTCCCGATCCCGAGCGCATTGTCATGTTCATGAACGTGTCCCCGCAAGGTTCGGGCCCCGGCTCTTCACCGGTGAAGTTCAACTTTTGGCGATCGCAGACGCAGGCTTTCCAGGACGTGGCGGCCTGGCGATTCGGCGTCGCGAACTACAAGGCCGGCGACGTGCCGGAGCAGATTCAGGAAACCCAGGCCAGCGCGGACTTCTTCACCTTGTTCGGGGCCACCATGGTTTACGGCCGGCCCTTCACCAAAGATGAAGACCTTCCCGGCGGGCGCGATGTCGCCGTGCTGGCCTACGGATTCTGGCAGCGCCGTTTTGGCGCGGATCCTAACGTGATCGGCAAGACCATCACGCTCAGCGGATCCCCGCACGAGATCATCGGAATTGCGGGCCCCAGCCTGAAGATAGAGATCGATCAGCCTCCCGACGTATACGTCCCGTTCAAGCTCGATCCGTACAGCACCGATCAGGGGAACTATTTTCAAGTGGCGGGGCGACTGAAGCCAGGCGTTACTCTGGCGGCCGCGGATGCGCAACTCAAGGCGGCGACCGAGGGTTTTCGCAAGAACTACCCGAATAGCCTCGGTCCCAAGGGGACCTTCGGGGTGCAGCCCTTGGGTGAAGTGCTGGTGAGCGGGGTGCGCACACTTCTCTGGGTTCTGCTCGGCGCTGTCGGCTTCGTACTGCTGATTGCATGCGCCAACGTCGCCAATCTTCTGCTGGCGCGCGCGACAGGCCGCAGGCGGGAAATCGCCATTCGCGCCGCCATCGGTGCCGGACGCGGACGAATCATTCGTCAGCTGCTTACGGAAAGTGTAGTCTTGTCGATGGCCGGCGGAGTGCTCGGGCTGATCCTGGGATTCGCGGGCATTCGCGGCATTCTGAGTTTGAATCCCGGCAACATTCCGCGCGTCGGACTGCAAGGCAATGCGGTGTCGATGGATCTGCGGGTGGTCCTGTTCACGCTCGGACTATCCGTGGCGACCGGCATTCTGTTCGGTCTCTTTCCGGCTCTTCAGGCCTCGCGCGCCGATCTCAGCAGCACCATCAAGGAATCCACCGGCCGTGGAGGCACCAGTTTCCGCCACAACAAGGCCCGCTCTCTTCTGGTGATCGTCGAAACCGCGCTGGCGCTGATCCTGCTGATCGGAGCCTCGCTGTTGTTGCGGACCTTCACTGCGCTCCGTGCGGTTAACCCAGGCTTCGACTCGCACAATGTGCTGACGCTGCGGATGTCGCTCAGTGGGCCGCGTTTCGTGAAGACGGCGGGGGTGGATCAACTGGTGCGCCAGGGCACCGAGCGCCTCAAGGCTCTGCCCGGCGTCGAAACCGCCGGCGCTACCTGCTGCGTTCCGCTCGAAGGCGGCTATGGGCTTCCGTTCATTATCGTGGGGCGACCGCTTGAAGGCGCTTCGACCGGTGGCGGAAAGTACATGATTGCCTCTCCCGAATACTTCGATGTCTTCAAGATTCCGGTTCTCCGGGGGCGTGGCTTTACCGATCAGGACGGGATCGGCGCGCCTCCGGTCGCGGTCATCAATCAGGCCATGGCCAAGCAGTTCTGGAAGGAAGGCGATCCGCTGGCCGACCGCATCCTCATCGGGAAGGGCGTGGGGCCGGAATTCGACGATCCCCCGCGGCAGATCGTCGGCGTGGTCAGCGACATTCGCGACAACGGGCTGAACAACAATCCGGGCCCCACCATGTACATTCCCCAATCGCAGCTTCCCGATGGCATCAACGCATTGAACGCGCGTCTTTCGCCGCTCGCCTGGATCGTGCGAACGCGGGTCGAGCCGCATACGCTGATTCCGGCGATTCAAAAAGAGCTGGGGGACGTGAGTGATGGACTCGCACTGGCGCCGATCCGCACCATGGACGAGGTGGTGTCGCGCTCCACGGCCAACACCGATTTCAATACGCTGGTGCTCACGATCTTCGCGTGCACGGCGCTGCTCCTCGCGGCGATCGGAATCTACGGACTGATGGCGTACTCAGTGGAACAGCGCACGCAGGAAATCGGAATCCGGCTGGCGCTTGGCGCGGAATCGGGGTCGGTGCGCAACATGGTCATCTTCCAGGGCATGCGCCTGGCGCTGATAGGGGTGGTGATCGGAGTGGGCTCAGCCTTCGGACTCACCAAGCTGATCGCGAGCCTGCTGTATGGGGTGAAGGCCCGCGATCCTCTGGTATTCGTCGGTATCCCGGTGCTGTTAAGCGCGGTGGCCCTGTTGGCGGTGTGGCTCCCTGCCAGGCGCGCGACGCGCGTGAGTCCCATGGACGCATTGCGCTGCGAATGATCGAGGGCCCGTTAGGTTTCCAGAGTCGCGTTCAGTGTGATGTTGGTGTTGTACAGCTTCGACACCGGGCAGCCTGACTTCGCTCCCGCGGTCGCCTTGTCGAACGCATCTTTAGTGATACCGGGAACCTTGGCTTTCAGCTCCAGATGACTTTCGGTGATGCCGAACCCGTCGTCCTTCTTGTCTAAGGTGATGGTACAAGTGGTCTCGAGGCTCTCGGCCTTGAATCCCGCCTGGGCCAGCTGATTCGAAAGCGCCATGGTAAAGCAGCCGGCGTGCGCCGCGGCCAACAACTCTTCCGGATTGGTTCCCTTCCCCTGCTCAAAGCGGCTGTGGAACGAATAGGGCACATGCGATAACGTGCCGCTCGCCATCGATATCTCGCCCACGCCGGTCTTCAGGTCGCCTTGCCATTTAGCTTCTGCGGTTCGCTGCATATATATAAGTTCCTCTTGTCTATTGTAGGTGTAGAATCGTTGGAGTTATGCTGCGGCGTGAGTTTCTGGCCGGGATGGCCACTCTTGCAGGTGGCTCGCTCGCTAAGGGCGCGCCGACGCCCCACCGTATCGATGTTCATCATCATCTGTTCCCACCCGCCTACCGCACTGCGATCGGCAACCGCGCGGCCGGCCAGCCGGCCTGGTCCCCCGCGCAGTCGGTCGAAGAAATGGACAAGGGCGGCATCGCGACCTCGGTTCTTTCCGTGAGCTCGCCGGGTGTCTGGTTCGGGGATGTGCAGGAAGGCCGCCGCGTGGCGCGGATCGTCAATGACTATGGAGCGATGACCGTCAAGGATCACCCCGGGCGTTTCGGCCTGTTTGCCGCGCTCCCCTTGCCGGATATCGACGGCAGCCTGCGTGAAATCGAGTATGCGCTCGATACACTCAAAGCCGACGGCATCGGCCTGCTCACCGACTACGGCGACAAGTGGCTGGGCGATGCCTCGTTCGCGCCGGTATGGACCGAGCTGAACCGGCGCAAGGCGGTGATCTACACGCATCCGACCACCGCCGCCTGCTGCGGCAATCTGAAGAACGAAGTCCCGGCGGTGATGATCGAATGGGCCACGGATACCACGCGGACCATCGCCAGCCTGCTGTTCAGCGGCACCGCGGCGCGCTATCCCGACATCCGCTGGATCTTCTCCCACGGCGGCGGGACCATGCCTTTCCTGCTCAGCCGCTTCGTGTATCAGGAAGCGACTATGAAGGGAAAAGAGAGTGTCCTGCCGAAGGGCCTGATGTATGAGCTGAAGAAGTTCCACTACGATACGGCACAGGCCAACAGCGCCCCGGCTCTGGCCGCCCTGCTGAAAGTGGCGCCTCTTTCGCAGATCCTGTTCGGCACCGATTATCCGTTCCGCACGTCAGCGGAAGAGATCGGCGGGCTCACCGCGCAGCGCTTCGCCACCAAGGATCTTCGTGCGATCGAGCGCGATAATGCACTGCGGCTGCTTCCGGAGCTGCAGCGTTAGCGGAAGATTTCGCCGAGCGGAACTTCGAGCGCAGGCTTTTCCGTCTTGAGCACGCCGCTTTTCACTTCCTGAAGACCCGTCGCGGCGGTGGCCGCAAACGCCTGCCTGGTTTCGGGGTCCAGCACCCATACATACGGCACTCCCATCGCCAGATAGTCGTTGATGCGAACTTCCACACGGCTCATGCGGTCCTCTGGCGAGAGAATTTCGATGCAGATGAAGGGAGGCTTGGTGGGAACCCTCTCGCCTGGATTTGTCAGGAAGAAACATACGTCGGGAATCCGGACGCGAGTCGGAGTCACTCGGATGCGGCACTCCGTAGCTGCGACCTCGCCTCCGTTCCCGTAGTGGGCAAGAAGATAAGCGCCCACTCTCAATTGCACCATGCTGTGACTGAGTTCGCCCACGTTACGCTCCTCGATGTGGCCATCCACAAAGTCGCAATCTGGCTCGTAGGCGGAAGCCAGGTAGTCTTCGACGGAGATCAACGTCCGGGCGGACATAGCTTTACGGTATCACTCGGAAGGCGCTGGAGCGTAGATCACCTGCTTTCCGGTATCGGCCGTCGGGCCGTAGTTGCTGTACACATCCCGGCCGAGCATCCGGAGCATGGCCATCTGCTGCCCGCGATGGTGCGATGTGTGGGCGATGCGCCGGACCATGACCCAGGCGCGGCTGCGTTGTACGTCGAAGAATGCGACCTCTTCCTCCCACCATAGGTCTTCCTTGCCGCGCAAAGCGTCGAGACGTTTTGAAGAATCCGTTCCGTATTGCAAAACGAACCCAAGCCTAGTCTCCTCGATAGGCAGGGGCGGAGCGCCCACGTCAATTCCTAACATGTTGCAAAACCATGCGTTTTCACTGAGACATTGGTGTTGCATCTGCTCCAGGAAGCTGCGGCCCCGGAGATCGGTTGGATGCGGGCGGAACGCCAGGTCCTCGTCGCGAAACATGCCCCAAACGCTCAGTACTTTGAGCCGTTCAGTCTCGTAGGTGTCCACCAGAAATCGATAACTCATAAGAGCCACGATAAATGATGGAACCCTATGCACGCTTGGGATAGTGACCGAGCTACTCCATCATCCAGGAACTTCAGCAGCTTCCCGGCGCGGTTTTGCCCATTTTGCATGCATTGCAGGAAGAGTTCGGATATGTGGACGAGGCTGCCGTCCCCCTTATCGCCGACGCGGTCAATATGAGAATGTACTGGGAGCCGCGGATGAAGAAACAGCTGCATGAATACGTCGCCAAGGGAGGCGGAGAAGCAGCTGAAGTAGAAATTACCGGGCGCCCGCTGCCTTCGCGGCTGCTTTCGTCAAAATCAAGATGTGCTGGCGCGGCAGGATCTCGATTACGGGCTGCAGCACGAACCCTTCCGCTTCGAGCTCGGCCTTCACCTGCGCGACGGTCATCTTGTGCTCGGGGTTGATCGGGATGTTAGGATCCTCGGCGCGGTACTCCAGCAGAACTAACCGCCCGTCGGGCTTCAGCGTTTCGCGGATCTTCCGCAGCATCTGCTGAGGCTGCGAGAATTCGTGATAGACGTCGACCAGCAGCACCAGGTCCATGGTGTTCGGCGGCAGCTTTGGGTCGGCGACATCGCCCAGCACGGTCACGACGTTGTTGATCTTGCCCTTGGCGGCGTTGTCGCGCAGTTTCGCGAGCATCTCGGGCTGCAGATCGTTGGCGTAAACCTTTCCCGAGGGACCCACGCGTTTTGCCATACGCAGGGACATGTATCCGACGCCCGCGCCGATATCGGCCACCACCATGCCGGGCTTCAGGTTGAGCGCGTCGAGAGCCCTGTCGGGCTGCTCTTCGGATTCCCGTTCGGAACGCGTCAGCCAGTCGGCGCCGCTCATCCCCATGACGCCGGCGATCTTGCGCCCGGTAACGGGATGCGTGCCGGGAGCCTGATACGCGCCCGCTGTCCAGAGGCACAGGGCCGCGAGAGCAAAGAGCGCTCGCCTGGTCATCGCAGCGCTCTCTCAATTTGCAGGGACAGTTCGCGCTCGGTAGCCGCGCCCGGATGGTACCAGCTCACGATTCCTTTCCGATCCACCAGAACCAGCGTCGGCGTGGAGCTCGCACCGTAGCGCGCGAAATTCGCATTGCTCAGAGGCGCGGGCATGTCGCCCAAGGGCGCATAGAACTGGCGGCGAATCTGCTCGATGTACGGTTTTTCAACGGCGGGAGGCGCATCGGCGCCATCGGCCACATAGCCGTAGTATTCGGTGGGACCGATCAGGGCCAGCCCTCGCGGACCGTATTTTTTCATCAGACCGGCGATGATGGGGACGTCCGCCTTACAATCGGGGCACCAGTGCGCCCAGAAGAATAGCAGAATCGCCTTCCCGCGCAGGCTGGCGATCGACGGAGGTTTGGAGCCGAACCACACGGGGGATTCGAGCGCCGGCGCGGGCTTGCCTTCCAGGCTCAGCAGGTTGATGTTCTTCTGGATCCGCTCCTGAATGTTAGTGCCGGCATAGGTTTTCAATTCGTCGCGCAGGAACTGCACGGCGTCGCCAGCTTCGCCCCGGGCTGCCATCACTTGCGCCTGGACCTCGATCGACGCCCCCATCGCGTACAACCACCGCTCGCGGGCCACGCGCGGTCCGCGGAGATTGGGGAGCGCCATCTGGCGGGTTTTATCGGCATACGCGGCTGCCCGATCGAGGTTCTTGGCCGCCAAAGCTCCGCGCGCCTGCCAACTGATGGCGGCGGCGAGCTCCGAATCGGCGCCGTGGGCGCGGCGGTAAGCCTCCACCTGGCGGTCGGCCCCGGCGAAGTCGTTCTTTTCGATGGAGGCTCGCACGTCGTCGACAATTCCAGCGAAAGCACTGGAAGCCAGGAGCAAAAGGGCCAGGACGAACTTCATCATCCGGATTATACCGCCGTGAAAAAAGGGGACAGCGCCCGGGGTAGTGCGCTAATTCATTAGCGCACTACAGCGCCCGGAGCGCAAAGGCGGAAAAAGGGGACACCTCCTAACTTCAACAAAGCCAGTAGCGGACCGAACCCCAGGAGGTGTCCCCTCTTTCCCTTGCCCGACCCAGCCGCGCGTTTGACACCACCTCCCGCGATTCGCTAAGCTCAATAAGGTTCTAGAACTCGCAGGAGTACGTCTGTCTTCATGAAAACCTCAATTCCATCGCCCGACGGCATCACGCGCCAATGGCACCTGATCGACGCCGAAGAAGCGGTGCTGGGCCGGATCGCCAGCAAGGCGGCCAAGATTCTGATGGGCAAGCACAAGCCCACCTATACTCCGTTCCTGGATACGGGCGACCACGTGATCGTGGTGAACGCGGCCAAGGTCCGGCTGACCGGGAACAAAGAAGAGCAAAAACTTTATCGCCGGCACTCGGGATATCCGGGCGGCTTAACCGAAACTTCAGCGCGCAAGGTGCGGGCGGCGCGTCCCACGCGGATGGTGGAAGAGGCAGTGCAGGGTATGCTCCCCAAGAGCAAGCTGGGGAAGCAAATGTACCGCAAGCTGCAAGTCTACGCCGGTCCGACGCATCCGCATCAGGCGCAAAAGCCAGTCGCACTGGCTGCGTCGTAAGGAGATCTGACGAAATTGGCTTTTGTACAGCATGTTGGAACGGGGCGCCGCAAGAGAGCGGTGGCCAGAGTATTCTTACGCGACGGGAAGGGCGAGATCACGGTGAACAGCCGCGCCTTCGAACACTACTTCCCGAGCGAGGCGGCGCGCGCGATCGTGCGGCAGCCTCTTTTGGCCACGGAAACGGCCGAAAAGTTCGATATTTGGATTACGACAGCCGGTGGCGGCCCCAACGGGCAAGCCGGAGCCGCCAAGCTGGGCATTGCTCGCGCACTGATTGAGTTCAACTCGGAATTGCGCAGGAAACTGAAAGAGCTGGGCATGCTCACGCGCGATGCGCGCCAGCATGAGCGCAAAAAGTACGGGCAGAAGGGCGCCCGTAAGCGGTTCCAGTTCTCGAAGCGTTAGCCGCATGATCCTCGCCAGTGAACACCGTTTTTATTGGTGTTTACTCACGTTCATTCGCGGCCGGTAGTTGGTTCAGCAACCCCGGGGCCGCAAATCCCGCTTTGGACCGCGGACCCGGGTTCTTAAATCTAGGCAGGAGGAATTTTGCCGTCTATTAGCATGAAGGAATTGCTCGAAGCAGGCGTTCATTTCGGGCACCAGACCAAGCGCTGGAATCCAAAGATGAAAGAATACATCTTTGGCGAACGCAATGGTATTTACATCGTTGACCTGCAAAAAACGCTGAAACTGTTCAAGGACGCGATGCGGTACGTGGGTGAAATGGCCGCGCAAGGCAAGACGGTTCTCTTCGTGGGCACCAAACGTCAGGCGCAGGAAGCCATTGCCGAGGAAGCTACCCGGTGCTCGCAGTTTTACGTGAACCAGCGCTGGCTGGGCGGATTGCTGACGAACATGCTGACGGTTCAGAAATCCATCAAGCGATTGAAGGAACTGGATACCATGGCCGAATCGGGCGATTGGGGCGGGCGCGCGAAGAAAGAAGTCGTGCGCATGGAGCGCGAGCGCAAGCACCTCAACCAGAACCTGGCCGGCATCAAGGATATGAACGGCCTGCCGGATCTGCTGTTCGTGGTTGACTCGAACAAAGAGGCGATCGCGGTGGAAGAGGCCCGCAAGCTGGGCATCGCCGTAGTAGCCGTGGTGGATACCAACTGCGATCCCGACAAAGTGGATTATGTGATTCCCGGCAACGACGATGCGCTGCGCGCGATCCGTTTGTTCACGAATAAGATCTCGGAAGCGGTGATCGAGGGCCGGCAACTGGCGACCGAGCACGATTTCGTTCCCGAGAAGATCGTGGAGAGCGGAGACGAAGCTCCGGTGGAAGAGATGCCCGAGTATTCGGAATATGTCGATCCGAAGTACGCCGCGCAGCTTATGTCGGAAAGCATGCCGGACGAGGATCTGCCGTCCACATCGCTGCCGCGCAAGGGACCGGGATCGGAAGCCGCGGCCGACGAAGCGTCCAGCGGTAATCCGTAAACATTGCGGGCGAGGCGTGCCTCGCCCCTACCTCAATCGTAGGGGTCGGGAATGCCCGACCCTATCAAAAGGAAATTATGGAGATCAGTGCACAGCTAGTAAAGCAGCTCCGCGAGCGAACCGGAGCCGGGATGATGGAGTGCAAAGCCGCTCTGAAGGAAGCCAAGGGCGACCTGGGCGAAGCCGAAGTCGTGCTGCGCAAGAAGGGTATCGCTTCGGCGGCCAAGAAATCCGGGCGTTCCGCCAAACAGGGTGTGATCGCGAGCTATATTCATCCCGGCGCCCAGCTGGGCGTGATGATCGAAGTCAACTGCGAATCGGACTTCGTGGCAAGAACAGACGATTTCCAGGAGCTGGTCCACGACCTGGCCATGCAGGTGGCCGCGGCCGATCCGCAATTCATCCGCAAAGAGGATGTCACGCAGGCGGCGCTCGACAAGGAAAAAGACATCCAGCGCGGACGGGCGCTGGGCGAGGGCAAGCCCGAGAAGATGGTCGATAAGATCGTCGAGGGGCGCATGAACAAGTACTACGAAGAAGTGTGCCTCTACGAGCAGCCCTTCATCAAGGAAAATACCACGTCGATCGCCGATGTGATCAAAGCGAAAATCGCCAAACTCGGCGAGAACATCACCGTGTCGCGCTTTGTGCGATTCAAAGTTGGCGATAACGTGTCAGCCGATTTATCGGGCTCGGAAACACCCGCGGCCGAGTAACTTGTGCCTCGCTACGGTCGCATCCTTCTCAAGCTGAGCGGTGAAGTCCTGGCCGGGGAAGCTTCTTTTGGTATCGACCCGGAGCGCGTGAAAGCTCTGGCCGCGGAGGTCACGGAAGTGGCTCAGTCCGGCGTTCAGATCGGACTGGTGGTGGGCGGCGGGAATTTTTTTCGGGGTGTGGCGGCGGCCGCGCAGAAGATGGAGCGCGTAACGGCCGACCACATGGGGATGCTGGCCACGGTGATCAACGCCCTGGCCCTGCAGGACGCTCTCGAGAAAGCCGGCGCTCCCACGCGCGTGATGACCGCCATCCAGATGCATTCGGTAGCCGAGCCGTACATCCGGCGGCGGGCGATCCGGCATCTGGAAAAGGGCCGGCTGGTGATCTTCGCCGCGGGCACCTCGAACCCGTATTTTTCGACCGACACGGCCGCCACCCTGCGCGGGCTCGAAATCCATGCCGAAGTGGTGGCCAAGGCCACGCGCGTGGACGGCGTTTACGATAAAGATCCTTTGAAGCACTCCGACGCCTCGCGCTTTTCGGAAATCGAGTATTCCGACGTACTTTCGCGAAACCTGCGCGTGCTGGACGCGTCGGCGGTGGCCATGTGCCGCGACAACCATATGCCGATTGTGGTTTTCAATTTGAACGTCCGAGGCAATATAATGCGTATGGCGATGGGTGAACCCATCGGCACTCTCATTCATTAAATCTTATGGCTGAACAACCTGCCGCTGCGGCGGCGCACAATTTCAAGAGCGTCAAGGACGTGGAAGCGGCCGCCAAGGCGCGCATGGACAAATCCATCGCCGACATGCAGCACACCATTGCGGGCATCCGCACGGGGCGCGCTTCGGTGAGCGTTTTCGACAACATTCGAGTGGATTACTATGGCTCGCCGACGCCGCTCAACCAGGTGGCCAACCTGCACGTGCCGGAGCCCACGCTGATCACGATTACGCCCTGGGATGTATCGCAGATCGGCGCGATCGAGAAGGCCATCCGGGTCTCCGACCTGGGCCTGAATCCGGCCAACGACGGCAAGATGATCCGGGTGCCGATTCCTCCGTTAACCGAGGAACGGCGCAAAGAGATCGTCAAGCGGCTGCATCATGTGGCCGAAGAGCATCGCGTGGCGCTGCGCAACGTCCGCCGCGACGCCAACGAGCACTTGAAGAAGCTGCTCAAGGACAAAGCCATCAGTGAGGACGAAGAGCGCCGGGCCTTGGAAGAAACCCAGAAGATGACCGACGTCTACATCGGCAAAGTGGACGCGGTCTCGAAGGCCAAAGAAAAAGAGATTCTGGAATTGAAATAGCGGTCGCGGGCGAGGCATGCCTCGCCCCTACAATCGGATTCTGGCGGTCTGTAGGGGTCGGGCATGCCCGACCCGGGCGCTCGAAGATCCCCAATTCCAAAGAGAAAGAAATCTGGACCTGAAGTAACGATCGCGGGCGAGGCATGCCTCGCCCCTACAATCGGATCCTGACGGTCTGTAGGGATCGGGCATGCCCGACCCAAATTCCCTGAGAGAAACATCAGCTTGGGTGAACCAGAATATGTGGAACCCCGCCGCCGGTCGATCCGCCTCCCTGGATTTGACTACTCAACTCCGGGCGCCTATTTCGTAACCATCTGCACGCGCGATCGCCGCATACTTGGCCACGCGGGTGATGTTGTTACGGCTTGTTGGAATGACATTCCGCAACATTTCCCGCACGTCACGCCGGACGCGTTCGTAGTAATGCCGAACCACCTCCACGGCATCCTGGTTCTCGATGATGTAGGGGTCGGGCATGCCCGACCCATCTCCGCGATGATAGGCGCCTTCAAGGCCGCAGTCAGCAAACGACTTGGAAAAGCCATTTGGCAGCGCAACTATTGGGAGCATATCATCCGTTCCGAGAAAGCCCTCCATCAAATCAGGCAGTATATCGAGGACAACCCTACCGGCCTTGATACTCTGGATGCATGCGCTGCATGCGGGTTCGCGTCCTCCTCTTCATCTTGCTCCCCAGCCTGTTGGCTGCCCAGAGCCTCCAGGATTTCGAAAAGAAAGTCACCCAATTCACGCTCCCCAACGGCCTGACGTTTCTGGTCATCGAACGCCATGACGCCCCGGTGGTGTCCTTCCACACCTACGCGAACGTGGGGGCGGTGGACGATCCGACGGGCCGCACCGGGCTGGCGCACATGTTCGAGCACATGGCGTTCAAGGGCTCGCCCAACATCGGCAGCAAGAACTGGACCCTGGAAAAGAGGGCGCTTGACGCTATCGAGGCGGTCTACAACCGGCTGGACGCCGAGCGCAACAAGGCCTTCCGCGCCGACCCCAAGAAAATCGAGGCGCTCGAAGCCGAGCTGAAAGCCGCCATTGAGAAGGCCGACAGCTACGTCGAATCGAATGAGTACGACCGCATCGTGGAATCGAACGGCGGCGTGGGCATGAACGCTGGCACAGCCGAGGATCAGACCACGTACTTCTACAGTTTCCCCTCCAACCGGATCGAGCTGTGGTTCCTGCTCGAATCGGAGCGCTTCCTGCATCCCGTATTTCGCGAGTTCTATAAGGAACGCGACGTGGTGCGCGAAGAGCGGCGC
>DASYSG010000007.1:0-8129 GCA_036003585.1 Bryobacteraceae bacterium | reverse complement strand
GGCCTGGGGCCCCGGCAAGGACGTTATGATCTTTGGCAGCATCGTTTTAGCTCCTTCTGCATCCAACCAGGTATAGTTGATAACAAGGCACTAAGATTATTGCATAGTAATATGCTAACATGCTATAGTTTCTTCAAGAGGCCAGCACCATATGGATTTTAACCGCTTTACGGAAAAACTCCAGGAAGCTTTCCGCACGGCGCAGTCCGTGGCCGCTGGCCGCGGGAACCAGCAGATCGATGTCGAGCATCTCCTTCTGGCTCTGCTGGAGCAGCAAGGGGGCCTCGCCCAATCGATCCTCGCTCGAGCGGACGTCAAATTGGAAGACGTTCACCGGCGCCTGATCCAGGAACTCGACAAGCTCCCCAAAGTATCCGGCTCGTCTGCCGGTTTGGACCAGATCTACGTGACCGCCCGGCTGCAAAAGCTCCTGACGTCGGCGGAGAGCGAAGCGAAACGCTTGAAAGATGAGTACGTCTCCATCGAGCACGTCATCCTCGCTGCCGCTTCAGATCAAAGTGCCGAGAAGGTTTTCAAGGATCTCGGCATCACCCGCGACCGCCTGATGCGCGTGCTTCAGGAGGTTCGCGGATCGCAGCGCGTCACCACGCAGAATCCCGAAGCTACCTACGAAGCTCTCGAAAAGTACGGCCGCGACCTGACCAAAGCCGCCGCGCAGAACAAGCTCGATCCGGTCATCGGCCGCGACGAAGAAATCCGTCGCGTGATCCAGGTCCTCTCCCGGCGGACGAAGAACAACCCTGTGCTCATTGGCGAACCCGGCGTCGGCAAAACTGCCATCGTGGAAGGCCTCGCCCAGCGGATCATCCGTGGCGATGTCCCCGAAGGTCTGAAGGACAAGAAAGTCGTCTCGCTCGATATGGGCGCGCTTATCGCCGGAGCCAAGTTCCGGGGTGAATTCGAGGAGCGCCTCAAGGCCGTCCTCAAGGAAGTCCAGTCTTCCGAAGGCCAGATCATCCTGTTTATCGACGAGCTTCACACCGTCGTCGGCGCAGGCAAGGCCGAAGGCGCCATGGATGCCGGCAACCTCCTCAAGCCCATGCTGGCTCGAGGCGAGCTGCATTGCATCGGCGCGACCACGCTCGACGAATATCGCAAGCACATCGAAAAGGATGCCGCTCTCGAGCGCCGCTTCCAGATCGTTCTGGTCGACCAGCCGTCGGTCGAAGACACCATTTCGATTCTTCGCGGCCTCCGCGAGCGCTATGAGATTCATCACGGCGTCCGCATCAAGGATTCGAGCCTGGTGGCCGCCGCGATCCTTAGCAATCGCTATATTTCCGACCGCTTCCTGCCGGACAAGGCCATTGACCTGGTAGACGAAGCCGCGGCCAAGCTGCGCACCGAGATCGACTCGATGCCGGCCGAACTCGATGAAGCCACGCGCCGCCAGATGCAGCTCGAAATCGAGCGCGAAGCCCTCAAGAAAGAATCCGACGCGGCCTCGCGTGAACGCCTCTCGAAAATCGACAAAGAAGTGGGCGAGTTAAAAACCTCCACTGCCAGCCTCCGCGCCCAGTGGCAGGCCGATCAGGAAGCGCTCAAGAAACAGCGCGAGATCCGTGCGCAAATCGACCACGTCAAGACCGAAATCGAGCAGGCCGAGCGCGCCTACGACCTCAACAAGGCTGCCGAGCTCAAGTACGGCCAGCTCACCGCTCTCGAAAAACAACTGGAGAAAGAGGCGCACGCACCCACACTCCTCAAAGAGGAAGTCGACGAGGAGGATATCGCCCAGGTGGTCAGCCGCTGGACCGGCATTCCGCTTTCGAAGCTCCTCGAAGGCGAGGTCCAGAAACTACTGCACCTGCCTGACGAACTGCACAAGCGCGTGGTCGGTCAGGACGAAGCCGTCGACGCCGTGGCCGATGCGGTCATGCGCGCCCGCGGCGGTCTGAAAGACCCGAAACGGCCCATCGGAAGTTTCATCTTCCTGGGACCTACTGGTGTCGGTAAGACAGAGTTGGCCCGCGCGCTCGCGCAATATCTCTTTGACGATGAGAGATCCTTGATCCGCATCGACATGTCGGAGTATCAGGAAAAGCACACCGTGTCCCGTTTGGTCGGCGCGCCTCCCGGATACATCGGCTATGAAGAAGGCGGCCAGTTGACCGAAGCCGTCCGCCGGCGCCCGTATTGCGTGATTCTGCTCGACGAGATCGAGAAAGCCCACAGTGACGTGTTCCACGTCCTGCTGCAATTGCTCGACGACGGGCGGCTCACCGACGGTCAGGGCCGCACGGTGGATTTCAAGAACACCATCGTGATCATGACCTCCAACGCCCAGCAGGAGGACTTGCCGCGCCTGTTCCGGCCGGAGTTCCTGAACCGCGTCGACGAAGTCATCAACTTCCACCGGTTGACGCAGGATCAGCTTAAGAAGATCGTGGATATCCAGCTGGAAACGCTACGGGTACGCCTGGCCGAGCGCCATATCGACCTGCAGCTTACCGACGCCGCCCGAGCCCATCTGGTCACCGTGGGTTACGACCCTGCTTACGGCGCGCGTCCTCTCAAACGCGCGATTCAAAAAGAAGTGGAAACGCCGCTGGCCCGTATGCTGGTGGCCGGCGAAATTCGCGATGGAAAGACAGTGCTTCTGGACATGCGCAACGATGCGCTGGTATTTGAAGTGGAGTCCCCGAAGGGGGTTCGAGCATCATAACTCCGAAGGTCTATATATACGAGACGAGACACGAATATGCCAGACGAAGAGAAAATCAAAACGTTGCCGTTGTTGGCCCTGAAGAACTCCGTGTTGTTCCCAGGACTCCTGATGCCTCTGGGCGTGGGCCGCAAGGCGTCTGTGGCCGCCGTGGAATCGGCGCTGCTGACCGAGGATAAGGAAGTCATCGTCGTCGCCCAGAAAGATCCATCGGTGGAAACGCCCGGCGCGGACGATTTGTACACTATCGGCACCCGTGCGGTCATTCGCAAGTCCGGGCGTCCCCGGCCCGATCACATCGACCTCTTTGTGCAGGGGATCGAGCGGGTCGTCATCGTCAAGGTGGAAGAGAACGGCTTCCTGAAGGCGAAGGTTCGCCCGCTGCCTCTGCCCGACGATTCCAGCCGTGAGCTGGAGGCGTTAGCCCTTTCCGTGGTCGAGATGGCGTCCAAGTACGTCAACCTGATGCAGGGCCAGCCTGCGCTTGAGATCACGCAGGCGTTCGCCGCGCAAGGCGATCCCCTGCAACTCGCGTTCCTCGTCGGTTCGGTCATGAACCTCGACGTCGAGAAGGAGCAATCGCTCCTCGAAACCTCCACCCGGATCGAAGCTCTCCGCATGGTGCTGGGCTGGCTGTCGCATGAAGTCGACGTGGCCGAGCTACGCGCCAAAGTCACCGAAAAGGCCAAGTCCGAGATGTCCAAGGAGCAGCGCGACTACGTGCTGCGCCAGCAGAAGAAGGCCATCGAGCAGGAACTCGGCGAAGGCAAGACCGACGAAGCCGAGGTGGAAACCTTGCGCGAGAAGCTGGCCAAGGCGGACCTCCCCGAGGATGTCCGCACGGAAGCCGATCGCGAGCTGGAACGCCTGGAAAAAATCAATTCGGCGTCCCCCGAGCACAACGTGATCCGCACCTGGCTCGAATACGTGATCGAGCTGCCGTGGAAGAAACGTAGCGACGATAATCTGGACCTGAAACGCGCCCGCGAGGTTCTCGATGAGGACCACTACGGCATCGCCAAGGTCAAGGAGCGCATTGTCGAGCAGCTCGCCGTGCTCAAGCTGAATCCCGAAGCCAAGGCTCCCATTCTGTGCTTTGTGGGCGCGCCCGGCGTCGGCAAGACCTCGCTGGGACAATCCATCGCCCGCGCTCTCGGACGAAAGTTCGAACGCATGAGCCTGGGCGGCCTGCACGACGAAGCCGAACTTCGCGGCCACCGCCGGACCTATATCGGCGCTCTGCCGGGTCGCCTCATTCAAGCGATGCGGCGCGCGGGATTCATGAACCCCGTGCTGATGCTCGACGAAGTCGACAAACTCGGGCGCGATTTCCGTGGCGATCCCGCGGCTGCGCTGCTCGAAATCTTGGATCCTGAGCAGAACAAAACATTCCGCGATAACTACCTGGACCTGCCCTTCGATTTGTCAAAGGTCATGTTCATCACCACCGCCAACACGCTGGATACGATCCCCGCGCCGCTGCTGGACCGCATGGAGATCCTGCGCCTCTCCGGCTATAGCGAAGAGGAGAAAACCCAGATCGCCAAACGCTACCTGCTGCCCAAGCTTTTGCAGCACACCGGTCTCACCGCCGAGCAGTGCGTGATCACGGACGAAGCTCTGCAGAAAGTCATCGAGTCGTACACCCGCGAAGCCGGCGTGCGGCGTCTGGAGCAGATGCTGGGGCGCCTGATCCGCAAGGTCGCGGTGAGATTCGCCGAAGGCGACCCCGGTTCCGTCGTGGTGCACGGCGACGATGTTCCCGAAATGCTGGGTCCCGAAGCTATTCTGCCGGAACTCGCCCGCAAGGAGCTCCCCGCAGGTGTAGCAACGGGTCTCGCCTGGACCGAAACCGGCGGCGATGTCCTGTACATCGAAGCCGCGCTCCTGCCCGACGGCAAGGAGCTGACCATCACCGGCCAGCTCGGCGAGGTCATGCAGGAATCGGCCAAGACGGCTCGCAGCTATCTGTGGAGCCACGCGGCCGAATTCGGGTTGGATCCGAGCATGTTCCTCAAGAGCGGTCTCCACATCCACGTTCCCGCGGGCGCCATTCCCAAGGATGGACCGTCCGCGGGCGTGACCATGACCACCGCCCTCGCTTCGCTCTACTCCGGCGTGCCGGCCCGCAGCGACACCGCCATGACCGGCGAAGTGACGCTGACAGGTCTGGTGTTGCCCATCGGCGGTCTCAAAGAGAAGGTGCTGGCGGCGCGGCGCGCGGGTATCAAGCGCGTGATCGTGCCGCGCGGCAACCAGAAAGATCTTCGCGATCTGCCCGAAGACGTCCGCAAGGAGATGGAGTTCATCTTCGCCGACCGCGTCCGCGACGTTCTCGCCGCCATGCTTCCGGCCGTCGTCCCTGAAACGCCTGCCAAAGTAGTGCCCGAGGCTCCTCCGAAGGCAGCGTAGAAGGTCTTGGAAAACTCGGTGGGCGGGGCAGGCGCTTTCGCCTGCCTTCGCCAGCTTCTTGACACCATCGACACCCGTGTGCGTAACTAGCTTGACTGCCCGACGATGGCAGAGCTTGCAATACGCGCCCTGGGGCTCACCCGTACGTTCGAGACCGTTCGCGCACTCGACGATCTCAACCTAGAGGTTCCCGCCGGCTCCGTATTCGGTTTTCTCGGTCCCAACGGCGCCGGCAAGACCACCACCATTCGCCTGCTGCTCGGCTTGATCGAACCGACCAGCGGAAGCGCTCAGGTGCTGGGCTTCGATACGCGAACGCAAGGCGCCGAAATCCGGGCCCGCACCGGTGCGCTGCTCGAACATTCCGGCCTTTACGAGCGCCTCAGTGCCGAGGACAACCTGCGGTTCTACGGGCGCGTGGCCCACATGCCCAAGGCCCAACTCGATCAACGCATCCAGGAACTGCTGACGCATCTCGGTCTATGGGATCGCCGCAAGGAAGCCGTGGTGAAGTGGAGCCGCGGCATGAAGCAGAAGCTGGCCATCGCCCGGCCTCTGCTGCACCGCCCCGGACTCGTCTTCCTTGACGAGCCCACTGCCGGCCTCGATCCCGTGGCTGCCGCCAGCCTCCGTGACGATCTTGCCGCGCTCGCCGCGCGCCAGGGCGCAACCATCTTCCTCACCACCCACAACATGGCGGAAGCCGAGAAGCTGTGCAGCCTGGTGGCGGTGATTCGCCAGGGCAAGCTGCTCGCGGTCGGCAGTCCGGCCGATCTGCGCTCGCGCGGCGGAGGCCAACGCACCGAGATCAGCGGCAGCGGATTCTCCGATGCGCTGCTCGCGGCGCTGGCGCAACAACCCGGCGTTTCGCAGGCGTCCATCGAGAATGGCCGGCTGATTCTCATTCTGAAGGACGGAGAGGGCGTCGCCCCGTTCATCAGCCTGATCGTCCGCGAGGGCGGGGAAGTGCAGGAGGTCCGCAGCGGCCAGGGGAGCCTGGAAGACGTGTTCCTCACGCTGATGGAGGAAGAAAAATGACCGCCGATTTCCTCACCGTTCTGTGGAAGGAATGGAAAGAGATCGTTATGGAGCGGTCCGCCGGTTCCACCGGAAGCTTTCGGCCGCTCATCCTGATCGCGGTTTTCGGCATCTTCGTGCCTTTTCGCATGGGACCGGAACGATTCTTTAGCGCGATAGGACTCCTGGCGCCCACATTTTTTTCCGCCGTTGTGATTACTACCGTTATCGCCGATTCCTTCGCCGGCGAGCGGGAACGGCACACGCTCGAAACACTGCTCGCCAGCCGCCTCTCGGACCAATCGATTCTCTTCGGCAAGATCGCCGCGTGCATGGCCTACGGGTGGCTGATCTCGGTCTCCTGCATCCTGGCTGGTGTGCTGACAGTTAATGTTACGAACTGGCACGGGCAGATCTTGATATTTCACGATGCCGCCAGTTGGCTCCTTCTCTTATTGGGACCTCCTCTGTTGGGCGGCGCGATCGCCACGGCCGGCGTCCTGGTCTCGCTGCACGCCACAACCGTGCGTCAGGCTCAGCAGACTCTGAGCGTCGGGTTCGCGGTCGTGCTCATCGGAACGATTTTTGGAAGCAGCATGCTCCCAATGGATTGGAGAGCATGGTTCGCACGGATTCTGCTTACGTGGTCCCAGGCGGACTTGGTGTTGGCTGCGGCCGCTTTGCTCCTGGCCATCGACCTCGCGCTGTTGTTCGCGGGTATGGCCCGGTTCCAGCGGGCCAGGCTGGTCTTAGACTGAGACGCCCAGTACCCCCCCTCGACTTCCTGGTGCTCAACACGATATGATGTGAAACCTTGGGAGGCATTACATGAGAGTGATAAAAGTCCTGGTAGCACTACTCGCTACCGTTGTGTTCTTTGTGCTTCTGGCGCAGTCCGACGCCGACTACATGGGTTTCATGAAGTCTGCCGTTGCCAGCAAGGGCAAGGTGGCCAAGGGAATTGCCGCGAAGGATAAAGGCACTGTAGAGACGGAAGCCAAGGCCATGGAGTCTTCCTTCAAGCAGATCGAGGCCTATTGGTCGAAGAAGGGCGCCGCGGACGCTACCGGTTTTGCCAAGCAGGCCGTGACCGCCTCCGCCGACATCGCCAAAGCTGGCGCGGCCGGCGATTTCGATGCCGCCAATACCGCGATGATGGCGCTCGGCGGGACCTGCGGCGGCTGCCACATGGCGCATCGCGCGAAGGGCGACAGCGGCTTCCAGATCAAATAGCACTGGCCCCGGTTATTCTCTGATCGCGCGAACGGTTCTGCACGTTCGCGCGATCACTTGCGTCTAGGGTTCTGAAGGGAACGCCTATGCGCACTGCAGTAATTGCACTTTCCACTAGCGTCCTGTTTCTCGGCTGCGCTTCGGGGCAGAGCCCCGATAAAGGTGACCAACGCGACCGCACCTTTTACCTCACCCACACCCCGACCACCCAGCAGTTCCAAGAGGTCGCGACGGCAATCCGCACCATCGCGGACATCAAGCAGATCTCCACCGAAAATGATCAGAAGCGCGTTACGGTTCGCGCCACCGACCCCCAGATCGCCATGGCGGAGTGGCTGTTCAATGAGCTCGATAGTCCCGTCGCCCAACCCGCCGTGCCGCATGAATACCGAACTCCTGGGACCACCGACGATGTCGTCCGCGTTTTCTACCTCATCACCGCCCCTACGGTTCAGGACTTCCAGGAAGTTGCCACTCTGGTGCGGACCATCACCGATATTCGACGGGTGTTTACCTACAACGCACGCCATGCATTGACGGTGCGCGGAACCGACGCGCAAATAGCGTTGGCCGAGTGGCTGGTCAAGGAGATCGTGCCCGACCCTCCTTCTTCTACGCATCAATATGAAATGGCCGGGAATGACGACCTCGTTCGAGTGCTGCGTCTCCCCCATACGGCAACTGTTCAGGATTTCCAGAAGGCCGCTACCGAAATCCGCCAGGCGACGCAAATCCAAAAGGTCTTCACATACAATCGCCTGAGAGCGGCAGCTTTCCGCGG
>DASYSG010000006.1:0-15876 GCA_036003585.1 Bryobacteraceae bacterium | reverse complement strand
GCGATGCTGTTCCAGATCGTCGCCGAAGCCGCGCTTGACGCCGGGAAAACCATCCGCGTTCTGGAGCGCCGCACCCAGGCGTCGGATCATCCCATCCTTCTTACAGTCCCCGAAACGCTCTATCTCAAGTGCCTGATCCTGGAAGTGCTCGGCTCCTGATTAAGGCCCGTGATACTATTTCCGGGGAGGAATCCATGCGACGCAGAGATTTTCTACCGGCGTTAGCTGCGCCACTAGCGCTCGCCCAAACTCCGACAACTCTCCCGCCCATTCAGAGAAAAGGCCGCATCAAGCAAGGCATTACACGCGGAGTCTTCGCGCGCGAAATGAGCATGGAAGATTGCTGCCGCGAGGCCGCGCGCCTCGGCATCAAGGGATTCGACCTGATCGGCCCCTCCGACTGGCCGCTGCTCAAGAAACACGGCCTGGTGCCCTCCATGTATCCCCTGGGGCCGGGCGGGACCATCGCCGACGCCCTCAATGCTCCCGCGAATCACGCCAAGCTCGAAGCGTCCCTGCGCGCGGCGATCGACGAATCGGCAGCCGCCGGAGTTCCCAACGTGATCACGTTCTCCGGTAATCGCCGCGGCATGGACGATCGCGTGGGCGCGGACAACTGCGTGGCGTTCCTCAACAAAGTGAAAGCCCAGGCCGAAGACAAGGGCGTCACTATCTGCATGGAGTACCTGAACAGCAAGGTGAACCACAAGGACTACATGTTCGATCACATCGCCTGGGGCGTCGACGTGATGAAGCGCGTCAACTCGTCGCGCGTGAAGATCCTGTTCGACATCTATCACGCCCAGATCATGGATGGCGATATCGTGCGCAACATCCGCGATAACTTCCAATGGATCGCGCACTTCCACACCGGCGGCAACCCCGGCCGGCACGACATCGACGATACTCAGGAGTTGAACTATCGTTTCATCATGCAGGCCATCGCGGATCTGGGGTTCACTGGGTTCGTTTCGCACGAGTACAGCCCCGCGCCAGGGCACGATCCGATCGCTACTCTCAACAAGGCAATCGAGATATGCGACGTGTAGTCGTCCTGGTGGTGGGTTCGTTTTGTCAACACGCGTTCGGACAAGCCGGGCCCTATGTGCGCCAAGAAGTGGATAATGCAGCAGCCGCGAGAGGGCGTCAAATCTACACGCAGTTCTGCATCAACTGTCATGGGGCGCTGGCGAAGGGCACCGAGCAAGGCCCCGACCTCATCCGCTCTCCTCTGGTGCTGCGGGACCGCTTGGGCGATCAGATTGGTCCGGCTCTGAAGAAGCTCGCCAATCACAAGACCGATCTCACCAATCCGCAGGTTGCGGACCTCACGCACTTTCTCAAGGACCAGATCGAGGCGACGGCGAAGAATCGTAATCCCGAGCACCCGCCGAACGTGCTCACGGGGAATCTCGAAGCCGGACGGGCGTATTTCAACGGCGCGGGCAAGTGCGGCACCTGTCATTCACCCACGGGAGACCTGGCCGGTATCGGGCGAAAATACGTGCCCGTCGAACTCCAGCAGCGATTTCTATTTCCACGCCGCAGTAAGCCGGTACAGGTCACTGTGACACCGGCGGGCGGGCCGCCTGTCGCCGGAGCGCTCGAACGCATCGACGATTTCAGCGTGGCGCTGCGCGATTCTTCCGGAGAATATAAGGCCTGGGCTCGTGGACCTGCGGTCAAAGTCGATCTCGACGATCCGCTGGCGACGCATAATCGGATGCTCGACAGCTACACCGACCAGGACATCCATAACGTCGTCCGCTATCTGGAGTCGCTCAAGTGAAGCGGCTCGCCGCTCTTCTATTTGCCGCGAGCGCTTTCGGACAAGCGACTTTCCCCGAAGCTTGGCCCAGCTACAACGGCGACACCTCCGGCCGCCGCTACAGCACGCTTTCGCAAATTAACCGGACAAACATAGATAAACTGTCGCTCGCCTGGGTCTATCGCGTGAATCCCGGGCGGGCCCCGCAAGCCGGCGGCGGGAACGTCAACACCACCATCAAAGGGACGCCCGTGGTCGTGAACGGAGTGCTCTACACGACAATCCCCGATCACGTGTGGGCGATCGACGCGCGCACGGGGTCCGTGATCTGGCATTACGTGTGGCCGTCGAAAGGCGGCTGGCACATCGGCAATCGCGGGGTGGCCGTGCTGCGCGAAACAGTGTACGTCGAAACGCCCGACTGCAATCTGGTCGCGCTGAATTCGAAAGATGGGAAAGAGAAGTGGCACACGCAGATCTGCGATTTGGAGCAGTTCTACTATGCTTCAGTTGCTCCGATCGTTGTGAAGAATCACGTGATCACCGGCGTGAGCGGCGACGATCTGGATATTCCCGGTTATATTGAATCGCACGATCCGGACACCGGCGCGCTCGAGTGGCGCTGGTACGCCCATCCGGAACCGGGAACGCCCGAAGCGAAGACTTGGCCGAGCGTCGAAGCCATGCTGCATGGCGGCGGCATGACCTGGGTGCCCAGCACTTACGATCCCGATCTCAATCTGCTGTATTTCGGCACCGGAAATCCTCAACCGGTGATCGCCGGGCAAGGCCGCGAAGGATCGAATCTGTATACCGAGTGCATCATCGCGCTGAATCCCGACACCGGGAAGCTGGCCTGGTATTTCCAGCCGTCGCCGCACGACACCCACGATTGGGACGCGGTACAGACTCCTGTACTATTCGACGGCGAGATCAACGGACAGCCTCGCAAGCTGCTGGCGCAAGCCAGCCGCAACGGATGGTTCTTCGTGCTCGACCGCGCCACCGGCAAGAATATCCTGAGCAGCGAGTTCGTCATGACCAACTGGGCTCTGGGCGTCGACGCCAAGGGCCAGCCGATTCCGAATCCGGCCAAGCAGCCGAAGCTCGACGGGGTGCTCGTGACACCGAACCAGGGAGGCGCGATCAACTGGCCGTCCCCAAGTTTCAATCCGGAGACAGGCTTGTTCTACGCCAACGCCGCGCGCGCGTGGAGCGTGTACTACCTCTACGATGACGACGACAAGCCCGAAGGCTGGGGCGGCAACAATCGCAGCGGCTTCTCCGAAGCGATGCTCCAAGCGATTGACTACCGGACGGGGAAAGTTCGCTGGAGCCACAAGTGGCCGGGAGGAGGCGGCGGAGTCCGATCGGGACTGCTGAGCACTGCCGGGAAACTACTGTTCGCCGGCGATCCGAGCTCGAACTTTGTGGCCCTCGATCCAGCAACGGGCGAACTACTTTGGCATACAGCGTTGCATACCAGTATTACCAATGGCCCGATTACGTACGAACTCGATGGCGTTCAGTATCTGGTGGTCGGGGCCGGAGACACGCTGTACGGGTTCGCGATGCGGGCTAAGTAGTCACGCACGCCGGAGGCGCCGGAGCAAAACCATCGCCAATAAGCCGGTGCCCAACAAGGAGAGGGAAAGCGGCTCGGGGCTGTCAACCGTAGGGATCTGGGGTCCAATGTTAAAAGATCCCAGACTCCCGATTTTATCGCCATCGAAATCTACATACCGATACTTGAGCTCCGAAGTGCTGTTCAGGCTTCCGGTTGTGTCGAACTGAAACACCCAGGTAAGGGTATCTCCAAGTCCGAACGCCGCGCCCAGCCAGGGGGACTTGGCCTCCGCGCACAGACGCACAGTGCCGCTGCTGCCGCCAGCGCAGCCGTTCGCGTTCAATTCGTCGGGCGATAGAAGGTTCCAGAAGCTCAGCCCGCCCGGCGCCGACACGAGACTGGTATTCGAAATCGTTCCGCTGGCGTAGCTCTTAAGCTGCACGGCGTTCACCAGATCCGTGAATTGATTTCCAGTGTAAGTGCTGAGAACATGAATATCCAGCTCGATCTGGAAGGTGTTCCCGACTTGACTCAACTCGGATACACCATACTCATTGCCGTTGCATTCTTCCATCGTCGCTGGGCAACTCAAAATCGGCGACCCCTGTAGCGTGCCCAACGCGATTGCTGCCAGGGCAAAGTAGGTGAGTCTCATTTTTCCTCAAGCAATTATGGCCTGAGGAAGATTGAACGCGATATCCAGAGAGTCCTGGAGTGAATAGCCCCTGTAATAGTCGATGAAATCTTACTGTTCGCCGCGATACATGTGCTTGGCGTCGCGATTGTTTTCCTGGCACACGTATTCGTACATCTCATCGGTGGGATTCCATGGAATGGCCCAGCCGCCCGACCATGGCTTGGTGTAAGCGCCCGGATCGTCGATGGTCGCGATGTAGCGCAGCGTGTCGTATTCGGGACGCTCGAAGGTCTCGGTCAGCTTCAGGTATTCGGTGTGCGGAATTCCTTCCCGGCTGAGCCAGAAACGCGTATTGAAATTGGTGCTTTCCACCACCAGCTTTTCGCCTTCCCAGTGTCCAATCGAATAGCCATGGAAGCTCGGATCGATGTCGGTGGGACGCGGGCGGCCGTCCATATAGATCACGCGCCAGGTGTGCGGCCCGCCGACGCCCATCACGTAAATGCGCTCCAGCTCGGGAATATCCACGATCTCAAATCCGTACGGCGTATGATACAGGCGCGGACCGCCGGAGGACTTGCAGCGAACGTGCGGATCGTCCGCGGTATTGTTGGCCTGGCGCGAATCGTACAGCGCCCGCGCCCAATCCTGAAAAGGCACATCCGGGATCTTGAGGTTGGTGGGAAGATTGACCCGGTTGTTGTCGAGGCCCCGGCCCACGTTGGTGGCGATGGTGGCGCCGGCGTTGCCGTTCCAGACGCCCCCTTCCCCCGGCAGCGGCCCGAGTAGGACGTGGCCGTCAGGTCCATGCGGCGTGGGCCGCGAAGGAGGACGCGCCTTGCCCTTACCTTTGCCTTTGCCGAACTGGCCCTGCTGGCCGGGATTCTGCCCCGGGGGCGGCGGGATAATTCCCTGCCCGGTGCCCTGGGCGCCTGCATCCTGCCCAAAGGAGGGCCCAACAAAGGCGAAAATCATCGCCGCGGTTGCGACTGCGGCCAAGCCAATAAGTTCACGGTTTCGCACTTCGACCCTCCACATTTAACTCTGCCCGCACAACGGAGCCTTCGTCGACTCGGCCCTGTGCGGGCGCTATCTCGAATCGGCTGCCAGCCTGGACGCTACGGAATGGTGCCTTCGCTCGAGGCGCCGCCCAACTTCTGCCCGGTATTGGCCAGAGTCACAGAGCGCGCGTTGCCGTGCTTCCCGCCGTCTTTGGCGAGAGTTCCGCTGACGATGACCTCATCGCCTTCCTTCATGGTGCTCTTCTTCCAGCCGCCGCGTTCCAGCAGCCGGGGAGGGCCCATCTCGAACGCCCAGTTGGCGATTTTGCCGCCATCGTCCTTCACATCGATGTAGAAGTAGACGTGCGGATTCATCCAGTCGACCTTGGTGATGGTGCCCTTCAGCTCGATGGGCTTCTTCGCGTCGTACTCTGCCGCGAAGGAGTGGTGCGCCAGCAGCGGGGCCGCTGCCAGAAGCACCCCGGTTACTCCTAAAATCGCCAATGCGCGCAGTCTCATGCTCATATCTCCTTAGGGTGTAGCGTGTTTGCCGGATAAGGACTCGGTCTCGTGATTACTTTCATCACAAAAATACTCTTCTACGTCGGCAGGAACCCAGGAAAGGTTGAAGCCGCCGGTCCACGGTCTGGTATAAGCCCCTGGATCGTTTACCGTTACTTCATATTTTAGCGTGTCGAAATCGGGGCGGGTGATCCGCTCGGTCAAAGCCAGTTTTTCGGTATGCGGCAGGCCGCCGTTGGTGAACCAGAAGCGTTCGGTGAAAGCCGTGGTTTCCGCAACCAGCGTATCGCCTTCCCATCTGCCTGAAGAATATCCATAGTACGTGGGAGTTACATCGTCCGGCTCAGGATTCTTACGTCCGTCGAGCCAGATGATCCGCCAGTTACGGTTCCCGCCCGCCGACATGATAAAGATGCGCTTCCGGTCGGGCTGTTCGACGATCTGCACGCCGTAACGATCCTGGAACTGGCGTGGGCCGCCCGGCGGGAGGCAGTACGCCATGGGATCATCCTTCAAACTGTTTTTCTGGCGATATTCGTACAAGGCTTTCGCCCAGGGCTGGAACGGAGCCACCTTGCCGGCGTCGGCGATGTTGGCCAGTTCGCCTCTATAATCCATGCGGATGTTTCCGGCGCTGGTCTCGTACAAGCCGGCGGGATTGGGATCGGCCCAGAAGCCCTTTGCGCCCGGAACCACGCCCAATCGAACATGTCCGTTGGGCCAGTGGGGCGCTTCTTTCCCGGTGCGCGCGCCGGCGAGCTTGATAGTCGCGGGATTCGCCGCGGCGATCTTCTTTCCGCTCGCCAGGGTCAGCGACTTGCCACTGATCTGCTTACTTCCGTCGCGGGCCAGGATTCCTTCCGCGGTCACGCTGTCGCCCACCTGCACGATGTCGCGGCGCCAGCCATTGCCGCTGCGCTTGAGATCCAGAGTGCTCTGGTATTCGACGGCCCAATTGGTCGTCTTTCCGCCCGAGTCGCGGACGTCCATCCACAGGTAGACATGCGGATTGGTCCAGTCGAATTTGGTGACGGTTCCGCGCAGCGTGATGGGTTTCTTGTCGTCGTATTCGGCCGCGATCGAGTGGTGCGCCCACACCGGACTCAGCGTCAACACCAGACCCAGTAGAACCAGGCTCAATACACTCGGGCTGCTTCTCATCGATGCTCCTGCGCTGCCGGCTCCTGGGCCGGTCCGAAATTCTTTGCCAAGTAATCCAGGATCAGGGAAAACTCCTCGTCCGTCACCGGTGCGCCTTCGTCGACCATGCCTTTAATCACGTTGCTCCACTCGTCCCTGGTGAGCGACTGGTCCTTGAGCCGGGCTAAACCGTGACAAAAACTGCAAATCTCCGCCACAAGTTTCTTGCCTGGATCCGCGCGAGCCGGAGCTTTGTCGGCTGCAAAGACGCCGGCCGCCAAAAGGCTCGCGGCAAACACCGCTGCTCCGAGCAAAGCTGCTTTTTTCGCCCACATTGCAGTTCATCGCGATCGTGCTAATCCCGAGTGAGCTTGAACTCGCCCTTTTGAGCGCCGGACGTCCAGGTACCGGTGATGGTCCGGTTATACGAACCGACATTATCCAGCTTGCCGTCGAATACCATCGGCATGAGTTTGCCGGACGCGTCCTTCACGTCCGCCTCAATGTGCACACCCCATTTGCTGGCATCGAGAGTCGCCATTTTCAGAGGGACGGAGTTGGCGCCGGGATTCACTTTGCCCTCCACCTTCTTGGAATCCCAGTGCATCAGGAAGACGATGGGGGTCCGCTGGGTGGGCGACGTGCCGTAATCTCCATGCCAAGTTCCGGTGAGGGGGTGGCCTTCCTGAGCCAGCAGGGTGAGGGCGAAGCCTGTAACCAGACAGGCTAAAACAGCGGCGACGCGGCGCATCTTCTTCTCCTTACACATCTTACGGGTTCCTTGAGCACCTTACATGGTCAACATTTCAAGGTCGATTTGTCAAGGGCCGGTTGCTAATAGACGCTCTCCAGCGGCTGGAGGTAACTTATCGGAACGACGCCTTGGCCTGGCGATCCTCTTCGGCCTTGATGCCCACGCCGTAGAGCTTCTCGAAGAACCCTTCCCGCACCAGCCGGTCGACTGCTGTGTTGTCGATCACCGTGCGGAAGTCGAATTTCTTGAGTTGCGCGGCCGATTGCGCATCCACCGGATGATCGATCATGTAGCGCACCGCGGCCGCGTTGAGATAGGGCACGCGCTCATATGTATGGGTGCTGGCGTAACGATCGTATACCCGTGCGATATCGGCGGGATCGTCCGTCTTGTTGTATGCGAGATAAGCCTTCACCGCGAAAGCTTTGTCTTCATAGAAGCGCTTGATGGCTTCGGCGTGCACCTTGATCAGCAGCTCGGGCAGCTTCGGATCGGCCGCCGCGAGGCTCTTCTTGTATAAGTACACCGTGGGTGCGTAGATGTCGTCGTAATCGCTGGTGTTGGCCAGGCTCTTGTAGCCCTTCTCCTCCAGCTTGAAATAGATAGGCGCGGTGAGCATGGTGGCGTCCACGCGACCGCTCAGGAGAGCCGCGGCCCGGCCGTTCACGTCGGTTCCGATAGGAATCCACTGGACATCGCGCGGACCCAGGCCGAACTTCGACAGCAGGCCGACCGCGTAGTTATACGGCGCGTCGCCAAGCTGGCTGACGCCGATCCGCTTGCCCTTAAGATCCTTGACGCTCGCAAACGTATTCGGCGCCATCAGTGCGAACAGGCTTTTCCGGTAAGGACTTCCAATCATCACCAGCGACCCATCCTTCGAAGCCGCCTGCATGGCCTGTTCCAGCGGATAGTTGGTCATCTGGGCTTCGCCGCTGACGATCATCGCCACCGCCGCTGGATGCACGGCGAACACCAGCTTGGCCCGCAGTCCGTACTTTTCGAAATAGCCGCCTTCCTGGGCGATGTAGAGCGGCCAGGTGGTCCCGGTGCGGGTGGCGAAGTTGATGGTGATATCGCGCAGTGCGGGTGTCTGGCCTTGCGCGGCGGTGAGCAGCAGCAAAAAGCTAGCGGCGATCGTCTTTACCGACAATGTGTGATACGTCCTGATTGTTTTCATTGCAAATGTATTCGAAAAGCTCGGCATTCTGCTGGAGCACGGAATGCCCGTACATGGTGAAAGGCCGGGTGTAGGCTCCCGGATCGGTGATGGTAGCTTCGATATCCAGATGCCCGAGATCGGGGCGGCGGAAACGTTCGACGACGTGCAACTGCTCGGTGTGCGGATGGCCTGCGAAATCGAACCAGAATTTATCGTTGAAACCGATGGAATCGACCACCAGTGTGTCGCCGTCCCAGGTTCCAATGGAATCGCCATACCAGGTGGGATCGGGATCTTTCAGATGAGGCCGTCCGTCAATGAAAATCTGCCGGTAACTATGGATGTTCCCTTCAAACAGAAAGAAGATATGCGTCGGCGTCTGTACGATCCTCCAGGGATACGGAGCCATGCGGGGCACGCCGGTCGGCAGGCAGTTCGCCTCGGGGTCGTCTTTCGACATGCGCTGGGCAGCCAGTTTCTCGGCCCACGGCTGGATCGGGAGCTTTTCGCCCTTCTTCAGCGCCGTTTCGATATTGTAGATGAACGCACGGTCGGGACTCCAGACGCCGGAGAGATCCGGTTTGCCGGAAGTTGTCCGCGGCGCGGGACCTTTGGGAGCCGCTGCGCTCAGACGCTCGGCCGTCTCGATCGCCTCGTTCTGCCCGAAGGCCGCGGGAGCGACGACGATCAGCGCCATGGCGGGGATGATGAGCGTCCTGAACATTATTTCTCCGACTGATCGTATGTCGAGAGTCGCCGGATCCAGATATTGCGATAGCGCACCGGCTGCTGGTGATCCTGCAGCACCAGGGAATCCTCGGCAGGCTGCTCTGTGTACTTCGCGAGCGCGCGATGCACGGTCGGCCCCATCAATTCCTTGTGGTTGTGCAGCAGCACTCCGTTGAGAAACACGGTGGCATACGCCGGCTTCATCAGTTTTCCGTTTTCGAATTTGGGCGCCTCAAATACAATGTCGTAGCTTTGCCATTCGCCGGGCTTGCGGGTCGCGTTCGCCAGCGGCGGCCATTGCCCGTAAAGCGCTCCCGCCTGGCCGTCGGCGTAGGTCGGATTCTGGTAGGAATCGAGCACCTGCACTTCATAGCGCCCTTGCAGATAGATCCCACTGTTCCCGCGATTCTGGCTGTTGCCGCGGACTTCAGCCGGCGCGGCCCACTCGACATGCAACTGGACGTCGCCAAATTTCTGTTTGGTGGCGAGGTCGCCGGCGCCGGGCACTACTTGGAAATAACCATCGGCGACCTTCCAATTGCCCTTGGCGCTGTGCCATTGCGAGAGGTCCTTGCCGTCGAAGAGCACGATCGCGTCGGAAGGCGCGCCGCCCGGTTGTGCTGAAGGAGTCACCACGGGCGGGTGCGGGCGTTTCGGATCGTGAACGTGAAAAGGAAGGCCGGGAAGCATGGGGGTATCGTCGTAGCCCAGATCGTGGTTCACGCCCTGCCCGAACAGGGCCATTCCGGCAACGAGTAGCAAGGCAAACTGCCGCATAGAATCGCCTCCCTGCGCCATAGTAACGCAAGTAATGGCGTGGCATCCTTGAACTGAATGCAAAGGCTCCGTGGTTCCTTCTGGGCTCTGGTCCTATACGACGTCGCGGAACAAATCGACCTGGACGCTGTGCGATCCCTGGCCGTTATGGAAGCGCCGCGCCGGGAGCCCGCGTTTAAGCACCCCGTCCCGGATTACGTGCGATTTGAGCGGCCCCCCGTGGTCGAAAACCTGGGCCTGGTGTCCATGGGCGCCGGCGAACAGTTTCAGGCTCGTGTCAAGTATTTCGATTACGGCGTGGTGAGCGTCGAATTGAAGCTGGACTTCGAGGCTGGCTGGGACGATCTGGTGCGGCTATCCAGCCGCCTGCTGGCCGAGCCTGAATTCGATAAGCGAACTTCTGACATCGTTCGGGAATGCGTGGAACGCGTGCGCCGCGCACTGGTGGATCCATACGAGAATCGGCTGAGCGAAGACTACTACATCATTCAGGTAAGAGAGGCGCTGGACGATCAGGGTCAGCCTTTGACCGCGACCGCTTTGCTGGCCGGGCATGGACAACAGGTCGCGCAGATCGTCCGCGGGGATGCATCGGTCCTATCGCAAACCGAACAGAGCGAAGCTTTGCAGGCCGCGCTCTCCTACTATCCCTGCGACTTGCTGGTAGCCGGATGGGTGGCGGCGTTCGTGTACGATACTCCGGAGGGCGCGGTCCCTACGATTCAGCTTTTGGAGTACGCCAACACGCAGTTACTCGAATTTCGCCATTACGACGAGGTCCTGACGCGTGTGCTCAATAACGTGTACCGCCGGCTGGGACTGAGAGGCCGGTTTCTAAGACGCTGGACGATGGCGGGGGAAGCCGAGCGCCTCAATGCCATGCGCCTGGATGTCCGGGAATTGACCGAACGGGCCGACAACTCCATCAAGTTCCTGAGCGATATGTTTTATGCGCGCGCATATCGGATAGCAGCGAGCCGTGTAGGCGTGCCCGATTATCGCAATCTGGTGGATCAGAAACTCAAAATCGCGGGCGAGCTGTACGAAGTGATGGTGAATGAGTTCCACCAGGCTCGCGCCTTCATCCTGGAAGTCATGGTAGTGGCGATCCTGGTGATCGAACTCATCGACGTGTTTTCCCGGCGCTGAGGGTCGGGCATGCCCGACCCCTACAAGGTGTAGGGGCGAGGCATGCCTCGCCCGACGTTTTTATAGTCTGCAGATCAGCAGTTCGCGCTCGTAGATCATCTCCGGAGGCAGATGATCGTGAAGCGCCAGGAACAGCTCTTCATGCGCCATCACTTCTTTGCGCCAGGCTGCCCGGTCAAATTCCTGCAGCGCATCGAATTGTTCTTTTTTGAACGACGGCAGGCCATCCCATTCGATGTCCTCATAGCGAGGCATCCAGCCAATGGGAGTTTCGCGCGCCAAAGCCCGTCCATGCGCCCGATCGACGATCCACTTCAAAACGCGCATGTTCTCGCTAAAGCCAGGCCATAGGAACTTGCCATCGGCATCCTTGCGGAACCAGTTCACATGATAGATGCGGGGCGTTTCGGTCAAGGTGCGCTGCATCTTGATCCAGTGCCGGAAATAATCGCCCATGTGATAACCGCAAAACGGCAGCATGGCCATCGGATCGCGGCGGACCTGGCCGACTGTTCCGACGATCGCCGCGGTGGTCTCCGAACCCATCGTCGCGCCGGTGTAGACGCCACCGGACCAATTGAAGGCCTGGTATACCAGCGGCATGGTGGTCGCGCGGCGGCCACCGAAGATCAAAGCGCTAATCGGCACGCCGTCGGGAGCTTCCCAGGCCGGATCGATGGTGGGGCACTGCGACGCGGGTGCGGTGAAGCGCGAGTTCGGATGCGCCGCCTTGGCGCCGGTCTCCTTGCCGATCTGCGGAGTCCAGCGGTTGCCCTTCCAGTCCGTGCATTCGGCCGGCGGATCGTCGGTCATGCCTTCCCACCACACGCCGCCTTCCGGAGTCAGCGCGACGTTGGTGAAGATTGAATTCTTCGCCAGCGTGGTCATGGCGTTCGGATTCGTTTTGACCGACGTTCCCGGCGCCACACCGAAGAATCCGGCTTCAGGATTAATCGCGCGCAGGCGGCCATTCGCGTCCGGCTTGATCCAGGCGATATCGTCGCCGACGGTCCAGACCTTCCAGCCCTCGAATCCGCGGGGCGGAATCAGCATGGAAAAATTCGTCTTGCCGCAGGCGCTGGGGAACGCGGCCGCGACGTAGGTCTTTTCGCCCTGCGGATCCTCGACACCGAGGATCAGCATGTGCTCGGCCATCCAGCCCTCGTCGCGCGCGATATTCGAGGCGATGCGCAAGGCGAAACACTTTTTGCCCAGCAGCGCATTCCCGCCGTAACCGGAACCATACGACCAGATCTCGCGCGTCTCGGGGAAATGAACGATGTACTTCTCTTCGTTGCACGGCCAGGGGACATCGCGATCACCGGGATCGAGGGGCATTCCCACGCTATGCATACACGGCACCACGCGCGTGTCGACCTTGTCGATTTCGGGGTAAATCACCTTGCCGATACGCGCCATGATACGCATGTTGACCACGACGTACGGAGAATCGGTCAACTGAACACCGATCTGGGACATCGGCGAGCCGACCGGCCCCATGCTGAACGGCAGCACGTACATCGTACGTCCGCGCATGCAGCCGCTGAAGAGCTCTTTGAGCTTCCGGCGCATTTCCACCGGATTGACCCAGTTATTGGTCGGCCCGGCATTGTCTTTCGACAGCGAGCAGATGAAGGTGCGATCCTCCACGCGGGCCACATCGCTGGCGTCCGAGCGGGCGTAGTAGCAGCCCGGCCACAGATCCTGGTTCAGCTTGATAAACGTGCCGCCTTCGACCATTTGCGCGCAGAGGGCGTCGTATTCTTCCTGGGAGCCGTCCACCCAATGGATGTTCGCAGGCGTGGTGAGCTCGGCCATCTTCTCCACCCAGCGGAGAAGGTGCTTATTCTCACTCAGAGGCTTGGAAACATTTCGGGCGGACTTGGTAGTTACCGTAGACATATTCCACTATTATCGCGCGAATCCGCCGTTCTCGCGATCGTGCCCGGGTGCTAGGCGATCATCACCTTGCGCGGGAACTGGGAGTTGTCCTCGAGAAACGTCTTCTTCCGCTTGGAGAGATCAGCCGCGGTCGGCTGGACCGCGCCGTTCACGTCGGTGACGCGCGACAGCAGCGTATGCTCCCCGGGAAGCGCGCCTTCCCAGCGATAGGTGAACAGCTTCCACGAGAATTGCGAGTTTGCCGAATCGAGGGTGGCTTTCTGCCAGGGGCCATTATCGATCTGGACTTCCACCGATTTTACGGGCGTCCCGTCGTTCAATACGAAGCCCAGGATCTGATGCGCTCCGCCGGTCTTGCGCACGCGGGCGATTACCGATTTGGGCCGCATGCGGGTGACTTCGGTTTCCACAAATTGCGTCTGCGGATCGCTCACGTCGCCGCTTCCGCCCTCGCCCCAAATTGTGCGGTACCAGCGGGTCTGGTAATTGCCCACGTAACGGTCTTCCTGGAGATGTACTTCCGCGAGCCACTTCACGTTCGCCACACCATACCAGCCGGGCATGATGAGCCGTACCGGAAATCCCTGATTGAGAGTGAGAGGTTCGCCGTTCAGCGCGTAGGCGATCAGCGGCTCGGGCTTCATGGCGTTTTCAAGGGTCACGCTGCGGCCGAACTGCTGATCGAGCTTGAGCGTCTGCTGGCGGAAGGCAACGTCGCCCGAACCATGATCGTAGCCGAAGAAGACCACTTCCCTGGCCTTGGAGTTGACGCCGAGCTGCTTCAGCACGCGGCTCAAAGGGACGCCAGTAAAGCGGCCACAGGACGACAGTCCCTGGATGGAGCGCGGGCTGTTGCCGGAGCACTCGAAGCCGTTGACCAGCTCGACGGATTTCATGGCCTTCAGATCGGCCAGCGTGAATTCCGTGGGCTTGTTGACCATACCCGTGAACTTCAAGCGATACTGGGCGGCGTCGATCTCCGGCTTCATGAAGTGCTGGGTGGTGAAGAACTGATCCTTGGGCGTGAGCATCCCGTCGATCTTGCGGATGTCGAGCTGACGTGTCGCGGCACCCGGGACGCCTGCTGGATTGAAATTCTTGGGAAGATCGGTAAACGGGACGTCGGTATCCCCCTGCGCCAGCGCGGGCACCGGTAAATCCTTCAGCAGCGCCAACAGGCTGGTGGCGGCCAAGCCGCGGCGGAACGTTTCCCTACGACTGATTTGATCAGACATCGTCAGGCTCCTTAGGTCTCAAAGATATCGTTTGCATGGACCTTGGTCTGCGTGGAATTCAAACCGATAATACCACCGCGGAGCCTCCGTCAGAAGGTGATCCGCGCAACCAACGTACCTTGACGTTCGCCGCTGACCGCACCGGTCGTGTTGATGGTTCCGAAGCCGCTGATATTGCGGCCGTCGGGACCCGCTTTGACCGGGGTATTCAGAGCCGTGCTCGGATTCACATAAGTTCCAGCCGTTCCGCCCAGCAGCAGCGGCCGGTTGAACACGTTATTGAACTCTGCGCGGATCTGAAGCGACGCCCGTTCCTTGATGCGGAAAATCCGGCCGACGCTAGCCAGTTCCGAGGGGCGACGTTGATAGCGATAGTCATTGTAGTAGGCAGCCGAGGGGCTGAATTGTCCGTTGGGAGTATCGATCCACGCGGCCGGGTTCAACACCTGCGTCTTGCTGGGGTCGTAACAATGGCAGTTCAGATCCACCAGGTACAGCGGTACCCCCGGCACCCGCGTCGCATAGGTGCTACGGAGCAGCGTCAACGAGTTATTATTGCCTGGGCTGGCCGGAGCCTGGATCGGCAAGCCGCTACCATACTGGAGCACGGCGCCGACCGTCCAGTCTCTGAGAGCCTGGCTCACCCAGCGGTTCTGATTCCACCTGGGCGTCGTGTAGTTGACGGCCAGGGTCATCCAATTCGGCCGGGAGGATGCTGAGAGCTGCTTGTTGTTATCGCGGTTGAAGACATCGTTGATCACGCCCAAGCCGGTGTAGTCCTCGGCGCCCAGATCGAGCTCTTTTGAGCGCGTGTAGGTCCAGGTGAAGTCGAGGCCATGCGAGAAGCGCTTGGTAGCTTTCAATTGAAGCGCGTCATACCAGGTCTTACCTAACGGCGCTCCGGTCGCAGCCAGAGAAGTGAACTGCGGGAAGGGACGCAGCGATTGCGCCACGGTCGATCCCGAGGGGAATCCGGCATATGGAAGTTTGTTCTGGAAGCGTCCCGCGCCGACTGAGCCAATCTGCGACGAGAGGATCGCACGATCGTTGGGATTGCTCCAATCCAGACCGTATTGGCTGAACAAGCCTTGCGGCGTCAGCGCGTTGTAATCGAGCAGAGAAGCCGTTCTCCACCACACGCCACGATTGCCGACGTAGCTGGCCTCCACCACCAGGTCCCTGGTGATCTCGCGCTGGATGCCGACGTTATATTGCAGCATGCGCGCCGGACGGCCGTAGTTCTGATCCACCACGGTCGGCCCCGGACCGGGCGTAGCGGATGCCGGGAACAGGTTTGCCCGCAGATCCGGCCAGATCGGCGTCAGCGGAATGCCCTGGCTCAGGACCATGGCGGGGTCGCCGAAGCTCGCGCTGGGCTTGGTCTGATTGGCTCCCGCGGAGCCCTGTCCGCCGCCTTGGGACATCGAATAACTGAGGCCGATCGCTCCGCGGATTACAGTCTTGGAAAGAGCCTGGTACGAAACGCCGATGCGAGGAGCATATGCGAAGGGATAGTTGCTGGCGAACCGGCAG
>DASYSG010000005.1:0-30408 GCA_036003585.1 Bryobacteraceae bacterium | reverse complement strand
AACGGGTGCGAGCAACCGGTTCACCTTCGATCCCGGCCCGGACGGGAATCCTGTGTGGTCGCCGGACGGAAGCCAGATCGCCTGGCAATCCAGGCGCGATAATACCTGGGGAATCTATCGGAAAGCATCCAACGGCTCGGGAAATGACGAACTGTTATTCAAGGCTGCGAACTTCTCCAGCATCAACCTCACGGACTGGTCGCGCGACGGGCGTTTCGTTCTGTTTCAAGCCACCGCTACCGGTGACGGCCAGACAACCAAGTCCGATGTTTATGCGTTACCGATGGGTGGGGGGACATCCGCCGAGCGCAAGCCAATCCCTCTGATCCAAACACCGGCGGTCGAGTTGGGTGCTTACTTGTCGCCTGACGACCGCTGGGTTGCGTATCTTTCCGATGAATCCGGCAAGCAGGAGCTTTACGTCCAGGCGTTCGCTCCTGGCGCCAAACCTGGCGCGGCGTCTGCGTCCGGAAAGTGGATGGTGTCGAAGAATGGCAGCGCGGGAATGGCCCGTTGGAAAAACGACGGCAAGGAACTCATATATCTCAGCACCGACGGAAGCGTAATGTCGGTAGACGTGACTGCGGATTCGGCATTCCACGCCAGTCTGCCGAAGCTGCTGTTCCAATTTCCGCGGACTGTTTTAGCTATGACAAGCACGCCCGGGGCGATTTCGGATGCGACCCGCGATTTGCAGCGCTTCCTGATCACAGTACCCGCGCAAGTCAATGTCCGGCCCGAGTTCACGGTGGTTTTGAACTGGCAGGCAGCGCTCAATCACTGAGGCGCCGAATTGCCCCGTAAGGCGAACTTGGGCGAACAAAAAGCGTAGTCATTTCGGGACAACAAATCTCTTGCAATCAGCAAGAAGCCGCTGTAAACTCGCTCAAGTGGTCTAATGTGGGTGAGAGTGTCACGTAATGGCGGAAACGCAAAACAACGGGATGATTCAGGCGGAGCCGCCCCATTCGATCGCCCAGGCGAGTGTCGACGAGAAGGGGCGCTTAAAACTCCCGGCCGAGTTTCTGGAGTATCTGGAAGCGCTCAAGGTCACCAAAGTTTTTATCACCACGTTCGATCAGCGTCAGGCCCGAATCTATCCGATCGCGGTGTGGAAAGTCAACGAGGCGCTGTTCGAGAATTCTGCGGAAGCGGCAGCCGAGCGGTTGGCGTTGCTGGCGAAGGCTTACGGCGGCGACGCGGAGATCGACAAATCGGGACGCGTCCTGCTTCCGGCCAAGCTGCGCGAAGCTCTGGACCTGGAAAAACAGCCGGTATGCCTGGACGTGTATCACGGGCGGATCAACGTGGTCAGCAAGAAGATTCACGACGAGCGTATGCAACTGGCGCTGGCCAGCATGTCCGAGGATTTGAAGACGCTCGAAAAGCTTGGTCTGAAGTAAGGGATCGCCTAAAGGAAAGCGTTGAAGTAGCGGTTATGTATGCACACCCCGGTCATGCTCAACGAGTGCCTGGAGTACCTGGCGCTCAAACCGGACGGCGTGTATCTGGACGCAACCGCGGGTTTGGGCGGGCACACCGGAGCCATAGCGCGCCAGCTGGCAGAGCTGGGCGGCAGAGGTTTTGTAATCGCCTGCGATCGGGATGCGGAGAGCCTGGAAATGGCCAAGGCCAACTCCTTGGATATTTCCTCGCGCGACACTCCATCGCGAATTCGGTTTCATCAGAGTTTGTTTTCGCAGCTGGGAAAGAGGCTGACGGCAGAAACGGTTTCACAACTGGACGGTCTGCTCGCGGACCTCGGCGTATCACGATACCAGCTTACGGACGGTGGGAGGGGCTTCTCACTGATGGCGGACGGTCCCTTGGATATGCGCATGGGGCGCGATATTCCGGGGACCGCCGCAGACATTGTGAATTTCGAATCCGAGAAGGAACTCGCCGACCTGATCTTCGGGTTGGGCGAGGAAAGGAGGAGCCGAAGAATAGCCAGAGCAATCGTGCGGGCACGGCCCATAAAGACGACCGGTCAGTTGGCCAAGCTGATCGAAGAGGTCGTGCCCCGCACGGAAAAGATTCATCCCGCGACGCGCACGTTTATGGCGCTGCGCATCGCCGTAAACCACGAGCAGGAGGAGTTGGACGCGCTGCTGGAATCGATCCCCAGGCTGGTGAAGCCCGGCGGGCGCGCGGTGATCGTCACCTTCATGTCGCTCGAGGACCGCAAGGTCAAACACAGTTTTCAGGCCCTGGCGAAAGCCGGTCAGGCACGGCTGCTTACGCGCCATGTCATTCGGCCTGCGGAAGAGGAAATCCGGAACAACCCGCCGTCACGCAGCGCCAAGCTACGCGCCTTGGAGCTGCTGTGAAGGCTCGGGTGGATGTAGAGAGGGTAAGTCGGGCAAGATGGCAACGCTAGCGACTGCATTAGACAAGCTGTTCGAGAATCAAATGAAGCGGACCGGATCGGCCGCGTACGCCGGACAGGCGCGCACGCCGGTACGTCCCTTCGCCAACGAAGATATTTTCTTTCACGTCAAGAAGATCGACAACAGCCGCGTGGTGCGCGCCGCCGATCCCCAGGCGCGCCAGGATTGCTGGAAGATGATCGGTTCAGTGGTCATGGCGGCCGTGCTGCTGGTGGCCGTCTTGCTCCCCGGCGCCTATAGTCTGCTGGCGGGCTACCAGATTCAAGCCTTGCGCCAGGAAGCTCACAAGCTGGCCAATGAGCAGGCTTCGCTCGAATTGAAAGAGGCCGAGCTGCTCTCGCCGGCGCGCATGGAAGAACTGGCGCGGGACCAGCAGTTTGTCGATCCGCCGCCGCAGAAGGTGGTGTACCTGGACGGTCAAGGCGATGCGCAGGTGGCGCAAAATGCGGGGCAGCATATGGATCTGCCGGTAAGTCCCGCCATGCAGAGGAACGGTAAGTAATTCATCGGAAGATGTGCGATGCGCCTATCACCCACCACCCAGCGTCTTCAGTGGCTGCTCTGGGCGCTGCTTGCGTGGGCGGGCATCATTTTCGGACGGCTGGTCTGGCTGCAGGTCATCCGGCACGACGAACTGCTTCGTCTGGCTGAACAGCAGCAACAGAAAATCGAGGAAGTGCAAGCCCTGCGCGGGTCCATCCTGGATCGCACCGGGCAGCCGCTGGCCAAGACCTTGCCGGCCGACTCGGTAGCTGTCGATCCGCAGAAGATTCCGGATCTGAAGGTCGCCGCCGATGTTCTTTCGCGCACTCTGCAGATATCCGACCGCGCTCTGCTGTACCAGCGCCTCAAGTCGTATCAGGCGCGCGGCTCGCACTTCATGTGGGTGGCGCGCAAGCTGGACGCCAAACCGGCGGAGCGGCTGCGCAGCAAGAAGCTCCCGTACGTCGAGTTCCGCAGCGAGCTGCGCCGGTTCTATCCGCACCACGAGCTGGCCTCGCATGTGGTGGGATCCATTGGTTACGTGGATGGCAGTGATGCGGAACGCGGCAGCGGCGGAATCGAATCCTCGTTTGAGGAAGATCTGGCGGGACGTCCGGGCCTGGCGAGGGTGCTTACGGACGTGCACCAGACGCCGTACGAATCCACCGTGACGCGGGCTCCCGAAGCGGGGGCCGATCTCACGCTGAGCATCGATCCGAATTTGCAATACGAGGCAGAACGGCAACTGGACAAGGCGATCGCCTCCAGTCACGCACGCACCGGGTCCATCGTTGCCATCAATCCTTACACCGGCGACATCCTGGCGATGGCGAATTACCCGCGCTACGATCCGAATCTTCCCCCCGGCAGCGACAGCGATTCAGCGGCCCGCAGCAACCTTGCGATTTCGACGCCGTTTGAACCCGGCAGCGTCTTCAAGGTGGTCACGCTTTCGGCCGCCTTTGAAACCACCAACCTGACCCCCGATACTCTGATCAACTGCGGCAACGGCAGTTTCAAACTGTACGGCCGCGTGATTCACGACACTCATAGCTACTCGATCTTGAGCGCGGCGGATGTGCTGGCGAAATCGAGCAACATCGGCGCCATTCAAATCGCCCTGAAGACCGGTGAGCGGCCGCTCTACAAATACCAGAGGCTGTTCGGATTCGGCCAGAAGACCGGAATCGAGCTGGCGGGTGAATCATCGGGCAACCTGCGGGATGTAAAGGATTGGATGGCGACCTCGATCGGGTCCCTGGCCATGGGCCACGAAGTCAGCGTGACCTCTTTGCAACTGGCCGTGGCGGGAGCGGTGGTCGCTAATGGCGGCCTGAAGGTGAAGCCCCGGCTAGTGATCGCCCGTCAAAAACCGGGACAGCCGCTGCAGCGGATTCCCATCGAGCCGCCGGTTCGGATTCTGCGTCCGGAGACCGCCATCACCATGCGCCAGTTGATGGAAGGAGTGGTTCTGCGGGGCACCGGCCGCGGACTCGCGAGTCTGAAGGGCTACACTTCCGGTGGAAAAACGGGTTCGGCGCAGATCTACGACGTCAAGGCGCATGTCTACACCCATAATTACAACGCGAGTTTCCTGGGATTCGCGCCGGTGGCCAATCCGCAAATCGTGATCGCCGTGACGCTGAACCACACCACCGGCGGCAGCGCCGGTTATGGCGGACCCGTGGCCGCTCCGGTTTTCCGCGAAGTTGCCATGGACGCGCTGCGGATGCTGGATGTGCCCAAAGATCTTCCGGAGAGCGACACCAAGCTCGCGCGCAAGAGCGATTCGTCTAAAGACGCATCCAATGATTTATCCGGCGATTTATCCAAGAAGGCGGGGCTATTTGCGCCGCCCGGACAACGACCTGTATCCTCCGTCACTCCGCCGCCGGTTCGAGAGGACGCTTCAGCTTCGGCTGAGACATCCTCCCCGGACCGGCGGCCTTTTTTAACCGCGAGTACGGGGATGTCGGGCGGGTCGCGCACTCCCGATTTCTCGGGAAAATCGCTGCGGTCCGTACTGGAGGAATCGGCAGCCGCCGGTTTCCCGGTGGAAGTTCACGGCAGCGGGCTGGCGCGGAGCCAGGATCCTCCGCCTGGGACGCCCATTCGTCCACACGCGCTGGTGCGGGTTCAACTCGGGCGATGAAGCTCAGCGAGCTGCTGGCGGGAGTGACGCTCCGCGAAGCGCTCACGCCGGAGCTGGCCGGTCTTGAAGTAACAGGTCTGGAGTACGATTCGCGGCGGGTAGGGAAGGGTTTTGTGTTTTTTGCATTCGCCGGGTCTCGGGTCGATGGCGGCCAGTTTGCGCAAGACGCTCTGGCTAAGGGTGCGGTCGCGATCGTCAGTGAATTGCCCCAGCCTGTCGAGATCGCGGGAGCCGGGGGCGCCGGGGGCACATGGATTCACGTTGAGCATGGCCGCCACGCGCTGGCTACAGCCGCGCGGAACTTCTATCGCCACCCTGATGAACGCGTGTTGTTCACGGGAATCACCGGGACCAACGGCAAGACCACGACCGCGTACCTGATCGAAACTCTTTTGCGGGCGGCCGGTAAAGTCACGGGACTCATCGGGACCATCGAGTATCGGCTCGCGGGGGACGTCCGGCCGTCGCCGAATACCACGCCCGAATCGCTGGATATCATGCGGTTCGCGGCAGAGCTGGAATCGCGCGGCGGCACCCACCTGATCACCGAGGTCTCCTCTCACGCCCTCGCGCTCGGGCGGGTGTACGGGTTCCAATTTCATACCGCCGTCTTTACTAATCTGACCCGCGACCACCTGGACTTTCACAAGACCATGGAAGAGTACGGTTCGGCCAAGCGGCAGTTGTTCACTCCTATAAGCCCAGGCCAACCGGGTCCTCGATGGGCCGTGCTGAATGCCGACGACCCGGTGTCTAAAACCATGCAGCCGGAAGATCCTGGCTCGCGCACGATCTGGTACGGGGTCTCGGAAACAGGCGGCTTGCGGGCGGAGAATATTGTCTCCGGGTTCACGGGCTTGGCTTTCGATGTGAGCTGGTCCGGGCGGCGTGCGAAAGTGGAATCACCGTTGTTGGGGCGCGTGAACGTATCGAATATCCTGGCCGCTCTGGGTGCCGGGTTGAGTTATGGCCTGGATCTCGATGCGATGGCAGGTGCGATCGCCGCCTGCCGCGCGGTTCCGGGCCGATTCGAAGCGGTCGACGAGGGTCAATCCTTCCTGGTGGCTATTGATTACGCCCACACGGATGACGCGCTGCGCAACGCGATTCAGACGGCCAGAAGTCTGGCCAAGGGCAAGGTAATCACCCTGTTCGGCTGCGGCGGCGACCGCGACCGCAGCAAGCGCCCGCTGATGGGCATGGCCGCGGCCGAGCTGAGCGATTTTGTCGTGCTGACCTCGGATAATCCGCGTTCGGAAGACCCCCTGGCGATCATGAACGACGCGATGGTCGGTTTACGCCGCTTCGATACGCGGCACGTCGCCGAACCCGACCGCGGCAAGGCGATTCAACTGGCGATCCAGGAAGCCGAGCCGGGAGATGTCGTGCTGCTCGCGGGCAAGGGTCACGAAACGTATCAGATTCTGAAGGACCGCACGATTCATTTCGACGATCGAGAAACGGCGCGCGAGGTTCTCAGATCATTTGGTTACAGGAGTCAGAAGTCAGAATGAACAAGCCGCTGAGGTGGGTGGCGGCACAACTCGGGCTGACGACGGAATCGAATGCTCTGGTGACCGGCTGGAGTGTCGATTCACGCACGCTGCGTCCCGGCGACCTGTATTTCGCCTTGCGCGGGCCGAATCATGATGGGCATGCCTACGTCGCCGAGGTGCTGGCGGAAGGCGCGGTAGGGGTCGTTGTGGATCGCCAGGTCGAAGGCGGACCGGTTTTGAGGGTCGAGGATTCGCTGACGGCGTTGCAAAGAGTGGCATCGGCGGCGCGCGGGGAATGGGGTGGAGACGTGGTCGGCGTCACGGGGAGCGCCGGGAAAACCACTACTAAGGATGTAATCGCGGAGATGTTGTCCGAGGGATTCAAGACGTCCAAAACCGAGGGAAACCTGAACAACCACGTCGGGCTACCGCTGTCCCTGGTGCGGATGGACGAGCAGGCCCGGGTGGTGGTGCTCGAAATGGGGATGAATCACGCGGGCGAGATTCGTGCGCTGGCTGAAATCGCCAAACCCAATGTAGGAGTGGTCACCAACGTTGGTTGGGCGCACATCGAAAGCTTCGATTCGATTGACGGTATCGCCGCCGCCAAACGCGAGCTGATTGAGGCGCTACCCGACGATGGAACCGCTGTTCTAAACGAGGACGACCCGCGCGTCGCGGCTTTCTCGACCTCGCACGCCGGTCCAGTGGTCACCTTTGGCGAATCCGAAAAGGCGACGGTACGTGCCGAGGACGTCAAATTTTCCGAAGCCGGCGTGACGTTTCGCGTGGGCGCGACCCGCTTTGAAAGTCCGCTGACCGGCCGGCACAGCGTGTCCAATCTCCTTGCGGGGATCGCGGTTGCTGGAATATTCGGAATCCCTCCCGATCGCCTGACGGACCGGGTCCGCAATATCCAGCCTGGAAAAATGCGCGGCGAGCGGCTCCAGCACCAGGGAATTCTCATTTTTAACGATTGCTACAACTCCAATCCAGACGCGGCGCGGGCCATGCTCGCGGTGCTGCGCGATACTCCGGCACGCCGCCGGATCGCGGTTCTGGGGGAGATGCTCGAACTCGGCCGCTGGGCTGAGCCGCTTCATCGCGACGTGGGCAACTACGCAGCGGAGTGCGGAATCGATGTGCTCGTCGGACTACGCGGCGCGGCCTGTTATATGTTGGACGCAGCCAAGCGATCCGGCCTTCGGGCCGACGCCGCATTTTTTTTCGACGATCCGGTCCCAGCCGGCCAACTAGTGGGCTCGCTCGCGCAGCCCGGTGATGCGGTCTTATTTAAGGGCTCGCGCGGTGTTCACGTGGAGCGCGCCCTGGAGCAGTTTCTCGCCTCGCCGGAAGGCGGGAGGGCCTGATCCATGTTTTACTGGCTCGGATACGAACACCTGTTCCACTATTTTTCGCCCTTTCGAATTTTTCAGTACGCGACCTTTCGTACGGCTATGGCGAGTTTGACCGCGGTGACGATTTTCGTCCTCTTCGGTCCGTGGTTCATCGCACGCCTGCGCAAATTCCAGATCGGGCAGCACATCCGCGAAGATGGACCGCAATCGCATCAAAAGAAAGCCGGAACCCCGACTATGGGCGGCCTGCTGATTTGCGCCGCGATTGTGATTTCAACGCTGCTCTGGGCAAAGCTGGACGTGCCCGCCGTGTGGGTCGCCCTGGCTGGGCTGGTCACCTTCGGGGCCATCGGATTCTGGGACGACTACGCCAAAATAAAACGCAGGCGCAACCTGGGACTCACCGCGCGCCAGAAATTTGCCCTGGAGATCGTAGCGGCCATTATTGTGGGAGTGCTGCTCCTGGCGATGAACGCGAAGCGCGTCTATACCACGGAAATTAACGTGCCATTTTTCAAGGATTTCAAGCCCGATCTGCTGATTCATCCCTGGCTGGCCAATCCCTGGACCTATCCGCTGGCGTTCAGTTTCTTCTTCGCGTTCGTGGCATTGATCCTGGTCGGCGCATCCAATGCGGTGAATCTTACGGATGGCCTGGACGGCCTGGCGATCGGCTTGATGCTGATCGCCGCCGGAGCCATGACTGTACTGGCGTATCTCGAAGGCAATGCAGATTTTGCGCGCTATCTCGAGTTGTCTCGCCCGCGCGATGCTGCCGAGCTGGCTGTATTTTCCGCGGCGATGACCGGCGCGTCACTCGGTTTCCTCTGGTTCAATGCGCATCCCGCGGAGGTTTTTATGGGAGACGTAGGATCGCTGGCGCTCGGCGGGGGACTGGGAACCGTCGCGGTGTTGTTGAAGCAGGAGCTGCTGCTGCCGTTCATCGCAGGCGTGTATGTGCTGGAGGCTCTGTCGGTCATCCTCCAGGTCGGCAGCTTTAAGTTGCGGGGGAAGCGAATTTTCAAGATGGCCCCGCTGCATCATCACTTCGAACAGTTGGGGTGGGCTGAATCCAAGGTGATCATCCGTTTCTGGATCGCCGGACTGCTGCTGGCCTTGTTCGCACTCACCACGTTGAAACTTCGATGAAGGTAGAAGGTGCGCGGGCAGTTGTGGTCGGGATGGCGCGCAGCGGCGTCGCGGCCGTGGAGTTGTTGATGGAACAGGGAGCGCGGGTGACGGCTGTCGATCAGTCCGTAGCGTCAAACCCGAAACTGGTCGAGTTGGGCGTGTCCGTCCAGCGGCAGGATTCCGCTGCGTTCGAGGATGCGGACCTGGTGGTGCTCTCGCCGGGCGTGCCCGCCGACCTGGATCTCTTGCAGTCGGTTCGAGCGAAGGGAATCCCCGTAGTCGGCGATCTGGAGCTAGCGAGCTGGTTTCTGAAGGGCGAAATCATCGGCATCACGGGATCGAACGGCAAGACCACGACGACGGCGATGACCGGGCATATTCTCAAAGCCAGCGGGATTCCGGTGCAGGTGGGCGGCAACATCGGCACTCCGCCGGCTTCCATGGTGCGAACCTCCCGCGCAGGGCAATGGAACGTGCTGGAGTTGTCGAGCTTCCAGCTCGAGACTCTTTCTTTGTCCGGTTCATCGTTCAGAGCGCACATCGGCGCAGCCCTGAACGTGACTCCCGATCATCTGGATCGCCACTATACGTTCGAGAAGTACGCGGCCGCCAAGGCTCGGCTGTTCGAGAACCAGCGGGCGGATGATTTCGCGGTGCTGAACGCGGACGACCCCGTGACGAGCGGCTACTCGGGACGCACTGCGGCGAAGTCTATGTTCTTCAGTTCGACGAGCAAGGCGGAGCCGGGCGCCTACCGCGCCTTCTCGCTATGGATTCTCGGTGGTGTATCTCACAAGCGAGAAGTAATCATGCTGGACGAATCGCCGCTGATGGCATCCGAGGAAGTTCCGCTGCGCGGGGTCCACAACCTTGAAAACACGATGGCTGCGGCGATTATGGCGCGGCTGGCCGGCGCCACCCACGAGCAGATCCGTACGGCCGTCATGAGTTTCCCGGGCGTCGAGCACCGGCTCGAATTCGTACGCGACCTCGATGGCGTCGCCTGGTACAACGATTCCAAAGCCACCAACGTGGATGCCACGCTCAAAGCGCTGGCGGCGTTCGAGGGTGGACTGTGGGTGATCCTCGGCGGCAAGGACAAGAACAGCGATTATCGTCCTCTGGCCGCGGCGATGAAAGAAAAAACGCGCGGAGCCTTGTTAATTGGCGCGGCTGCCGATAAAATTGAAAATCATATACACGGAGCAGTCTCGATAGTGAAGTGCGGGACGCTGGAAGGCGCTGTTCGCCATGCCCACGCGTCTGCGCGCACCGGAGACACCGTCCTGCTGGCTCCCGCTTGTGCCAGCTTCGATCAATTCGAGAATTTTGAACACCGCGGCCGGGAATTCAAGCGTCTCGTGACCGCACTGTCGACGAAAGAGCCGGGAAAGAGCTAATGGCAAGACTCAAGACTGACTGGATCCTGTTCCTGACCATTCTGGCGATGGTCGCGTTCGGCCTGGTGATGGTCTACAGCGCGTCGAGCGCCATTGCCGAGCTTCGCAACGGCGCCGCTCCGTATTATTTCGCGGTCCGCCAGTTGGGTTGGGCCCTGGTATCGTTCTTCGTACTGATGTACTTCAAGCGCATGGATTACAGGCGGCTGAACACGCCGGCATGGGCTTTTTCCGGACTGGGAATCGTGTTGGGGCTGCTGGTGATGGTGTACTTCTTCGGCTCGCGCCATCGCTGGTTTCGCTTCGCCGGTATCGGCTCGTTCCAGCCTTCCGAATTCGCCAAACCGGCTTTAATCGTCTTTCTGGCTTACTTTCTCGACCGGCGGGCGCGCGTGATCAACGATCGCCGCACCTTGCAGCAAGCATTCGTGGCGGTGGCGATGCTGGCCGGCGTGGTGGTGGTCGCCGACCTGGGCACGGCTATGGTCCCGGTGATTACTGCGGTCATCGTCTTCTGGGTAGCGGGCCTGGAGAAAAAATATATGATCCGAGCTGGGGCGATCGCGGCCGTACTCGGTGTTGCCGCCATCATTTCAAGTCCCTACCGGCTGCAGCGGGTGATCGCATACGTCGATCCGAATTACACCAAGATCGAGATGCTCGACACTCGGGGAAGCCTCCATGCCTGGATCCAAAGGTCGACCACCGTTCATGATGCCAGTTATCAGGCGCTCCAGTCCAAGATTGCCGTGGGAACCGGCGGCGTACTGGGGGTCGGTCTCACGCAGGGGAAACAGAAGCTGATGTTCCTGCCGGAACCCGACAGCGATTTTATCTACGCCACGATCGGCGAGGAACTGGGCTTGTGGGGCACCACGGCAGTTCTGGCCGGATTCATCGTGATCCTGTGGCGTGGCGCGCGCCTGTTCGTACTGGCTCGCGACGATTTCGGCAAGTATCTGGCTCTGGGCGTGACCGTCGCGATCGTAGTCCAGGCGTTCATGAATATCAGCGTGGTTCTGGACATGGGGCCGACCAAAGGGTTTCCTTTGCCGATGATCAGCCTGGGCGGCAGCTCCCTGCTCAGCACGCTGACTTGCCTTGGGATGCTCCTAAGCGTGAGTGAACATGAGGGATGAAAGCAGATTCCAAGCCGGCGTCCTTCGTGATGGCGGGCGGAGGCACGGGCGGCCACGTGATGCCGGCTCTTGCCGTGGCGCGCGAGCTGCGCGCGAGGGGGCACGCTGTTCGCTTCATCGGAACGCGGCGCGGTTTGGAAGCGAAACTCGCGCCAGCCGAGGGTTTCCCGATCGAGTGGATCGAAATCGGCGGCCTGCAGCGCGTGGGTTTTCGCAGGATGTTAATCACGCTGGCGGAACTGCCGTTCAGCGTTTGGACTGCTTCCCGCGTGCTCGATCGCGATCGCCCCGCGGCGGTTTTCTCGATGGGAGGGTTTGTGGCAGGTCCCGTGTTGCTGGCGGCTCTCTGGAAACGCGTGCCGGTGGTGGTGATGGAGCCGAACGCGATCCCCGGGTTCACGCATCGCAAGCTGGCGCGGTTTGTGGCGCGCGCCCTGGTGAGCTTCCCCGAGACGGCGCGCTGGTTCCCGGAGTCCGTGACGGAGGTCACCGGAATGCCCGTGCGCGAAGAATTCTTTGCGCTTCCGGTCAGGCGCACAGGCGACCCGCTGACCGTATTAATCACCGGGGGCAGCCAGGGCTCGCGGACGCTGAATCGCGCAGTTCAGGAAAGCTGGCCGCTCTGGGGGCACACCCCCGTGCGGCTCATTCATCAAACCGGGCCGCAGGCGTACGAGCAACTGGCGCCGGAGTTCCAGACGTCGGGAATCGACGGCGAGATCTCGCCGTTTCTTGCCGATATGCCCGCGGCATTCGCCTCGGCGGACATCGTCGTCAGCCGCGCGGGCATGAGCACGGTCAGCGAACTGGCGGCCGCGGGCAAGCCGTCTATTTTGGTGCCTCTGCCCACCGCCGCCGATCAGCATCAGCTGCGCAACGCCGAAGCGATGGAGCGCATCGGGGCCGCTCGCATGGTGCTGGATGCGGAGTTCAGCGGACAACGTTTGGTCGAAGAAGTTTCACGCCTGTCCCAGAGTCCGGATCTGCTCCATGGGATGGGCGAAGCTGCCAGAAGTTTCGCGAAGCCGGGCGCAGCGCGTCGCGCGGCCGATGTGTTGGAGTCGTTCCAGTGAGCAATGTCGCTTCGGCGGTATTGACACCGCGTCGAAAAGCCGAAACAATACATTATTAAAATGTTTTTCAAGCCTCAGCCTGTCCACTTCGTCGGTATCGGTGGAATCGGCATGAGCGGATTGGCCGAGGTCCTCCTCGAACTGGGCTATCGCGTCAGTGGTTCCGACGCGAAACTTTCGCCGATCACCGAACGTCTGACGATACTCGGAGCGGTCATTCACGAAGGGCACGCGGCGGCCAACGTCGCGGGCGCGAATGCGGTCGTGGTCAGCTCTGCGGTTCGCCCCGACAATCCTGAAGTGGTCGAGGCGCGGCGTCTCGGGCTTCCCGTGATTCCGCGCGGCGAGCTGCTGGCTGAGCTAATGCGTTTGAAGTTCGGCATCGCTGTCGCCGGAAGCCATGGAAAAACCACGACGACTTCGATGGTGGCGGCCGTTCTGATTCATGCGGGCCTCGATCCGACCGTCATGGTGGGCGGGCGCGCCGCCGTGCTGCGCGGCTCCAACGCGCGCGTCGGCGTCGGCGACTACCTGGTGGTCGAGAGCGACGAGAGCGACGGTTCATTCCTGAAGCTGGCCCCGATTCTGGCCGTCGTGACCAACATCGATCGCGAGCACCTGGATCACTACAAAGACCTCGAAGAGATTTGCCGGGCGTTCGTGGAATTCGTCAATCGCGTCCCGTTCTACGGAGCGGCTGTCTTATGCCTGGACGATGAAAACGTCCAGTGGATTCTGCCGCGAATCAACCGCCGCGTGGTCACTTACGGCGCCAGCGCGCAGGCGGATGTGCGAATTACCTCGAGTTCCCTGGGCCACATGGCCAGCGAATTCCACCTGGTCCACAGCCGTCTCAACGAGGTCCGCGATCTGGGATGTTTCCAGCTGCACGTTCCGGGCGCGCACAACGTGAGCAATGCAACGGCGGCCGTGGCCATCGCGCTGGAGCTCGAAATCCCCATCGAGACGATCCGCGAGGCTTTGGCGGGGTTCAGCGGCGTCGACCGCCGGTTCCAGGTACGCGGCGCCGAGCGCGGCGTCACGGTGATCGACGACTACGGCCACCATCCTACGGAGATTCGCGCGACCCTGGCGGCCGCCCGGGCGTGCCATTATCGCCGCATTCACGTTCTTTTCCAGCCGCATCGCTATACCCGGACGCAGGCGCTGATGGACGATTTCGCCCGCGCCTTTCATCAGGCCGACACCGTGCACGTGATCGATATTTATGCAGCCTCGGAGCCGCCGATCGAGGGTGTAAGCGCGCAAGGACTGGTGGAACGTTTGCAGACGTTTGGCCACCGCGGCGCGGTATACGCCGGGAGCATGGAAACGGGCATTGAGTCGGTTCTTCGAGCCGCGGAATCGGGTGACGCGATTGTCACGCTGGGTGCGGGCAGCGTCTCCCAGGCCGGCGACAAGATCGTCGAGAGACTAAGGAGCGGGCGTTAACGTGGCTCGTAAATCCTACGAAGGAACGGGTGTGCTGCCGGGGTTGGAAGAAGACGCACGGCCCGCGCCCCATAAGCCTGCGGCGAAGCCGGCTGCCGCGAACTCTTCGCGTCCGCGCCGATTCTCCACCCCACGGCTGATCGCCACCTTCGTCTCAGCGGCGGTGGCTCTAAGTGCGGTCCTGTTCGCGCTCCACCTCGTCGAGCAGTTCCTGATCATGGATCCCCGCTTCGCGCTCGGCGGTCCCGATGACGATTCCTCGCTCCAGATTACCGGTGCGGCGCACGCTTCCCGCCCCGCGATCGAAAAGATTTTCGCCGACGATGAGGGTGTCAGCGTCTACCTGATCCCGCTTGCCGAGCGCCGCGATGCGATCCGCGAGGTGGCCTGGGTCCGGGAAGCCTCGGTCGCGCGCGTCTGGCCGAATCGCGTGATTGTCCGGGTGCAGGAGCGCACACCAGTCGCGTTCGTCCGTACCAACGCTTCGCGCTTCGGGCTCATCGATGCGGCGGGAGTGATACTTCCTCCGGCCACCGACCGCTTCAAGCTTCCCGTACTGGCGGGCGTGCGTTCGTCGGACCCGGTTGCGAAGCGCCGCGAGGGCGTGCAGCGCATGCTCCGCCTGATCGCGGATCTGGGCGATGCCATGGCCAACATTTCCGAAGTCGACGTGTCCGATGGCGACAATCTGAAGATTTCGCAGCCCTACGACGGGCGCTTCCTCACTTTGTTGCTGGGAGACCGCAACTTCAAAGCCCGGTACGGGAATTTCCTGAGTCATTATTCGCAGATTGAGCAGCGCCTGCCCGGTGCGGCGGTACTGGATTTGCGCCTGGAAGATCGCATTACGGTGGTGGAGTAAGCAGGGTGGTTTTATAAGTATGTCTGGCAAGCAACAACTCGCGGTCGGTCTGGATGTTGGAAGCTCGCGCACGCGCTGCGTGATCTGCGCGCTTGAAGGCGATCAGCTCCGCTGTGTGTCCTACGGGCTGGCCGTTTCCGGCGGCTGGACCAAAGGACGCATTACCGATCAGGACGCCGTCGCCGAATCCATTCGAGCCGCCGTCGCCGACGCCGAGCGGGGCGCGAAAATCTCCGTGGAGTCGGCCACGCTGGGTATCGGAGGACGCTCGATTCAAGGCGCCCACGGCCGCGGACTATACGAGTTTGGGCGTCCCCGCGAAATCGATCAGGACGACCTCAGTTACGCGGTGGAACTCGGCGCGGACGTTGCGCTCGAGCGCGACCGGATGGTTTTGCACGTCGCTCCGCAGGATTTTATCCTGGACGGGCGCGCCGGATTCCGCAAGCCGACCAGGGGAGTGTGCTCGCGCCTGGAAGCCAATGTCCATCTGATCACCGGTTCCGTGCAGGAGCACCAGGCGCTGATCGCCTCGGCGCACCTGGCGCATCTGCCGGTCGAAGAAACCGTGTTTGAGCCGATGGCCGCGGCTTACGCCTGCGTGGGACCGGAAGAACGCGCGCGCGGCGTGGCGCTGGTCGAAATCGGTCTGGAATCGAGCGGCCTGGTGGTCTACGACGGCGAAAAACTGGTCCTGGCGTCCAGTCTTCCGGTCACGGCCGATCATTTCACTCGCGATATCGCGTGGATGCTGAAGGTCGATTACGATGACGCCGAAAGCCTCAAGCAGCAGTACGGCTGCGCCATGCAGGGCCTGACCTCCGAGTCGACACTGATCGAGATCCCCTCGGCGGAGGGCCGCCCGGCCCGGGAAGGGCGCCGCAGTGAACTGATTGAGGTCCTGGATGCGCGCGCCGACCAATTGTTCGGTTTCGTGCGCGCCGAGATCCAGCGCGCCGGGATGGACCGGAACCTGCTCGAAGGAGTCCTGCTCACCGGCGGCGGCGCGATGCTGCCCGGTATGTGGGATATGGCGGAGAAGAAGCTGGACTGCACAGCGTGCCTGGGCTTCGCGAAAGGGATCGGAGATTGGCCCGAGGAGCTGCGCAGCCCCGTATGGGCAACGGCCGCGGGCCTGGCGATGTATTCGGCAAAGTTGAAGGTGCACCAGCCGCCGCAGAGCCGAAGCCGGGGCCTCATGGGCCTAGTCATGCGATGACGGGATTGGTGATGCGATGAGCGAATTGCCTTTAAAAAGCGGGCCACGAGCCAAGAAGAAGGTACAGGTACAGAGGGAGAATTCCATGGCACTCGATGCATTGAAGTTCGTGATCCAGGAGGAAGTCGCGCCCCGGACGCGTATCCGGGTCTTCGGCGTGGGCGGAGGCGGCTCCAACGCCGTCGCGCGCATGCTGCAGGAGGGACTCGTGGGAGTCGAGTTCTGCGTCCTGAATACCGATGTGCAAGCCCTGGCTTCCTCGCCGGCCGCGAGCAAGCTGGCGATCGGATCGAAGATCACCAACGGCCTGGGCGCCGGATCGGATCCCTCCGTCGGCCGGCAAGCCGCCCTGGAAGACACCGAAAAAATCATCGATCTTCTGGAAGGCGCCGACATGGTATTCGTCACCGCCGGTCTGGGCGGCGGTACCGGGACGGGAGCCGCGCCCGTGGTGGCGTCGCTGGCGAAAGAACTGGGCGCACTCACCGTAGCCGTGGTCACCAAGCCGTTTGCGTTCGAAGGATCCAAGCGGCGCAAGCAGGCCGATCAGGGCTTGGCCGAACTCGGCGGCGTAGCCGATACGGTCATCGCCATTCCGAACGACCGCTTGCTCGATCAGGCGTCGCCGGACATCAGCATCTTCGACGGGTTCCGGCTGGCGGACGACGTTCTGCGGCAAGCGGTGCAGGGCATCAGCGACATCATCACGACGCCCGGTCTGGTGAATCGCGATTTCTCCGATATCCGCAGCATCATGGTCGGCATGGGGTACGCCATGATGGGCACCGCCACTGCCAGCGGTCCGCATGCGGCTGCGTCGGCGGCCGAGAAAGCCATCGGGTGCCCGCTGCTCGATGAAGGCGGCGTGCGCGGCGCGCGCGGAGTGCTGGTGAATATCACCGGTTCGCGCAGCCTCGGCTTGCATGAGGTGAACAAGGCTTGCACTCTGATTCGCGACGCCGCCTGCAACGAAGACGTCGAAATCAATTTCGGCGTGGTGCTGAATGAGGCCATGGGCGATGAGGTGAAGGTCACAGTGATCGCCACGGGCTTCGAACGCGCCGGACTGCCGACGATCACACGGCGTCCGCGGACCACCACGGTGATCACAGAGCATGTTCCCGAGCCGCTGCGCGCAGAGCCGCCTCGTCCGGAGCTAGTGATGGAGGCTGCCGCGCCGGAGCCTCTGCATGCCGAGCCGGTCCCGGTGGAAGTCGCACCCGAGCCGCAGCATCCCGAATACGACGAGCCGCCGATGGCCGCGGCCGCGCATGCCAACGGATCGACCGAGCTGTTCGACGACCTGGATGTCCCGGCGATTCTGAAGCGGGATCGGCGCTTCGTGCAGTAACGTTCCCTAAGGGCGCGTCAGAATTGATATTCCGCCGGAGTGATCCCCTTGGCGCGCAGGTACATCTCCGCCGAGGCCCGATGGTGCGTGGTGTGGTCCAGCATGAACATGAGCAGTTCTAAACCGGTCATGGTCCCCTCATCGCTCATGTAAGTCTTCGATATCTGCGCGGGGGTCAGCTTGGACACTCTGTCGATCGAGCTATCAAACGCCTGGCGCACGTACGCCAGCACGTCCTTCTTGTTCATGGACGCCGGCTTCCCGGGGTTGTACTTTTCGTTCGAAAACGGAGCCAGAAACCCGGCCTGCTCCTGCGCGAGATGCGTGATCTGCTCCGCGAAGCTCATCTGCGGAGGCGTCAGCTTAAAGCCGTAATCCGCCTCCGGCATCTGATCCGCCACCTTCAGCGTGAAATCGCGCGAGGTCTTCAAATGCTTCAGCACCGCCGCCTTGATGTCAGTCTGCGCGAAGGCAGGCAAGCCCGCGAGAGCGATGCAGGCGATGGCCACTCTCTGAATCGGGAATCCGCAAGCCATAGATTATTCCTCGTACAGATTGTAGCCGTTATGGAGCAGCCCCTGCCTTTCGGCGTGCGCCGGCGGGCCAAAGTCTGGCCATGCAGGTCCGGAGCTGAAGGATCGCTCGCGATCGGATCCCGGAGATTCGCGACTCATGCAGGCCGGTGATCTTCGATATCTCGCGGGGCTTCATTTCGTCGCGGTAGTACAAGCCGATGACGGTTTGATGGATCTCCGGAAGTCTGGAGATCGCCGCAGCCAGGGCGCGCCGCAGTTCACTCCGTTCGAGTACCGCGGAGGGCAGCTCGCTCGGATCCCCGGAAAGGAAGCGGAGCAGGTCGCATTTCTCGGGATCGGCAAATTCGTTCGGCTCCAACCTTCCGAGGTTCAGCCCGCGAACATGCACCTGCCACTGGCGATAGCGATCGAGTGGAATGCCGAGTTCGGCGGCAATCTCTGGCTCCGTGGGCGCCCGATGGACCCGTTGTTCCAGAGCGGCGATGGCCGTGTGGATTTGCCTCGCGCGCCTGCGATGGGTGCGGGGCGCCCAATCCAGACCGCGAAGGCTGTCCAATATCCTTCCTCTGATCTTGTGCTCCGCATAGGCTCGCAGGTGGACGTGGCGCGACGGGTCAAAGCGGTCGATCGCCGAGATCAAGCCCACGATACCGGTGGATACCAGGTCGTCCAGGTGTACGCTCTTGGGCAGGCGGCCGTGAATTCTGCGCGCCAGCGCGTGGACCTGCGGCAGATGCTCGAGTATCAGGCTCTGGCGCTCATCTTCGGACAGAGTTTGGGTGTAGCGTGGATCGTACAAGATGATTCACTCACTTCTTAAGGACGCGCTGAAACTACTTGGGGGACCTGCCGAGATTGCATTTGGCGGGCCATCACTCTCAGCGAGGCTCGAACCAAAATAAGTTGTCTGAATGCATCGGATGCTCGCGCGCCCCGGTCGTGCGCGCACAGACGCCCCGCAGCGGGAGCCGCATTCTTACCGATCCGGGCGGGGAGAAATTTCCGCCCACCGAAAAATATTCTCATCCGTCAGTGCTCGCAAGCAGACTTGCCGTTCGCACGGCTATCATCTCGATTGATGGGAATTATCACGAAGTTGCCCTTGACTTCGCCGGACGGCAGGGATAGTGTCCTTTGAGGGGGAAAGGCGGTTCGATGACTTTAGAATCTTGTGGTCGTGGGCGTTGCGCTTGTGTGGCGGGCGCGCTGCTGGTGTTTGGATTCGCTATGCCCGGCCGGTTGAACGCGCAGGGCTCTACCAGCGCGGTCTCCGGGACGGTGATGGATTCCTCCGGCGCCGTCATTCCGAAGGCTTCGGTTCAGGTGAAGAACGTCGCGACCGGCCAGGTGCAGCAGACGCCCGCCGATGCTCAGGGCCGCTATTCCATTGTGGAACTTCCCGTCGGAAATTATGAAGCGCAAGCGTCCGCGCCGGGCTTTCAAACGGTAGTTCACACCGGCATCACGCTGACCGTCGGCGCGCAGACGGTCGTCGATTTTTCTATGATGGTTGGGCAGACCCAGCAGGCGGTAACCGTGGAATCCCAGGTTTCGCAGGTGGATACCCTCTCGTCGTCGGTAGCTTCCTATGTGGAGCAGAAGCAAATCAACGACCTCCCACTGAACGGACGCAACTTCACGGACCTGGTCTCGCTGGCGCCTGGAGTGTCGTCGGGGACGCAAATCGGAAACGGCGGCCGAAATCTCCTATACGGCGTCGAGAACAACTTTAGCGTTTCCGGGGCGCGGTCGGAGGGTCAGGCGTATCTTCTGGACAACACCGATATTCAGGGTTTCTGGGCACACGGGTCCGGATCGGGCGTCATGGGCACGACGCTCGGCATCGAAGCGATCGCGGAGTTTTCGCTCCTGACGAATACCTATAGCGCACAGTTTGGCGGCAACGGCGCGGTGGTGAACGCAGTCAGCAGGTCGGGCACCAACGCTTTTCATGGCTCCGGTTATGAATTCGTGCGCAACAGCGCATTGGACGCCGCTAACTTTTTCGAAAATGCGAATGGTGCTCCTAAGGCTCCGTTCAGTCAGAACCAGTTCGGTGGCAGCCTGGGCGGCCCGATCAAGAAGGACAAGCTTTTCTTCTTCGTCAACGACGAAGAGCTACGCAACTCCTTGGGCCAGACCGTGATCGCGCTGGTCCCCGACGCCAACGCCCATAACGGAATCGTCAACGGTGTCAGCGTGGGCGTCAACCCGAAGATCGCTCCGCTTCTGACGCTGTACCCGCTTCCCACTACGACCTTAGGGGGCGGAGTCGGCTCTATCGCGGAAGCGGACACGCAAACCGGTACGGAAAACTATCTTCTGGCGCGGGTCGATTACAACCTGTCGAGCAAGGATTCGCTATATGTGCGCTACGTACGGGATCGCGGCGATACCACGCTGCCTTTTCTTGGATCGCCCTTGCCTCCCCGCTGGCCGGAAATAGGCGCGACCCGCAACCAATTCGCGACCATCGAGTGGCGGCGGGTGATTTCACCGACGCTGGTGAACCTGTTGCGCTTCAGCTTCACCCGGACCCGCGAAACCGATACGCAGGCCAATCCGGATCAGGCTTCCGCGCTGAATTTCTTTCCCGAGCGCGGGCAGAACGGCGGAGTGAACGTCACCGGCCTGGCATCGCTCGGGACGAGCATCTTCGCCCCGCTTCTGGAAGTGCAAAACAAATTCCCTGTGGGAGACGATGTAATTTGGACTCACGGGGCGCATAACCTGCGGTTCGGCGGATTCTTCAGCCGCGTCCAAAGCAACTTCCAGCAACAGGGATGGTGGGGCGGTTTCTATAGCTTTCCTGGCCTGACCGCCTTCTTACAAGGCTCTCCGAACCTCTTCCAGGGACCCGAACCGGGGTTCACGGATTCCTATCGCGACTTCCGTGAAATCGAAGTGGACGGATATATCCAGGATGAGTGGAAGGCGCTGCGCAATTTGACGGTGAACGTCGGCCTCCGCTATGAGTTTGTGACCAATCCCACCACCAACGTGCACACGCTCAACACCCTCATCAATCCGCCTTTTGGAAAGTTCCAGAAAGTACCAAACGTGTTCGCATCCAATCCCTCGGTGAGGAATTTTGATCCCAGAATTGGTATCGCCTACGATCCTTTCAGCGATCATAAGACCGCGATTCGCGCGGGGTTCGGCATCTTTTATAACCCGATTCGCGCGCGCAGCTACGCGTCGGGCTATTATTTCAATCCCCCTTACGCCCTCGCTTTTGTCCCCTTGCCCCAATTCCCCAATCCGTTCCCAGGCGCGCTGCCGCCACCTGCGCAGCTCGTGGGAGTGGACTATAATACCGACGTGACCCCCGAAATGTATCAGTGGAATTTCAATATTCAGCGGCAGCTGCTCGAGTCCACAACTTTGACCGTGGGCTACGTTGGCTCGCGAGGTTTGCACTTATATGGCGCCCGCGACATCAATCCAGTGCTGCCGACTCTGGTAAACGGTGTCCAGACCTTCGGCGTACCCAAGGGACCGGCAGCCGTTGGCATCATTAGCAACCCCCGTCTCAACCCGGCTGGAGCGGCACTAAGCAGCGAGGCGCCCGTGGCCGATTCGAGTTACAACTCTTTGCAGGTTGGGCTAAACCGGCGCTTCGCGCACGGTCTACAGTCCCAGCTTTCTTATACGTGGTCAAAGTGCATGGACAACGCATCCGGCACGTATGGACTGGAAGGCGGCATACCTTGGTCGAACCCTCTGAATGGTTCTTTTGATCGCGGACGATGCCTGTTTGACCGGCCGCACGTTTTCAGGCTTAGTGGTGTTTACGCGTTTCCATTCAATCAAAATATTTTCGTCAAAGGATGGCAGATGAGCGGCGGACTGCAGGTGCAGAGCGGCTCGCCGTGGAACGTGACCGTAGGATTCGATCAGGCCGGAAATGTGGTGGCCGGCAGCGAACGGCCTAACCTGGTCCTGCCCGCGGATACCATCATGACCGGCAACATTAACCAGTGGGCCAATCCGTCCGGGTTCAGTCTGCCAGCGCCCGGCACGCTGGGCAATCTGCAAAGAGACTTTCTGGCCGGTCCCGGCATTGTAAACCTGGACTACGCAGTGATGAAGGAGACGACCATCAAGGAACAGGTTCGCCTCCAGTTCCGAGCCGAGTTCTTCAACCTGCTCAATCACGCCAACTTCGCGCTGCCGGTTCCGACCGCATTCGCGCAGACTGCGAACGGCGGGGGAGTTCCCAATCCGACCTTCGGCAAGATTACGGCGACGACCACCAATTCCCGGCAGATTCAGTTTGCCTTGAAGCTTCTGTTCTAGCAGTTCATGCGCGGACGCGATTAGCGAGTAGTGGGCTACCGCCCCTTGGCCGGCTGTGTTATTCAAGTAGAGTCATGACTCACCTTACAAGGCGGCAGTTCGGTGGAATCGTTCTGCTTGGTTCACAGGCGCCCGGCCTGTTCGGCGCATCCACCTCCATCGGTGCGATCGACCGCACGCTTCGCGAAGGCATCGAGCGCAGGAAGATTCCCTGCGTCGCCGCGATGGTCGCTACCCAGGACAGGATCCTCTACAGCGGGTCATTTGGAAAGCGCGATTCGGCCTCCGGCATCGACATCCAGCCCGACTCGATTTTCCAGATCGCTTCGATGACCAAGGCGATCACTTCGGTCGCGGCCATGCAACTGGTCGAGCGCGGAAAGTTGAAGCTCGACGAGCCGGTAGCGCGGCATCTTCCGGAGCTCGGCAAGCTGGACGTTATTCAAGGGTTTGAGCCCAACGGCAAACCGATACTCCGTCCGGCGACGAAGGCCATCACCCTGCGCCATCTGCTCACGCACACCTCGGGATTTGCCTATCCCACCTGGTCCGAGGAGATGTTTAAGTACACCCAGGCGACCGCTCCTCTTCCGCCCGGAGTGGTCGCACCGCTGGTGCCATTGGTGTTCGAGCCGGGCACGCGCTGGCAATACGGCTACAGCGCCGATTGGACCGGACGCTTAGTCGAGAGGGTCAGCGGGCTGAACCTGGAACAATATTTTCAGCGCAATATTCTGGGCCCTCTGGGAATGACGGACACGACGTTCATTTTTCCGGCCGCCAAGTTTGACCGGCTGGTCAGCCAGTCGCGGCGGCAGAATGGAGGTCCGCTGCAGGAGGTTCCGCGTGCGATCCCTCCCAAACCAGCCGCCTTCAATGGAGGGGGAGGTCTCACATCCACCGCGCCCGACTACATCAAGTTCATGCAGATGATCCTGCGTTACGGTCGTGGGGGTGTGCGGGACGAAATCCTCACCGCGAAATCGGTTGAGATGATGAGCGTCAACCAGATCGGCGATCTGGGAGCGGGAAAACTGAAAAGCTTCCAGCCCGACCTTTCGAGTGACGTGGATGTACAACCCGGCGAGGTCGAAAAATGGGGATTGGGTTTCCTCATCAACCAAGTCGCGTATCCGGGCGGCCGGTCTGCCGGGAGCCTGGCGTGGGCAGGCGTTTACAACACGTTTTACTGGATCGATCCGTCGCGCGGGATCTGCGCGGTGATTATGATGCAGTTCCTGCCGTTCGTGGATAAGGAAGCGGTCGGGCTGCTGGGCGAGTTCGAGCGGTCGGTTTACGCCAATATTTAGTCAGCTTGTAAGTGAAGCACAACGCTTCGCCGCTGAGGCCCCGACCGGTGCTCGAACACATAGATTCCCTGCCAGGTTCCCAGCGCCATGCGTCCGCCGATCACGGGAATCGACAAGCTGGTTTGGGTGAGCGCCGAACGGATATGTGCCGGCATGTCATCCGGACCTTCGGTGTCATGCCTGTATCCGTATTTTTCCGGAGCGAGCCGTTCGAAAAAATCCGCCAGATCCAGCACCACGTCGGGATCGGCATTCTCCTGAATCACCAGCGAGGCCGAAGTGTGCTGGATAAACAACGTCAGCAGGCCGGTTTCTGCTTTGGTCGACGCTACCCATTGAGCAACCTCACGCGTGCAAGGATACAAGCCCTTGCCGCGTGTGCGGATCTCTAGCGTATGGTTCAAGCTATTCTACGGTGACGCTCTTGGCCAGGTTGCGCGGCTGGTCGACGTCGCATCCGCGGCGAACCGCGATGTGGTACGCCAGTAACTGCAGCGGGACGACTTCCAAAATGGGCAGCAGCAGTTCGTGCGTCGTCGGGATGGGAATCACGTGGTCGGCCGTCTTGACCACTTCCTGGTCGCCTTCGCAGGCCACCGCGATCACCTTACCCTCGCGGGCTTTCACTTCCTGGATGTTGGAGAGCGTCTTCTCGTACAGCAGATGGCTGGCTTCATTGGAGAAATCCCGCGTGGCCAGCACCACGGCGTGAAGATTTTCGTCGATCAGGGCGTTGGGCCCGTGTTTCATCTCGCCCGCCGGATAGCCTTCGGCGTGGATGTAGGAAATTTCTTTCAGCTTCAGCGCGCCTTCGAGTGCGATCGGGAAATGAATGCCGCGGCCCAGGTACAGGAAATCGGAGGAACGGAAGAGAATTTTGGCCAGATCGTCGTAGATATGGTCATGGCGAAGGATTTCTTCCATCTGGGCAGGCAAGTGCGTCAGCTGCTCGACCAGGCGCTTGGAAGTTGCTTCGTCCAGCACCTCGCGGCGCTGGCCCAGGTACATCGCCAGCAGGAATAGCGCCGTCAATTGGCAGGTGAACGCCTTGGTGGATGCCACGCCAATCTCGGGACCCGCGTGTGTGATCAGGGTTCCGGCCGCTTCGCGCGTAATCATCGAGCCCACCACGTTGCAGATGGCCAGGGTCTTTGAACCTTTACTCTTGGCCTCACGCTGCGCCGCCAGCGTATCGGCGGTTTCGCCCGATTGCGAAATCACTACCGTGAGCGTATCGCGGCTCACCAGGGGATCGCGGTAGCGAAACTCGCTGCCGTAGTCGACCTCAACTGGCACCCTCGCCAGCCGCTCGATCATGAACTTTCCAGCGAGAGCCGCGTGCCAGCTGGTTCCACACGCCACGATGCGCACCTGGCGAAATTCCTTGAACTCTTTGGCGGAGATGTCCATCTCGTCCAGGAAGATGCGGCCTGATTCCTGCCCCACGCGGCCCAAGGTCGTGTCCCGCACCGCGCGCGGCTGCTCATAGATTTCCTTGAGCATGAAGTGCTTGTAGCCGCCCTTTTCCGCCATGATGGGATCCCACAGGATGTGAGACACCTGGCGCTTTACGGGGCGTCCCTTGAAATCGGTGAGATGCACGCCATCACGAGTGAGAATCGCCATGTCGCCATCGGCCAGGAAAAACATGTCGCGGGTGTAGCCGAGGATCGCGGGAACGTCGGAAGCCACGAAATACTCGCCGTCTCCTAAACCAACCACCACGGGAGGGCCGGAGCGCGCAGCCACGATTTTGTTGGGATCTTTCCGCGAGATCACGCTCAGTGCGAACACGCCGGTCAATTGCCGTACGGCGTCGCGCACGGCGCTTTCCAGATTGCCGTCGAAATATTTTTCAACCAGATGCGCGATGATCTCCGTGTCGGTCTCGGTGACGAATTTGTGCCCTTCCTCGACCAGTTGCTGCTTCAGGGCCAGGTAATTCTCCACGATGCCGTTGTGCACCACCACGATATCGCCATGGCAATCGCGATGCGGATGCGCGTTTTCTTCCGTAGGCCGGCCGTGGGTCGCCCAGCGCGTGTGGCCGATGCCGTAGGAACCTTCCACCGGATTCAGGCGCAGCGTCTCTTCCAGATTGCGTAGTTTGCCCTGCGCCCGCCGCACTCCCAGGCAGTTGCCCTTTTCGAGCACGGCGATCCCGGCCGAGTCGTACCCGCGGTATTCCAGCCGCTTCAGGCCGTCCAGGATGATGGGAACCGCCTGCTGCCCTCCGATGTAACCAACTATTCCGCACATGTCATTTCCATATTTAAATCAATCCAGAATCTCCACCCGATAGTCTTCCATCACCGGGTTGGCAAGCACGTCGCGCGCCACCTGGTCCATTTCCTTCAGAGCCTGATCCTTGGCAGTTCCCGGCTGCAGTTCGATATCGAAAAACTTGCCCTGGCGCACGGCTGCGACAGTTCTGTGCCCTAGCCCCTGGAGCGCGCTGTGGATGGTTTGCCCTTGAGGATCGAGCACGGTGGTCTTATACGAGACGTAAACGCGAGCTTTCATAACTTAAAACCATTGTAGTGGGTTATCATGCAATCTTAGGGGAGAACATCTAATCGTAAAAGGCTGGGTACTTGCGTCGTCCAGTACTGGGAACGCCACGCTGCTGGCGACCGGGAAGACCCGTCTCCTGATTGATGCCGGCCTGAGCCGTAAAGAGACCTTCGAGCGCCTGGAACGGATTGGCGTTTCCCCTCAGTCCCTCACCGCTATTCTTATCACCCACGAGCATAGCGACCATGTGGCCGGGCTTCCCGTGCTAGCGAAGCCTCGCGACGGTGTCCAGATCCCGGTGTATGTATCGCGGCTTACGGCCCCGTGCATTCCCTGGGGCGATTGCGTTCCGAATCTGGAACTCTTCCAGGCGGGCGCGTCCTTTACCATCGGGGATATCGAGGTCTCCAGTTTCACCATCCCTCACGATGCCGTGGATCCGGTGGGATTCTCATTTCGGGCCGAGGGTATCAAGATTTCGATCGCCACCGATCTCGGCTACCTGCCGGATTCGGTCCGTGTCCAGTTGCGCGGTTCGGACGCCGTTCTGCTGGAATCGAATCACGATCTGAATATGTTGAAAGTGGGACCCTATCCCTGGTCGGTGAAGCAGCGGGTGATGGGCCGGATGGGGCACTTGTCGAATGACGCGGCTTGCACGTTTGTGCGCGACGATCTCGACCACAGCACCTCCACTCTGATCCTGGGGCATCTGAGCGAGCACAATAATCATCCCGAACTGGTCCGCCAAGCCGCGCTGGGCGCGCTGGACGGCCGGAGCCTGTTCACCAAATTGCTGATCGCCGAGCCCGGCCAGTTACTCGAGGCCTTTTGTTATTGAGGCCGGGTCGGGCATGCCCGACCCCTACCGGCCTGTAGGGGCGAGGCAGGCTCGCCCGTCGAATTCTTATGATTAACCGGTACACGCGGCCCGAAATGGGCCGGATCTTCAGCGAACAGAATAAGTTCGACCAATGGCTGGCGGTGGAGCTGGCGGCCGCCGAGGCGCTGGCGGAGTCGGGAGAGGTCCCCGCGGAGGCGGCGCGAGCGTTGCGCGCCCATGCCGCGTTCGACGTCGCCCGCATTGACGAAATCGAGCGCGAAACCCGGCATGACGTGATCGCGTTCACCACCGCGGTCGCCGAGAAGATGGCCGCCGCGGGCAGCGCCGATGCCTCCCGCTGGCTGCATTACGGTCTCACATCCAATGATGTGGTCGATACCGCGCAGGCGCTGATGCTGAAGCAGGCGTCTAAGATCCTGGTGGAAGGCGCGCGCGAACTGGCGGAGATTCTCAAGCGCCGGGCGCACGAATTCAAACATACCGTCCAGATTGGGCGGACCCACGGCATCCACGCCGAGCCCATTACGTTCGGGCTGAAGATCGCTCTCTGGTATGACGAAGTGGTCCGCGGGACGAAACGCCTGGAAGCCGCCGCCGAGGACTTGCGCGTCGGGAAGATCTCCGGGGCAGTGGGAACCTTCGGCCACATCGGGCCGGAGGCCGAAGAGCGCATTTGCGCGCGTCTGGGATTGAAGCCGGCGGCGATTTCCTCGCAGGTGATCGCACGCGACCGGCATGCGGCGTGGGTCTCTGCGCTGGCGCTCATCACCGCAACCCTGGAGAAGATCGCCCTCGAGATTCGTCATTTGCAGCGCACCGAAGTCCGGGAAGCGGAAGAGCCCTTCGGGGCAGGCCAGAAGGGATCTTCGGCCATGCCTCACAAGCGCAATCCGGTGGTTTCGGAGCAGATTTGCGGGCTGGCGCGCGTGGTCCGGTCGAATGCCCAGGCCGCGTTTGAGAATGTCGCGTTGTGGCATGAACGCGATATCTCCCACTCGTCTGTGGAACGGGTGATTCTGGCCGATTCCGCCATACTGACCGATTACCTGCTGGCCAAGACGCGTTGGCTGGTCGACGGCATGCGGGTCCATCCGGAGCGCATGCTGGCTAATCTCGAATCGACACAGGGGCTAATCTTTTCAGGGCAACTGTTGCTCGATTTGGCAGCCGCCGGGATGCTGCGGGAACAGGCCTACAAACTGGTGCAAACACACGCCATGCAGTCCTGGGAAGGCGGTACAAGCTTCCGTTCCGCCGTGGAATCCGATAAGGAAGTTCTTTCCTTTCTGTCGCTTGAAAAGATTAAAGCGGCTTTTTCCGTCGACCGGCAACTCACCCACGTGGACCGCATCTTCCGTCAAGTTTTCCGCCAAGATCCTCAAAATTAATAACTTACATAGATCCAAGGGAGTACTAAGAAAATCTACGGATTCGAAATAGAACTTCTGGGGTAAACTGTAGATGGCCACGGATGAATCTCGCTTTCCATATATCAGAGTACGAGTTAGCCAGGGTCCTGCTGGTGGATGACGATCCCGCCAGCCGGCTCACGCTAAAGACTGTTCTTGAAGCGGGCGGCTATAAGGTGAATGTAGCCGCGAGCGCCGCGGAGGCGGTTGGGAAGCTGGACGAGGGAGAGTATGAGCTGGTCTTGAGCGATCTGCAAATGGAATCGCCCGAAGCAGGCTTGAAAGTGCTGGCGCACGCCCGGATGATGGATTACAAACCGGCGACGGCCCTGATCACCGCCTATCAGGACTCCCATCCCGATCCGGCCCGCCATCAGAAGTCGATGCTCATCAGCCCGGAGGACGTTCCCGGACTCCTCGGCAAGATCGCCGATTTGATTGCGGAGCGCGCCACCCGCCGGCTGCGTCGCGAACTGCGGCTCGCGGGCGTTTAGCATCCTCCCGCAATCCGTGAAACGCGGGCGTCCTGCCCACAATTAATATTTGAACTCCCTGGCGCGTACTAGCAGGTACATTTGTTGTCCAGTACTAGCCAAGTCCAATTCCTCCCGCGTATACTAGGCGTCGGCTACTAGTCCGTTGCCAAAGGGACCTGTAGCCAACCATCAATCGGAGGAGATTATTGTGAGAACACTTGCAGGATTAGTGTGCGCCTTCGCGCTCACCGCCGGCGCTACAACCGTGACGTTTGACTTCACAAGTAGTGGCGGATCACTGGGAGGCACCAGCCCCTTTGGAGACACACGTACTTACACCAATGGAATCTACTCGGTTACGTCCAGCTCTTTTTCGCTTCCCGGGAACCTGAGCGGCAATTTCACAACCGCGCAGCTGAATCAATATAATACGCTCGGTCTGGCGTCCTGTAACCAGGGCGAGGGATCAGGATGCGGAGCTCCCGAACATCAAGTGGACAATCATGGGAACTTCGATTTCGTGCTGTTCCAGTTCAACACGGCAGTCGATCCCACTACCATCGTGATCAACCCGTACGGGACTTATGATCGGGACGTGACCTACTGGATCGGGAACGGGAGCACGAATCTTTCCACCATCGGCTTGGCGGGCCTCGCGGGCGCCGGATTTGGGAGCCGCATCGACGACGATTCGACAGTCAGCGGCAGCGCCCGCACGGTCAGTCTGGGCGGCGGCAACGGGAACGAATTGCTGCTGGCTGCCCGGCTCAGTGGAAACGGAGCGGATGACCATCTCGATTACTTTAAAATCGAGAGCCTGACTGCCAACACCGCGGTTCCCGAGCCGGCTACCTTAGGTCTGGCGGGACTGGCCCTGACCGGGCTGGGACTGCTTCACCGCCGCGGAGCTAGGCGTTAGTCCAGCCCCGCGATGGTGCTTTCCAATTCGCTCAGCGCACCTGCGAAGAAATGGTCCTCGGCATCCACCAGGACGAGCTTCTTCGGCTCCGCTAGCGACGCGACCAGCGGCTCCAACTCGGAGGCGGGGCCGTACTGGTCGTGCGTGCTCTGCACGAATATTTTCGGCACGCTGCACGCATGCAGGAACGAACGGTCTTTGTAGGTTGTGGGAAATCCCACGGCGATTACCCGGCGGGCGCCGATTCCTTCACACCCTAGCCGCAGCACGATCCGCGATCCAAATGAAAAGCCCGTGAGCGTGAAGGGCAAGCCGGGATAGCGCTTGCGGAGATAGGTCAGCGCGGTGCGGGCGTCCTCGAGTTCTCCTTCGCCGTGCGCATATTCGCCTTCGCTTAGATTCACGCCGCGATAATTGAATCGCAGCACCACAGCTCCGGCGGTTCGCAGCCCGCGCGCGATGCGGTAGACCACTTTGTTGTGCATGGTCCCGCCGTGTTGGGGGTGCGGATGGCACACCAGGGCGGCTTCCCGAGGCTCGCCGTTTTCCGGCTCTTCAAGCAAAGCCTCCAGGCGTCCGGCGGGCCCCTCCAGAA
>DASYSG010000004.1:0-151111 GCA_036003585.1 Bryobacteraceae bacterium | reverse complement strand
GTTTATACCCAGGCCGTGGGACAGACCCAGACTAGCGATGGTCATCAGTTGCGTCTGTTCTACGCCAAGAACGTCGCCGGCGGAGCCAATACGGTCTCGGCCACATTTTCAGGAACCAACAATCATCCCTGGCTGGCGATCTACGAGTATCGCGGCTTGAGTGCGACCTCGCCACTTGACCGGACTTCGGCTGCGCAAGGCACTGTCACCGCCGTCAGCAGCGGCGCCACCGTGATCACATCGAGCGCCAACGAGCTGGTGTTCGCAGGGGTTGGCTTGCCGTCCAGCTACTCGGGCACGGAAACAGCGGGCAGCGGTTTTATTCTGGGTCAGAAAAACACCAGCACGTCGTCTGGTGCCACGGAATCGGCCCTAGTGACCGCCACTGGGTCTTACGCCGGCACCTTCGCCTTGAACTCCAGCACCAACTGGAGCGCGCTCGTGGCGACGTTCAAGTAGTCGACCGATCATCTTTCCATTTACGTTACGGGTGCACTGTCAGGTCGAAGTCATTTTAGGCTTGGTGGCCACTGACGCGTCCCGCGCCGCTTCCCTGCAACTGAGCCTGTGCCCGTGATAGGTACCACCCGCTGCCGGTCGTAGCCACTACGGCGGCCGGCCCCGCGTCGCCGTTGTCCACTCCTAGCAAGCCAAGCCAGTCGCGACACTCGGCAATCATCTATACAAGATTCACAGGTGAGTTTAGAGACTAACAGAAACGGGTTCGGTTCATCAGCGGCGATCGGCTGTGCGGCCGTTCCGTGAGGCCGGTAACCGGCCTCCTACGTGCGTCGAGTCTGACACACCACGCACGCGAAAGTGGCCACGTCCCGATCGACGATCAGGCGCTGGATTGAAGACTGAATTGCGTTCAGTAGCGTTTCCTTTCGAACGCTCTCAGGCCACGCAGCCACAAGGTGCAGGCGGGCGTGCTCCGCCGCAATCCAGGAGTGCAACATCTTGGTTTTCGTTTCATTCATTTTGTTGCTCCCAAGCGACGATATCGAACACGCAGCGCAACGAGTAGGACAATTCTCGTGCCACCGAGGAAGTGGGTTATACAGCCCAGTTTGCTCCGAAGGCGTAGCCCGCTTCGCACCTAGGTCGCATGCTGTAATGCATGGTCTTCTTTTAATCGTCTAAAACGCGCCTACCCCTGATAGAATGCGCCCTACCGCTGAGCCAGGGAAGTCAGCAACGGTTAGCTAACCGCTAAACATAAAGAAATGAATCGCCTTGCAAGTTTCACGGGCAGCTAATGAATTGGCAGGCTCGGTTGGCGGCCTTCGAGACAGGTGTTTCCTCGGCACGAGCGGGGGGTTAGCGGAATGGGCAGCGGAAACCTGCGTAAAACCGCGCTTGACCAGGCAGAAAAGCCCGGCGGCTGGAGGATCGCACGACGCAATCGCGTCAAACTCAACGGAACCTGCGATGAGCTTAAAACGTCAGACGCATCACGATCTGGCCCGACCTGGGCGTGGTTCCGGCTCCGAGGAACGTATTCACGAATCCGTAGCCTGCCGACAACGCGCCGCCCGGGTTGTTTCTCGCCGTGGGAGACGACGGATTTACATTGGTAGGCCCGCCTACGCTGGGAGAGGTGAGCGTTACCCGGTTGAACATGTTCTGGAACTCTGCGCGAACGTTGAGATTTACCTTGCCTTCCTTCGCCAGCCGGAAGTTTCTTCCGAAGTTCATGGATTCCTGGGGCTGGCGCTGCCACCGAAAGTCGTTGTAATAGGGCGCCCCGCCACCAAACTGGCCGGCCGCCGCGTCGGTCCAGGCCGCCGGATTCAACACCAATTGCTTTGTTGCATCGATGCAATGGCAATTGGGATCGGTGTTGCTGAGGAACAGCGGCTGGCCAGCTACTCTGTTGAAGAAGGTGTTGCCGCCACCCCACAGGGCAGGGTTGTTAGCCGGTCCCCGACCGAGCTGCGTCAACAATCCGTTGCTGGAACCGGGTGTGCGGATGAGCGCGCCACTCTGATAACGCAGCACCGTCCCGAAGGTCCAGTCGCGTATCGCCCACGACAATGCTTTCATCGCCGTCCCATCGCCTTTCAATCCGGGCGTGGTGTAGTTGGCGGAAATAATCAATTGCAACGGCCGGCTGAACCCGGAGAGCTGTTTATTCTGGGCATAGTTGAACACATCGTTGATCAGGGGCGCCTGGGGAGTCAGGTAAGAAGTGTCGGAATTGACCCCGAGCGTGAGTTCTTTCTGCCACGTGAATGCACCCTGTACATCCAGGCCATGCGAATAGCGTTTGGTTACCTTCGCCTGGAGCGAATCATACCAGGTGTCGCCCAGCGGCGGCCCCAGGAACGGAGGGATTCCCAACCACTGCGGGTATGGCTTGAGCGCCTGGATCAACTGCTGGCTGTTCGGGAATCCCGGGTAGACGTTATTTGGATTCGCCAAGTACGGGAACTTGGCAATCACGAGCGGCGAGGCGATCGGGAGGGACAGCAGGTTCCGATCTGCGGAGTTGTTCAGATCGATGCCGACCTTCGCAAGATCCGAGGGCTTAAGAGCGTTGTAATTCATGGTTGACAGCAGCGGAGCCGTCCACCACACGCCCCGGTTTCCGACGTAGGAAGCTTCAATCACCAGGTCGCGCATCACTTCGCGCTGCAGCCCAAAGCTCCACTGGAAAATGCGTGGAGGCCGGCCCGCGTTGCGATCGATGGAGATGAACACCGACACCGGCGGCACGACCCCGGGCGCTGTCGCAAAGGGGTAGCCATGCGTGAAATCGGGATAGTGGATGGGCGGATTCCCTAGCGGATTGCCCACTTGATACGGATTCCCGTCCTTCAGCTGGCTGACGACCTGACCGTAGGCCGGCGCGATGGGATAGAAATCATTGACGCTATACGACAGGAAGGCATTGTTCGGAGCCGAGCCGTAGGCTAAGCCCGCGCCTGCGCGAAACACCGTCTTGGAGTTGATCTGGTATGCCACACCCAGACGAGGTCCGATTGCGTACGGGTAATTACTCTGGAAATGGCAGTTACAGCGGCCGCCCCCATCGCCTTCATAAATCACAGTGCCCAATCGTCCACCGGCGTTGGGGTTCGGCGTGTTGAACGCCGCATTCTGCATGCGGCCGTATTGTTCCTTTTGCTCGGTCACGTAGTCATAACGCAAACCGTAATCCAGAGTCAGCTTCCGGGTGACCTTCCAGGTGTCCTGCAGATACATCGCAAACGAATGGTTACCCATACGGGTTTCCGCGACCGGAGTGATTTGCAAGCCGCCGACGGTGCCTAATAGAAAGCTGGCATAGCCGAACCCGGAGGTTACGTTGTTGCCCTTGCCGAGTTCCCAGGGTGTGCCGGTCTGATTAGGGCCGAACGTGATGATGCCATTAGCACGGGAGGTGTTTTGAGTTGGAATCCCTTCCACTACCATTTCTCCGCCCAGCTTGATCGTATGGTTGCCATGGACCCAGGTGAGATTGGCGTTCCCGGTGGGCTTCAGATCCTTCACGAAGATCGCGCCAAAACCGGGCCCCAGTCCGATGCTATTGCCTCCCTGGAAAATGTCATTTAAGCCGCCGATGCTCGGAAACTGATTGATGTAAAACTGCTGGTTCGGCGCCCAAAACTGTCCCTGGTCGAAGGACGGACTGATGGCAGGGCGGTTGGTAGTCAGCAGTCCGGCGCCCAGGTGCAACAACATTGTAGGCGAGATGGTCTGATCGTAGTTGATTCGGGTCGTCTGTGACTCGGTGTCGGACGGCTGGGCAGTAGTAAACACTTGAGTAAAGCCGTTGGCGCCCGGCGAGACCGTGTGAGTGTAGGAGTAGTATGCGGAGAGCTTAATCTTCGCACTGAGGTTGTGGTCCAGCTTGAAAGACGGAATCGTGGTGTGGCGGAAGTTGCTGTAGGACGGAATCGTGTAGTTGTTCGTCTTCGCCGTGGGGGTGGTGGCCTGCGGAAGCAACGCCTGAACCTTCACCGCCACTGGATCCCACCGGTCCTTCGGTATCAGATTCCCCACAAACGGATTCCGGACCAGCGAGCCGTCCGCGGCGAGACGTTGTGTATTCGGATCGAAGAGCTGATTCTGGAAAACAGCGTTTCCGATGGAGTCGACGGCAGGTATCTTTTTCAAGCCTGTCGGATCTGTCGGGTCGTTCACCATCATCTGGCCTCCCAGAGCGCCGGCAAAATTGCCTTGTTGGTAGGCGGCGATCGGGACTGTCGCGGAATTCGTGCCGACGTCCAGGGTCTCGCGGTACTGTTCGAAATTAAAGAAGAAAAAGGTTTTGTCATGGCCGTCGTAGACTTTGGGAATCCAGATCGGGCCTCCGAACGTGAACCCGTAGTCATTCTTGCGCTGGCGATTTCGTATGTGCTGACCATTCTTTAGGCTATCGGTTAGGCCGGCATCCGTGAACGGAGTCCCGGCGTTCAAAACCTCATTCACAAAGTAGTCATACGCGCCGCCGTGATACTGATTCGTGCCGGACTTCATGGTGAAGTTGAAGTATCCGCCGCCGGCTTGACCGTATTCCGCGGCGTAGTTGCTGGTTTGGACCGATACTTCCTGGACTGCGTCCAGACTGGGCTGCGTATCCTGGTTGATCTGCCGCCAGATGCCATTGGTCGCGTCCTGCCCTTCGATGCGAATCGATTGGGTGCTCGAAGGCATTCCGTTCACCCGAAGTGTGTTGTCGTTGGCGAACGAAGCTCCCGGCATCAGGTTGACCACTTGCAGTGGATTTCGCACATTGCCAAGTCCCGCGCCGCCCAGCGTGATAACCGGAAGACTATTCAGCCGGTCGGAATCGAAGTTGTGGCTGACTTCGCCGCTCTCAGTTTTGAGCAGCGGAGTCGAGTCGCTTACCGTCACCGTTTCACTGGTCGCACCAACTTGGAGGGTCACGTCCACACGAGTCGTGGTGGCAACCTGAACGGTTATGTTTTGACGGACGAATTTCTTAAAGCCGGTGACGGCGACCGTCAGTTCGTAGTTTCCGATCGGCAACTGGGCGAGAGTGAAGTTACCGGTGCCTGTGCTGGCTACGTTGTACACCGTACCGGAGTCGACGTGCCTGGCTTCCACCTGAGCACCTGCAACCACAGCCCCGGCCGGATCTTCAATGGCACCCGTGATCGATCCGCGATCGCTTTGTGCAAATGTCGAAAGCACAAACAGGAACAGACCTACTGAAAGTAGTGATGAACGCATGTTAACCCCTCCCCAACAGCCCCTTCCGAGAATGGCCTTGTCAAACCGGATCTTGTTACGACTCAAATGAAACTTGATCGTGAACTTCTTCTTCTACAGGAACACTTGTTCAAATCCCTTCACGACCGTGAGTCCGCCCCAAAATGATTCGATCCACGATTCGGACCAACACGTTCGTGATTGTTGGATGCGAAAGTCAACATCGAACTCCCGGATTCCACATACACCACGCCCCCAAAAAACGCTCCTCAACGGCCGGGCCGGTCGGGCAAAACCAACAACCTGACTTCGGTCGGCCGTTCTTCGACGGTATGGCCGATGCCCTGAGCTGGGTGGCCGATGTATTTTAATTCAGTCAAGGGTTGGGAAGGGGCGCTTCTTTAGATTGTGGGCGGCATTGAGAACGATGGACAGTCAATGCCCCAAACCCGCGAGTCATCCGCCCAGGCTGAAGGCCAAGGTGTCCGTGAAGGCCCAGAGTCTCTACGGAGGTCTCTTGCCAGGTTGGCGAGCGATGCGCTTGAGGAAGCGTGATAGTCTTACTGGCCGCGGCTATGCTCCGGGATCACGGGTACAGCTCGTCTAAAGGCTAACTAGCGCAAGATGATACCCCGCCCCCCGGGTTACCTGCGAGATCGCGATGTCTGGTTCAGTAAGTCCACTAGCGGTTTGGCTGCGGGAACAATCGGTGAGCCGCCGCTCACGATCCTCTTGGCGCTGATTTCTTTTCCGTACAAAGACTTGTTGGCATCATTGTCCGTATCCATCGAAGCACCCGTTAAGGACACGCCTGCAAACAGTCCCTTGGACCGCGAATACGTCAGAACGTCCGCCTTCATTGCGTCTGCATTGTAAGACGTTGCCGCCGCACCAGTCGGACCGGCGGCCGCGGCTGCGTCTGATCCGAGTTTGGTCTTGCCATTCAGGATCTGCTCGGCACCTTTTTGGCTCATGATAACCAGCACGAAATCGGTTGACGTGGAACCGAGCTGCACTCCTATACTGCCTTGGTCGAGCGAATACATTGCAGGGGCTCCCCACGACCCATTCATATTGGCGCCATTACGGCAAACAAGCACACCTCGCCCATAGCTGCCCCCGATGCCAACGGCTACTTTCCTAACATTCGGGTACACCACAACACAATCAGCCTTGTTGAGAATCGTTACGGGGAGATCCCCCGCCAGCACCGACTGCAGCACCGTGGCCGATTCTGCCAGCCGCTCTCCCTCTTTTTTCTGAGCCGACAGCGGTAACATCATTGCTAAGCAGACGGTCGCAATTGCTATTTGTCTCTTCATTCAATGTTCCTTTGGAGTGAATTCGGTCACAAATCTGACTCTCCTTGACCGGTGTAAGCGCCACTCGCGAGACAGGACGATGAAAGATAGGCGCCGTATGATTTACTTTATTCTCGAAGTCGCGCCTACTCACGAAAAAGAGCCCAGGGCAGGCGGGGCCTTGGTGCTTGGGCTCGACCGGATTAAATACACCGACCACCCGGCTCGGTGCATCCGTCAAGCAGTCCGCTGACGACTCATGCCGGTCAGGCTGCCTATCTTGCCCCGACCGACAAAGCGGGGGGACTTCAAAGAACAAGCGACGCGGGCGCGCCGCAAGAGAGGATTGCATCCATGCGATATCTGTTAACTCATCCGATGGCGGTACTCGCGATCAACGACAACCATCAAGCCGCCGTCACCGTTCCAGCGGCAACGTGTATCGAGGTTGTCGGTCCAGTTGAGAACGATGATCGCTTCCTGCTGATACGCGCGGATCACGGACAGTTTCATATCTTCGCGTCGGATCTTGCGGGCCGGACAATCCCAATGGCTGCTCGCGAACACGCCCCGGCGCCTCAGCGGACAGCCTGACGACCCGGTGGTGTCGTGACTGAGCATGATCCCGACCGGCGTAGAAACTCGCATGTCGCTTCACATTGTCCATGGATATAAGGAGGGAATCGAGATCCTCGCTCTCACCGGACGTTTGGTATTCGGGCCAGGACATCTGCGCTTGCAAGAAGAACTTGATCGAATAGTGAAGGCGGGAAAGAACTGTGTAGTACTAAACCTTAACAAGGTGAGCGAAATAGACGATGAAGGCTTCAATACGTTGATATTCGCCTCTGCGAAACTTCGGAAAGCAGGTGGAGGTCTGGTGCTGGTTAACTTGAAGCCATCCCATATCACGGAACTGGTAGCGTCTAGGCCGGTTCTGGCCTCTGAACTATTCAAGGAAATGTTCAAAGAGGAGCAAGACGCAATCGACAGCTTTTTCCCGGGCCGCCGCATTCAGGGCTATGACATTTTGGAATACATCCGTTCCGCGCATCAGTCGGGATCATGAAAGTTCCGGCACATAACACTTGGCCACTGATCGGAGTTGAATAGCGCCTATAACGGCAGCATAGTGGCTCTCCAAGGTACCCATTCCTCTTTCCCGCCCCTCGTGGTTTAAAATACGCCGAGCACTCAGTGCCGTACATCGCCTCCACAGGGGAGGAGCTTGACGCCCGGCTACGCCGATACACGTCGACCGGGACCTCACTACATCCGGCCCTCCCCTCGCTCAGGTCCCCGCCAGCAGGAAACACCGGTGCGGGACCTGAGTGTATCCCAAAACATTTAGAGCGGCCCAGAAAACGTTCATGCCCGCACTCGTCGCCGGCAAATGGCGCAGATGAGTTACTCGATCGAACTTATTACGCCTTGCCTATAGGGAGGAGCATCGATTGTTCGGCGAACCGAGCGACCAGATTCGGCGCATGATCCGAGCCATTATGCCCGTCTTCGTTGAAGAAGGCCTTTGCAAAAAACAAATCGGACAGAGCAAACCCTGCATCGTTGCGCAGGAACATTGCTTCCACCGACGAGTCGTGAAATGAGTCTGGCGCCATGGTCGGGACCCCGCGGGCCCAGGTGATCTGATCGAGGGTCCGAGTAAGTGTCCGTAAAGGAATCTGACTAGAAATGGGAGAACGACCATGAGCCACCTTGCACGGTGCTGGGTGTTTGGATGTTTGGTTACGTTTGTAGCGCCTCGCTTTGCCATCGGGCAAAACCCTGAGGTTCAGAGCCCACAGGAACTTCGCCGACAATTGGACGAGTTGAAAGCCCAGATGGCCGAGCAAACGCGACAGATGAACGCGCTCCAGACGCGCATCGAGGGAATGGAGCGCGCGAAAACCGAGGCTCCGCCTGCGGCGACTGCGGCCGACCAGCCGCCGAGCGTTCCCACGAAACAGGTGAGTCAGGCCACGACTGATTACCAGACCTTCGCGCTAGACCCGGAAGCCGCGCCCCGGGTCGACAATGCCCCTCTGGATCCTAAGTATCCGGGGTTCTTCCGTCTTCCCGGGACACAGACTTTTCTAAAGATCGGCGGATATTTCAAGACCGACTTCATCTATGACGGGAAGCCAGCGGGCGATCCGGAACGGTTCATACCGTCCAGCTTCCCGGTGGGACTGCCGGGCGTGAACAACACGACCGTCTCCATCCGCCCGACGCGAATGAACCTGGATTTTCGCGTGCCCGTGAAAACGCTTGGCGACGTTCGGTTCTATGTGGAAGCGGACTTGTTCGGCTCCAACTCGACTACGCCGCGCTTGCGGCACGCGTATACCCAAGCGAAGAACTTCCTGATCGGGCAGACGTTTTCTAACTTCCAGGATCCGGACGCCGGACCCGACGAACTCGATTTTCAAGGTCCAAATTCCCAGGTTTCCATACGCAATCCACAGTTCCGCTACACGTTCAAGTTGGCCGAGAAGACCAGTTTGAGCCTCGCGGTGGAGAAGGCGAGCTCCGATATCGCCTTCAAGACGCCGGAGTTCAATGCCTTGCCGAACAGCCCGGGGCCCGACGGGACCGTAAGACTGGTTCAGGAAACCAGCGGCGGGCACATCCAGGTCGCAGCCTTGTTTCGCGCGATCGGAGCATATCTGCCGAATGGGAAGGCGGATTCTGTATTTGGTTGGGGAGCGATGGTCGCGGGAGCCCAAAAGGTCGTCGGAAAGGACACGCTCACCTACCAGGTAGCGTATGGCGACGGAATCGGACGATACATAAACGATATTTCCGGGCTGGGAATCGATGCAGCCGTAATCAGCTCCGCTGAGCCGCGTTTGCGGGCCACACCGGTCATCGCTCCCTATTTCGGCTATCAACACTACTGGGCATCCAAGGTTCGCTCGTCGGCAATCTACGGATTTGACCAAGTGACCAATACCGCCTATCAGCCCGGCTCGACGTACCACAAGAGCAACTACACAGCGGGCAACCTCATCTGGAACGTCTTCGGGTCGCTCAATGTCGGGACAGAATTCCTATACGGCTGGGTCAAGAAAAAAGACAATTCCTCTGTAAATGCTCCCCGGATCATGTTCAGCGCAAAGTACGACTTTAACTTCGCACGGAAGTCCGACTAAACAAACGACACCGAGAGAAGGGATTTGAACCCATGAGTACAACGATGACAGAGACTCCTCGAGTGGACGCATTCTTCACGGTGGCGGAAGCACGCTCCGACCGGTGGCGCACACTGGTAAACGTGGTGAATGCGTGGCAGGCATCGGCCTCCGACCACCTGCCCGATCGGGAAGCGGACCGGTCGGCGGTTGCCGCATGCCTCTCTGAACTCCGGCAATGGGAGGACTTCTTCGCCTATCCCGGCGACGCGCTGCTACGGACCATCGATGAAAGGATCGCTTCGGGCGATGCGATTGACGCGGCCAGGGTGATTCATCAGGTCAGCATGGCGTTATCATCGCGCTCCTACCGCGAGAATGCCAGCGAGTGGGAGGCTGGGAGCGACTCGCAAAGCATGCTGCACGAAGTGGTTAAAGGCCTGGGACAGGAAGGTGCGCCCCACAAACCTTACTTTGAGGTGCTGATTGTGTCGCCCAGCGGCCCTTCCGCCCGGGCGCAAGCCGCTCAGGAACTTCGCAAATTACGCCGTCAGCAAGATCGATTCGTTTACGAACCGGTAGTGGTGGGTAGCTTCGAGGACGCCGTGCTGGGAACGATTCTGAACGGCAGCATTCAAGCCGTCGTCATTTACGATTCCATTCCGTTCGCCTCGGTTCACAACAACCCGATTCTGCGTGAGTTCCTGATCGAGTACCTTAGCCCCGGCGTGATCAAGAAGGCGCCGCAAGACTACGGCCTCACTCTGGCGCACGCCCTGAAGGCAATTCGCCCCGAACTGGACATCTATTTGTTGAGCGATCGGGACGTGGAAAAGATCGCTGGCGATGCCGCGGCGACTTGCATTCGTCGGATCTTTTATCAGGTGGAAGAGCCGCTGGAAATCCACCTCAGCCTCCTCGATGGAGTCGCCGAGCGGTTCGAGACCCCGTACTTCGACAACCTTCAGAAGTATGCGCAGCGCCCAATCGGGACGTTCCACGCGTTACCCATCGCCCGTGGCAAGTCCATCTTCAAATCGAACTGGATTCCGGACATGGGCTCGTTTTACGGTGTAAACCTGTTCCTGGCGGAGTCCTCGGCGACCACTGGCGGGCTAGATAGTCTTCTGGAGCCGACCGGCAACATCAAGGTTGCGCAAGAGAAAGCCGCGCGTGCCTTCGGCGCGGACCGCGTATTCTTCGTGACGAACGGCACATCTACCTCGAACAAGATGGTGGAGCAGGCGCTGCTGCGTCCAGGGGATATCGTGCTGGTCGACCGCAACTGCCACAAGTCGCATCACTACGGTGCGGTTCTTTCGGGCGCGCTGCCGCTTTACATTGAGGCGTATCCGCTCACGAAATACTCGATGTATGGCGCGGTGCCGCTGCGCAGCATCAAAAAGGCCCTCTTCGATCTCAAGAAGGAGGGCAAACTGAACCGTGCGCGTATGCTGGTGCTGACCAACTGCACGTTCGACGGGCACATCTACAACGTGGAGCGTGTGATGGAAGAGTGCCTGGCGATCAAGCCCGACCTGATCTTCTTATGGGACGAGGCGTGGTTTGGCTTTGCCCGTTTCAGCCCGTACTACCGGCGCCGCACCGCCATGGGAGCGGCGGCTAACCTGGAGAAGAAGTTCAAAGACCCGGCCTACCGCTCTGCGTACGAGACGCAGTCCGTAGCCTGTGGGAGGGACTTGGATCCCTCGGACGAGACTCTCGTGGATATGAGGCTTTTGGCCAACCCAGAGAAAGTGCGGCTCCGGGTGTATCAAACCAACTCCACGCATAAATCGATGTCCGCTTTGCGGCAGGGATCGATGGTGCTGGTGAAAGACGAGGACTACGAGAGCGTCGAGGAACAATTCCACGAGGCGGTATTCACGCATGCATCCACGTCCCCCAATCTACAGATCATTGCATCGCTGGATCTCGCCCGCCGGCAGATGGAGCTTGAGGGCTACGAACTGGTTAACCGCTCGATCCAACTGGCGCTGGACATTCGCCGCGAGGTGAATTCTCATCCGCTCATCTCGAAGTACTTCCGTGTTCTGGGAGCGGACGATATGATTCCCACGCCGTACCGGAATTCAGGATTTGTGGACTACTTTACGCCGGGAAACAACTGGGCGAAATCGTTGCGTGCGCTGCGCGAGGACGAGTTTGCGCTGGATGTGACGCGGCTGACGCTGGTCTGTGGCTCGGCTGGCTTCGATGGCACTCAGTTCAAAAACCTGCTCGCGGCGGACTACGATATTCAGCTCAACAAGACGTCGCGCAACAGCGTGCTCCTTCAGACCAACATCAACAACACCCGGAGTGACGTCGCCAACCTGATTAAGGTCCTGGCCGACATCTCCCGAGATATCGAGCATCGTCTCGTTCACGGCACCGCAACCGATCGTGAGGCGTTCGCGGCCCGTGTAAAAGGGCTGATGGAAAACGTGCCCGATCTTCCGAATTTCAGCTTTTTCTATAAGTATTTCCGCGAGGCTTCCTCGAGTATCACGGGCGAAGGCGACATCCGCACCGCTTTCTTCTGTGCGTATGGCGAACCGGATTGCGAGCACATCAAGCTCGCCAGCCCAGAGATCGACAAGCGCCTGAAGGAGGGACCGGAGCTGGTTTCGGCGAATTTTGTAATTCCCTATCCGCCCGGCTTCCCGATCATGGTTCCAGGCCAGGTCATTACAGCCGACACGATCGAATTCATGCGCAAGCTCGACGTGAAGGAGATTCACGGGTATAGCGCGGCACTCGGTTTGAAGCTGCTAAAGACGTCGGCTCTCGACGGCAAGTAGCGGGTACGTTCGGACTGGCTTTAGCATGAACTGGCTTGCAGAGACGTTACGCCGATACCCGGAATTGGCCGTCTTTCTAGTAGTCTCATCGGGCGCCCTCATTGGCAAAATCAAACTGGGCAGTGTCGGCATCGGGACCGTGACCGGCAGTCTCTTCGCGGGACTGCTGGTAGGACAGTTGAACATTCCCATGGCCCCAAGCGCAAAGGCCATTTTGTTCCTGCTGTTTCTGCTTGGGAACGGATATTCCATCGGACCGCAGTTCTTCCGCTCTCTCAAAGGCGAAGGTGCCCGCTACCTCGCGCTGGCGGTTTTCCAGTGCGTGGCCGGACTGTTAGGCGCGGTGGTGATAGCCCGAAGCCTACATCTCGACGTCGGTCTGGCGGCGGGCCTGCTTTCCGGCGCTTTGACTCAGTCACCGGCGATCGGTACGGCCAGTGAGACGATCGCCGCCCTGCAGCTGCCCCAAGTTCAGCGGGATCTTCTGATCGCCCATGTGGCCATTGGGGATGCCCTCTGCTACATGTTTGGCACGGCGGGCACCATCTGGTTTCTCAGCTTCTTTGCTCCGACATTGTTGCGAATCAATCTTGCCGACGAAGCCAAGAAGCTCGAATCGAAGCTGCACATCGATGGGTTACGGCCCGGCCTCCTTTCGACCTACGCTCCGTTTGCGCTGCGCGCCTACCGTGTGAATAACGCCACCATAGCCGGTCATACGGTGCGCGCATTTGAGAGCTTGCGCCCTGGTATGCGGTTCTATGTGGAGCAGTTGCGGCACGGCAACGTCATTCTGAAAGCACTCGATGACACCATGATTGAGCCGGGGGACATTGTCGCGCTAAGCGGCCGGCGGTCGACTGTGATGGAAATTGGTGGAACCGTAGGCGAGGAGGTGGATGACAAGGAATTGCTGGATATGCCGGGAATCATTCAGACTGTCACCGTAACCAACGCGGCTGTGATCGGCAAACCTCTCGAGGAACTAGCCCAATGGAGAGATACTCGGGGAATCTATCTTCGACGGATCAGGCGAATCGGTCAGGACATCCCAATCCTACCGGGAACCACACTCGATCGCGGTGACACAGTGGAACTACTGGGCACTGAAGCCGCTCTCAAACGGTTTGTGGTCATGGTGGGTACAGCGCACAAATCCGATGCGACAACAGATCTTGCCGCCGTCGGCTTGGGAATTTTTGTCGGGGGTTTGATCGGCGCACCGTTTCTGTTGATCCATGGATTCAGGCTGAGCCTGGGCACGGCGGTGGGCACGCTAATTGTGGGTATCTTACTCGGTTGGTTGCATTCCGTCAGGCCGGCTTTCGGCCGTATTCCGGAAGCTGCGAGTTCACTGATGATCTCGCTGGGTCTGGCTGCCTTCGTTGGCATGAACGGCATCCAGGCGGGTGCGCACTTTGTGGAGGCATTCAAGGCGCAGGGTATACCCCTACTTCTCGGCGGCGTGGCTGTGACGTTGTTCCCCTTAATTTGCGGGCTCTATTTCGGACGATACGTCTTGAAGTTAAACCCTGTCTTACTGCTGGGGGCGTGCGCAGGCGCGCAAACCGTCACCGCCGCCCTGGCCGAAGTGCAGGAAAGAGCTGGTAGCCGGACGCCGGTTCTGGGCTACACCGTCCCTTACGCGATCGGAAACATTCTGCTCACGATATGGGGCTCGGTGATCGTCACGTTACTTTCGTCTTGAGGCAGCAGCCGCTCCAGCGTCCACCGCCGCCACACGACATAGAGCGAAAGCCCGGGCATCTTCGCTAGGCATCAGCGCCATCCTGGCAGCCGACGGACGCCATGAGCGCGAACGGCTTTCCCCTATCTTACGTTAGGCGAGTCGACATTGACGTGGACACGAATGGTTTCTAATTCGTAACATTTCGCGGGCTCAGTGCTTCGGCGCGCTCTTCGAGGCCTCGAATGCGGTCCGATAGCCGCGCGCGATCGATCGAACGCCGCGCCCGATTTCTTCGTACACCTCGTCGGGCAGATTCGCCAGCGACACGCGCAACGACCAATCCGGCGCTTCAAAGCCGCCACCGTTCAGCAGCACGATCCCATGATCCTCGGCTAGCCGGAAGGCAAGGTCGAGGGGGTGGATGTTCTTCTTGAGGTACTCCACAGCGTCCTGGCCGATGTTCTTGGAGGCCCAGAACTCAAAATCGATCAGCCCGTAGTAGGCATCGTAGAGCGGGTTCTCGCCGAGTTTCAGGTCGAGGCCCTCCAGCAGAGCCCGGATGCGCCGGCTCACAATTCCGCGGCACGCTTGCTGATATCGCTTCTCACTATCCATGAGCTCCGCCAGCGAAAACAGGCTCATCATCACCTGTTGGGGCAGCGAGAGTCCGGCCGTGTGGTTGAGAGCCACATCACGACTGTCGGCGACGATGCGGTCTATAAACTTGATCTTGCGCGGCTCCAGCGTCAGGGCGCCATAGCGTTTATCGAGTGCTAGGATCTGGGGTTTCGAGAGTCCCGCAATCTTCTTATCGAAGATGTTGTCTTCGTGCACCGCGATCACCCCGAGCCGCCACCCCGTACAACCGAAATACTTCGAATACGAGTACACGCCGATGGTATTCTGCGGCAATTCCCCAAGCAGTGACCGGAAACCCTCGACGAATGTTCCGTACACGTCGTCGGTCAGTATCATGAGATCGGGACGCTTGGTCTTCACCAGGGTTGCGATCTTCGAGATCGTATCCTTGCTCAGCGCGACGCCCGTCGGATTGCCGGGATTGACGACGAAGAACGCCTTTATCTTCGGGTCCTCCAGCTTTTGGATCTCTTCGTCAGTGAACTGGAACCGGTTTGCCTGAGGAGCTTCGATGTTGACTACCTTCAGGTCGTAGTCCTCGAGGTGCGTCATCTCGATATAGGGCGTGAAGATCGGAGTAGCCAGTGCGATCGTGTCACCGGGGGCCAGCAGGCGATTCGCTTTCAGAGTCTTGAAGATGTAGCACATCGCCGCCGTCCCACCCTCCACTGCGTAGAGGTCGAATTTGCCGGCCGGCTGCGGATCTCCGCACATCGCCCACATCAGATATTCGTGCGTGATGCGCTCGTTGTGGACCAGCATCCGGTCGGGAACCGGGTAGTTGTCGCCAATGATGGAGTCTACGAGTTCGTGGACGAAGGCATCCGGCACAAATCCGAACGTCTTCACCGCAAACGATACCATCTCCGAAAGGAAATGCGCGCCGGGCATGTCTTCGTGCTTGGCCAACCACGCTTCCAGCCGACCCGCGATCCCGTGCGCCTGAGGCATTCCTCCCAGACCCGCGGCGTGCTCCATTACCCGCTTGCTCTCGGTAATCGCAAACTGGCCGAGCAGGAAGAAGCCTTCACGGGGAACGGTGGCGATCCAGTTGGGATTGCCGCGACCGGCATTCAGAAAGGCCGATTGCGACCGCTGCGAAGTCTTCTTCGCGAGCTTGATCAACTCGTCCTTAATCTCGAACGGGCTGAGCGTCTCGAACTTGTGGAGGTCAACGATTTCAGTGGTCATTCTATTAGTCCTTTCGGTGATCGTTACGTCAACAGCATGATTACGACCATGCCCCAGATTGTGAGAAACGTGTTACCGACTGCATAGGTCACGGTGTACCCCAGCGCCGGAATCTGGCTCTTGGCCCGGTCGCAAACCAGGCCGAGCGAAGCTGTCGTCGTTCGCGCGCCGGAGATGACGCCGAGCACAATTGCGTCATGGAAACGGAAGATGTATTTGGCGATGAACATACCCAGGATGAGGGGTACTGTGGTCGCAAGAGCGCCCCACAGAAATAGGCCGATGCCCTGGGTTCGCAGGCCATTGACGAAGCCCGGGCCAGCCGAAATACCAACGATGGCAATGAATATGTTGAGCCCGACAGAATTCATGAACCAGACCGTCGACGGCGGAATGCGGCCGAACTTGGGGTGCACGGAGCGCAGCCAGCCGAAGACGATCCCGGCCAAAAGCGCGCCCCCGGCCGTGGACAACGTGATGGGCAGCCCGCCCACCTTCCAGACCAGTGCGCCGATCAATGCGCCGATCGTAATCGCGCCGCCGATAAACGCAACGTCGGCGACATCGGTCGGCCGATCGGCAACGCCCAGCATCCTGGTCGCGACGGCAGTGTCCTGGGTTCGGCCGACCACCGTAAGAATGTCACCACGGTCGATCCGTGTACTCGGCAGAATGGGAATCGAAGTGGCAACTGCGCCCCGCGTGATCTTCCGCAGGAAAACACCGCGCGAGCCGGGGAGTTGCGCCAATTCGGCTAGCGTCTTCCCGTCGACCTCCTTGCTTGTCACGTAGACGTCGACGCCTTCGACCGGCACGTCTAGCAATTCGGGGTCCTCGACCTCCTGCGCTCCTGGTCCGATGACGCCCACCAGCACCTCGCGCCTACCGGCGACCGCCACGACATCGTTCTCGAGCAGTACCGTGTCCGCGGTAGCTTCCTCAATCATCCCGTTGCGACGTATCCGCTGGACAAAGATTCGCGCGCCAGGACAAAGCGCCTCAGCCTCGACAACTCGGAGGCCATCCGCCCTCCCTCCGTGCTGTACGCGAAAGGCCCGCATCTCCCAGTTGTGCCAGGCGGAGCCGGCTCCGCCACGCTCCTTGGAACTTCCGCCCTGCTTCTCCTCATAGTCCTTGCATGCGGAGGGCAGATTGATGCGGAGCAAGGCAGGGCCCAGCAGGCCGATCACGAGCGCCGAGCCGACAGTGCCGAACATGTAGGTGACCGCGTACGCAATCGGCATCGAGTCGAGTAGGCGCTTGGCCTCCTCAACCGGCAGGCTAAGTCGGTTGATTGCATCGGTAGAAAGGCCCATCGCGGCGGAGATCGTCTGCGATCCCGAGTAAAATCCCGCCGCGTAGCCCAGGTCATAGCCTGCCATCTTGACGATCACGACCGGTACGATAATGCAGAACACGCATTGGACCGCCGCGAAAATGGCTTGCGGTACGCCATCCTTGGCAATACCACGGACGAACTGCGGCCCGACGCCGTAGCCCACGGCAAACAGAAACATGAGAAAGACTGTCGCCTTGAGGGGCTGCGCGATGGTAATCCCGATCTGTCCTATTAAGACGCCGGCCAGCAGGGTGGCGGTGACGGACCCGAGACCGAGACCGCGGAACGTGAACTTGCCGAAGTAGTACCCAAGCGCGAGCGCCAGGAAGATAGCGATCTCCGGGTACTGCTTAAGGGCCGCAGCGAACCATGACAGCATCAGTGCCTCCGCAAAGTTAGATTTCACTCCCGATAACTGGAGAGTCTCGTCGGACTGATGCGGGCGTTCGGACGTAGGATGTAGAAAAGACTTGAAAGAAACGCAAAAAGAAAAATGAGCCTTGTAGCCTCATCAAGAATCATCCCGAGTAGCTCGGAAGGCGTGTGCATTTTCCACCCTTCGTCGGTAATCGGTAAAAGGTAGCGTACGGTGAGCAGGGACAAAATTGCAGGTTTTATGTTGGGTTTGAGCGCAGGCTTTGTAGTCGGCTACCTTCTCACGCCGCCCAATCATCCCGGAGTCACACCCAGTGGCCACACCGGTGACGCGGATCTGGATTTCCAACGGTCTGCTAAAACACGCATGCCGACTTCGCCAGGAAATGTCCCCGACGGCAGTCCCATTGGAGTGAAGTCCCGCGAATCTTTTTGAGTGCCCACATCTACCGTGCCTGCTGTTGACGAAACACGGCTGCCAGGAGCTGCTCTTCGAACGCCCAAGCGATTGCGGGCTGACCTGGCTCACCGTAGTCCCGCAGACTACCTGTTCTTTCTGGTCGCTGCAATTTTGGAAACAGTAACGGTATCGCCGTACACGTTGCCCGTCAGGCGGACACTCTCTCCCGCGTGCTCCGTTAGCGCAGCGAAGTTCTGGTTGGCAACATTGTAGACCTTGCCGTCTGAAACGCGCAAGCCAGCGCGCACTCCCGCTCTGTCATCTTTGTGTCCTTGCGAGCGTCTATTATGTGTGCGTGGCTGGCGCCGCAGGCGCTGTCGCTAATCATACCGATCATCGTCATGTTGGCGGCTGACGCAAACAAGCATAGGCCTCCAACCAAGCCGCTCGTTATCAAACCTTCGAAATCGCTCGTCACGTGTTACTCCTTACTCGTGCGCCACTGCGATAACGCCAGGGGGTTGCCCAGCTTCCCCGTATCGGCCACGCTTCGAGTTGTTCACCAGGTAGACTCGCCCGACAGTATTCTTGCGTAAGGCGTTCTCCATGATCAGCATTTAACTCCGCTGTCGCACGGCAGCATGGGGCTCCGCGGTAACGAACAACGAGAAGCTCCCTTTGTTGACAAACATAACCTCGCCTAGATTGATGGCATGGCCCTCCGGCGACACAGCCCACAAGAAGGTACGTGAGAAGTCAGCTCCCAGACGGGTGGAGACGTTAGTCCTTGAATCTGTGTCTCGACAATCGTGACTGCGGATTTGGCTTCAACCTTCGCCTGACCACCCACCTGATTGATCAGCCCGGTGTTCTTCAGGTCGACCGTCGTGTATCCGCCTCCCACCTGGTAGCCAATCCCTGTGATGGTTCGTTCGGCGAGGCTCGATGACGGAAAAGACCGGATTTGGGACCGTAGGATCGTCACTGAGAAGCAGCACGCGAAAATCAGACATGTTGATCTGATGGTGGAGTATACCCGACCGTGCTCCGGTACAATGCGAGATCTTTGGATCGTGGCGGGACCGCTCTTCGAAGACCATGGTCGTCTTCGTCAGTTCGACTGGCGCTCGAAACCATGATGCCCTTCCCGGCCAATCGATCTATGATTTGCGCTGCGACAGCGCGTCAATGAATTGCACCCGATAGCGGAAGCACCGCATCATGGGGGCGATAACCACCTCTCAATGGGATCGCGAAGGCGCGCCCGAGTTCGCTCCTGACTACCCCATAGAGCAGATGAAGACGCTATGGCCTTGACCAGCAGCAACAACGAGGCGGCATTGTCGGTACGGCGCCTCTCGCGAATCGTGCCAGGGTTGCCCGAGTTGCGGACCTATCGACGAGCCGATCTGCCGAGTGACATTATCGCGGGTCTTTCCGTCGCGGCTGTGGCCTTGCCTGTTGGCGTCGCGTATGCCCAGCTCACCGGGTTCAGGCCGGAGTTTGGATTGTACGCGAGCATCCTCCCTCTGATCGCGTACGCTTTGTTCGGAACGTCCCGGCAGTTGATCGTTGGTCCAGACGCGGCCACCTGTGCACTCGTCGCCGCGGCCGTAGGTCCAATGGCGGCCGGGAACGAGGACCTGTATATCTCGCTTTCCATGGCACTCGCCTTCCTTGCGGGCGTATTCTGCATTGCGGGCCGGTTCCTCAGATTGGGCGCACTGGCCGATTTCCTATCGAAACCAATTCTGGTCGGGTTTTTGAATGGTATGGCCCTCAGTATCGCGCTCGGTCAAATCGGAAAGATTTTTGGCTTTCCGATTACCAAGGAGCGCATTGTTCCGCGACTGGTCGAATTCGCCTCTAAACTTGGCTCCACGCACCTGCCTACGCTCGGGATCGGCGTGGCCGCATTCCTGGTACTGGTCCTGTCCGCAAGGTTTATCCCGCGTTTGCCCGCGGCGCTCGCAACGATGATCCTGACCGGAGCGGCAGTAAAACTCCTTGGTCTCGATACGGTGGGAGTCAAAATCATCGGCGCAGTGCCCGCTGGCCTTCCACCGCTCAAAATGCCGTTGTTTCCCGTCGAGTTTCTACCGCGCTTGTGTGCGGAGGCGGCAGGCGTCGCTCTCATAGGATTTTCGAGCATGATGCTCACCGCGCGCAGTTTCGCCGCCAAGAACCGGTATGAAATCGATGTCGACCAGGAGTTTGCAGCGCTCGGCGCGGCAAACATTGCAGCCGCGGTGTCTCAAGGGTTCGCAGTCAGCGGGGCTGATTCGCGCACGGCTATGGGCGATGCCGCCGGCGGCCGTACCAGGGTCACGGGTCTGGTGGCGGCGGTTAGTGTGGCAGCCGTATTGCTTTTCTTTACGGGTCCCCTGCAATACGTGCCTGTAGCTGCTCTGGGTGCCGTGCTCGTCACAGCGGCGTTCTCATTGCTCGACCTCCGGACGCTCAAGAGCTTTTATCAAGTGGAGCGGCGGGAATTCGCCCTATCCTTGCTGGCCACGCTGGGCGTCGCGACTGTCGGCGTCGTCCAGGCGATTCTCCTCGCAGTGATTTTGGCGCTCATCCGGTTCGTCAAACTCGTCTCGCGACCGAAAATCGAGATCCTCGGTACAGTGCCGGGCCTTCCGGGCTTGCACTCAACAGACCGTCATCCGAATGCCGCCACGGTTTCCGGTCTGGTGCTGTTTCGCTTTAATGCTCCAATCGTTTTCTTCAACGCCCCTTTTTTCAAGCGCAGTGTTCTCGACGCGGCCGATGCTTTTGGGCCGAACCTGAAATGGTTCGTGATCGACATGGTCCCCGTTACGATAATCGATATTACAGGCCTCCAAGCGGCAGCCGAGGTCATCGAGAGTCTTCGCGCGCGCGGCGTCGTCTTCATCGCGGCGGGGCGCGAGACGGAGTGGAGAGAATGGGCCGAGCGCCGGCGCCTCAAGACCTCATACCGCTCATTCCCGACTCTGCGCGCTGCCCTCAAAGGATACCTGAAGGAAACCTCACCGACGAACGCCCCTGTGCCCAGCGGCAACGGATGGTAGTGTGCGACCGGTAGCGGAACCGACTGCCAGGAAGCTGTCGGCGCAATTGTCCGGCTAACTCATCCAATTACGTCTTCGTAACATTGGCACGCCAGACGAGTAGTTTCTGCGAACGCAGGTAGATGTCAAGCACGACGGATCCAATGGCGATCGTTCAAGTCGGCGATGCGGCGCTGCCTGTTGTGCGCCATCCTGGACCGTAGCCCCGACCGGCGTTGTAGACCGTGACCTCCCGTTCCTTCCGAAACGCTGTCTGATACCCGATCAGAAGATCAGCCTGAGCACTGTCGGCCTTCTGAAGACCTTTCATTGCTAATTGAGCTTCCACCGCAGACTTTAGCTGGTTCGCCGTCAATTCGTCCAACGGTTGGCCACCGTCGTTCATATCAACCCACGCGTAGGATTCGAACGCTCTGAACTGTGCGTCTCTCTCGAAGATGAAGTTCACATCCTGCGCCATGGCGGCCGCGAAGATCGTGGCGAGCGCAAGGGCGCAAATATTTTCGTCTTTTTTCCTCCTTCACTCGGAACAACGTTTTCGGCTAGTCCCAGGCACCTCTGGAGATAAACGGTCCTATGGCGGAGACTCACAATCTTTGCGCTCGGCAGACATTAGTATGTTTTACCGCCGCAATAGTGCGGCCTTTTGGCCCAGAATGTCTTATCGACTAGAACCTGGCCGCAAAGTTCAAGCCGATTGAATTGCCTTGGAATCGGTCCACTGCGGAATACTCGTGAAGCCAGCTGAAGTTCAGGGTTATGTTCCGCTTCACGGAGGTGACCCCGACCTGCAGGCCCACTGCATCCACGGAGTCATGCACACCCGCGTTCGTGGCATCCGCGCCGCTGTCGTTGGAAACCTGAAAGCTCCTGTAGCCAGTTGGGCCCGCTTCGAGCAGGAGATTTTGGTCCTTGGTTAGCGGGAGATACTCGCTTAGGCCCCAGCTCCAAGTGAGGTTCTGACCCGGCGTAAGATCGAAGTTCCTCTTTTTCCTGTGGATCTCCCAGGTTAGTACGTTCTCGATGGCTAACCGCTGGTCGGACCAAGGATAGATATACAGCGCTCCCTGGTTCTGATTCGTCCAGAATCCATACCCGGTATTGCTGGCCGACAGTGTCTGCACCGGACCGACAACCGGCAACGTCACGATCGTGGTCTTATAAGTTCCGGTTGGGATGTAAAAACCATAGGCATAAGAGACGTCATAGTGCTTTCCCGACCAGCCAAGCCAAACTGGCTGCACGTACGTGTCTGCGATATTGAATTCTCCCGCGCTCACGCTTCGTCCGGATCGGTTTCCTAGCGAGAGAAGCCCGTCGATGTTGGCGTTTGAAAATGAAGGATTTAACATTACGCCATATTTCGCCCCAAGAACTTTTTGGCCGGAGACCCACATGACGAACGGACTGAGCCCATAGACGGAAATATCCACGTTAAGACTTACCTTGGCGGTCTGGTTAGCTGGGCCTGTGAGTGTCAGGGAATCGATTTTGTTCCCGTTGGCGTCATTGGCTCGCGTTGTCCTATAGCCGTAGTTGTAGACGCCCCAATAGAAACCGGGATCGGGAAGAACGAAGTCGCGAATATTGAACGCGCCAGGGGCGAAGTGCCCAATCTCGCCCGCGTAGGCCGGGGTGGTTGCGATCCCACCAATCAGCGTTAAGCATCCAAGCACAAGCGTATATCGCAGCATCACCAGTTACCCATGTGTAATACCAGTCCCATCTTCACTTGAAGTCCATTTTGAGCGGCGAAGCCATTCAGCTCATTCATCCAGGAGTGCATGTATTCGAGATCGACGATCCGGAAGGCCAGGGCCCGGTTGAACTTAAGATCAAGTCCAATCCCGGCAGCCATGGCCAACCCATCGACCTCGAACTGTTGCGTGTACTGGTCGTGATCCGGAGGAGCCGAGCTGGCGCTTTGTGCCAGCCGTTGGAGCGACGCTTTCACTGCGGGAAGCATCAGCTCCTGGGTCACTTTGTTTCCGCCGAACAGCATCTGCGCGTAGGGGACCACTCGGCCCGACAGAGGCGGTGTCCAGCGGGATCCCGCCATGTACGTCAGAGAGTCTCCAGAAACATTCTTCTCGAGTCCGCTTATCTTGCAACCACTGACATCCAAGACCATTTGCCACTCGCGGTGAATTCGGAAAGCGATTGAAGTTCCCCCGCCCCCGCAGATGCCGATGGAAGCCGGGAATGCATACGCATTGGCGGCTAACTCGAAGGGCGCTACCCCGGGCCGACGCTCAGGTTCCTGAACAGTGCGGCTACGCTTGTCTGGCTGAACCAGACTCGCGTCGTCGACCTTATCACGAGGTCGGGCCCACGGCCATTCGCCGCCGAGAACGTTGGCCATACTTCGGCTCGGATTCGCGCCTCCGCGTACCAAGGCTCGCACGACTCGGTTTTTGGACTTACGTTCGACGAAACGAACCAAGTACTGGTCCAGTGCATCCTCGGCAATCATCCAACCTAAGCCGATGGCAGGCGTCACAACATGGTCCACCAATCCGTACTGAGGCCACGATGCCTGTATGTTCCCGATGGATGCTTCGCTGATCGGACCGATCTCCATCTGCTCGCTATATACCCAAGCGAACGCTCCGGCGCGCAAGCGGCTTTTCCAGTAATCGGGACTTCGACCGAATTCCACATATTGATAGCGAGTGTCATTCAGAGTCCATAGATACCCGGACACTGCGCCCTGCATAGGGTGACCGACGTAGTTTACGTAAAACGGATCGCCATCTGCCCAACCGTGTAATGCGCTGACTGAATCAACATATCCCTGGAAGAAGGGCCGGTCAGGATCTCTTGTCGCCGGTTCGGTGGCGTACCGGTAGGAATGCTCGAACAGAATGAACCGGGAGGATTGAATGAGGAGGGACCCCCACTTCACACCCTGTGGTTTCGAATCCGCCGGCAGCGCGATCGGCTTCGGAGCGGGCAGAATCGGGGTCGCTAGGGGAACGGGTGGATCCGATGAGTCTCCGTCCTCAATGTTCTGCGCCCCCACTGCACCTGGGAAGGCCAGAAGGGCGAGCCAGCCTACGTAACGCCTCATCGATTTGCCTCGCTGACTTCAACACGATCAGGCTTAACAGGCCGGACCACAGCGGCCGCTAGGCGCCAGGGCTCCCCAAACCTCGGGTTCCACGGAGTTGAGAAGTCCATACAGCTCGCCCGACTGTCGCGCCGTAAGATTCCAGAGTTTGGCGCCATGACCACCGCGCCGTTCCCCCGCCGCCATCCAGCATCCATGCAAGGCTCAGAGTCGGCGGAAACATACCTAGGGCCCAATATGTGTCTCATCGCCCTTCCAAAGCGGCGCCGTATCGAGGTCAGTTGTCCGTTCCGGGAGAGCCGCGTGAACATCTACCGAGAACGACGTCACTCGCCCCACCATCACGAACGTGTTCCAAACAGAATCCTGGTTCAGCCTAAACTTCCGCGCTGTCTCGAAGGACGGATTTTCGCGAAAACCGCGCACCCCAAACAGCCCGTCGCGCTGCCCGGGGGGCTCGCCCGGTTCGATCCATCCATACTTCATTTCCGGATAGTCCGGCCTGCGCACCCAGCAGCACGACTGCATTGGGAAATTGTGAACGCTGGTGAAGACTGACTCCAGCGCAGACGAAAAGAGCGATTCGTTCGAATCATGGTGGCGGAGGACAGTATGGCGACAAGAGCGTTTCGTCAAGCCGCGCAATGCTCAAAGCACTGTGCAGAACCGCTGGAGCAGTTCCTCTGTTGCCAGGTTGCACGAGGAGCTGAGCGGAAAGTAGCCCGGAACCCCACCGATCATGATGCAGGACCACCGCGACCGGGGAATGGCGATTGGCGTATCGATCACCACCGTCTTGTGTGTTCCCCGGCCTAGAGTCGGCCTGAACGAGTTTCGCCTCGGCCGTGTCCAGTTCATCTCGTCGGAATGCGGCGATGTTCATTCGATCGCACCTGTAATGCCACTAAGCTTCGAAAGCGGTAAAACAATAACTTTCACGCCTACTCTTTCAAGTTCGTTCGTAACGTTCAATTCAATCGAAAGCCGAACGTGACTGGCACGACGGTGGTTGGTATCCCTGAATTGAATGCATAGTGGTAACGAGCTTCGGTGTAGAACTTCCACGGCGAGTCCGCGATACCTATGCTGAAGCCCACGCCCCCATTGACCCCTCCGACACTTGTACCTTTGAATGCGACGGTTTGGGAATACACGTACCCGTTGGGATCGCAGGCGTAACCCCAATAGCTATAGATTGGCTGGCAGACGGTATTGGGAGGCACGACATAGTTCTTATCGATTGAGGCATGGCGGTAGTACCAACCGCCGCCGCCGATGACGTACACACCGAACCGAGAGCCGCGGATGCGGTCAAATTCATATCGGTAGTTGGCAGTAAGCGCGTACACATTGATGTTTCCGGTGGGGGCATCAATCGGATGAATCACGAAGAGGTTGGGGGGCAGACCATTCCACATAAACTCCCCGATGACTGAACTGCGTTTGTTGACCTTATACCCGGCTCCGAGTTCAAAGTTCCCACTCGTGCCGGCGTACTGGCCGGTCGGATTCAGAGGCGTCGATATACCGCCGCCCGTGTTGAATGTGAATGTGCCATCCTCGGCGCATATCGGGACGATTGAAGCTGCCGCCAATACGGTCAGCACCAGTACGCTGCGTGACATCATCCTCTCCCTCGCAGATCCGTTAAATCCGATACGCGTCACTCTCAATAGTTCCCACTTGATCAATAGTTGCCACTTGCTCTCTTGATTCCATCCGCCTGCGGGGGACTTTTTTTGTTTACGGTTATCGCTCGTCCGGTCATTGCCGAAAAGAGCGTATTGATGCCCGGCGCCACGCCTCACGGCCCACGCGCCGCCGCCAGACAGAAGAAAAAGAAGTCTCTGGGCCGAGCGGTGAATCCATACGTTGGAGACATGGTTCTACGTGCCCATCCGAGAGACCAGCTGCCGGCGGAGTCGGCTTCATTGTGCACGCGGTTTTCTGCGAACACGTCTCGAGCGAAGCGGGTCCACTTGCGGAACCCTTACTTTAGTCAAGGAGGAGGATCGAAATATGACAACTACATTCAATAAACTTTTGACGATGCTAACCGGAATAGCCGCAGGCTCAGTTATGGTTCTGACCACCGGGACGGCGCAACAGCCGCAGACGACGAAGGAAACCGTCAAAGGCAAGGCATCAGTCACCACAGAGCAACTGCACGGCACAGTGGAGTATGTGGAAGGCAACGACCTCGTCGTTCGAATGACGGATGGGCGTATCCGAGAGTTTCACGTACCGGAAAGCAGGAAGTTCACCATCGATGGGCGGGATCTGACAGTCCACGATCTGAAACGGGGAACGAAACTCAGCGCGACCGTAACCACCACAACGACGCCGCTCACCGACCGGACGACCACAGTCGGGACGGGCACCGTGTGGTGGGTTTCGGGAAAGACGGTGATCATAACATTGCCGAACGGCGAGAACAGAACGTACGCGGTGAAAGACGATTATAGATTCAACGTTGAAGGCAATAAGAACGCCACCGTCTCCGACCTGAAGAAGGGGATGAAGATCTCGGCGGAGAGGATTGTGGAAGAACCCAGGACAGAGATTGCTTCTAACACGGTAGTTACCGGACAGGCCCCTCGGAAGTAAGTGACGCAGGCGGCTCGGCGCCGCCTCCGCGCGGGCGTTTTGAATGGCGACTGAGTCTGAACGGTGCTCGAAGGATAGCGATTGCGGTGAGCTCCGCTATTCGGGTGGCAACACCATTACGTAGACTCCATGCCTGCGGCTGAGAGCAAAGAGCCATTCAGGATGTCCAGGCAGCACACGCAATGCTGTAAAATCGTTCGGGTGTTCACCCCTCACGGTGACCGGCGTCCAGGTGCGCCCGTAATCCAGGCTGCGAAAGATCCCGCCGAACACCGAGGCAAAGAAGACCCCATGCCGCGTCGGATGACTACAGAGAGCGCTAACCGTTGTCCCGTCCAGAACTCCGGACACAAGCTGCCACGTCAACCCGGCATCCTCGGACTTGGCCAAACCGCGTGATGTTGCGGCCAGTAGGTCACCGCCTTCCGCCGTCACAGCGTCGTGAATCCAGAGATCGTCGAGAGCAGGCCGTGGGATCCCATTGACCACCTTGGCCAAAGCTGCTGTCGCTGATTGGATCGATTGAGGAGCGAAACCGGAGAGTTCGTCCCACTCAGGTTCGGAATCCGAGCGGCGAAGGATGGAACTGCCACCGGCATTCAGCGTGCTCACGTACAGCGCGTTCTCTACCGTTGCAAGAGCAGCAAAACTCCGGTTGCTGAACCCGTGATTTATCGCTCGGAAAGACTCTCCGGCGTCGTCGCTCCGGAACAGGCCCGCCTCGTCCGTGGCAACGAATATGCGATTCGGCCGAGCCGGATCGAACGCGATCGACCGGGTCGACTGCGCCGTTAGTCTCCGCCAGGTCTTGCCGTTGTCCACGGATTTGATTAACCCCAGAGCGGTCCCAGCCAGCAAGACATTCGGCTGTAGTGGGTCTTGTGCGATGTAATAAGTGCGAAAGGATGCGCCTTTCGCCTCGCTCAGTTTCGTCCAGCGCGCTCCGCCATCAAGGCTCCGGTAAATCCCTCCGCAGGTAGCCGCGAACAGTCTGTTGGGGCTTCGTTCATCGACCAGGATGGTGAATACGTCTGAATCATCGAGCATCCCATTGTGGATCGACTGCCAAAGCTCGCCCCCGTCGGCTGTCATCCACGCCAGATGAGGGGTTCCTATATAAAGAATCTTGGAATCTGTGGGATCGATTGTGACGGAGACCACCGGCTTTAGCTGAGGATCATTCCCCGGCGTAATCCGTTCCCAGTGTTCTCCACCGTCGTGAGTCAACAAGAGTCCGTCTTCGGTGCCGGCTGCGATCACCCGAGAATCCCGCTGCCAAATCGCGATAGACCACACCGTTCGCAGCTCGGGGTCGGGGATTCGTTCCCACGTGAGGCCGCTATCTGAAGTGCGCAGGATCCCGGAGTATTCGGGAACGTTGCTGGACAAGCCCACAAAGTATACGCCAGGATTCTGGTGATCCACCGCGAAGGCGTGCAGTGTGGCGCGGAACTCTCCCGGGAATTGCACGGGACTCCATGAGTCGCCGTCGTCTTCGGATCTGAATATCTGGGCGTTGCTAGTCGCGGCAAGAAGGGTATCGCGGTGGAGGTGATCGACCAGGACAATCGCCGCCGAGCCCCCGAACGGGCCGAGAGGCTGCCATCCAGCGCTCGCCACAGATGCGACGACGACCAGGCAGAACAGGAAACGTGACCCCATATTGAACCGCCGTCCGGATCTAGCCAAGATAAAGCGGCCCGCCACCTTCTATTATCTCGGGCAGCCCAAGCGGTTCACGCCAAGGGTGGCGGCGTCTTGTGCGCTCGCCCCGGATGCAGGGACCGCACCACCGTTCGGAACGAACCAGACCTCCGTGCGCCGGTACTTGGCGGTATCGTCATTGGCGGCTACGGCCTGACCGGGTTTCTCTGCTGCCGCCGTTGAACCTCCGCAGAAGTTCGGCTGGAAGGGGACTCCATTGTCGGCCGCGCCAGCAGCAGTCACAAAGATCTGAGACGTTGGAAACGCGGTGCAGGCTTCCCTACCTGCGCTAATCACGGCCGCAGCGTTGAGGGCGCGCTTCAGGTCCAAATCTTTGGAGGCTTGCTCGCCTTCCGCAATGTGGCCGACCAAAACAACCTTTCCTGCAGGGTCGTTGTTCTCCAGAGTTCGCAGTTCTTCAAGCAATACCCGCTTGCCGCAGTTGTTAACCCGATCGCTGTTTTTCGCGAAGAGGACATCGGGAAGTTGTCTTGCGGAAATGAGAGCGCGCTGCTTAACTACAACGTTGGCTTGCGCCGATCCGGATCCTTTTTCGTCGCTTACTTTGGCCGTGATCGTAATCGTCTTTTGCTGCTCGGAGGTGCCGGGAGGTGCGAACTGAACCGCGATAGCCTCGAACTGATCTCCGCTCACAGATCCCTCCGGAGCGGAGAAGGTGACTCGACCTAAAGCACCGCCGCACTGCCCAGGCATGAAACTTGCGCTGAGAGTGGCTTTCTCGCCGAGCCAGATCTCGGATGGTGACACCCTGAGCGTCCCGGATGGAGGCACGTATCCAAGCACAGTGATGGCCGTTTCCGCCAAGGCATCATTGTATCCTTCAGCCGTGACTTTCAGGCCGATTCTGTAGGTTCCCGGATTGCGGCCAGTCGAGCCAAACTCGAGCAGCTGCGCTTGGCTGGTCGTTTCGCCGTTGATCATCCATTGAATGACCGCGCCCTCCGGCAATGAAGCGTTCGGAGTCACTGAAGCGGTAGCTCCCTGGCAAATTTGGCTGGGAGTGGCAAGGACCCCCAGTGTGATGTTCTGCTTGGGGCACTCCTGCTCGATCGGCACCGTTGTACCGCCTGAGCACGTTTTTGTGCGCGGTGGTGCCGGGGGAGGTGGTGGCGGACTTGGCCGCTCACCGCCAAACGTGAAGAGGATGCCCGCCGCGTACCGTAGGTTGTGCTGATTTCGGTTCGCCGAAGGCTGCCCGCTTTGACCGAAATCCTCGAGCCGGGTCATGAGGTAGTCCAATTGAATGGGGCGAAACGTCACGTAGTGATTTAGTTTTATGTCCAGACCGCCGCCCAGAGCCATTGCAAAGGCGTCCTGACTCGCACCAATGCGGGTGGTGGTCCCCGCAGTGTCCAAGGGAGTAGGGGCCAGAGTGACGGGGAGGCTGGTGGTAAGATGGACCCCTCCGAACAAAGTGTGAATGTATGGATTGACCTTTCTCGATCGGCCGAGCGAGAACCGCGGCCCGAACAGGTAGGTCATCTCCGTAGTGTCGAACTGAATGTTATTGATGTTTCCGTTGTGATATCCACCAAACTCGAATTCTGCGGCAACGTGGTTAGTGAAGTTCCACGCCAGCGTCCCAAGGCCGCCATTATTCGTGAATGCGGGGATGTCCCGAGCCGAATTCGCGCGAAGAAAGGAATAGCCCAGAAACAGGTCGGCTTTAGGGACATCCTGCGCAAGCGCAACGCCAACCATAAGTGAAAACGCGGCACAACGTGCAAGGAGTCTCATGTCAAGTCCACCTGTCAAAGCAGTGATGATATGTAGTGGGCCAGGGTGCAAAGTTTTCAACTTGAGTCGGGACAGAGTCGGGCTTCCCCACTGTCATGTGAGAAGTAACGACAACCTTGTGGGCAGTATTTTAGCGCTCCTTCATCGAGTGGTCACCGTTGCGGCAATCGAGGACCGAGGGGTCTGCTTTGCTTGCACGATCCTGGTAACGACTTCTGACCACGCGTTGAAAAAGTCTTTGGGCCGATCGATACGGTACTCGAAACCGCGCAGGTGTTTCATGATGCTACTGACGGGGTCCCGCCACGCGCTCACCTGTCCCGTGGCATAGCTCAAATAAAAGGCCGGTTTACCGAGCTGATCGAACGATTCCAAGGTCTGGCGGGATATTCTGGTCTCCGAACCTCCCTTGGGTCCTAACACAATCAGAGCATCGGAGTCTTCTTTCCTTAGCTGTTCCTGGATGAGATCGGCGGCGAATTGAGCGGGGCCATTGGTTGCGACCAGCCGCTTCGCATCAACTGTTCCGAGCTTGGCGGACGCGAGCGCTACTCCCAAGGCCGGAAGATCGATGCCGCTCTTATTCTCCTGCTGATAGATAACTTGTTGCGTTTCCAAGGAGCAGACGATGATCGAGTACGGCTCGATGCGGGGATCGCGTCCCATCCGGCGCAGTATAGCCAGCAGACCCTCGAGACCCCGTTCATCGATCAGAGCGGCGGATGGATCTGAAGGATCGAAGTTTACGACGATGCTGAAACGCGGCGAGCCATTATCTGGAGCCCGGAGGACTGGCGGTTCCGCGGCGAAGAGTGGCCCAAGAAGCCGCACAAGAGAGTGGGGAATCCACTGCCTCAATCGACGATCCTTCGAGTTCAACTTCGTATCCAGATCCCAAGACATTGAGCAGGTACGCATCCGCTGGTCGCGCACCAGCCAATCGACGTGGTATTTGCCTTCTCCCAATGTGAATGTGCCATAGAACGTGCCCTCTCCTCTGACACGCTCCTCGAGCGGTGGAACGGGCACGTTCTGCACTATGTTGGACGGATCATCAGGACGGTCCTGGGCAACAACGCGAAAGAACACAGTCAATTCATTCCCACCGCCAGTCAGTTCGCGGATCGGCACCTCCACTTCATAGCCGGTGTGAAACATGAAGTCGAAACCGAGCACCGGTTTAAGCGTCGTGACAACGCACGGCAGATCACGCCACGGCTCCCGCGATTCAAGAACTGCAAGATCAGTTTGAAGCAGCTGCATCCTCCCACCGGGGCTAAAACCGGGGATCGGCGTCTGGCTGTGGCCACTTGCCGCGCACGCGATGCCGGCAACGACTATCAGGAACGGGTTTGCGATTCTAAGGAGCGCACTCCCGGGCGCCGAGAAATAGTCCGGAGACATCTCGCGCTTCTCCATTCAAACCGTTTTCGGGCGCCTCAGGGCCCTTCAACTAGCTGATTCGTTCGGTACGAGGGCAGTCTATTTTTTGTTTTTGTTCACAACGACTCCGGCCGATGATTTACGTCGATGCTTTTTGGATCTGGACGCTCGGAGCAGCATCTTTGCCCGTGAGAACGGCCGGACGCATCTGGACAAACGACGGTGAATAGAGGCCCAAAAACAGAACTCGGCCGCTTTTAGTGCCCAATGAGTGAAATGTACCGCAAGTTACAGGCTTTACAATAGTTAGGAAAGGCATAACTCGATATATGGACGTAATTGAGGTGCGATCCGACGGCGGCGTGCAACTGATTGCATCCGATCTTACCCCCGGTGAGGTCGATCAGGTCCTGGATTGGTGGCGATACACAAAGCCCTTTGGACCAAACGTCAGGATCGTGGTCAGGGATTCCGGGAGTGCCTTTGGCGTGATCACGACAGGTACCGACACTGAAACGAATCCTCCCCTATCCGCTCAAAAACAGGCTGAAGCCTTTATCGGCTAGGGATGGACGCAGCGGCGCGGGAGAATAATTGCAGGATCTTTAAGTCCGATTCGGCCATAAACCGCCTGTGCTTTGGCATTGACAACAACTGCTGGCTCTGGTAATAGTACTTGATCGCGCAATTCGCGCAGGTGTGGAATGAACAGGTTAGTGTCGCAAGCGAAGAGTGGGCACGAGCTTCGCTTAGAGAAAACAAAGAAGGCTACAGCCGCTATTGCGGGTCGATCTGTTCCCGTGGTCGCGCTCGGATCGTGTGCGGGCGGGCTGGATGCCATTCGGGCAGTTTTGGCCGCGCTACGGTCCGAATGCGGCATGGCATTCGTGGTTATTCAGGACCTGGATCCGGCCCATCGAAGAGTCCTCCGAGGACTCCTCTCAATGACGACCCCGTTTCCGGTGCTCGAAGTCTCTAATGGGATCGCAGTTCAACCCAACCACGTCTACGTCGTTCCGCCCAATAAAAGAGCGTCCATCCACAATGGAATATTTTCGCTCGGGCCAATCACGAGCCGGAGCAGGCGCCAGCCGATTGACGATTTCATGAGGGATCTTGCCGCGGCGCGCGGGGACAAGGCTATTGGCGTTGTCCTTTCCGGCAGAGGGCCTGACGGCACGGGCGGTCTTGCAGCGATTAGAGCTGCAGGTGGTATCACTTTCGCTCAGGATCCCAAGACGGCCCAGTGGCCGGACAGGCCCACGCGCGCGATCCAAGCAGGAGGCGTCGGTTTTGTTTTGTCGCCGGCGCAAATCGCCCTTGAACTCGGACACCTCGCTCCTGCCGCTCATAGAGCGCAGGCCGAAGAAACCCTTCAAGAGAGTGAGGAACGCTTTCGCCTCATGGCGAACAGCACGCCCGTGCTGATCTGGATGAGCGGCCCCGATAAGCTGTGCACCTGGGCCAACGATCAGTGGCTGGCGTTCGTAGGCCGTACATTGGCACAGGAACTCGGAAACGGTTGGGCAGAGAACGTGCACCCGGAAGACTTCGACCGTTGCCTCCAGACCTACACGACGCATTTCGATGCGCGCAAACCATTCAGCATGGAATACCGGATCCGGCGTCACGACGGACAATGGCGGTGGATCCTGGATAACGGCGCTCCCCGATACGACTCCCACCAGAACTTTGCCGGCTATATCGGATCGTGTGTTGACGTCACTTCTCTCCGGCTCCTTGAAGAACATCAGGGAATTGCGGAGCAAAAACTCCGTCAACGCGAAAGCGAGCTCAGAGCCTTGTTTGACAGCTCGCCCGACCCTCACCTGCGGTTCGATTCCAACCTTCGCGTCACTCATGCTAACGCTGCTTACGAGAAACTGGCGCGACTTCCAGCTCAGGAAGTCATCGGTAAGACCGGCCGCGAGCTACCGTTGCCTCAAGGCGATGTGAAGATCTCGGATCGTGTAATCAAGGGCGTTTTCCGGACGGGACAGCCGAACCACCTTGAGCTCTCCGTTCCAGTGGCTGAAGGTATAGCCCTGCACGAAATACGATACGTCCCGGAATTTGCCCCCGGCGGTTCTGTCGCGGCGGTTCTCGCGATCGGCCGCGATATCACCGAGCGGAAGCGCATGGAGCAAGAGCTGCGCAAGCGTGAGCGGGAGATGGCAGCACTCTTCGACAACTCCCCCGATGTCATCGTGCGGCGGGATCGCCACTCTCGGAACCTTTACGTGAACGCAGCATGGGAGAAATTGATGGGGATCCCGCGGGAAATGGCTATCGGGAAGACCAGCGAGGAACTCGGACTCCAACAGGCCACTGCCCGGCTGCAAAAACGTGCCATCCGCCAGGTCCTCAAGACCCGGAGTCCGTTGACTATCGAATTTACCTACCCCTCCTCGCATGGGCCAGTTGATCACGAAGTGCGTCACATTCCCGAATTCGATGCCGGCGGTGTCGCTTCGATTCTTTCGATCGGGCGGGACATCACAGAGCAGAAGCGCCTGCAAAAGCTGGCGGCCGCAAACGAGCGTGATATACGTGCGCTCTCGGCTAGCCTGATAACCGCCCAGGAACAAGAGCGCAGGCGAATCGCGCGCGAAATCCACGACTCCCTCTGCCAGCATTTGGGTGCCCTTGCCGCTGAGATTCGACTAATTACCGCCGAACTGCCCGCCCTTAGCACGGCCGGGGGGCGTCTTCAGGCGGCGCAACAACGCGCACTTGGTATCGCCGATGAGGCCCGCCAGATCGCCCGGCAACTGCACCCGGCCATTCTGGAGGATCTGGGGCTTCAAAGGGCTCTCCGAAATCTGTGCCACGAGTTCAGTCACCAAGAAGGAATTCCCATCAAGTTCCGAGTGATCAACCCGCTTCCCGAGGCTCCCATCGAGGCCGCCTCGTGCGTTTACCGCATCGCGCAGGAAGCGCTCAACAATGTCGTCAAGCACGCCCATGCCAAAAACGTGTGCGTCCGCTTGAGTGGGACCAGGCAGATGCGCCTGTCCATACATGACGACGGAATCGGTTTCGATGTAGACTCTGTCCGAGGCGCCGGTGGGCTCGGATTGGTGAGTATGAACGAACGCGCACGTATAGCAGGCGCGAAGTTGTCGATACGAAGTCAGACCGGCCATGGGACTCGTGTAAACGTGGAACTGCCCATTCGAGGAGCAACTCGTGGACAAAGTACGCATTCTGCTGGGAGATGATCATCCTCTTTTTCTCGATGGTGGCCGGAGGCTCCTGGAACAGCGGTACGAGATTGTAGGGACCGCGTCGGATGGCCGGGCCCTGGTACAGGCCGCCCTCAGCCTGAAGCCGGGTCTGATCATTTTGGATATTTCTATGCCGCTGCTCAGTGGAATCGAGGCGGCCCGACGCATCAAGGCGAGTCTTCCCGAAGTAAAACTATTGTTTTTCACAATGCACCACGAGCGGCCGTACCTGCAGGCCGCGTTCGAGGTCGGAGCGGCTGGATATCTGCTGAAATCGGCGACTAGTGAAGAGCTGCTACGTGCGATCCAAGAAATCCAAAAGGGCAACCTCTATTTTCCAAAGGAACTTTCGGAACACGGGCGATTCCTTCGCGATCCGGATCAAATCGCGAAGTCGCTCAGACTCAGCTCGCGCGAACAAGAGGTTCTTAACCTCATCGCAGAAGGCCGGTCCAGCAAAGAGATGGCCAGCATTCTGAATATTTCTGTCAAAACGATTTCATTTCACAGGGAAAATATTAAGCACAAGCTAGGAGTTAGAACGATCGCCGAATTAACGAAGCATGCCATCGCCAAGGGTTTCGTGTAATACCTAGGGGAAATGCTAGCTGGTACTTTACCTAGTACTATCCGGCAGGGGTTAAATTTAGTATATGTCCTAACGTAGATATAGCTACGGAAGAGGTGGCCCAGGCGGGACATCTCTCGGTTGGTATCGTTCGGAGCAGACGGAGAGACCCGTGTCCATGAGAATGACCTCCCCCCTTCCTCATGCCGCGTGCGACAGCGCGCTCTTGACATCGACTATCGCGGAGCCTGAGGCACATCTGCTGCCACAAACGGTCTCCGTTGAGCGCGAACAGCTTCCGCCCAGCTGTGAGCATTGCGGCCAGCGCTGGTTCCTGGAGGATAACCTCCAGACGAAACAGAAGAACCGGGAATTCGACAGAATCATCCGGGGAAAGGCTGAGTTGCTCGGGATGGCCGTGCATGATCTTCGTCTTCCCGTCGCAACCATCCAAATATACAGCGAACTGCTGGCCGAAGGCATCGGTGGCATGGCGAGCCCAGAACTGGTGGAATGGATCGACTCGATCCACTCCGTAAGCGAATTCGCGCTCCGTTTGCTCGATGATACGTTAGACCTTGCGATTGCGGAATCCGGCGCGGAGCAACTTCACGCTGTGCCGGCGAGCCTAGCGCCGATTGTCGCAAAGAGTGTGTCCATGAGTTTCCCTCTGGCGGCGCGCAAGCAAATGGGACTTACTCTCATTCAGGAAGGGGAACCGCAGCCTATTCTGCTGGATGCGATGAAGATGTGCAAGGTCTTCAATAACTTGATCGAAAACGCGATCAAGTACTCCCAACCTGGAGCCCGGATCGAGGTCCGCATCTCGCGCGGAGAGGATTCGGTTCGGGTTTCCGTTAAGGACGACGGCCCAGGCATCGGCCCCGCCGATCTCAAGACCTTGTTCACTCCGTTCCAGAGAACTCGCGCGCGTGCGCTTTCCGAGGAACCCAGCGCCGGACTGGGCCTTTCCATCGCGAAGCGAATCGTGAACCTACATGGCGGGCGGATCTGGCTCAACACCGAGACTGGCAAGGGCACAACATTCTACGTGTCTCTGCCTACAGGGATCCCCTCAGCCGCGAAAAAATCCTAACGCCGGAGATGCGAATGGTCATCATCAAGGCGGAGGGGAAGTGTTTAGCCCACTCCCCCAGGATCGCTCCCCGGGAGCCCAAGAGAAAACATGACGCTAAAGGCGCCGATGTGTGCCGTCCTCTTTACCCTCGCCTTAGGGTTGGGGGTCACGGGCGACTTGGCTGGATGCTCCTGGGTACAACTGCCCGCCTTCTGGATTCCGCTACTCGCCGGTTGTCACTATGTGGCTATACTCCTTGCGTCCCTCGGCTTTGGTCTCGAAATAGGTCTGGGAGCCGCAACCCTAGTCAGTGCCGCTTACCTCATCGCCCGAATGGCGGCATGTGGAGAACCTATCTCACAACAGGGCGAGGTGGCCGCATTCGTCGTGGTCGGCCTTCTGGCCGGGTTCTTTGTCAAGAGGAAACAAACGAGTTCGGGAAGCGTTTTCACCCCAGCGCGATTGGCCGAAGCCAGTCAATTGCCTCTTGCCGAGGTATCCCAGAACCCGGACATACAAGGACAAATCCCTGTAGGCTTCGTTCGGGCGGTTCGAGCTCCTCTATCGGCAATTGAGAGCGCGGGCTATGTGCTGGAGGAATCGGCTTTGACGGGCGCGAATCATCGGGAGGTGGCCGCCATCATCCTGAGAGAATGCCATCGTCTCGAAGTTATCATCCGTTCGGTGGAGTTTGGCGAGCGATTGCCGGCTTACCGGGAGGTGGACATTTCTTCCGTGCTCGACGAAATAGTCCGGCACGGGGCGCATCTAACCGAGACCGCTAGTATAACCCTGCGAAGAGAGGAAGGATCCGACCTGAGAGTGGTCTGCGATTCGGAGTTCCTTGAGCAGGCCATTCTAAATCTACTAGCGAACGCGATCCGCGTCGCGAAACGTGGTGACGAAATCATACTGTCAGCTCATGGTGACCAGAGTAGTGCCATCATTGAAATCTCCAGCCGTCGCCTAGGTGTCCTCGGTCACCTTGGAATTACCACGCCTGCTATTCCCGAAAACGCACTCCATGTGCATTCGCCTGCTGTGGCAGATCCTTCAACGCCTGAAGGCCGGACCCAATGACGGTGATGGAGAGTCCAGATCTTGTTCGAAGAAGATTCGGGACCATCCTGGTAGTGGAAGATGACTCAAGCCTCCGCCGGCTGACTCAGGTTCAACTCGACAAGCTGGGCTATCAGACCAGGATTGCGACCGACGTTGGTGAAGGACTGGATCTTCTGCGGCGGGAGACGGTGGAGCTTGTGATCTGCGACCTGCACCTTCCCTCAGAATCGGGCATGGACCTGTTGAAGAAGGTCCGCGCCGAGTACCCCGAAACCAAGTTCGTCATCGTCACTGCGTACGGCTCGATCAATACGGCCATCGAGGCCATGAAGTCGGGAGCTTACGACTACCTGACCAAGCCTCTGCATCCGGTGGAATTACGAGCCCTGGTTGAGCGCGTATTCGAACAGCAGCGGTTGGTTGAAGAAGTCCAGGTACTGCGTGGCGCCGTCGATCAGAAGTACGGCTTCAAGAGTCTAGTCGGCGAGTCCACGAGCTTGAAGAATGTGATCGACCTGGCTTCGCGCGCCGCTCGCACGGACGCCGCAGTGCTGATTACCGGAGAGACCGGAACCGGCAAGGAACTGCTGGCCAAAGCCATTCACTTCAACAGCGCGCGTCGCGACCGTCCCTTCATCATCGTGAATTGCGGCTCGATTCCACGGGATCTGGTGGAATCCGAGCTGTTCGGCCACGTCAAGGGCGCGTTCACTGGAGCCGTGACCCAGAGGGAAGGGCGAGTGGAAATGGCGGCTGGCGGGACTTTGTTTCTGGATGAGATCGGAGAGATGCCGCTGGAAATGCAGGTTCGTCTGCTTCGTCTGCTTCAGGAGGGCGAGGTACAAAAGGTTGGTGCCTCAGGTGTGATCCGTGTTGACTTGCGAATCATCGCCGCAACCCATCGCAACCTGGAAGACATGATCCACGCGGGTATGTTCCGTGAGGATCTCTACTATCGTCTGGCCGTTGTTCCCGTGGAAGTTCCCCCGTTGCGTCAGCGCAGAGACGATATTCCGGAACTGGTGCAATGTTTCTTCAGGGAGAGCATACAGAAACACCATCGCGAGGAACTCCGGCTTCCCGCGTCTTTGTTGGGCTACTTCTGTCAGTACGACTGGCCTGGTAACGTGCGGCAATTGGCGAATTGTATCATTCGTATTGTAGTTCTCGCTCCTGGACCGGAGATCACGGTGAGAGATCTTCCGGAATTCCTACAGAATTTTGGGCCTCCGAAGTCCGCACCATCCGATCACCCCTACGTTTCAGAATCGGGCGCCGAAGATCAGACACTCGATCAAGTGGACCGTCAAGCAATCTTGCAGGCCATGGAAAGGTTCGACTGGAATCAAACCCACGCGGCTCGCCATCTCGGTGTCACGCGCAAGATCCTCAGGCGCCGCCTGGAACGGTATGGGATCAGGAAGCCGGCGTTACCTCCAGCGCCGGAATAGAGACCAAGTCGATTGGCTGCTTGATCGCCGTTCTGGCGTTATTCGAGCGGACCGTAGTAGCCGCGCCGCCATGAAACGTGCAAAGGCTGCTCGCCGGCATATTGAAGAACCTGAACCTTCACGCTATGGTACTTCCCATCTCGCTGCCGGTCAGGAGGAGTAAAACCTAAGATATACTCAGCGTGGGCTTCCGCGCTGAGTGCGGCCGCCGCTTCAGGCAGGTTATCCAGATCATGCACCTGGTAGGCACGTCCGCCGCTTTCGTTGGCGAGCTTATCCAGCACCGGAGTATGGCTTTCCATGGAAATCGAAAAGATCCGAACGTCGGCCTCGCGCACCAGGCTCCTGATCTCGCCCTCGCTGTAGCGACTATTATTGTCACCGCCGTCGGACAAGATCAGGAGAACCCGCCGGTTCAGGTTCGCCCGCTTCATGTGGTTGATCCCCAAAAAAATCGCGTCGTATAAGGCGGTCCAGCCGCGAGGTTGTGCTGCGGCGAAATCGGCTTCTATATCATTCGGACTTGTCGTGAAGCTGTGAATGAGTTGTGGTCGATCGTTGAAGGTAACCAGGAAGAACTCGTCAGCCTGCGCGCTCAAGCGTAGGAACTGACGAACCGCCTGTTTTGCCTGATCCAGCTTATTCTTTACGCTGCCGCTGATATCCAGAATCACTCCGACGGAAATCGGCCCTTCCTCAGTAAAGAACTCCGACAGATCTTGTTCGACGCCGTCTTCCCAAAGCCTGAAGTCCTGCTTGCGCAATCCCTGAACGGGACGGCCGGACGAATCTGTCACCGTGGTTGGAATGAACACCCGATTGACGTCTGATCGAATCACGCCAGACGGCAGGACTCTGGCGTCTAAGCGGGTTGGAACCCGGGGTGTGATCGAGACTCTGACGTCACTGTTCTGCGCGAACGTAAGGGCGCCGCAAGCAAGAGCGAGACAGCCGGTCGCTATTACAGCGCGGGACCCCCCGACTCGCCTCCAGAGTCCCTGGAACACGAAACGCATTTGATACTCGGCGAACCCTTCCGCCGAGTATCATAACACGCCTCCGAACTCCCAGGCGGGAGATTTCTGGGGAGTCCCGTCTCTGAACAACAATGCTATTCGAGCCCTCGTTCCGGGCTTGAGTGTCCAGCCAATTATTCGCCGCCGAACGTGAACACGATGCCTCCCAGGTACCGGAAGCTGTGCTGATTGTTCGTGCTCGTGAGCGGATTGGTATAGCGAGTAGCCAACCAATCCATGTCTGCTAGCCGCAAAGCGACGGTCTTATTCATTCGCCAATCTAGCCCGCCACCGAGGGCCCAGGTAAAAGGATGTTGGGTTGAGGTCACGTTAATCGATCCGCCGCCGGCGTTGATGGCGTTCTCGAGATTCGCATATCCGTTCGTGTTGGATCCGCCCATCAGGAATTCGCCAAACACGTAGAGATGCTGGGTGTGAACTCCGACTGCGGGTCCAAACAGGTAGGTGAACTGGTTAAAATTGGACTTGTAGGTCCCGGTCGGAATCGTGCCGTGAGGCGTCACGGTCGGGCCGGTTGAGGTAAGGGTCACCTGGGTGCTGCCATAGCCCTGGAAGTCGCCTTTGATGCTGAAGTACTTGCCGAAGTTGACTTGACCGCCGCCTCCTCCGCCGTTCAGCGCCCGGCTGTTTAGCCCGTTTATCGTGGGATTAAATTGCAGATACGAATAGTCGCCGAATAATTCCCACTTCGGCGTGTTCTGCGCGAATGCGGTCGTGGTAAATATCATCGCAGCGGAGATTAGCGCTGCATTCTTGATTCTCATGATTCGCCTCATTTCCTTGTACTTTCTTTACTCTCGACACCCGAAGCCTTAACCGTGGCCTCGCGCGATGCGAGGCTCGTGAGGCTCACTGACTAACCCGAGAATCACTTCCCTCGGATTGCGCCTTGCGCCCGGCAGGTTGCAAGTTTGTTTTGCCTTCTAACCTGATATCCAGACCCTCTGCCTTCGTGATGAGAATCAATGTAGTGCGGCTTTCTTTTTTTAACCAGCGCGCCAGGAGCGACCAATTTGAAGAGGTTCCTGATTGTGTGGCTCCTTCTATGCTTAAGTACTAGGAGGAGTTAGGCCTCGCGGTAGTTCAAGAGTAGGGCGCCGATCAAAATAAAACAGACGGGCCACACGCGCCCTAACATTCGCCCGCAATGCGGAGTGAGCCTCAGTTCGAGCCAGCGCGACCACCCGGCTATCACGGCAAGAACGGCAAGCGGCGTGTGACTCAACTCTGCCAGAAATTCCTCTTTTAGGTTGCCCAACGAATGTGAGTGCGTCAGCAGGAGAGCGCCGCCAAGGGCGCACACCAAGGGAAAGACAAGACCGGCGGCTCCCGCGGGGAGGTGTGCGTTTCGCACTGCCCACTCGAAGACCCCGAACGCGATTATCAACACCACGAACAGACGGTGCTGGGCGACTTCGGCGACTTGAAAGCTCTCCCAGAATCCGCGTGGGCCCAGCGGCCAGTTCTCTGCGTCCGCCCGAAGGAATAGGAATGCCGCAAGACCAAGAAATACGATCGGCCAGTGCCGCGCCCACGAAATCCGCCCCGCCAGTTGCGCTAAAATGCCCGCCGCTAGTACGACCAACCCGGCCCAGTGGTGGTTGAACTCGGACCATGCGATATCAGATGGCTTGTTGGGTTGCGTCCGTTGGCCAGGAACGAACGAACTGGGCACAGCGGATGCTTGTGACGCCGTCAATGGCGTAGGCGGTGAGAGGTCCTTCAGGGCCGGTGTCCGCAAGCGCGGCCATTTCGGGCTCACACGTGCGGCGATTTCGGAAATCGTTACGCGGCCCACGGTTACGTCAACCGCGGGAGGTATGGAGGTTAGCGAAGCGGCCGCCAATATCACGGTGAAGCCGATGCCCACTTCCGCTTCTCCAAACCGCCGCAAGGGAAGAAGACTGGCGGGAGTTCCGGCCCGAACCGCGCGAACGATTCTCAGATTCAACCCCCCGAGCAAGGCAACCAGAGCTGTCAGCGTAACTTTCGCCGTCAACATGACGCCGTAGGTGGTTCCGGTCAACGCACCCGGACTTCCCACATAGAGCAAAGCCATTAACCCGCCAGCACCGGCAAGGACTGCGGCAGAAATCATCGCCATCCGTGAGAACCGGCTGGTGATCACCCCGGCAACCTCCCTGCCGGGTGCTTCTCTCAACGTCCAGAGGAGGTAGGGCATAGCGCCGATCCAACCGGCACTGGCGAGGTGGTGGGCGACAGTTAAACCTACGAGCACTCCACGATGTTCAAGGCGCGCCGCAGAATGGCTAGTCATCACTGCGCCGCATAGGATCAGAACGCAGCCAACAGGGCACACGATCTTCCCGTAGCGAGCTCGTACAAATCCTCCTGCCAGCGCTGCTCCTGCGACTAGGCATGCGCCGGCTATACAGAAGCCCGCGCCTCTCACTTCGGCCCACGCTAGGCCGGCTGAATTCATCAGAATGGCGGAATTAGCACTTACGAATGCGATCTGAGTCGCCGCCAGCAACATTGAGGAGACCGTCAGAAACTGCGATAGCCTCAGTGCGGTCGCGCCGCTGAGGTCCTTCCTTGCAATCACCCTGAGAAAGATCACGCCGCCGATCGTCATTGCCTCGAAGGCGAGCGTCATTCCGCGGAAAAGGACCGAAACAAACGCGAAGATATCAAGCAGTTGGGCCACTGGGAATCACTGCGTGCGGAAGGGCAATTCCCCGCGCGTGATGTGACCGTCTTCGGCCAGCACCTGCCACCGCAGGAGGTATCGACCTGGGACGAGCTGAGTTACGTCGGACCTGACGGTATTTGGCGAAGGCTGATCCACTGAGAGCACGCGCTCGCCGCCGTCGGGAAGAAGCAGCATCAGCCGGGAGCGCTTCACGTCAATTCTCGAACTGAACTGAAGCTGTACGTGCACCGTTGCGCCGTGCACGATTTCATTCGATGCCGGCACGGCTGCACGCAGAATTGCATGAGCGTCGAGGTGCAGCACAGGGTAAGCGAACCAAAGCGCGGCAAGCGCTATAGCACGGCTGAAAGTATTTGTCATGGTCTTGTTCTATCTATATGCGCGATGAACCGCGGAGTGAGGCGGACTCAAAATAACGTGTTGGCTATTGCAAGGCATCGATCGAGTGCTTTGAGCCATCTATCCCTGGAAAAGATCGCTGTTCTCCGACTCCAGTTCGCCCGCGGCCACGCTCTCGATGCGATCCCAAGGGAAGGTGTTGCGGATTCCGTGGGTTCTTCGATCCTCAACAGTGAGGCTCAAGGGTTCGATTCTAAAGACGACGCGGTCCCGAGCCGTGAATCGAATGGACGTTCGCGTACCTAGAAGTCTGACGAACAGAATGGTCTTACCGCGCGCGAGACTGTACCGTCCCTGCCCTTCCTCCAGCAATGTCCCGCTCAACCGACTTATTGTGTCTTGCGCATCCACGTGCCCTGCCCGCAATGAAACGATGCCACGACCATTTGAACGCACGGATGAGACTCCCGGCGCAGCCGATTCAATCAAAGCGCGCCAGCGAGTGGGGCGCTTGGCACAGCCCATTGGGTCAAGCGGGTCAATAAGGTGGGCATTGGACCGACTTAACTGGCCCTCATGGGACAAGGCCGCCGCGCCGGTGTCCCACACGGGACAGTTCACGCTTGGAGCAAGCAGATTCGCGTGCAGACATCACAGAAACAAAGAGGTTTCCATTCGTGAGTGTCGTGGCCAGGTATCTGCTACTCGCGCAGGCATGAAAACTCTTTGTGATTCCATTTCGGCGGACCAACAGCTCGTCAATCGAACCAAACAGGGCGACCGAGAAGCGTTTGACGAATTGATTCTCCGTCATCGCAGTAGATGTGTGAACCTGGCCGCATCTATCCTCCGAAACCACGGCGAAGGGGAAGAAGAAGCACAGAATGCATGCTGGAAGGCATTCGAGCACATCGATCAATTCCACGGAGAAGCCGAGTTCTGCACCTGGCTGCTGCGGATCGTCGAGAACCAGTGTCTAATGCTTATCCGCCAGAGGCGCCGGGCTCAATTCGTCCAATTGGATGACACCAGTCCCGAGGGCGGAAACGGACCCATCCAACTGCCTACACCGGATGCCGATCCCGAAGGTGAACTTGGTAAGCAACAAGTGCTCCAGGCCTTGAATACTGAGATCCGGCGAATTCCGCCGCTCTTGCGGGAAGTGATCGTGATGCGCGACGTGGAAGAGTTGTCGATGCACGATCTCGCCGCGCGCTTGGGCATCACGGTACCCGCCGCCAAGTCCAGGCTCCTTCGAGCGCGAGCGGAATTGCGCCTGCGCATGCTGCGACACTGCACGCGGACGGGTCCTTGGACCCTCATGACGCGCGTCGCCGCCCCCCCCGAAAGAGTCTTTCATCAGCAGGCGCACAGGCATCCTTCAGTTTAATGCGTGTTCTCTTTCTGCTAGTTCCCGCGCTCGCATGCTTCTGCCAGCCGGAGACACCCGGCATCGACCGCCCGAAGATCGGAGTCGTTCTTGAAGGCGGCGGGGCCCTCGGCTTAGCCCACATCGGGGTCCTGCAATGGTTCGAAGAGCACCGAATTCCGATCGACTACCTGGCCGGTACGAGCATGGGCGGCCTTGTGGGGGGGATGTACGCTACGGGAATGCCTGCGGCCGAGCTCCAGGATCTTGTTTCGACCATCGATTGGAGCGAAGCACTCGATGGGAAGATACCGTATCCAGCCCTGTCCTTTCGCCGCAAAGAAGACAAACGCTCCTTCCAGAACAGCCTCGAATTCGGCCTTCGCCACGGGTTCACCGGGCCGGGAGGATTAAGCTCGGGCCAGAGAATCACCTACCTCTTTGATCGAGTTGCGCTCCCGTACTCCGATCTGAAGAGCTTCGACGACTTGCCGATACCCTTCCGCTGCGTCGCGACGGACCTGAACTCGGGGAGAGAACACATCTTCGAGAACGGGCCCCTTGGTGAGGCTCTGCGGGCGACCATGTCTTTGCCTGCCATCTTCACCCCTGTAACGAACGAAAAGAGTACCTGGGTGGACGGCGGACTCTTGAACAATTTACCCGTGGACGTGGTGAAGAAGATGGGGGCGGACATCATCGTCGTGGTTCACTTGGTCCCTTCCCCTTTTCTCCCAGAGAGCAGCCGTTCGCTCCGATCAGTCACGCAGCGATCGATTAGCGTGACCATCGAGGCTAACCAATTGCATAGTCTCGAAACTGCAGATCTCGTGGTCTCCGTGGATCTCGCCGGCTACACCGGCACCAGTTACAGTGCCAGCGCTCAGATCATCGCGAAGGGATCGGAGGGGGTGGAGAAAAAATCCCAGATGCTCTCTAAGTTGGCCCTCGACGAGGCGGCCTGGCAACAACTTCTGCAGTTCCGTGAATCCCGCCGCATGCGTTCTTCACCCACGCCGACTTTCGTCCAAATAAGCGGCGCTGAGCCGCGCTTGTCGCGCGGGATTGAGAAGGAACTCGCGAACCACGCCGGAAAACCACTGGATCTTGACCGGCTTGAAAAGGACCTCGATGTCATCTCGGGAATTGGACGTTTTACGCGCTTTTCATACGGGATGACTGAGTTCCAAGGGCGCCCGGGACTTGAGATTCGAGCCGAGGAGAAGGACTATGCCCCGCCCCTAGTCAACCTTGGTTTCCTGATCGATGGATCAGACCTCGCCAATGTCCGATGGACAACGAATGCCCGCATTACTGCGCTGGACGTAGGCGGATTTCGATCTGAATGGCGTACGGATCTTTCGGTCGGCTCCACGTGGGGACTCGCTACCGAATACTACCGGCCTGTCTCCGCGACGAGTAAGTGGTTCGTGGCTCCGCGACTTTTTGCCACTAATATTCCCTTCGACCTGTACGATCATTCGGCGCAGATTGCGCAGTATAGGCTGGGCCGATACGGCGGTGGGGCCGATCTGGGGTTTGCGATTGATCGATTCAGCGAGATCCGCATGGGATACGAAGCGGGGTATTTTAGCTCCTCACTGAGCATCGGTTCGCCTGTCCTTCCGGCTCCCAATGGCCGGACCGGTGTTTCTTCGATTAACTATAGGCTCGACAGGCTCGACAGCCCTTTGGTACCTCGCACCGGTCAGGCTGCCCAATTTCGCGCTGCCTGGATCGACGCCGCTCCGGGCGCCGGCACGGGGTTTCCTTTGTCCGATGCGTATTTCGGAGTGATTCGCCCTGTGAGCAAGCGTGGCTCCGTTTATTTACAAACATTCGGCGGCACCACTTTCGGTCACAACGAGACGGGCTTGCCACAATTCTTCTTGGGTGGACCGAGCCAGTTGAGTGCTTACGGAACAAACGAACTTCGAACGGACCAGTATTGGCTCGCCCGTGTCGGTTATGTTTACGAGCTGTTCAGCCTGCCTCCGATCATAGGCCATAAGACGTACTTCACCTCCGCTTACGAGTTCGGGAAGGCATACGGGGCGCCCGGTGCGTCCCGGCTTCCGAACGACGGCAGCCTGGGCTTGGTAATGGAGACTCTGGCCGGTCCCTTGTTCGTCGGGGGAAGCGTTGGAGACACTGGGCATCGCCGTGTGTATTTCAGCTTGGGCAGGTTCTTCTAAGATTCGAGGCACGCGTACCCGCGGGGTCCTGGCTTAAACACTTCGTGAATCCGCGCATGACGGTTTGCATCTCGAATTCGAGAACTTATGAATACAGCACGACTGACCATTGTGTGGACCCTTACCTGGACGCTGTTGGCAGCCACCGATCCGTTCGTCGGCACCTGGAAGCTGAACAAAAACAAGTCTAAGTTTGAACCGGGTGCGCCAAGCTTCATTCTCGCCGCGATCCAGATCGAATCGGCTGGCGCAGGCCTCAAGTCAACTGCCTCGGGTGCCGATGGCAAGGGAATTTCCAGCGATTTTACTTTTAGTTGCCAGCTCGACGGGACTCCGTGCAAAGTTACGCCATCCACCACCCACATGAGAACAGCTTCGGCCGTGGATACGATCACTCTGAAGCGGGTCGATCTGAACATCGTGATGGCTACGGGCACGAGGAATGGCAAACCAGTCTATTCCGATCGGCGCGTCGTATCGGCTGACGGCAAGACGATGACAGTCGTTCGAGACGGGACGACGCCGGGAGGAAAGAAATATGAGAGCACAATTGTCCTGGAACGGCTCCCTTAGAAAACCGCGCGCCAGCGAGTTCTAATGCTGAACTCCGAGATTCACACACTTCTTGCGCCGGTGATATTTGTAATGCATCTGTCTCGTCAGGCGAAGATGACACGAAGCCGTTCGTTAACAAAAAGGAGTCATTCAAATGTATCAGGCGCTCTCGTACACTCGACAAGGGTGGCGTCTGTCAATCGCCTTGGTCGTGAGTCTCTCCGCAGCATACGGCCAGCGGTTCGATATAACGCCCCTGGTTGGCGCCCGGTACGGCGGGACCTTGAAGCTGGAGCAACAAGGAACACCTAACTTCGAGGCGCATTTGGCGGATGGTATTAGTTACGGTATAGCTGGCGGATTCCGATTTGGCGACGAGGGCTGTGAAGGTTGTAACCTGTTCGAGTTCCGATGGATGAGACAGGGCACACACCTTGGGCTCAAGCAAGATCCCCTCGTTCCGACTCCTCTGACGGTCACCGCGTTTCGACCGACCCTGACTTTAAATCACTTTCTCGGAGACTTAACGCACGAATGGGATATTGAGGGAGCGCCGGCCTTTAAGCCCTTTGCGCTTTTAAGCCTGGGGGCGGCTCGCATGTCGACTCCCGCCGCCAGCACCACCAGGTTCGCTTTTGGCATCGGAACGGGACTCAAAGTTTTTCCTAAACGAAATTGGGGCTTCCGGTTCCAGGTGGAGTATTTGCCCATAGTGATGCACGCCGAGGTTCAGCAGGTAATCTGCACAGGCGGCTGCGTCGTCTCGATCGGAGGCGGCGTCATGAATCAGTTTGAAGTGACCATAGGACCAACCTTCCGATTCTAACCGCATGGCTCGCCGTTGCTCCTTACAACAGGAGTCGCTCCAACAGAAAAACAAAAAGAGTCTTGCAACTGAAGCTACGAATCGTGATATGCGGGCGGCTGCAGATTCGTTTAGCAGTGAGCCACAAATGCTGTCTGTCCTGAATCGCTCATTCGACCTGGTAGGTAGCAGCTGGAGAAAACGATGCTTTTAGCAACCCACCGTAACTGGCTCCGCGCAGTATCCCTGTTGTGTGCGGCATTGTTAGCGCCCGGAGACGCACTGTTGATGGCTCAGCAAGGCGTTGCTGGTTCGCCAAAGGCGGAGGCTCCTACGCCAATGCCTGGCGACCAACTAGAGAGCCTGGTAGCCCCGATCGCGCTTTATCCCGACCCGCTCTTAGCTCAGGTCCTCGTAGCATCTACATACCCGTTAGAAATCATCCAGCTTCAGCAGTGGCTGGTGAAGCACAAGGACTTGAAAGACAAGGCGTTGGCGGAAGCTGTTCAAAAAGAGAAATGGGATCCCAGCATTCAGGGCCTGGCGGCCCTGCCAGATCTGGTCAAACAGTTGGCGGAAAACATTAAGTGGACCGATGAGTTGGGAAATGCCTTCCTGGCGCAACAGTCCGACGTGATGGAAGCCGTGCAGCGGATGCGCGCGAAAGCCAAGGATGGTGGAAAGCTGCAATCCAACGAGCAGATGAAGGTCGAAACAAAAGTAGTGGAATCCAAGAACGTAATCGTAATTGAGCAGGCCAAGCCAGAGGTCGTTTACGTGCCCAGCTATGACCCAGTGGTTGTCTGGGGCGCGGCACCTGTCTACGCTTATCCGCCGGTCGTCTATCCTGCGGGTTATTACGCGGCAGGAGTAGCGATTTCATTTGGAGTCGGATTGGCTATGGGAGCCATGTGGGGCGGAGGCTGGGGTTACGGTGCCGGATGGGGAGGCAACAACAACATCAACATCAACAACAATAACAACTTCAACCGCAATAACATTGGAAACGGAAACAGGGGCGGAGCCGGCAACGGTAACTGGCAGCACAATCCGCAGCATCGCGGGGGAGCCCCCTACGGAGATCGAGGCACCGCGAATAAGTTTGGCGGTAGCGCGCGTGGGGATTCGGCTGCCACGCGGCAGGCGAGCGCGCGGCAGAACCAGGGCCAGCGGGCTGGAGGTCAGTCTGGGATTGGCAACCGCACGAGCGGTGGAGCTGGCAATGTAGCCGCGAATCGCGATGCCGGGCGCGCCACGAGCGGCAATCGAGGTGATGCGGGCGGTAATCGTGTCGGAAATCGGCAAGTCTCGGGCGGTAGTTCGGGGAATCGCGGCGCTTTTGGTGGCGCCGGCGGTGGTGGAAGCGCAGCGCGATCTAGCGGTTCTCGAGGTGCTTCCAGCATGGGAGGCTCCCGCGGCGGCGGTCGCCGGCGGTAACGCGGAGCTCAGCAATCTATGAATCACGAGGAAAAATAACATGAGACCACAAGCCCTTAATGCAGGCAGTTGGACCACTCGTTGGTCATTCCTATTGACCGCCGTGTGTTTCGCTGGAATCCTGCATTCCGCACCACAACCGAAGCAACCGTCGACTCCGGTGACACAGAAAGACTTCGCCAGTCCAGAACAGGCGGCCGAGGCACTGATTCAATCCGCCGCAAGCTATGACGTGCCCGCTCTACTTGAGATCTTAGGCCCGGATGCCGGGGAGCTTGTGGCCTCCCAAGATCCAGTCGAGGATAAGAACCGTGGCGTGGCGTTCGCGGCATTGGCTCGCGAAAAGCAATCCGTGGCCCTGGATCCGAAGAATCCGAGCCGTGCGACCCTTCTGGTCGGGAAGGACGACTGGCCGTTGCCGATTCCAATCGTAAAGCGTGGCAGCAGGTGGTATTTCGACGCCAAGGCCGGACAGCAGGAGATACTGTTCCGGCGCATCGGAGAAAACGAACTTGACGCCATCCGGATCTGTCGTGGTTTCGTGGAGGCTCAACGCGACTACGCCGTGGAACAACACGATGGTTCGGCTGTGAACCAGTACGCCCAGCGGATTATCAGCACGCCCGGCAAACACGACGGTCTTGCCTGGCAGAACCCGGATGGAAGTTGGGCTGGTCCCGTAGGCGAAACGGTCGCCAAGGCCTTACAACAGGGCTATACGGTGAACGGTCCTCCGTTTCACGGCTATTACTTCAAGGTCTTGAAAGGACAGGGTCCGGCCGCGCCGCTGGGGGAACTGGACTTCATGGTCAAAGATATGATGATCGGAGGATTTGCGCTGGCCGCCGCACCCGCGCAGTACAAGGTCACAGGAGTGGAGACGTTCATCGTCAGCCACGACGGCATCGTTTACCAGAAGGATTTGGGTCCTGGCACACTTGACGTCTTCAAGGGCATGGATCGCTATAACCCCGACAAGACATGGGATCGTACCGATGACGAAGAGTAAAAACCCTCAAACTCTAATTACTAAAACACTGGTTGAACAACGGGAGGCATCGGAGTCAGTATGAACATCCGCAGCGCCGGAGCCGGTTTACTCGCCTTCGGATCGTTGCTGGCGCAGGAGCCAGCTAGATCGCCAGAGCCAGCGCAGGATCAGAGTGATCTAATCTTCCGGCAGCAAAACCTCTTCATTATGGCCCCAGTGACGGTCCGGGATGCTAAAGGAAACATCGTTAATGGGTTGACTCCGCTTGATTTTGAACTTTACGACAACGGCAAGCCCCAGGTGATCACGGAGGACGCAGCTTCACATCCTGTGTCCATGGTAGTGGCTGTCCAGTCCAGCGCGAACATGGTTAGCATCTTGCCGGGCATACGTAAAATCGGAAGCCTATTTAACGGGTTAGTACTGGGCCAAAACGGAGAGATCGCGGTTCTGTCCTTCGATCACCGAGTCCAGACCATGACGGAGTTCACGTCGGATTCCGAGAAGATTTCCGCGGCCTTCAAAAAACTCAACGCGGGCAGTAGCCCCAACCACCTGAATGACGCCGCTATGCAAAGCGTCAACATGCTGAGGACGCGGGATACGGCCAGACGGCGGGTTCTACTACTGATCGGCGAGACCCGTGACAAAGGGAGCGCGATGCGTGTCCGCGACGTGTTGACCGAGGCTGAGTTCAGAGATATCGCAGTATATTCTGTCGAGGTTTCGCACTTGCTCACCTCGCTGAACTATCATCCCGACCCGCCGCGGCCGAACGCGATTCCTCCAGAGGCGCGACACCTTCCAGCTGGTGTGATCGCCACGCCGACTACGGACTCACAGGGAGTGGTCTGTTGTTCTCCTTCCATGGGAGATTGGTCGCCACTCTTCAACGAGATCTTTACCGGCGCCAAGGCGATCTTCGTCTCGAATCCCCAAGAGGTATATACGAAGTTCACGGGCGGACGCGGATACTCCTACAAGACTCAAAAAGGGCTAGAGGAGGCTATCGCCAATATTGGTGACGAGATTCACAGCCAGTATTTGTTGACCTATCTACCGAATAATCCGGAGGACTCGGGATATCACCACATCGAGGTGAAGATTCTAAAGCCCGGGCTGAAAGTGACCACGCGGCCAGGATATTGGTCGGCGGCGCGACCTCAATAGATCACGCCACCATAAGTTCTGCGGTCTGCTTAGTCCGGGACGCAAAATGAATCACTTAACGGCAAGAATGCATCACCTTGCCAGCGGAGAAGCAGATTCTGGCGACTGAGTCCTTCTGCCCTGGAAAGGAAGAGCAGACTTGAAAGCGCTGCTGGTCACTCCAGTGGTCGCGCCCATATGTTCGGTCGTTGCTCGGTGGCTGGTTGTGACAGCCGGTGTCAATATGGCGTTCTGCCAAGCTTTGACGCCTTTCGCTTCGCAAGATCTTCTAACGCCAGCACCTCAAGTGGACGCGACGAAGAACGCTACCATGCCGTGTCTCAAGCCGGCGCGGCTCCCGAGCATCAACGACTATGACGGCCCGTTGAAAAAGACTGTAGGACTATTTGCGCCCGCACTGGAACGAAAGGCGGTGCACCCACCGCGCTACAAGCCAGGCGCCAAGCTTTGCTCTCTCGATTTCGGCGATAAGTTTCGTTTGTTCGTTAAGGATTCCACGGACCCGATAAACTTTATCGGCGCGGGAGTCAATGCGGGATTCGATCAGGCGTCGAACCGAGATCCGACGTTCGGGCAAGGCGCTGAAGGCTACGGCAGGCGGTATGGAGCAAATCTCGCAGATTCCGTATCCGGCAAGTTCTTTAGGGACTTCGCATACCCGGTGATCTTCTCTGAAGACCCGCGATACTACCGCCTAGGCCACGGCAGCGCCGGAAACCGAATTCTCAATGCGGCAGAGCATTTGTTCGTGGCCCATCACGAAGACGGAACGCGCATGTTCAACTATTCCGAGTGGCTGGGGACCGCGAGTTCTGCCGCCCTGAGCAACCTCTATCACCCCGGCAACGAGCACGGCACCGGTGACACCGCACGGCGCATCGGGTACGGCTTCGCGTTCGACATCGGCTACGATGTGCTGCGTGAATTCTGGCCGGAACTTACCCGTAAACTCAAGCTACCGTTCCGGGGTGAACCCGTGCCAGCCGATCCGGGCGCCATACCACACGACCACTGATCCAAGTTTAGATACGTGTCGCGGTGGTTCGGCCTGCTATCACTACGATCTCTTAAGAGACTCCGGCTCCAAACGTACGGCTCCGGGCGCCATTGCCGGTTTCGGATCGAAATCTGTAGCGCTTCGAATTCCTTCATATCCGGAAGCCACGTAGGTCGTCTGGGACGGAAGAGCCATACGGGTTCCGGCCGCCTGGATGGCGTCCATAAATCGAAGGAGCAATTCTTCTTGGACCGCGAGAAAGTCGGGGAAATCGACTGCCAAAATGTAGGCGAAGACTTCCACATCCAGGGATGAGCTACCAAAATTCAAAAATCGTACGCGAATCGAGTCCTTCTCTACGCGGGCATGGTCAAAGAGCAGGCGACGGATGGACTCTAAGGCGGAACGCAGCTGGGCCGCAGTCGTTTCGTATTGAAGGCTGAGAACCGGGTGAAGCCAAAACTTGTCCCGACAAGACAAGTCTTCGAGACGGTCATTAGAAATCTGCCCGTTCGGTATACTGACCACACTGCGGTCCAAAGTCCGGATGCGAGTGGAGCGTAAGCCGATATCCTCGATCGTGCCCATCGTCGCGCCAATCTTCAAAAAGTCTCCGACGCGCACAACCCGGTCGGCAATGATGGATATACCTCCAATAACGTTTTCCAAGGTCTTCTGTGCTGCTAAGGCGATGGCAATACCGCCCACCCCCAGTCCAGCCAACGCTGCGGTCACATTCAGGTTGAAGTAGGAGAGCAGAATGAGAGCGCCGCAAAACAGCACGACTACATCCAGCGTCCGGCGGACCAAGCGCAATATAGAAACCGCCCCTTGTATGCCGCGTCGTTCTAGGCGCCGACGGGTAACATTCTCGCCCCAGCCGCTCAACATTAGCGCTAGCCATACACCCGCGGCGATGGTCATAACGGCCGCGACACTGGACCAGAACTGACGCGTCAAAAGAGATAGCTTGAGACTCTTCGCCATCCACTGAATCACCAGCGCCAGTACAAGCAGGCGAACGGGTATCGGCATAACGTGAACGTGCTTCAAATCCGGCTGACCGCCAAGGCCATGGTAGATATGAACGGCTAAGGGGCTGACTAGCTTGTCTAACAAACCAGCCAGTAAGTAGACAACGGGCATCCCCACAAGAACAAAGATCCACTCGAACAAAGGAATCTGAGCGATTCTGTGTTGGGTGAGGAATTCAGGAAGAGCTTTCTCCACCGAAACACGATTCACTTCCTCATAGAGTTCAGGAATGGCATTCAGAGTTTCCTTGGAGAACAGCCAAACGGGGCCATCTTTCCCGCGGTCGACGCGTTGCACGACTATATCTACGCTGCCGGCAAGGCTATCGATTGTCCCAACAAGGTCCGTGTCAAGCCTATCCGGGAAGTACTGAGACCCCTCGGGGCGACCGCTCAATTCGCGGAGGCGCGCCGGAAGGCGACGGTCAAGGACTGACGAAAGTTGTTTTGCCAGGGAATCGGCACGGGCCCCGCGTAAGGGCGTGTCCAGGTACTGTCTAGCAGCCGCGTAGTCCCCTCTGCGCGAAGCGGTCAAAAATCCTATGACCGTACCTCGGGGCGTGCCACGCCCTAGAGGATCTTCGACCGATTTGGATTGAGATGAAACCGCAGCTGGACCAACATCAGGAACCTGCGCCCAAGAGATCGCGCACAGAATCGCGCAGGCTATGAAACAAAGCTGCACAAAACGTCCAAGTCATCATTGGCGGCCTCGATGGTTAACAAGAAGTGTCCGATTTGGGTTACTTCACCAGATCGAGATCGTGATCTCTTGAGTACGCCAACTTTGTAAAGTCATTCGCCAAAATGTCGCCACTAGTTGTAACGGCAAACATCTGGATCAGTCGGGCAACAATCCCGGTCCAACCCGTTTGATGACTTGCGCCGATGCCGGCGCCGTTGTCGCCATGGAAATATTCGAAAAACAGTATCAAGTCCCGCCAGTGAGGATCGGTCTGAAACTTTTCAGTACGTCCGTACACGGGCCGCCGTGCGTCCGGATCGCGCAGAAATATCCGGATCAAACGGTTTGCGATCTCCTCACTGACCTCGAATAACGTCATCAGCTTGCCGGAACCCGTCGGACACTCGATCCGGAAGTCATCTCCATAGTATTGATACAGAGACAGGAGTGACCGAATGATGAGTAGATTGACTGGCATCCAAATCGGTCCGCGCCAATTCGAATTCCCTCCGAACGTGGCCTGGTCCGACTCCGCCGGGGAGTAGTGGACATTGAAGTTTTCACCGCCGACGGACAAGACATAGGGATGGTCGAGATGGCACCGAGACATTGACCGGATGCCATAGGGGCTAAGGAACTCGTTTTCATCCAACATTCTGCTGAGCACCCGGCGATACTGCCGTTCGTCCATCAGACCGAGCAGCCGAGTTCCGCCGAACCCATCTTTTTGGAGGGACTCGAGAGAGATTGATCCCGCCAGTCTGGGATGCCTTTGCAGAAACTGGGCGAGCTTTTGTGCGACCGCGGGAAAGTGTTGCCGCACCTCGCCATGAAAAACAGAGGCGGCACAGAGAGGCAGAAGGCCAACCAACGAGCGCACCTTTAGCCGCTTCGCGGTGCCGTCGGGCAGTCTGAGCACGTCATAGAAGAAGCCGTCTTCTTCGTCCCACATGCTCTCGTGCTCTTTTCCGGTGTGGCTCATCGCCGCGGCAATCCAGATGAAGTGTTCGCCGAACTTCACGATCATGGGTTCGTAAGTGGGATCATGCATGGCCAATTCGACGGCAATTTGCATCATGCACTGGCTGAAGAATGCCATCCAGGCCGTACCATCAGCCTGATCCATGTGACCGCCAGTCGGCAAAGGGGCGCTCCGGTCGAACACTCCGATGTTGTCGAGGCCCAGGAAGCCTCCACCAAATATTCCTTTACCACTGGGATCTTTGCGGTTCACCCACCAGGTGAAATTCACCAACAGCTTCTGAAATACGTGCTCCAGGAACTTGACGTCTCCCTGACCGTTGCGCATCTTCTCCTGCATGTACAGGAAATAGGCGGCCCAGGCATGGACGGGCGGATTGACATCCCCGAAATTCCACTCATAAGCCGGGAGTTGGCCGTTGGGATGCAAGTAAGATGAGTGCAACATCAGATCGACCTGTTCCTTAGCGAATACAGGGTCGACTGCAGAGAGGGCAATGCATTGAAATGCCAAGTCCCAGGCGGCGAACCAAGGGTACTCCCAGCGGTCTGGCATGGAGATGATATCTTCGTTTGCCATGTGTGTCCACTGACCATTACGGAAAGCGTCCGGTGGGTCCGACGCGGTGCCATAACCGTGTTCCGCGAGCCAAGCATCCACGTCGTAGCAATAATATTGCTTGCTCCACAACATGCCGGCCAAGGCCTGTCGCATTACCAGTGCAGCGTCGTCACTAACTTGCGACGGGGTAATGCTCCGATAGAACTCGTCGGCTTCATGCTGACGGATTGCGAACATATCTTCGAAAGACTTCCCGAACTGGCTTGGACTGCCTGGATCAGGCGATGTGGGCGTCAGCCGCAGCCGGATCACCCGGCTTTCTCCGGCAGGCAGGTCAACCTGATAATGAGGGCATGCTTTGGTGCCGATCTTTGCCGGGTTTACACTCTCCACTCGGCCGTGCACCAGGAAATCGTTGATCCCGTCCTTCACGTAATGGCCTCTGTTAGGCGTGCCAAACACCCTCATGAAGTTCGTTTCATTCTCCGTGAAAAGCAGAGGTACCGAGCCCTCGCAATAGAGGTGGCGAACGCCTAAATCGGGGTGCGATGCGGAAATCACCGTGGAATCGCCTGATTCGGGCCTAGCCTCAAGCAATGGTTTTGTGGAGTCACCTTGCCATGACCAGGTGTTGCGAAACCACAAGGTGGGCAGTACGTGGAGCGACGCCCCCTCAGGTCCCCGATTGGCCACAGTGATACGAATCAGAATCTCTTCAGGCGATTCCTTGGCGTACTCGATGAACACATCGAAGTAGCGGTTCCGGTCGAAGACGCCAGTGTCGATCAGTTCGTATTCTGGTTCCTGACGCGTCCGGCCTCGATTGGTCTTAACCAGGTCGTCATACGGGTACGCTGCCTGCGGATACTTGTAAAGGAACTTCATGTAGGAGTGAGTGGGCGTACTATCCAGAAAGTAGTAATACTCCTTAACGTCCTCACCGTGGTTGCCTTCGCTGTTGGTGAGGCCGAACATGCGTTCCTTGATGATCGGATCTGCGTTGTTCCAGAGCGCCAGCGAGAAGCATAGAATCTGCCTCTGGTCACAGAGGCCGCCTATGCCATCCTCGCCCCAACGGTAGGCGCGGGAACGCGCTTGGTCGTGGGTGAAGTAATTCCAGGCGTTTCCGTCCTTGCTATAGTCCTCACGAACCGTGCCCCACTGACGTTCGGAAACGTAAGGACCCCATTTTCGCCAGAGGCTGCTACGCCGATTTGCGTCTTGCAACCGCGCGGACTCCGGGTTCATCGACATCTCCTTTCTACCATCGGCTTGATAGAGTTGATGCCGGTTCCAGGAGTTTGATGCAGGACTTGTAAGACGCTGCGAGCCAAGAAAGGCGGGGGTGCGCTACAATCGGCCTCCCCAGAGATACTGGTAGGCGACGCCGATCGCTTTGAAGTCAGCGCCAATGTTAGTGATCGCGCCGCTCGATCCGCTAAACTTTATTGACTGCTGTTTTGTCACCGGTATTGAGATCGTGGCTCCCAGGCGCGAATTGCGCTGGAGGTCGGCGCCGGCAACACCATCCATGGACGTCCTCCCGCCGGTGTAATAGTTGGCGTCGAAGGCGATCCATAGATGCGGCTTGAGGTTGTAACTCACATGAACTTGAACAATTCCAATGGGATCCTGCGTCCTCACCCGGCCCAGGTAGTCGTCGTTTGCGGAAAAGATCCAAGCTCCCAGGTACAGGTCAACGTACCATCGTCCGAGGCGCTGCGAGAATCCGATTTCCGGTTTGGCGGCCCATCGGTTGGTGCCGATGTTCACGAACCGCGCCGGGTCGTACTGGCCAAGAGGAGCGACCACGACAACGCTTGCCCCAATATTGGTTTTCCGGCGGTACTGGGCGAACTGTTCGAAATCCATAGCCGGTGCTCCGTAGAGATTGACCGAGAGCCGTGCGGCTGGGTTCGCGAATCCTGATCGGTGGGCCTGTTCAGGATTGCCGTTGATCTCGCCCTCGAGGTTCCCCAAGAGATACGGGAGAGTGACGGCGACATTAGCAGAGCGTCCAAAGAAGTCCAGGGCGCGCCCCAGAGTTACAAAGGTGCCGTATATAACCGCATGGGCATCCTCAATGGGAAGGGAGGGATCAAAGTCGATGTCACCCGCGGAGCGTGCTAATCCGACGACCGCAAACTTTGCTCCTGTGGGCGAAACTGAGTAGGCTCGAGGTTCAAGCTCCTGTGCCGCGCATCCCACCACACAGGCCAGGATCGCAGCGGCAACGAAGTCGATTCGCGGATTCATCCTCTCCCCCGTGCGACCGTTGCACTCCTCTTATGTGAGGTTCCGGAAGCAGCCGCGACGGTGGCTGGGTCAGCTCTTCTTCGGCGGAGGGGGGTAGTTCTTCAACAACTTTTCGACGCCCTTCCGCAAGTTCTTCTCGCGCTTCTCGGGCTTGGCCTTCATGTCGAGCGTTTTGCTGGCCGTACCGCGCCACACCAACTTCTTAGCCGCCGCATCGTAAATGTCCAAGTCCACTTGGCCGATTGTAATCGTCGAAGTTGTGGACGTGCTGAATCCTCCGCCTCCATATCCGTACCCGCGGCCCCATCCGGGGCCATAACCCCAGCCGTTATCGAATGTGGTGACCTCCTTTTCCTGGCCGAGCGACACCTGGTAACCCACAAACAGATCCGCAGTCTCAGCTTCGGTCCGGCTTAAACCTTTTTTCGCTAGCTCTGCAGTTACAGCGCTCTTTATCTGACCGTCCGTTATCTGGTCGATCTGGTCGGCCCCTTTGATCTGGACCCACTTGAAGGTCTTGTACTTCGAAAAGTCCACATCCCCGGCAAAGTTGTACCGGACGTCCTGCGCGAACGCACTGATCGCCAGCAGGGGGATGAACACTGCCATTCTGATTGAATTCATAGGGCACTCCCTCGCTTCTCCTAGTGGGCTTACCAGAATTACACGACAGTTCGGATAGCCACCCTCCTGATGACCAGAATCGTCACCGGGATGCAAGACTTGGCAACGTACCGGCTCCACTTACTTGCGCTGGCGGCGTTTGACATGCAATTGGGCGAGGGAGCGGGCCAGCGAGGCATTGACGGATGCGACTTCCTCGTCTGAAAGCTTCTCGCGGAGCCGGGCCTCGGCGCGCCGCCGCGCCTCTTCGGCTTTCGCTTCGTCAATGCGGTCAGCGGCAACGGCCAAGTCTGTCAGTATGGCGACACTATCGGCGGTGACTTCGATGAGTCCTTCGCCGCTCGCGATGAACACATCGTGACCGTTCTTGCGGACAATGATTTCCCCTGGCACAATTTGCGTCATTAGCGGGGTGTGTTGGGGGTAAATGCCGATCTGCCCCCCAACGGCAGGCAGAGTAACCATCTCCACATCTTCTGAGTACACGGTCTCTTCCGGAGTGATGATTTCCAGTTTCAGAGTAGTGGCCATATTTGCGTTCGGTTCTTCAACTCTGCCTGACTTCTTCGATCCCGCCCTTCATATAGAAATCGCCCTCAGCCACGGAATCGTGCTTGCCGTCTAGGATTTCCTTGAAACCGCGGACCGTTTCGGCCACGGGAACCTGTTTGCCTTCGCGCCCGGTAAACACTTGCGCCACACTGAACGGCTGGCTCAGGAAGCGCTGTATCTTACGCGCGCGAAGCACGGTGAGCTTGTCTTCAGGTGAAAGCTCGTCCATCCCCAGGATTGAAATTATGTCCTGTAAATCTCTGAACCGCTGTAATACCTGCTGGACTCCCCGGGCAACGTCGTAATGCTCCTGGCCGACGATTTCCGGCGCGAGAGCACGGGAGGTAGAGGCGAGTGGATCAACCGCGGGGTAGATTCCCAACTCCGCGATGGCCCGGTCCAAAACAATAGTTGCGTCCAGGTGGGCGAAGGTCGTAGCGGGCGCCGGGTCTGTAAGGTCGTCGGCCGGCACGTATACCGCTTGGAAAGAAGTAATCGAGCCCTTCTTGGTCGAAGTGATACGTTCCTGGAGCATGCCCATTTCGGCGGCGAGGGTCGGCTGGTAACCAACGGCGCTCGCGGTTCGGCCAAGCAGAGCCGATACTTCAGAGCCGGCTTGCGAAAATCGGAAGATGTTATCGATGAACAAAAGCACGTCCTGATTCTTCTCATCGCGGAAGTACTCGGTGATCGCAAGGCCGGATAGAGCAACACGCAGGCGAGCGCCTGGAGGCTCGTTCATCTGTCCGTACACGAGGGCGATTTTGGATGCGCCGAGGTTGTCCTGGTTAATCACACCGGCCTCGGACATTTCCTTGTAAAGGTCGAATCCTTCTCTCGTACGCTCGCCAACTCCGGCAAACACAGATACGCCACCATGCAGCTTGGCGATGTTGTTGATGAGCTCCATGATGACCACGGTCTTGCCAACACCGGCCCCGCCAAACGCGCCGATCTTCCCACCCTTCAGAAAGGGGCAGATCAGATCAATAACCTTGATGCCGGTGACGAGCACCTGGGGAGAAGTCGATTGGTCCACGAGTTTCGGCGCGGGGCGGTGGATGGGATAGTATTTCTCCGCCTCAACCGGTCCGCGATCGTCGACGGGATTGCCACACACATCAAACACCCGCCCCATCACGCCTTCACCGACGGGCATGCTAATGGGCGCGCCGGTGTCGATGACCTCGTAACCTCTCTTGAGACCCTCAGTGCCGGACATGGAGACGGTCCGGACCCACTTGTCGCCGAGGTGTTGCTGGACCTCAAGTGTCAGCTTGTTCCCCTGGTCCTGAACCTGATATTCCACGGTCAGTGCGTTGTAAATGCCGGGCAGTGCTTGGTCAAAGGCGACGTCCACGACAGGGCCGACGACTTGGACAATGGTGCCTCTATTCATATTGCTCAGGTTGCTTTCTCCCTTGTCAATTGTTACCAAGTTGGCCTCCGGCGATTTCCAAGAGTTCCTTGGTGATATTGCCCTGTCGCAGCTTGTTGTATTCGAGTGTCAGGTCTTGAATCAGGGCCGTCGCGTTGTCCGTCGCGCTGGTCATGGCCACCATCCTGGCGCTCTGCTCGCTGGCCTTAGCTTCCAGCAAAACCCTGTAAACAAGAATGTTGAGGTAATGTCCAAAGAGGTAAGTGAGGACCGCTCCCGGACTGGGCTCAAAAAGGACGTCGCTCGTGTCAGCGGCCAAGTCCGCTTCCGATTGCGCTCCCGGAATGATCAGGCTTTTGATCTCTCCGATCGGCAGAAACTCTACGACAGTGGGCCGCTGGGTCAGCGTGTTGATGAAGTGCGTTACGGCAATCTGCACTTGATCCACTTCGCCTTTGAGGAAGAGGTCTCGGGAAAGGGCGGCTATCGGCCGGGCTTCCGCGAAGCGCGGCGAGTCCGGGAATACGAACTCGGCGGCTAACCTCCGGCGCGTACGCGCAATGAACTGCGCCGCGCGCTTCCCGACGGTGATGTACTGAGTAGTCGCGGGGTCGAACTGCGCTGCCAAGCGAAATAAGTTGCTATTTAGCGACCCGCACAAGCCTTTATCGGTTGAGACCAGGATTACGGCCCGTTGGCGAACCTCGCGAGCCTCCAGCAGCGGATCGGTGAACTCGCGGGCGTGGGTTGTCGCGTAACGCTGGAAGCGGTAGAGCAGCTGGCCGAATGGCCGCGTGGCGAGAGTAGCCTGTTGCGCCTTGCGCATCTTGGATGCCGCCACCATCTGCATCGCACGGGTGATCTGCGCGGTGCTGCGGATGGACTTTATGCGCCGGCGGATATCACGGGGGCTGGGCATGATTCACCGTGCAGGTTTTCCGCTGTAATTTTGCCAGGTCTGGCCGAATTCGTCCGCGGCTGTCTTCAAATCGGCTTGCAGAACATCGCTTAAGGATTTTTCTTTGTCAATCCGAGCGAGCAGCTCGGTTTTCCTCGTGGTCAGGAAGTCGGTCAGCTTGGCTTGAAACTCCTTGACATGCTCCACAGGCACCTGATCTGCATATCCGTGCTGCACGGACCAGATCACGGCCACCTGAACGCCAGCGGAAATGGGGTTGTATTGTGGCTGCTTGAATATCTCCATGATGCGCTTGCCGCGGTCAATCTGCGCCTGCGTCTTCTCGTCGAGGTCCGACCCGAATTGCGCGAACGCCGCCAGCTCCCGAAACTGCGCGAGCTCTCCCTTGAGTTGTCCGGCAACCTGCTTCATTGCCTTGAGCTGCGCCGCCGAGCCCACGCGTGAAACCGACAGGCCGACTGAGATTGCCGGACGGACACCTTGATAGAACAAATCCGATTCGAGGTAGATCTGTCCGTCCGTGATCGATATTACGTTCGTGGGTATGTACGCGGAAACGTCGCCAGCTTGGGTTTCGATGATGGGCAGGGCTGTCAGCGAACCGTTGCCATACTTCTCGCTGACACGGGCTGCTCTTTCGAGCAGCCGGCTGTGAAGGTAAAATACGTCACCCGGAAACGCTTCACGGCCGGATGGCCGCTTCAACACCAACGATACCTGCCGATAGGCAACCGCGTGCTTGGACAGGTCGTCATAAACAATCAACGCGTCCATGGCGTTGTCCATGAACCATTCGCCCATCGCAGCGCCGGCAAACGGCGCCAGATATTGATCGGTGGCCGAGTCGGAAGCCGTGGAGGCCACAATAATGGTGTACGGCATTGCGCCAGCGTCCTCGAGAATCGAAATGACCCGAGCCACGTTAGATTGTTTCTGGCCAATAGCCACGTATATGCAATACAGGGGACGATAGCTTTTGTCGCCCGCCGCTTCGGCCGCGCTATTTAAGTGGGCCTGGTTGATGATGGTGTCAATACAAATGGTTGTTTTGCCGGTCGACCGATCCCCGATGATCAGCTCACGTTGGCCACGGCCAATCGGAATCATCGCGTCAATCGCCATGATCCCGGTTTGCACCGGCTGGTTCACGGACTGGCGGTGAAGGATGCCGGGTGCGACCTTTTCAACCGGATAAGCGACAGAACTCTTGATCGGCCCTTTGCCATCGACAGGCTCTCCAAGCGTATTCACGACGCGGCCCAGCAGACCTTCGCCGACAGGTACTTGCAGGAGCTTGCCGGTCGTACGAACCTCCCCACCTTCTTGGAGTTTCGTGTAGTCGCCCAGGACGATTACGCCGACCTCAGTCTCTTCCAGATTTAGCGCGAGACCGGTGATGCCCTGGCCCAGGTCGAGCATCTCGTTGAGCATCGCGTCGCTCAGTCCTTCGACCTTGGCCACGCCATCGCCAATCTCGCGGATGATGCCCACGTTCTGCCGGGAGGGGGCGACTTTTAGTCCCTCGATTTGCGCCTCGATCTCCTGGAGTAGATTTGCCACATGCGCCTCGCTTCACAATCTTGCTTGTAAGGCAGCCAGTCCGCCCAACACACTTCCGTCGTAGACGTCGCTGCCCACCTGGATCCGCATCCCTCCGATCAACGACGGCTGATCAGAAAAGATCGTGGTCAATCCAGGACCATAGAGGCGAGTCAGACTTGCATTCGTAGTGGCCTGCAACTCGGGCGACAGAGGCGCTGCGCTCTCGACTTTGGCGGTGTGCTGAGCGCGATGGAGCCTCAGCAAATGAAGAAAATGCGTCAGGACAGGCAGCGAGCCGCGATGCGAGGATGCGATCACCTGCCGCACCATGTCCCGCACACGGTTCTCGTCAAGCAAGGAATTCACCAGGCACAAGCGGAACAGTTGCTTGGCCTCGTGCCGCACCTGTTTGTTGCTGATCATTGCTACGCCGCTAACTGCTTCGCAGTCTCCTCCGCCAGGCGCCGATGATCTTCCGGAGTCAAGATTTTGCCCGTCACACTTGCGGTGGCTTGCACCACCAGCCGGCCGACGTCGCGCTTGAGTTCGGCCAGCATGCGGTCATGATCCAGCCTGGAGGCTTCGTGCGCCTTGATCATAATCTGTTCGGCGGTGGTGATCGCCTTCTGGGTTTCTTGTTCCAGCACGCGGGTGCCCGCCTCGCGGCCTTCCTTTACTAGTTGGGCGGCTTGAGCGTACGCTTGCGCCATGACTTCCTGGCGCTGGGCCTCGGTGCGGTCCAACTCGGCTTTGATCTTCTCGGCGTTCGCGAGACCCAGGGCGATCTGCCGCCGCCGCTCCTCCAACGTGGCGAGGATAGGCCCGTAGGCGAACTTGTAGAGCACCAGGCATACGATACCGAAGCTGATAATCTGCGCGCCCAGGTGTGTCCAGTCAACGCCAAACGTCCGTGCGATCTCCGCGATCTGCCCACCACTGTTCTCTGGCGCAGCCTGTAGGAAGGCGTAGGAGGCGTTCATGTTCGCGTACCTGGCACTGATTGTTGCTACTTCACTAGGAAAAGGGCGTAGAAGACGATCGCCTCAGCAAAGGCAATCGCCAGGATGGATTGGACCAGAATCTTAGTTGCCCCGCCGGGATTGCGACCCACGGCCGATGAGGCTGCCATGCCGATCAAACCCACGCCTATGGCAGCACCCATCGCGGCCAGACCGACGTGGATGTTTCCACTCAAATTCATTATGTTTCCGCCGGGTTCGGCAACAAAGAGTAATGGCGATAGCATCTCTGATTCCTTTCTTTTCTTCCCGCTGACTTCCCGAACAGCATCGGTCGAAGCTGGAATGTCAATGCGTCCGTTTTCTATTGGACAGCCGGTGATGTTTCCTCATGCTGACAAATCAGGAGCGTGAATACAGCAGTCAACAACATGAAGACTAACGCTTGCACCAATCCCACCAGTAACTCCAAAAAGTAAAATGGAACAGGTAGTAGCCAACCGAAGCCCGGAACCAGCTTCGACATCGCGTCCAACATGCTCTCACCGGCAAACACGTTTCCGTACAGACGAAAACTCAAAGAGACCGGCCGAAATAGAATTGAAACTACCTCCAAGCAACCGACGGCGAAGAACACCACGACCATCAGCACTCTCAACAGGCCTGTGGTGTCGCCCTTGGGCGCGAATAGTTCCTTGAGGAATCCGCCCGGCCCGATTTCCTGCAGCGCCCACACGATCCAGCAGGCAAAGAAGAAGAGAGCCATCGCAAGCGTCAGATTCAAATCTGCATTGGCCCCGCGTAACAGCGGTTCCTGTAGTTTGAAACCATCGGCCGTCTGGTAACCCCATCCGATTGCGCCGACACCGGGAATGAGGCCGAACCAATTCGCCGCCAGAATGAAAATGAAAATGGTCGCAAAGAACCAAAACGTTCTCTTGACCAGATGCGGACCGATGACTCCTTCCAGAAAGCCATACAGGCTTTCGACGAGCCATTCCAGGAAGTTTTGGAGGCTGCCCGGAACCTGCTTCATGTCCCGCGTCGCCACCCGGGCGAGGATGATCAGGCCGGCCGCTACGATCCACGTGACGACCATGGAGTTGGTGATCGGGAAGCCGAGCGGCCGCGCGATCTCGACCGCTTGCCGCGTCAGCCCTTCATGCTCGGGTTCCGCCGCCAACACACCAGCGGCACCCAATATCGCCAAAGTGGCGATGTGAGACAACGATCTTAGGATCCCGATTCTCATGATTCGGAACTATCCCGCGTGGCCGGCCGATCTTCGGAATTGCCGCTCATCGGGGTTCAGGTCTCCCGTGCTGGAGATGTTGGGAGACGGCGTGACGATGCAGTTTATGTCGACTTTATTGCCACCCGCCGCCCAGCGCTTTATATAGCTGGACCAGAGAGGTCAACACGTCCCGTTGAGCTTGTGTGAGCTGCTGTTCCGCGGACAGCCGCTGACGCTCGGTGTCGAGCACTTCCAGGTAGCTGCTGACGCCGCCAACGTAACGCGCGCTAGCCAGCATGCTTTGGTCGCGAAGCGTCTCGGCTAGGAGGTTCAGGCTGCTGGTCTGCTCCTTGGTCTTTTGATAGCCGACCAGCGCGTCGGAAACATCGCGAAAAGCTCCGTCGATCGCCTTTTGATAGGTGATGAGCAACTCCTCGTCCTGCGCTTTCGCGATCTTGTAGTTACCTCTGCGACGGCCCGCATCGAAGATCGGCAGGTCCACTACGCCGCTCATCCCGTACGCAAAGCCAGTGCGGCTGACGATTCCCAGCAAGTCCGTCGTCTGAACGCCCCCGGAGGCCGTGAGATTGATGCTGGGATAGAACGCCGCCTTCGCGACTCCGACTCGGGCATTGGCGGCAACCAGCTGCTGCTCCGCCGCTCTCAGGTCGGGACGGCGTTCCAACAAAGCGGAGGGCAAGCCGGCGGGAACCTGCGGCGGCTGACGCTGGTCCACAAGGCTCCTGCCGCGCGCGACGGGACCCGGAGGCCTGCCCAGCAGGAGCTCGATAAGATTCTCGGTCTGCTCCTGGGCCTTCTCGAGCGCAGATTCGTTAGCTTGAGCCGACTGGACCAGCGTCTTGGCTTGGTCCACGTCAAGCAAGCTCCCCACGCCGCCTTCTTCGCGGGAAACGACCAGCATGACGGATTCCTGGCGCGTCTTGATAGACGCCCTCACCAATTCGAGTTCGGCGTCATACTCGCGCAAATCGAAATACGCGGAGGCGACCTGCGCAACCAGGATCTGCATCACCGCCTTTTGATTCTCTTGGACGGCCAGCAGATCTGCACGCGCGGCCTCCGTTGCGCGACGGAGTTTGCCAAACAGGTCGATTTCCCAGGAAGCAATGCCAAAGGCCCCTACAGTCGAGTCAAGCGGGGAGTGGACGCCGGTACGAGAGGCGCCTCCCTGAGCGTCCAATTGCGGGAAGAGTCCGGACCGCGTGGCAGTCAATTGACCCTCTGCCTGGAGCACCCTCTGCGCGGCGATGCGAATATCGTAATTCGCTTGCAGCGATGCGGTGATGAGGCCGCGGAGCGTGTCGTCCTGGAACAAGTCGAACCACTTCACGTCGCCGAGCGAGGCTGGTCCGGGCTGGGGTTCACCGCTCCGGAACTGGGCCGGCGCCGGTATGTCGGGACGCTTATAATTGGGGCCCACTGTGCAGCCTGTCAGGGCGCCAATGCAAACGGTAAGGAAAATGTAGCGCACTTAAGGATGAACCTCTTGCAGTACCGGCTTGACAGCAGTCTTGCCCTGGATCGCCTTCCGGTCACCCGTCACGAAGTATGCTGCGCTCTGAATCACAACGTAGAGCATCGGGATAAAGAAGAGGCCAACCGTGGAAGCCATCAGCATGCCCGCGAATACCGCGATCCCGATGCTGACACGAGCTGCGGCGCCTGCACCGCTGGCGATGACGAGTGGGACCACGCCAAGAATAAAAGCCAAAGCCGTCATCATGATGGGCCGGAAGCGTAGCTTCGCTCCCTCCGTAGCCGCCGTCGTCAGGCTCATGCCTTTCTCGTGATTTTCTTTGGCGAACTCGACAATCAAAATGGCGTTTTTCGCCGCCAGTCCCATCAGCGCGACGATTCCGATCTGAACATACACGTTGTTCTCCAGACCTACCATGGTGACGCCGAGAAACGCCCCAAACACGCCGATGGGCAATCCTAGGAGCACAGAGAAAGGAACAGCCCAACTTTCGTACTGCGCCGCAAGCACCAGGAATACGAAGACCATAGCCATGCCGAAAATGGGGCCCTGCGTGCCGCCCGCTTGCTTTTCCTGGTAAGCGATACTGGTCCATTCGTAGCCGTAGCCCTGGGGAAGTCCTTGGGTTGCCAAGTCTTCCATAATGCCGAGAGCCTCTCCGGTCGAAACGCCGGGACCGTTTGCGCCGTTGATTTCGGCGGTCCGGAACATGTTGTAGCGTTGCAGGATGTCTGGACCGGTGGTCATGCTTATCGTGCTGATGGTGGACATCGGCACCATCGAGTTGTCACTGGACCGGACGTAGATGTCATTGATGCTCTCTGGCGACTTGCGGAATTCCTGCTCCGCTTGCAGCATGACCTTGTAGGTCCGCCCGAACAGATTGAAGTCGTTGACCTGTAGACCGCCCAGGTAGATCTGAAGGCCCTGGAACACGCTATTGATGGGGATGTTCAGAGTCCGCACCTTATCGCGATCGATGTCCAGCTTGATCTGAGGAACAGAAGTGCTGAAGCCGGAATAGAGACCCGTAAGTTCGGAACGTTTTGCCATGGCCTGCATAAACATCTCTTTCGTCGCTGCCAGCTCCTGCGGTTGACGGCCGACCTTGTCTTGCAGTTCAAAGACGAAGCCTGAGGCGTTGCCGAGACCATTAATGGGAGGCGGCGGAAATACGAGCGAGACCGCCTCCGGATAGGCCGCAAACTTCCTCCGGGCAATGGCGAGGATAGCCCCAAGCTGCTCCTCCTTGCTCTTTCTCTCTTCCCACGGCTTGAGCATCGCAATGACGGAAGCGTTGTTGGATGTGTAAGCATTCGTCAGGAGGTTGAGCCCACCGGTGGTGAGCACTTCACCCACACCGGGAATGCTCTTCAGATCCGCTTCGGCGCGCCGCATCAATTGGTCGGTGCGCTCCATCGATGCGCCGTCGGGAAGCGTGAAGACGTTAAAGAAATACCCCTGGTCTTCATTCGGGACAAAACCAGTGGGCAGCTTCATCAGGAGGCTTCCCGCTCCAAACCATAGGCCGACGAGACAGGCCAGGCCGATCACCGCGCGCCGCAGAAAAAAGCCCACGCCACCGAGATAGCCCTGGGTGATCTTGTTGAACACCTTGTTGAATCCGCGCAGGAAGTATCCCAGGGGACCTCGAATTTCCTTTCGCGGCCGAAGCATCATGGCGCACAGCGCGGGGGTGAGCGTCAAAGCTACGATGACGGACAAGATCACTGAGACCGAGATGGTGATCGCAAACTGCCGGTACAGCTGGCCGGTGATGCCGCCCATGAACGAAACCGGCACGAATACCGCGCACAGCACCAAGCCGATTGCCATCACGGGTCCGCTAACCTCGTCCATCGCTTTTTCTGTTGCCTCCAGCGGGCTCAGGCCATGCTCAATGTGATGCTCGACAGCCTCGACGACCACAATAGCGTCGTCCACAACGATTCCGACTGCGAGCACGACTCCCAGCATAGTGAGCGTATTGATCGAAAAGCCCAGAGCGACGAACGCCGCGAACGTTCCCACCAAGGAGACCGGCACCGCCAACATCGGAATGAACGTGGCCCGGAAATTGCCAAGGAAAATGAACACCACGAGCAGCACCAGAATAATGGCATCTCTCAAAGCCAGGAAGACTTCGTGAATGGCCACCTTGACGAACTCAGTGGTGTCCAGAGATATGCGATAGTTTAGTCCGGGTGGAAACGTCTTGGCGGTTTCCTCAAGCAATTTCCGCACGCTGTCCACAGTCTGAATGGCATTCGCTCCAGGGAGCTGATAGATGATCAGAACCGTCGCGGGAATCCCGTCCTTGCGGCCGAAGCTGGTGTAGCTCTTACCCGAGAGCTCGGTCCGCGAAACATCCTTCATCCTGAGAATGGACCCATCCGGCAGCGTTCGAACGATCATGTTCTCGAACTCAGTTGGGTCCGTAAGGCGCCCCTTGGCGTTGACGGTGTACTGAAACTGCGTCCCGGCTTTGGCCGGCGGCTGTCCCACCTGACCGGCGGGTGCTACCAGGTTCTGTTCTCCGATCACGTTCGCGAGATCCGAGCCCGTCAGCCCGAGCTTGGCCAACTTGTCTGGCCGGACCCAGAAGCGCATGGCATAGTCGCGCTGGCCGACGATCATCGTCGAACCGACGCCCGGGATACGCGCGATGGGATCCACCAGATTGATCGAAGTAAAGTTCGAAAGGAAGGTGTCGTCGAAGGTACTGTCGGGGGAGTAGACCGAGATCGCGAGCAGGATGTCCGGTGACTTCTTCTTTACCGAAATGCCATACGCAACAGACTCAGGCGGAAGTTTGGCCGTGGCCTTGTTCACGCGGTTATTGATGTCTACGTTCGCCAAGTCGAGGTTGGCGCCCACACGGAACGTGCACGTCAGCACATAGCGCCCGTCGCTCGACGATTTCGAAGACATGTAGATCATGTTCTCGGCGCCGTTGACCTCGGCCTCGACGTTAGTGGCGATGGACTGCTCCACAGTTTCTGCATTCGCGCCCGGGTAGTTGATTTCGACCTCGACGGTCGGAGGCGAGATCTGCGGATACTGTGCAATGGGCAGGATGAAAATGCCAAGGCCGCCCGCGATCATAATGATCAGGGAGATGACGATCGCGAAAACGGGCCGGTGGATGAAGAACTTCGCCATAGCTATTCTTTCTTCGCCGGCACCTTCTCGGAACTCAGCGGTTGTTCGGTGGGATTCACCGTGTCGCCGGGGCGGACCTTCTGCAGGCCCTCTACGATGATCCGCTCACCGTCTTTGACTCCCTCGGTGACAATGTAGTCCGAGCCCACTCGCGCGCCTAGCGTAACGCTGCGGAGCGCTACTTTGTTGTCCGCTCCAACCACATAGACGACCTTGGCACTCTGCATTTCCGTAACCGCCTTCTGTGGCACCAGCAGAGCGTTTTCGGCCACGGTAGCCGCTAGCCGAACGCGGCCGAATTGTCCCGGCCTCAACAAGGCCTCCGGGTTGGGAAACTCCGCAACGATACTCAAGGTGCCGGTCTTCAGATCCACAGCGCGGTCGGCGATAATGATCCGCCCCTTCCCCGGGAACCTAGAGCCGTCAGCCAGGATCAACTCCAGCTCACCGCCTCCCTCTTTCAGCCTGCCTTGCGTTTTCATACGCTGATACGCCAAGTACTCGCTCTCGCTTATGCTTACGAAGACGCGGACCGGATCGACATTGGAAACCGTCGTAAGCAGCGTGGGGTCTCCCTGCCCGACGAGATTGCCGGGAGCCACCTGACGCGTGCCGGCGATGCCATTGATAGGGCTGGTGATGGTACAGTACTCCACGTTCAGCTCAGCCTCGCGAATGCCGGCATTCGCCGCTTCCACGGCCGCTTGCGCCTGTTGGATAGCAGCCACTTGGTTCACTTTGGTGGTGTTGAGGGAGGCCTGCTTGCCCTGCACGTCGGCGTTGGCCGCCTGCTGAGCGGCCAGTGCATCGTCATAGTCTTGCTTCGGCACGGCTCGCAGCTCGGCTAGCGGCTTAAGTCGATTGACATCCTGGTTTGTTTTGTTCAGCTGCGCCATTGCAATCTGCAGGTTGGCTTGCGCTACGTCCACCACCGTTCTGTCTTGGGCTTGGGTCAAGTCTGCTTGGGCCTTGGCCAGTCTCGCTCTCATCTGCATGAGTTGGGCCTCGTACTCCCGCTTGTCGAGCGTGAAGAGCACCTGCCCCGCTTTGACCATCTTGCCTTCGTCGTAGCTCTGCGTCAGCAGGAAGGCCTTCACCCGTGCGCGAATATCCACCGAGTCGGTGGCGTCGATGCGCGCGGTGAGCTCGGTGAAGATCGGCACGGTCTTCTGGACCACCGGAGCGACCACGACGGTGACCGCGGGGCCGGCGGGTTCGGTTTTAGCCTGAACGCCGTCCTTCTCACCTCCGCAGCTCGCCACCAGCCCCATGAGGATCACGCACCCGCCAGTTTTCCATCGTCTTAGCCGACGTTTCCAACCGCACTCAGTTAACGAGCTCATGTGACGCCTCAGGGATATCAAGGGGCCTTCCAACAACGACGATGCGCTACCGCAGAGTCTTGATCCACTCTTTTTCTGAGTCGGCGGGACCGGCTCTACATCGTTATATGCGAACCCGGTTCCATTCCTGGACAACAGGATAGAGAAGCCATAGTTGTCCGTAACCTCCAGCACGTAACCGGATGGAAGTTGGTTGCCACAGGGGGCGAGGTACATGATGCAAAAGGATTACAAGTCGTCTCCTGACCTGACCCGCAGTACCCTGGCAGTCCTGTTCGTTGTTGCGTTGATCTTCTTCAGCGGCTGGATCGCGCTTCCATTCCTCTCCGCGACGCTATGGGCAACCATGATCGTGATTTCCACGTGGCCGCTTCTCATAGGGCTCCAGTCCAAACTGGGGGGGCGGCGCGGTCTGGCGACCGCTGCCATGACCGTCGCCCTGCTGCTGGTACTCTTGGTGCCGCTAAGCCTGGCAGTCGGAGCGCTAGTCGGCAACATAGATAGCATCGTCGCGAAGGCGGATTCGCTGAAGACACTCCAGTTGCCCCCACCTCCGGATTGGGTCGCGCGGATTCCGATTCGAGGTGCCAAGCTGTCTGCCGAATGGCAGCAAGCCGTGGCGGAAGGGCCCGGCAGTCTCTCGGCCCGGATCGCGCCGTATGGCGGCATTGCGCTGCGATGGTTTGCGGCGCGGGTCGGGGGGATTGCCGGGATCGTCCTTCAGTTCTTGCTCACCGTGATCATCTCCGCGGTTCTTTATGTGAATGGGGAGACGGCCGCACAGGCGGTCCGTAGATTTGCGAAACGCCTGGCGGGAGTAAACGGCGACAGAGCTGCCGTCTTGGCGTCGGCTACGATTCGCGGAGTGGCCATGGGGGTAATCCTAACGGCTATCCTTCAAACAATTATCGCGACGGCCGGACTTCTGATCGCCTCAATCCCGGGTGCCGGGGTTCTCGCCGCTGCCATACTTCTCTTGAGCGTGGCCCAACTCGGACCGGTGTTGGTGATGGTGCCGGCTCTAATATGGAAATTCCATAGCGGCGACTCGATGGGCGGGGTTATCCTGCTGGCATTCACGCTGGTGGCGTGTACGATCGATAACTTTCTTCGCCCGATCTTAATCCGAAAAGGAACCGATCTACCCCTGCTGTTGATATTTGCCGGCGTCATCGGCGGCATAATCAGCTTCGGCGTTATGGGAATCTTCGTTGGCCCCGTGATTCTTGCGGTGACCTCTGCTCTCCTGCGGGAGTGGGTGGACACCCAACCGGAAGCGGAAGCGACCGTCACACCAACCTCCCAAGCAGCGTCTGGCTAACGATAGTCATGGACGATTACACTCTAGTGCTCAATGCCGGTTCGTCGAGCCTCAAATTCTGCGTTTTCCACCGGCCGGAGTCCGAAGACTGGTGTTTGGAATCTCGTGGGCAGATTGAGAGCATCGGCGCCGAGTCACGGATCTTCGCTCGGGACGCCCAAGGCCGGTATCTCATAGATGAAAAGCCCCAAACGCAGGTCCGCGACACTCGCGAAGCGGTCGAAGTTCTGGCAGAGTGGCTTGGGTTTACGTATGGCGGTGCGCGAGTGGTAGGGGTCGGGCACCGCGTTGTGCACGGAGGCCCACGGTATGCGTTTCCAACGGTGGTGACACCCCAGGTCCTCGCAGAACTTCGTCGTTTGGTACCGCTCGCCCCCTTGCATCAGCCGCAGAATCTCGCGGCGATTGAGGCGGTCAGCGAACATTTGCCAGAGGTGCCGCAGGTAGCCTGCTTCGATACAAGTTTTCACCGGAACCACGCGCCGATCGCCGACCTCATTCCCTTGCCCCGCGAAATCCGCGGCTCCGAACTTCGGCGATACGGATTTCATGGCTTATCATACGAGTACATCGCGTCCGTTCTACCGCGGGTGGCGCCCGAGATTGCGCACAAACGTGTTATCGTCGCCCACCTGGGAAATGGCGCCAGCATGTGCGCGTTGAACGATGGAAAGAGTATCGACACCAGTTTCGGCTTCACCGCGCTGGACGGGCTTTGCATGGGTACTCGGCCGGGCTCGGTAGACCCTGGCGCGATCCTCTATCTCTTGCAGACTTTGGAACTTTCGGCAAAAGAGGTGGAGACGATCCTCTACAGGAAGTCTGGCTTGCTCGGCATCTCTGGTATCAGCAACGACATGCGCGATCTTCTTCGAAGCAGCCACGAAGATGCCCGGCTGGCGGTGGACTACTTCGTATTCCGCGCCGCCAAGGAGATCGGCGCGCTAGCCGCTGTGTTAGGTGGGATCGATGGCCTGGTGTTCACGGCCGGTATCGGAGAGCACTCCGCTGAGATCCGCCGGAGGATTTGCGAATCTTCCGCGTGGCTCGATATCGAACTTGATGCCGAGCTAAACGCCAGCAAAGGTCCACGAATCTCGAGTAAGGCGAGCAAGGTGTCAGTATGGGCGATTCCCACCAATGAAGAACTGATGATCGCCCGGCACACCGGCTTGCTTCTTGGATTGGTCCAGCCTAGGGCACATGCAACGACGTAAGACCCAACCGGACACATGCTCGACTGCAAAAAAGATGAAGCTCCTGCAACCTGCAGGAATCACGAAGACGTGCGAATTCCGCTACCCCGTCCTCTTGTTCGGTGGCGCAGGGAGGCCAAGTTACGAAAAGCAAGAAATCTGGCGGCGTGAACAAGCCGGAGATGAAGCGCAAGGAGTACGAGAAGGAACTGCGCAGGCTTCAAGCGGAGTTATGCAAGCTTCAGGATTGGGTCAAGTACAAAGGCATGCGCATTATCGTCGTTTTTGAAGGCCGCGACGGCGCAGGTAAGGGCGGCACGATCAGGGCAATCACGGAGCGAGTCAGCCCGCGCGTATTTCGCGTGGTCGCCCTTCCAGCACCATCCGATCGTGAAAAGAGTCAGATGTACATGCAGCGCTACGTCCCCCACTTCCCCGCCGCGGGCGAGATCGTCATCTTCGATCGCAGTTGGTACAACCGGGCCGGAGTGGAGCATGTCATGGGCTTTTGTACAAAACAACAGCACCGCCGCTTTCTTGAGCTGTGCCCTCTAGTCGAGCGCTGGATTGCGGAGAGTGGAATCCTGGTATTGAAGTATTGGCTCGAAGTGAGCAATAAGGAACAGGAACGGCGCTTCGAAGCCCGTATCGACGATCCACTTCGACAGTGGAAGCTGAGCCCGATGGATCTGCCCTCCCGTAGCCGCTGGTATGACTATTCCCGGGCGCGCGACATGATGTTCGAAGCCACCGATACCAAAGATGCGCCTTGGCACATTCTCCGATCCGACGACAAGAAAAGAGCTCGGCTGAACTGCATCTCGCATATTCTGAGTATGATTCCGTACAAGAAGGTGCCTAAGGAAAAGATCGATATGCCGAAGCGCTCCAACAAAGGCGCTTACGACGATCAATCCGTGCTTCAGGGCAGACGGTTCGTGGCCGACAAGTACTGAAATGCCCCGGCACTTGCCGTGGTCGCGAGCAGACCAAAAGAAATAGAAAGAATCCGGCAGTCAGGCACAGAATCAGTCGATCCGATGTTGCATGAGTTGGCATCGACCGTTGCGGAAGCTACCCCCATAAGTAAGCAACTCCCGATCATCTTTCTGGCCAGGCACGGTGAGACGGCGTGGACCGTGACCGGCCAGCATACCGGCCGCACAGATCTTCCACTGACGGAAGCCGGTGAGCGGAACGCCCGCAGACTCGCGGAACGGCTCAAGGGACTAACCTTCGCCCAGGTGTTTTCTAGTCCCTTGCAACGTGCTATTCGAACCTGTGAACTCGCGGGGTTTGGATCGGTGGCCGAGGTCGATGTTGATTTGGTCGAGTGGGACTATGGCGAGTATGAGGGCCTCACCACCGCTCAAATTCGCGCGGCGCGTCCAGACTGGCAGCTCTTCCAGGATGGTTGCCCGGGAGGTGAGTCTCCCAGAAAGGTGGCCGCCCGGGCGGATCGAGTGGTGAATCGCGTGCGCGCGGTGCAGGGCGACGTCTTGTTGTTCTCAAGCGGACATTTTATTCGAGTGTTGGCCGCCCGCTGGATCGGCATCCAGCCCGCGGTCAGCGCTAGGTCCTTCATGCTGAGCACTGCCAGCTTGAGCGCATTGGGTTATGAAAATGACCTCTCGCGGCCGGTGATCCGGCTGTGGAACGACACCCATCATGTGACTTCAAATGGTGGTCCGGAACACGGGGTCCTGAAATAGACCCGGTGCCTAAATAAAAAGGACCTCGCCCGACGCGCCAGGCATCGTTCTGACGGTGCGTGACGTAGACAACCTCGCGGCGGTACGAGTTGTGCCCGTCGACATAACACCGGCGAAAACGTCATCCGAGTCCTGACTCAGAAAGGTACGTGAAATGGGCACGAAGACGGTCTTTGCCCCCTCGGTATCGGCGGGATCCCCCAGCGTTTCGAAGCTGCTTCAACAATACGGATGCGGACCAGTTCGCATCGAGGGGACTGACAACGCATTGTATGAACGTCATCTCCTCTTTGACAATGCGATCGACATAGGCGCGGCAACGTCCCGCGATCGATTTGAGGCCTTTGCCCGGTCCGTACGGGACATCCTTTCACAACGATGGGTTCTGACAGAAAAGACCTACGAGCTCAAGAATCCGAAACGTCTTTATTACCTTTCGATGGAATTCCTCATTGGACGATCGCTGGCGAACAACGTCAGCAATCTTCTTCTTGTGGAGGCAGCAAAGGATGCTATTCAGCACAAGCACCTCGATTGGATCGACCTGTTGGAGCAGGAACCCGATGCCGCGCTGGGTAACGGCGGGCTGGGGCGCCTGGCTGCCTGCTTCATAGAATCCGCGGCGACCCTGCACCTTCCGGCTATGGGCTACGGCCTGCGATACGATTACGGCCTTTTCAAGCAAGGCATTCGAGACGGCTGGCAATACGAGCAACCGGATAACTGGCTCCGCGCCGACGACCCCTGGGAAGTGATACGGCGCGGTGAGAAGGTCGAGGTCCGCCTGAATTGCTCCTTCGAAATTAGCGGCGGCAGCTTGCGGGCGATCCCTGGGCGGCCCTCCAGTCTGATTGGCATCCCATTTGATCGCCCTGTCGTAGGTTACGGCGGCACCACGATCAACACCCTTCGTCTCTGGGCGGCGGCTGCGCCCGATTTCTTTAACTTTCAGGAATTCAGCGGTGGCGATTTCGTAGGCGCGTTGGCGCAGACGCTTTCGGCTGAATCCCTAACGCGCGTCCTGTACCCCGACGACACGACCAGTATGGGCCAGGGATTGCGGTTTGTGCAGGAGTACTTTCTGGTCGCCTGCTCACTGGCCGATCTGGTGCGGCGTTTCCAGCGTGGAAACCCCGACTGGAGTACGTTTTCCGAAAAAGCCGCTATCCAGCTTAACGACACGCACCCGGCGATGGCCGTCCCCGAGCTCTTACGCATTCTGCTGGACGAAGCCCATCTCGGATGGGATGAAGCATGGGAAATCACCAAGGGGACGCTCGGGTATACCAACCATACGCTGTTACCAGAAGCTCTGGAGAAATGGCCGCTTGCGTGGTTCGAAATCATGCTACCTCGCCACCTCGAACTTATCTGCGAGATTAATCGGCGCCTGCTGGATGAGACGCGAAGCCGCTTCCCCGGAGACGAAGGACGCGTTGAGCGCGTGAGCCTCATCGAAGAGGGGGCCGGGCGCAAGATCCGCATGGCCAACCTGGCGATCGTAGGTTCTCACAGCACCAATGGTGTGGCGGCGATTCACTCCGGGTTACTCCGCACGACCACGGTCAAGGATCTGGCCGACATGTTTCCGGAGCGCTTCAATAACAAAACTAACGGGGTCACGCAGCGGCGCTGGCTGCTGCTAGCAAATCCTGCACTCTCCCGAGCTGTCACTGACGCTATAGGCGACAAATGGATCACCGACCTAAACCAACTGAGCAAGTTAAAGCCGCTGGCCGCCGACAGGAGCTTCCGTGACGCTTTCCGTAGGGCCAAGCGCGACGCGAAATCGCAATTTGCCGACTGGCTACGCGTGTCCGCTGGGCAAACTATAGACCCCGACACGATTTTCGACTGCCACGTGAAACGTTTCCACGAATATAAGCGGCAAATGCTGATGGCCTTGCGAATCGTCGTTTTGTATAACCGCCTGCGTGCGAACCCTGACCTGGAGATGTTCCCTCGCACATTTTTCTTTGGCGGCAAGGCTGCTCCCGCGTATCACCTGGCCAAGCTGATGATTAAGTTCGTCAACAACCTCGCCGGCACCATTGACGGCGACCCCGCTGTGCGCGGCAGGCTAAAGGTGGTATTCCTTCCCGAGTACTGCGTTTCCCTTGCGGAGCGACTGATCCCGGCTAGCGACGTCTCGAATCAGATTTCGACCGCGGGCTACGAAGCCAGTGGCACCAGCAACATGAAATTCATGATGAATGGGGCCTTAACGGTCGGAACTCGCGATGGTGCCACCATCGAGATGGCAGAAGAAGCAGGAGAGGAGAACCTCTTCCTGTTTGGCCTGACGGCGGAACAAGTGGCTGCGGGACGCGGCTGGTACAACCCGCAATTCCATTACGAAAACGAGCCGGAGACGCGAGCAGCGCTGGATCTGATCTTCACCGACCACTTCAGCCGAAACGAGCCCGGAGTCTTCTCTCCTTTGCGCGAGATGCTCCTGACTAACGGCGACTTTTACATGCACTTGGCTGACCTGACGTCGTACGTCCAGGCCCACGAAAAGCTGGGAGCATTGTATGCCAACCAGGACGCGTGGGCGCACAAAGCCATCCTAAATGTGGCCAGCTCCGGCAAGTTCTCAAGCGACCGCACGATTTCCGAATACGCAGCGGATATCTGGAACGTGAAGCCATGCCCAGTGCCGTAGCACAGATTCCCGCAATATCAGCTCTAGCGGGCCGCCCAGCTCCCAAGGAAATGCTGGTGGACGTGGCCCGGCTCGACCGGGAATACTATTCCCGCAGGCCCGACCTAGATGACCCCACGCAGTTGGTCAGCTTTGGCACGAGCGGACACCGCGGCTCGCCACTGCGCGGCTCGTTCACGGAGCGCCATATCCTGGCGATTACCCAGGCAATTTGCGACTACCGCCGCGCCCACGAAACCGAAGGTCCGCTGTTCATGGGAAAGGATACGCACGCGCTGTCCGCACCGGCCCAACGTACCGCCCTCGAGGTGCTGGCGGGCAACCGTGTGCAGACCGTAATCCAGCAGAACGACGGAGTCACTCCCACTCCGGTGATTTCGCGGGCCATCCTCGTCTATAACCACTACCGCAAGAAACACCTGGCGGACGGCATCGTCATTACGCCTTCACACAACCCACCCGAGGATGGCGGATTTAAATATAACCCCTCGAGCGGTGGTCCAGCCGACACTGATGTCACCCGCTGGATCGAAAATCGAGCCAACGAATTGCTTCGAAACAGCAACGCCAGCGTGAAGCGCGTCTCTTTTGACAAGGCGATGACGGCGCAGACGACGCGCGAGGAAGACTTCGTTCCGCCGTACGTGCGCGACCTGGCGAACGTCATTGACATGGAAACCATCCGGTGCGCCGGCCTCAAGCTGGCAGTCGATCCGTTGGGTGGCGCCGCGTTGCCGTACTGGGAAGCGATTGACTCGATCTACGGGCTGAACATCATCGTCGTCAACCCACACGTCGATCCGACGTTCTCGTTCATGACGGTGGATCATGACGGTCGCATCCGCATGGATTGCTCGAGCCCATATGCGATGGCCCGGCTGGTGAGCCTCAAGGACCGGTACCGGTTGGCATTCGCCAACGACCCGGATTCCGACCGCCACGGGATCGTCACCCCCTCCGCGGGATTGCTAAACCCCAACCACTATCTGGCGGTCGCCATCCGTTATCTGCTCACCAACCGTCCGCACTGGCCGACGCAGGCAGTAATCGGCAAGACACTGGTTAGCAGCAGCATGATCGACCGGGTTGTGCATAAATTGGGCCGGCAGCTTTACGAAGTACCGGTAGGCTTCAAGTGGTTCGCCCCAGGACTCGTCGACGGCTCCTGCTGTTTCGGCGGTGAAGAAAGTGCAGGGGCGAGTTTCCTGCGCCGGGATGGGACCGTGTGGACTACCGACAAAGACGGTCTGATCATGTGCCTGCTTGCGGCCGAGATTACGGCGCGCACCGGCAGTGACCCCGGCGAGCACTTCCAGGAGTTAACGGCGGAGTTCGGTACTCCATACTACACTCGGATCGACGCTCCTGCCGCACCCGAGCATAAGGCAAGACTGGAGAGACTTTCACCCAGCGCAGTCAGAGAGTCAAGCCTGGCAGGGGAGCCCATTCTTGCCAAGCTGATTCGCGCCCCGGGCAATGATGCTCCCATCGGCGGGCTCAAGGTGGTGGCCGCGAACGGCTGGTTTGCCGCCCGGCCTTCCGGTACGGAGAACCTCTACAAGGTCTACGCCGAGAGCTTCCGGGATCAAGCCCACCTGGATGCCATCATCGACGAAGCGCAGGAAATGGTGAATCGCGCGCTCGCGTCCTGAAGGGAATGGAATGGACGATCGTAATCCCGCAGTAAACATACCCCCGTTTCCGCCCGGATACCGCACCTCAGGCCTGCTCCTTCACGTTACCTCGCTGCCGTCGCCGTACGGCATTGGCGATGTTGGGCCTGGCTCGTTCGCCTGGGTGGACCGCCTCCACGATGCGGGCCAAGGATGGTGGCAGGCGTTACCCCTCGGACCTACTGGATACGGCGACTCTCCGTACTCATGCTTGTCTTCGCTCGCCGGCAACGGGTTGTTAATCAGCCCCGAGTTATTGATCGAAGATGGGCTGTTAAGAGCGGACGAGTGCAGGGGCTCATTTTCTCCGGTCGCGATCGACTACGATGTCGTGATTCCCTTCAAGCACCGTTTGCTCACGATGGCCTGGAGGAGGTTCCGGGACGGTGTACGCAAGGATCTGCTGCCGGCCTTCGAGGGGTTCTGCACGAGCCGGGCCAGTTGGCTGGAAGATTACGCGCTATACCGGGCGCTGAGGACCAAGTTTAAGCGCGCTTCCCACATCGAGTGGCCGCCAGAGTTGGCCCGGCGCGAACCCTCCGCACTTGAGCGAGCTCGACGGGACCTGGCGAGCGAGATCGATCAGGTCCGATTGGCACAGTTCCTGCTGAACCGTCAGGGCAGGCGGCTGAAAGAATATGCCCGCGCCCGAGGCATCCGGTTGATTGGGGACTTACCGTTCTTCGTGTCCCTGGATTCCAGCGATGTCTGGGCCAACCCGGAATTGTTCCTGCTGGACGAGCAGATGCGGCCGCGCTTCGTGGCCGGAGTGCCGCCTGACTACTTCAGCGCCACGGGCCAACTCTGGGGCAATCCTGTTTACGATTGGGAAGCCCTTCGCCGGACTGGCTATCGGTGGTGCCTCGATCGGATTGCCGCGCTGTTGGCCCATGTGGACGTGATTCGCTTGGATCACTTCCGCGCGTTCGCGGCTGCGTGGCACGTACCTGCGTGTGCGCCTACTGCGGAAACCGGCGCGTGGGTGCCGGGTCCCGGCGCCGAGTTCTTCACGGCTGTGTTGAATAGTTTGGGTAGTCTGCCGTTCATCGCCGAGGACTTGGGCTTCATTACCCCTGACGTAGCCGCTCTTCGCGACCAGTTCCAAGTTCCCGGAACACGGGTCCTGCAATTCGCCTTCGACGGCGACGCTAAGAACGTCCATCTTCCGAGGTACTACTCTCCCAACACCGTGGTGTATACGGGCACGCACGATAATGCGACAACTCGCGAATGGTTTGAAAACCTACCTGAGCGCGAGCGGCAACGTCTTTGGAACCTGGTGGGGAGGGCCGAAGGTGAGATTCGCGACGCCGCGCCGGAGTTGATCCGCCTGGCATGGTCTTCCCCTGCGGGTCTCGCGATTGCTCCACTCCAGGACGTTCTTAATCTAGGGCGCGAGGGCCGGATGAACGTACCTGGACTCGTTAAAAACAATTGGCGTTGGCGGGCAACCCGTCACATGTTGTCTCCCCACAACTTCGAATGGCTGAAAGACTTGACGCGAATCCTAAATCGGGCTCAGCCCGTGGCCGCTATGGGGGTCGCATCATGAGGTCAGCGGCGCGCCGGCCGCTTAATTGCGGCGAAAGATGAAAGCAACACAATTACTCTACAACTTGGGCCAAAGTATTTGGCTCGACAATATCACGCGTGACCTGCTGGACACTGGCACACTCCAACGTTACATAGATGAGTTGTCGGTAACCGGGCTGACCTCGAACCCGACGATCTTCGAGAACGCAATCAAGAACAGCCCCGCATACGATGCCCCGATTCGCAAGATGCTTGCGAGCGGAAAATCCGGCGAAGACCTTTTCTTCGACCTGGCATTGGAAGACATCATTCGGGCGGCAGATCTGTTCCGGCCGACCTACAACCGCACTAATGGTGTGGATGGGTGGGTTTCGCTGGAAGTGTCGCCGCTGCTTGCTTACGATACCCGCAGTACAATACGCGCTGCGAAAGATCTGTTTGCTCGGGCCAAACGCCCAAACCTGTTCATCAAGATCCCCGGAACCAAGGAAGGGCTACCGGCAATAGAGGAGGCGATCGCCGAAGGGGTGCCGGTCAACGTTACCCTCCTGTTCTCCCGGGAACAGTACCTGGCTGCGGCCGGCGCGTTCCTGCGAGGTATCGAACGGCGATTGGATGCCGGGTTCAATCCGAATGTCGGCTCGGTGGCGTCCGTGTTCGTCAGCCGGTGGGACGCCGCAGTTAAGGGCCGCGTACCAGAGGATCTGCGAAACCGACTTGGCATCGCGATCGGCATGCGAACGTACAAAGCGGCGCGCGAACTGCTTACATCGCCGCGGTGGCACCGGGTTTACAACGCGGGAGCCCGCCCACAGCGTCCCTTGTGGGCAAGCACGGGAACCAAGGACGCCTCGGCTTCGGAAATCTTGTACGTCAAGGCGCTCGCAGCTCCTTACACCGTAAACACCATGCCTGAAGCCACTCTGATCGCGCTCTCCGAAAGCGACCAACTGGGTTCGATTCTGCCAGCCGACGGCGGTAACTGTGAAGAAGTGTTGGAGCAATTCGCCAAAGCCGGAATCGATATTGATGCGCTAGCCATCCAGCTCCAGGAAGAGGGAGCAAGGTCGTTCGTCAAGTCCTGGAACGAACTGATGGCCGTGATCTCATCCAAGAGCGCCGTTCTTAAGAAGGCGAGCTGAGAAGCATGTCGACACTCCTAGAACAACGGTCCCTTGCCCCGGTCACGGAACGTCGGGCCTGGAAAGCACTCGAAGTGCACTTCCAACATCTCAAGAGACTGCACCTTCGTGATTTGTTCGCGAACGATCCCCACCGCGGTGAGCGTCTCACCGTGGAAGCCGTAGGCGTTCACCTCGATTACTCGAAGAATCGCATTACGGACGAAACGCTCAGGCTCCTTGTCCAGTTGGCTGAAGAGTCCGGTCTGCGAACGCGGATCGATGCCATGTTTCAGGGTGAAAAGATCAATACGACGGAAGACCGGGCGGTTTTGCACGTCGCTCTCCGTGCTCCGCGAGGGGTGTCCATCGTGGTAGACGGGCAGAACGTCGTGCTTCAAGTTCACGCCGTACTCGATGGGATGACCGAATTCTGCAACCGGGTCCGGAGCGGTGCGTGGAAGGGGCACACTGGGAAAAGCATTCGCAACGTCGTCAACATCGGCATTGGTGGCTCAGACCTGGGACCGGTGATGGCCTACGAAGCCCTCAAGCATTACAGCGATCGCACCATGACGTTCCGTTTTGTTTCGAACGTCGATGGCACCGATTTCGTCGAAGCCGTCCGCGATCTGGATCCCGCGGAAACGCTGTTCATCGTCTCTTCAAAAACGTTCACAACGATGGAGACGATGACAAACGCCCGCACGGCGCGCGATTGGTTACTGGCGGGCCTGGGTCCCGACACGAGGGCTGTCGCCCGGCACTTTGTAGCTGTCTCGACAAATGCCGCTCAGGTTGCGGAGTTTGGAATCGATACAGCCAACATGTTTGAGTTCTGGGACTGGGTCGGCGGGCGTTATTCGATGACGTCGGCAATCGGTCTCTCGACGATGCTGGCGATCGGCCCGGCGAACTTCCGTGCCTTATTGAATGGCTGCCATCAAATGGACGAGCACTTCCGCACCGCTCCGTTTGATCGTAACCTGCCGGTGGTCCTGGGACTCCTGTGCGTCTGGTATGCCGACTTCTTCCATGCAGGGACAGTCGCGGTACTGCCTTATGAGCAGTACCTGAAGAGGTTTCCGGCCTATTTGCAGCAGTTAACGATGGAAAGCAACGGCAAACAGGTCATGCTTGACGGGAGTCATGTGCCCTGCGAAACCAGTCCTATTTATTTCGGTGAGCCGGGGACAAACGGCCAGCACTCGTTCTACCAGTTGATCCATCAAGGGACCCAGCTCGTTCCCTGCGATTTCATAGCGTTCGACCGGTCACTCAATCCGATGGGCCGTCATCACGACATACTTATTGCCAATGTCTTGGCCCAGGCAGAAGCGCTGGCCTTCGGCAAAACACCCAAGCAAGTCAAGGCCGAGGGAACTCCGGACCGGCTATTGCCTCACAGGGTGTTCGAAGGAAACCGACCTTCGAATATCATCCTCGCAGACCGTCTGACCCCCGAAACACTCGGCAAACTCGTGGCTTTGTACGAGCACTCCGTCTTTACACAGGGCGCGATCTGGCAGATTAATCCATTCGACCAGTGGGGAGTGGAGCTTGGCAAAGCCCTGGCTCAATGCATCATTTCCGAACTGGAGAGCCAGGCAGAGCCCCACCTCGCGCACGATAGTTCTACCAACGCCCTCGTCCGACGCTTCCGGAAATACAAGGAGATCTTATGACGAGTATCGGCTTTGACAAGCCCCTCTACATTCTTCCCTTCGACCATCGTGGATCGTTTCAGACTCAGATGTTCGGCTGGAAGGGCGCGATCACGGCCGAGCAGACCGCGGAGATCGCATCCGCTAAGCGCGTGATCTACGACGGTTTCAGGGCCGCGATTGCCGCGGGAGTTCCGAAAGATAAAGCCGGGATTCTGGTAGACGAGCAGTTCGGCGCCGCCATCCTCCGCGATGCCGCAGCGGAGGGATACTCCACGTCTTGTCCCGCTGAGAAGAGTGGCCAGGACGAGTTCGACTTTGAGCACGGTGAAGACTTCGCCGCACACATCCAAGCGTTTCGCCCGACCTTTTCCAAGGTTCTCGTACGATACAACCCGGAAGGTAACAAACCCTTGAATCAACGGCAGGCGGCTCGCCTGAAGCGGCTGTCCGACTACCTGCATGGCACCAGTAAGAGCATGTTCATGTTCGAGTTGCTGGTGCCGCCCACACCGGCGCAACTCCAGCAGCTCAAGGGAGACAGAGGGGCTTACGACCGAAAACTCCGTCCACAACTGATGGTGGCTGCAATAACACAACTCCAGAACGCGCAGGTTGAGCCAGACGTATGGAAAATCGAAGGACTCGACCGGATTGAGGACTGCTCCAAGGTGGTCGCGGCTGCTCGCCGAGGCGGTCGGAGTAGAGTCGGCTGCATTATTCTGGGCCGAGGCGAGGATGATTCCAAGGTTCGCGAGTGGCTGGCAACGGCAGCCAAAGTGCCCGGCTTTATTGGCTTCGCCGTAGGCAGGACGGTCTTCTGGGAACCGCTTGTAAAGTTTCAGAAGAAGACGATCACTCGAGAAGAAGCCGCGGCCGAAGTCGCCGAACGATACCGTAAATTCGCAGAGATTTTCGAGAAGAGGGCGTACGCCGCTGCATGACGATAGGTGCTGTTTCTGGTAGGGAGGATCGAATGCTGGTTGGAATCGCAACCGATCATGGCGGCTTCCCCCTAAAGGAGGATTTAGTCGCGCACCTCAAAGGTGCGGGGTACCAGGTTCACGACTTCGGAGCTTGCGCTCAAAATCCAGACGACGACTATCCGGATTTCGTGATCCCCCTGGCTCAAGCAGTGGCCGGAGGGCAAGTGGACCGCGGCATCGCGATGTGCGGCAGCGGCGTTGGCGTATCGGTTTGCGCCAACAAGATTCCGGGAGTTCGGGCCGCGCTAATCAACGACACATTCTCCGCCCGGCAGGGCGTTGAAGACGATCACCTCAACATCATTTGTGTGGGCGGCCGAACGGTCGGTCCGTCCGTGGCCTGGGAGCTGGTCCGGACGTTCCTGACGGCCGAGTTCAGTCAGTCGGCACGGCACCTGCGGCGACTAGAAAAAGTCGCTTTGCTGGAACATCAAGGAGTTGGGACGTGAGCATCGTGCAAGTCGCCGAGCCGGCATCCACTACCGAGCTAGACCGACTGGCGATCAATACCATCCGCACTCTTTCGATTGACGCCGTGGAACAGGCTAAGTCCGGACATCCCGGAACACCCATGGCGCTGGCGCCCCTGGCCTACACGCTCTGGAATCGCGTGATGCGGTTTGATCCCCAGGATCCGATTTGGCCCAACCGCGACCGGTTCATCCTCTCCAACGGCCACGCCTCTATGCTTCTGTGGTCCCTGCTCCACCTCACTAAGACCCGAGCTGTGAATGCTGAATACGAACGACTGGGGCAGCCCGCGGTCACGCTCGACGATATCCGCCACTTCCGCCAACTCGACAGCCGCGCACCGGGGCACCCTGAGTACCATTGGGTCTCGGGCGTCGAAACCACCACAGGCCCGCTCGGCCAGGGCGTCGCCACGAGCGTGGGAATGGCCATCGCCGAGAAGTGGCTGGCCGACCGTTATAACCGGCCCGACTTCGAAATCTTCGATTACAGAGTCTATGCCGTCTGTGGAGATGGGTGCCTGATGGAGGGGATCTCATCGGAAGCGGCTTCATTGGCGGGTCACTTGCGACTCGATAACCTCTGCTGGATTTTCGACAACAACCACATCACCATCGAGGGGAACACAAACATCACCTTTACGGAAGACGTCGCGGCACGCTTCCTGGCGTATCAGTGGAACGTCCTGCGCGTTGGCGACGCCAACGACATCGATCATATCGAACATGCTCTGCAGGTTTTCCGGCAAACCAAGGACCGCCCAACATTGATCGTTCTGGATAGCCATATTGGGTACGGATCCCCAAGCAAGCAAGGTACCGCAGCCGCCCATGGCGAGCCTCTTGGCGCGGAAGAGACTCGACTCGCCAAGCGCTATTACGGCTGGCCCGAGGACGCGCGGTTTCTGGTTCCGGAAGGCGTTTACGACCACTTCGCTGAAGGAGTGGGGACACGTGGTGCAGATGCACGACGCGATTGGATAAGGATTTTTGGTGCGTATCGCGCCAAATATCCCGAGCGTGCCACTGAGATCGACCTAATACAACGGCGCGAACTTCCAACTCACTGGGATCGAGACCTCCCAGTCTTCCCATCCGATCCTAAAGGCATCGCTGGGCGCGAGGCTTCGGGCAAAGTGCTCAATGCGCTTGCCCAGAACATTCCCTGGTTGCTGGGCGGTTCGGCTGATCTCGGGCCGTCGAACAAAACAATCTTGACCGGCGCAGGCGATTTCCAAGCCAACAGCCCGGGTGGTAGGAATCTGCATTTCGGAATCCGCGAACATGCGATGGCAGCAATCGTGAATGGACTCTCACTCTCTAAACTCCGAGCTTACGGAGCGAGCTTCTTCATCTTTTGCGACTATGCGCGTCCCGCTATGCGCCTTTCAGCCTTGATGGAGTTGCCCGCCATCTACATCTTCAGTCACGACGCCATGGGCGATGGGGAAGATGGACCAACACATCAGCCGGTAGAACATCTCGCTTCATTGCGCGCCATCCCCGGGCTGGTTACCTTGCGACCCGGCGACGCCAACGAAGTGGTCGAAGCTTACCGATATATCATGCGGCTCCGTCATGAGCCTGCGGTGCTGGCGCTGTCCCGGCAGGCACTTCCGACGCTGGATCGGAGCAAGTACGCGCCGGCATCCGGCGTCGCCCATGGCGCGTATATACTCGCGGACCCGCCGGAAGGAAGCCCTGAGGTCATTCTGATTGCTTCGGGCAGTGAGCTCATTCTCGCGGTCGAGGCTCATGAGCAGCTAACTGCCGAGGGAATTCGCTCGCGGATGGTTTCCATGCCGTCCTGGGACATCTTCGAAAACCAGACCCGGAAGTACCGGAATGAAGTGTTGCCCCCGAGTGTCAGCGCGCGTGTCGCGATTGAACAAGGCTCAACCTTTGGATGGGAACGCTACGTAGGCGCAACGGGACGAATCATCGGCATGGAGACGTTTGGCGCTTCGGCGCCGCTCAAAGCGCTCCAAAAGAAGTTTGGCTTCGAGCCGGACCGCGTAGTCTTGGTCGCGAAAGAACTTCTCAACAGAGTGTGAGTCATGAGCGTTATTGAACACGGAGTACGGGTAAAGAAGCCGTCCGCCAAAGCGACACTCGTTGAAAGCGCCGGCCAGAGCCATCCTCTCGGCGCGACGGTTCTTTCCGGCGGTGTCAACTTCAGCGTCTACTCCCGATACGCTACGGTTGTAGAGCTGCTCCTCTTCGATCGCGAAGATGAGGGGCGCCCCACGAGCGTGATCCGCCTCGATCCGGTCACTAACCGCACCTATCATTACTGGCATGTGTTCGTTCCCGGCTTGACACCGGGCCAGATCTACGCCTTCCGAGTTCACGGGCCTTTCGAACCAGAGCGTGGTCTCCGCTTCGATCCCACCAAGCTCCTCCTGGATCCGTACGGCCGCGGCGTCGTGGTTCCAAAAACCTACGATCGCATTAATGCGGCTAAGGATGGCGATAATACCGCCACCGCGATGAAGAGCGTGATCGTGGATTCACGCGCTTACGATTGGCAAGGAGATACGCCACTAAGGCTTCCGTCCTCGCGAACCATCATTTATGAAATGCATGTGCGCGGTTTTACCGCCCATAGCAGCTCCGGTGTCTCCGAAAGGAAGCGGGGCACGTACGCCGGCCTGATTGACAAGATTCCTTATGTTCAGCAACTCGGCATCACTGCGGTTGAGTTGCTGCCGGTGTTCCATTTTGACGTCCAGGATTGTCCTCCGGGACGAGTCAACTACTGGGGCTACGCACCGGTTTCGTTCTTCGCGCCACATCCAGCATTTAGCTCGCGGAAGGATCCGTTGGGTCCGGTCGACGAGTTTCGTGACCTGGTCAAAGCACTTCACCGGGCCGGGATTGAGGTCATTCTGGATGTCGTGTTCAATCACACCGCGGAGGGTGATCATCGCGGCCCCACCCTGAGCTTTCGCGGACTGGACAATAGCGCCTACTATATCCTCGAACCCGATCGATCCCAGTACGCCAACTATAGCGGCACGGGGAATACCCTCAACGCCAACCATCCAATCGTGCGGCGCATGATCGTGGACAGCCTCCGCTACTGGGTCGAAGAAATGCACGTCGATGGCTTCCGGTTTGACCTCGCTTCCATCCTCTCGCGTGATTCGTTCGGCCACGTCATGGCGATTCCGCCGGTGCTGTGGGACATCGAATCCGATCCCGTACTGGCGGGCACAAAGATGATTGCGGAGGCCTGGGATGCCGCTGGCCTGTACCAAGTGGGCAGCTTCGTCGGAGACAGTTGGAGGGAATGGAACGGACGGTTTCGCGACGACGTCCGCGACTTCTTCCGCGGCGCGGAGAACTCAGTGACGCGCCTTGCGGACAGGCTCATCGGTAGCCCGGAGATCTACAGTCACGAAGGACGTGAGGCCGAGCAAAGCGTCAACTTCGTCACCTGCCACGACGGCTTCACGCTTAACGATCTGGTTTCCTACAACGAGAAGCACAACGAAGAAAACGGCGAAGACAATCGCGACGGGGCGAGCGATAACCGAAGCTGGAACTGCGGCGTAGAAGGTCCATCCGATAATCCGGTGATTGAGCAGCTGCGTAACCGGCAGGTGAAGAACTTCTTGACAACCACGATGCTGTCTCTGGGTGTGCCGATGATCGTCATGGGCGATGAAGTGCGGCGCTCGCAGCACGGCAACAACAACGCCTATTGTCTGGACAATGAGACCGGTTGGTTTGACTGGACGCTGCTCTCCACGCACGCCGACGTGCACCGATTCGCAAAGCTGCTGATGGCGCGCCGGCTCCTGCGGGACGTAAAGCACGAGCAGCTGCGCACCAGCCTGAACGAGTTGTTGTTCAACTCAACCCACGCCTGGCACGGCGTCAAACTGGGGCAGCCGGACTGGCGCCCCAATTCGCACTGTGTGGCATTGGGCGCCGAACTGCGTCAAGAAGGCTTGCGACTGCACATAATTCTGAACGCATTTTGGGAACCGCTCCATTTCGAGCTACCGCAATTGAGCGAACACCGGGACACCTGGTGCAGATGGATCGATACTGCGCTGGATCCGCCGCTAGAAATCGTCGAGTGGCAGGCGGCGCCCGCAGTCTCTGGGCGCACCTACGCAGCTGGCCCACGCTCTGTGGTGGTCCTCATCGGGGGCTTAAAGCGTGAGGACTAGATAGCCACTGAGTTCATACAAATTCCAGTTTCAAAGCAATCAAAGGAGAAATAGAAATGGCAACTAAGACGGCGGAGATAAAAGAGAATGTCGCTGGATCCATCGCGACACTAGTCGCGGAAAACGCGTCGCTGAGTGCGTACGGAAAGGCTAGGTCAACGGTTCAAGGAGCGCCGCTGAACGCCGAGGCCTTGCGCAAGACGCACGCCTACTGGCGGGCCTGTAACTATCTCAGCCTTGGCATGATCTATCTGCAAGATAATCCCCTGCTCCGGCAGCCCCTCAAACCCGAACACATCAAAAACCGGCTGCTTGGACACTGGGGAGCAAGCCCCGGCCTGTCATTCACATACATTCACTTGAACCGATTGATCAAGATGTTCGACCTGGACATGATCTTCATGGCGGGTCCGGGGCACGGCGCGCCCGGAGTACTGGGACCGGCATACCTGGAGGGCACTTACTCCGAGATCTACACCGAGAAGAGCGAGGACGCGGCCGGGTTGAAGGAATTCTTCGCACAATTCTCGTTCCCGGGTGGAATCGGCAGTCATTGTACTCCCGAAACACCGGGTTCTATCCATGAAGGAGGCGAGCTCGGGTACGTCCTTTCTCACGCCTGCGGGGCCGCATTCGACAACCCCAACCTTATCGTCGCGGCGGTAGTCGGAGACGGGGAAGCAGAAACGGGTCCCCTGGCGACCTCCTGGCACATCAGCAAGTTCCTAAATCCAATTCGCGATGGCGCGGTGCTCCCGATTTTGCACCTCAACGGCTACAAGATCAACAACCCGACGTTGCTGGCTCGCATAAGCCACGAGGAAGTAGAAAATCTATTTCGCGGTTATGGATGGACGCCGTACTTCGTGGAAGGTTCCGACTACGACAGCATGCACCAGGCGATGGCGGCAACCGTGGAGCGATGCATCGCAGATATTAAGACCTCCCAGCGCGAAGCCCGGAGCTCCGGAGTTGCCGAGCGTCCCCGCTGGCCGATGATTGTGCTTCGCACGCCTAAGGGCTGGAGCGCACCCGCGGAGGTTGCCACCCACCGCCTGGAGGGTTCCTGGCGGGCACACCAGGTTCCCATGGCAGACGTGAAGAAGAAACCTGAACAACTCACGATTCTCGAAAAGTGGATGCGCGCACAAAAGCCGGAGGAGCTCTTCGATAGAGATGGCAGGTTGATTCCTGAGCTCAAAGAGCTCGCGCCGGGCGGCATGCGAAGAATGAGTGCGAATCCCCACGCCAATGGGGGGCTTATTAAGAAACCTTTGCGCATGCCCGATTTCAGAGCGTACAGCACGAAGGTGGACAAACCAGGGCAGATCGAAGCGGAGAATACCCGCCCCCTGGGCGCCTTTCTTCGCGACGTGATGAAGTCCAACATGGACCGCTTCCGCGTCTTTGGTCCGGACGAAAATACGTCCAACAAGCTGCAGGACATCTACGAGGTCAGCAAGAACTTCTGGATTGCAGAGTACTTCCCGGAAGACGCCGATGGGGGCGAGCTGGCGACGGACGGACGGGTCATGGAGATGCTCAGCGAGCACACCATGGAAGGAATGCTCGAAGGCTACTTACTGACGGGACGGCACGGTTTCCTTTCCACCTACGAAGCCTTCGTTCATGTGATCGACTCGATGTACAATCAACATGCCAAATGGCTGTCGATCTGCAACAACTTGTCCTGGCGCGAAGAGATCGCTTCGCTGAACCTGCTGATCACCTCGACAGTCTGGCGCCAGGACCACAACGGCTTCACGCATCAGGACCCTGGATTCCTCGACGTAGTGGTAAACAAAAGTGCGGAAGTGACGCGCATCTATCTGCCGCCCGACGTTAACTGCCTCCTATCGGTAGCCGATCATTGCTTACGGAGCGAGAACTACATCAACGTAATCGTCTCGGACAAGCAGATGCATTTGCAATACATGAGTATGGACGCTGCCATCAAGCACTGCACCAAGGGCATCGGCATTTGGGATTGGGCCAGCAATGATCAAGGCGAAGAGCCCGATCTGGTGATGGCCTCGGCCGGAGATATTCCCACTCAGGAAGCCTTGGCCGCGACAGCACTGCTTCGTCAGGAGTTTCCGGGACTTAAGATCCGCTACATCAATGTCGTCGATCTGTTCAAACTGCAGCCCGCCGCGGAGCATCCTCACGGATTGACGGATCGCGATTTTGATTCTTTGTTCACCATCGACAAGCCGATCATTTTCAATTTCCATGGGTATCCTTGGCTGATTCACCGGTTGGCGTACCGTCGCACCAACCACTGCAACATGCACGTGCGCGGATACAAGGAAAAGGGCAATATCAATACGCCGATGGAACTTGCCATCAACAACGAGATCGATCGCTATAGCCTGGCGATCGACGCAATCGACCGAACATCCAAGCTCCAGAAGATTGGAGCTCACGCGAAGGAAAGATACCGCGATCTTCAGATCGGTTGCCGCAATTATGCGTACAAGCACGGCATCGACGATCCGGAGGTCGTCGGCTGGAAGTGGCCGTGTTAGGAGCTGCCACTTGTCAGGCGCGCTGATGAGATGCAGCGCCAGTGCGGGTAGGCGTGCGGGAGACCTTCGTGACTGCTTTCGAAATAGCACTGACTGCACTTGGCTTGTTCACGGGAATGCTATGCCTTACTGAGCTCGGCCGGTGGATCGGAAGGATCCGCATTCGGAAGAACACGGTCGAATCAGGCGGATCGTTCGCCGTACTGGAAGGCGGGGTGTTCGGACTTATGGGATTGCTGATTGCGTTTACGTTCTCCGCTTCGGCATCCCGCCTCGAGGCCAGGCGGCAAATGATCGTTGATGAGACAAACGCCATCGGGACCGCGTGGCTGCGCATCGCCCTGCTTCCGGAGGCCAGACAGAGCGACATGCGTCAACACTTTGTGCAATACGTGGATACTCGTCTTGCATTCTTTAGAGACATGGCCAATGTGGACACCGCCACGCATGACCTTGCCCGCACGAATACCCTGCAAGGCGAAATCTGGTCCCGGGCCGTGACGGCATGCGGCGAGACTTCATCTGTAGCTGCAACCACCCTGATGCTACCGGCTCTCAACACCATGATCGACCTCACCACTACTGGAACGATGTTGGCAAAAACCCACCTGCCAGTGCTCATCCGGGCCCTGCTCGTGCTTTCGCCGCTGCTTTGCGCGTTCCTGGCGGGTGTCGAATCAGCCCCTCTTACTCGGCGCGTCTGGATGCCGTCGATTCTGTTTGCCCTCATATTGTCTCTTACCGTTTTCGTCATTCTTGATTTGGACTATCCACGGGTCGGACTTATCCGCATAGACCGGTTCGACGAGGCGTTGATAGAGCTTCGAACCAGCATGGACAACAATAAGTAAACCTGCGGCGCGACGGGTGTGGCAACTGCGTTTCATGAGTTCAGTTAAAAAGTCGGCTGGAGTGGATTCGCATCATTCCATCGGTCGGAAATAGGACTTCTCTTGTTGGAAGCTGGCAATCGATCGGGTGTACTTTCTGACCGCGCAAATCCGGGGCCTATGGAATGAACATCCTCAAGACATTGCGCAGCCGGGTCCGGCAAACCCATGAGGGCGCCCGCGCAGTCAGTTTCGGCGTGGCTGTAGGGTTGGTAACAGTCGCCACTCTGATTAATCTTCTCGCGTGGCCTCGCGGATCAGATCAGGATGGCCACTACTTCGCTCTGGTAACGGCAGTTCTCGTCAGCACACTGTACGGAGGCTTTGGGCCCGGACTGGTTGCTACCGCACTCGCCGCGCTGAGCAGCTCCTACTTCGCCTTGTCACCACAGTTCTCGTTACGCGTGGCTGCCCCCGGCGCTACGGAGCGCCTCGTGGTGTTCGTCATCGAAGCTGTTCTGCTGAATCTGGTGGCGCACGTCATCCGCAAACATCATAAATCAACTCCTCCGAGTGTTGGCTTGCAGAGATATCTGGCGATTCCGTTTGCTGTGAGTGCTGCCACGGTTCCCAAGCTGGTTTTCCCGGATCTCGCCCGGGAGCTGCCGTTCGCATTCGACTACGCTGCTGTTTGCGCCTGCGCGTGGGTCGGGGGATTGGTGCCCGGCGTAGCGGCCATCGGCCTTTTGGCCGGCATAACGAAATATCTGTTCCTTGAGCCGGCCTATTCGTTGTCCGTAGCCAATCAAGCCGAAACGATCCGAGTCGGTCTGTTCGTAGCAGAAGGTTTGGTGCTCGCGGTGTTGGGAGCCTCCCATGCGAGCCTGAAACACTTCGCCGCGACCGTTTCGGCACGAGCGCGGACCTATGTTGCAGCAACCCTTCACAAGGAGGTGAATAACGCCGCGCTTCGGGCGATCTCTAGGGATACAGTTTGGGAGTGGGAACTCGACACGGGTGAAATTACCCGCACGCCAAGCTGGCAAGATAGGATATCCATCGCGCTTCCCTCAAGGGAGACATATTCATCGTGGGTTGAGCGCATTCACCCCGATGACCGCGATGCCACCGTTACACGCATGCAGCGAGCAATTGAGCAGGGCCGTGAAGAATTTCAATACACCTACAGAGTACTGGCTCCCAGTGGCACGTTCCTTTCGGTCTGGGATCACGCGTTTATCGTTCGAGGAGCGGATTGGAAGGCGTTACGAGTCATCGGCCGTAGCTCAGAACTACCCTCTCGCATTGGGGAGCCGTTAGTGTAACTTCCAAAAGAATCTCGGAGAAAGAGGTGAAGAGTTTTGGCTTCTCGCGTTCAGCCTTCGAAACAGAGGAGTGAAAGAGCGACATCCATGACCGTGTTCGGGCCGCGGCTTTCATTCGGTTGGTCAAGATACATCGATCCATGCGTCCATGTTCTGCTCATCGTCATTGATGTCTCGGGTAACACAGTCGGAGTAATAAATGGGGCGAACTCCAGCGTCGCTGGCGCGAGCATTAGTATTTCCGAGCACAACTTCGCCATGCCCGCCAGAGGAGGCTTGGACGTTCATTTGACGAAGTTCCTGCGGTCGTCCGATCCAACTGGATTACTTGCTCACGCGACTCGAGGATCTGGGGTTCAGCGGCCGGAATCAGCACACTTTTCGTGTGAGCGCCGGTCTTGTGTTTCAGTTTGGAGGGCGCGTTAAATAGGATGCTTTCTTCGGACCTCAGATTAGCGGGCTGAATACGAGACGACATGGCATGGATGCGGCGGCCTTCCCTGCGTTCTCCGCCGAAGGGAGCCAACGCAAATACACTATGGCTTAGATGGAGGATGACGCTATGCGAGATACATCATTCCGCAAAATACTTTCGCTTGCTGCTTGCCTGCTTATCCCCCGGGTCGCCTTGTCACAAGTTCCCAGACAGAGTGGAACGTTGAGTGTGACCGGCCATCCTGGGCAGGTTCCGGTCATCGATATCAATGGCAGATCCTACGTGGAGATCGAATCATTAGCTCGCCTCACAAATAGCTCGATAAGCTTTCGTGATAAGCAGATCATTGTAACGTTTTCTCCTTCAGAAGCGAATACAAAGGCCGCGGAGACAAACCAGCCGGTACCGTCAGGCTTTTCGAAAGATTTTCTGAGGGCAGGCGTTGAGGAGATGACGGCGATCAGGGAGTGGAGGATTGCGATCGTCAATGCTGTCCAGAGCAACTTTCCCGTGACAGATGATTGGGTGGCTGGCTATCGAAGGACGGCTGAGAGCAAGCTCTCGTTAGCGTCCGCGGCAGTCACTACAGACTCGGATCGAAGTGGGTTTATATTGCTCAGCAACGAGTTCAGCAAGATGCAAATGCTCAGCGACAAATATCTTGCGCTGAGAAAGAGTCTCACCTACATTGCTCCGGACTCGTTAGAAAACGATCCTTTGGACCAACAACTCTTGAGCTGCGCACGTGGTCTAGCGTCGATAGCCGGGAGTGGCCAATTCGAGGATGTCGCTGTGTGTCATTGATCGCGGAGCCGATTTCGATTCCGACAGCGCTATTAGCGGTTCGGCGTTTCTCCGCCTCTGTACCAGTCCGGCCTTCGGAAGTCGAAGATCTGCCTTTCACAAGTTTTAGCTCTTCACATCACGCCCGTCATCCCTTATAACAGGAAGGCTCCCAACGCTGGTGCTGCCGGGTCGTCGACCAGAGGCGCCGCGCGGCCCCCCGCCCCCGGGTGGTCGCCGGGGGAGAGGAATATACACGCACAACAAGGAGGGAAGACTAATGATTAAGACAGCTTGGGTGGCTGTGCCGGCGGTTTGCTTGCTAGCGATGTTGACGAGGGCGCAAGCGCAACCCTCCGGAGAGATCGCCACGTTGCCGATGGGGCGTGGCGTCTACTATGAATCGCCTTCGGGCTGGACATCTCTTCCCTTTACGATAGTCATTCCCTCCACCAGCGAAAGGGGATGGACGCTTGAGCCGAGCACGACGATCGCGGAAGTCAGGGGCCCTTATCCGGAAATGCGCCTTTCCACGCTCACACCGACGTTGTACCTTCGAGGCATTTCGCCGGGGGTGGGAATCTATCTGGTGCGGGAAATCCAACAGCACAATTATCGCAAGCTGCGGATGGATCTGAGGCGCGATGACCGCGAGTGGGCGCATTTTATCGATACGATTCCTTTCGACGTGGAGCCGCTGACTCGAGACATTGTTCGAATCAGGCCGCGCGAAAGCCTGCCAGCCGGAGTGTACACCCTCGCTACCGGCTTCGAAACAGGCTCACGCTGGATCTTTCTCGGCTTTGAATTCGGAATCACCGCCGACGCTCGGCACTGAAACCGACCGCCCGCACGTTCGCGACCGCCGATTCCGTCCGAGGAGCACCGCTGAAGCAGTCACGTCCATATCCTCGGCAGGATCCCACTTCTCATCTACCAAGTCAGCCCGATCATGACGGGAACGGCGGCCGTCGCCACACCCTGATAGGGGGCATAGTGATATCGGACTTCCACGTACCAGCGGGCTGGGGTCTTTCCGATCCTGCGTGACAAGCCTCCGCCGGCGTTGAACCCCGGCGCGTTGGATGTCGAGCCAGCCACCACTTTGTCCAATGGCACAGTTCCTTCTAGGCATGCGATATCCCAAAAGGCAAGCCCGGACGAGCACAGGATCTCGCCGACTGCGGAAGGCCTCGTGATGGTCGCTACGCGGTGATACCACCCGGCCCCGCCAATCAAATATGGCCGCGTAGGGCTTGAGTAGCGAAACTCACGTTTGTAGTTGATCGTAACCGAGTAGAGGTTGGAACTCGGCTTGAGGAATCCCAATTGACCGATGATCGCACCATTAAAGGGCATCGTGGAAAAGTAATACTGCAGCAGCACAGTCTGATTTGTACTCCAACGATAGCCCAGGCCAGCGGCAAGTGCCCCCCCCGAATGTGTAAAATCGGCGGTTTGACCGATCGGGGTATTGACGCCAGCGCCAATAGATGCCGTCAATCGGGAAAGCTCGTCCTCGCCCAAACAAAGTCGAGGATTTCCCAATGCCATCAAAAACAAGCACCCAAGAGCAAGATGTGTTGACAAACCAGCACCTCTCGCGTTTGTTAAGCCGTACGTCATGCTTTCGATTGAGCCGTAACCGAGGGAAACGCGGACCTACTGAAGGTCAAGCCACGACCGAAGTCCCCAAAGAAGTAACGGCAATGCACAATGCACGCGAAAAGAAAGACGAAGGCTTGCAAGTAGCCCAGGCGAGTGGCTCAACGGTTGTCCTCTTGTCCTCAATGTCGATTCCTCCGGCTGACCGCTGATTGACACAAGTCCGCAGCTGTAATCCAAAAAAGAGATTCTGTTCCCAGATGAGCCTCGGCACCCTTGATTTCGTCTGCTGTTCTCCGTTTTAATCAAAGTTTCGCCGAGGCGAAAAGTGAAAACCGCGACTGTGTCTAAAATCCTGGCCATACTCCTCAGCGATGAAGGCGGAACGCTACATTCCTGTTGATAAAACGGGCGCTCAGGAAACTAGGACCGCTCGTTCGAGCCCTTTATCTGGGAAACTAAGTCGCCAAAGCCGGGATTGGTCCGGATCAGATCGAACGCAGGATCGATATCGAGGAATACGGCGTGGGGAGTTCGTTCTTCGAGCATTCTCTCGGTGAATTCCAACGCTTTGCTCACATCTGCGAGCGCCAGGTACATTTGCGCGATGGTATACGGATCGACGTACTCCGCTTGGGACATTTCTAATAGCTGATCGGTCAGTTGCGTGGCCTGGTCGCTCCGGCCGGAGCGAGCGAGGCAGACTCCCAGAGCGCCCAACGTCACCGGATTGGGATGAGTATCCTGACACTGGCGTGCCTGATCGAGAGCGTCCGGTATGCAACCCTGCTGGACAAAGAGATGCGCGAGCAGACACCGCGTCTCCGCAGAGTCCGGAGCGAGCGTCACTGCAGCCATTAGATACCTTTCGGAATCTTCATAGCGGCGTTGCAGGTATAGAACCCAACCCAGCGACCGATTGGCCCGCAGAGAGAGAGGATCTAGCTCCACGGCCCTCTGAAAACAAACAAGAGCCTCCTCGCTCTTCCCGCCGGCTAATAAACACGACCCATACACATGCCAGCCGAAGCCGTAGCAGGGTTCGCGGACCGTCGAGTTCTTGGCCATCGCAAGAGCTCCGCTGAAATCCCATTCGTAAAACAGCCTGGCCGCCGCCGCTGCGGTATAGGCATGCGCCAGATCCTCGTCCAGTTGTATTGCCTTAAGAGCCGCGTCTTGAGCCTTCGGAAGCGCATCGCGGGGCCGCATGCCACTCCACAACGCCAAATAGCAGTAGGCGTCGGCAAGTCCGGCATAAGGAGATGCGTATTCCGGGTAGAGGGAAATGGCCCGCTCAAAGTGGCCAATTGAGGCTCGGTAAGCGGAGACGTTCATTTCATTCCATGTCTGCCTTCCCTTAAGGTATAGAAGGTATGCCTCTATATCGGGGGCGCCTCGCGCCAGTCTCTTTCGAGCCCCAGCAGGAACCCTCACCCTCAGAGCACTTGCGATCGCCCGTGAGATTTCCTCTTGGATGGCGAATACGTCGCCCAATGTAACGTCGAAGGAGTCCGCCCAGTGGACGTGCCCAGATTCTGAGTCGAGCATGGCGGCTGAAATTCGAAGCTGGTTTCCGGACTTCCGTACACTGCCCTCGATCAAAGTGCCCGCGTGAAGCCTGACGCCAATCTCCTTCAAATCGCAATTGGTGCTCTTGAAAGCGAAAGTGCTCGCGCGACCAATGACATTCAACTCCGGGCTCCGGCTGAGCGTGTAAATCACATCCTCCGTGATTCCGTCACAGAAATATCCTTGGTCAGGCTCGGGGCTAAGGTTCAGGAACGGGAGCACCGCCACAGTGCGGGGGTCGAGCTGCTCTCTTGTCCTGGACGACCGGGCCGGGGGTAAACTCTCGCGGTAAGCAAAGCCTGGCACGTAGCTGCCAGCTTGGAAGGTGATCTGAACAGGATCTGTGGTGCCCTCGGTTTCATAGTACTCCCTAAGCTTTCTTCGTAGGCGTTGAGCCTCCACTCTCACGATCGAATCCAGTCGCGGATCGTAGTCAGAATCACGATCGAAAACCTCCCGGCCCAAAACGTATTCCTTGAGCTGATCGAGCGAACCATGAACGGCCGATCGAACCGTGAAGGTTATGAAACGTTGCAGCCGTTGCGAGTTCCGAAAGCACTCGCTGGCGTTGATCCGATCGACTTCCTGAAGGATTTCCTCAGAGGCTACCCCGCCTAGGCTCACTCCTTCTGGTCTCTTGGCCTCGCTTTCGGATGAAGACATGACATTCTGTTCTCCCACAAGAAGATGACGGAAGCCGGTAAGCGGCTCATTTTCCCCAACTAACAGTTAGCTAGCCGTTGCTAACTTCCTCTGCGATGTGGCGAGCTTCATCCTGGGGGTGAGGATTCGTGCGGGTCAGGTCAATTCGGTGCATGACTTACAAGCTACGACCCAAGTACTTCAGTTCTGCTGCTACGGCAAGTTATACGCGGGACCAAGCCAGTCGAACGAAAGGATAAAGCCTGGACTTTGATGATCGTCGGTCTCAAACCCGTTTTCCAGCGAATGAAACGCTTTCTATCCGGGTCCTTCGTCCGTCAGTGGCCCAGGTCCAGGGGCACCTTCTGAATGTCTCTGAGGACGGAATGAAACTGTTGGTGCCGCAGCCCCTGGAACCCGGAACCGTCCTACAGGTTCGATCCCAGAAACGGTTTGTACTCGCCGAAGTACGCTACTGCTCGGCGCATGCCGACAAGTTCGCGATCGGGGTCGAGGTCACAGCCGTTTTTGATCTCCCGCCGAGCGAGCCTCAGTCCTGACAATTCCCCGGAAAGATCCAGAATCCTGAACCATGTTGCGCCAACCGGACCCCATGGACTCGCCTCCCACTGCCTGTGACAGTTTTAAGAAGACTCTTTCAGACTGGTTCATGGATGGAAAGCCACAAACATGACGATGCTCGCGCAACGATGGATCCATGTTGTGCCATCGCCGTGGGGTGCGGGTTTCATTCAACAAGGGGGTTGCACCCGGGGAGAATTGGAGTGAGTACATGGACCTGATTAAGATGCTGGCGGAACTACGTCGGGAACGTGACCAATTTGATGAAGCCATACTCACTCTGGAACGTTTGGCTCGTGGTGGTGGGCGGCGGCGTGGCCGGCCACCAGCCTGGATGAGCGACCGAAAACGCAGAGGGCGGCCGCCCGGCAGCAAGAACAAAGCAAAAAAAGCTACAAGTCGACGACAAAGATCTCTGTGACGCAGGGCTTCGCTTCAGTTTCGCTCTGCTCTGAACGTGCTGGTTTACCGGCGTCCATGATAAGCCAGTGTCAACAGAAGAGACAGGTCTCCTGAAGCGCGCAACGGAGGAGCGCGTTAAAACCGCCACGAATGAACGGGCAGGATTTCATGCCTCTCGGCGAACGTTTCGAACACCCGGACAGGTTTGCGCCAGCGCTGCTTGCGGCGTTCCCGCCGTCTGCGATTCTCGGCAGTCACTTAGGGTTACCCTTACGAAAGCAGCGACCGTCGGGGTTGACCCTCGATTGGATGTTCCTTTTGCCCGCCCCGAAGTCTTTTAGGAAAGTAGAAAAGTACATTTATGCACATTAGAATTCAACCAGCCTTGTTCTGTGTCCTCGTCACGCCGCTTGTGTTGTCGCTCGGAGCCGGGCAGGAGTTCGCAATTCGCACAGACGTGACATTGGTCCAATTGCACGCGAGGGTTACAGACAGCAAAGGCCGCGCCGTCCTCGGATTGGACAAGGACGCGTTTCAGCTGTTCGTGGACAACGTCCCGCAGCCGATCAGCGTTTTTCAAGGAGAGGATGCGCCGGTGACTGCCGGGATCGTAGTGGACAACAGCGCCAGCATGGCTCCCAAACAGCAGCAAGTGATCGCGGCAGCGCAGGCGTTCGCCCGCGCCAGTAATCCCAAGGACGAAATGTTCGTGCTGCACTTCAACGATCACGCCCGGTTCGGACTGCCCTCCGGCACGCTGTTTACCGGGCGCATCCCCGATCTCGAATCTGCCATTGCAGCGTTCAATCTCGGGGGAACCACTGCGTTTTACGACGCGCTGCTGATGGCGCAATCCCAGCTGCGGTCCGCCGGATACGCCCGAAAGGTCCTACTGACGATTACGGATGGCGGAGACAACTCGAGTCACGCGACGTTGAACGAGGCGCTGAATGGAGCCATGAAAGCGGGGATCGTCGTTTATCCGATCGGAATCTTCAGTGAAGACGATCGCGACCGGAATCCACAAGTACTATCGAAAATCGCTCAGCAAACCGGTGGCGAAGCCTTCTTCCCAGTGGAGCTTGCAGATGTGACCAAGGCTTGCGTCAGCATTGCCGAAAATATTCGAAAACAATACACAATTGGCTTCAGCGGCCTCAACGATGGGCAATATCACAGCGTTCGGCTGACGGCTAAGGACCTGAGACAGGGCCCTCTGCACGTGGAGACCCGCCCCGGTTACATTGGAGGCGAGGTCTCCTACGCCAAATAGCTGACCGCGCAAACGCTTTAATCAGGACCCGCTCCCCCAGAGGCTCCGGGGTGGCCCGGCCGTTTGGACACTTTTAGTTCTGTCCTCCGCCTCCGACGCTCGCTTGCGTCACAACATCCCCGAAGATGCGAATCAGAACGCGCCGAGATGCCCGATCGGCTTCACTTTTGTTGGCATTCGAACTGGTGTCCCCCTCCAATCCCGAGGGCGGAGTTTCTGCGCCCAGTCCGACCATATGGATCGCGTGCAAAGGCACTTTCTGCGCCACGAGATAGCGCTGGACAGAGTCCGCACGCTCTCGGCTCAGATTGAGGTTGTAGTCTTGCGGACCGGTCGCATCGGTGAAACCAACCAGTTCCACCACGACTCGCGGCATAGAGTGCACCTTGCTCGCGAGTTGATCGAGCTCGGTCTTTGCTTCCGGCGTGAGTGAGAACTTGTTAAAACCGAACGTCACGTCGGCGCTTTCGATGAGTTTGTAGTCGGGGGCGCCGGCCGCACCTGCGCCCGCCTGCGAATTGGCCGCGAGCTTACGTGCGTTCTCCTGAGATTCGCTCATCGCACTCGAGGCGGCGGCTTGGGCCCGCTGAGCATCCGCTTGAGCCCGTTGAGCATCCGTTTGGGCTTGTTGAGCCGCGGAACTAGTCAGGCCCAGTTTCATCTCGGCTGTGGAGATGCGCTCGTTGACCTGTGAGACATCTTTTTGGTGGATGCCAGCTACGAGATCTATCTTTTCGTTGGTCGCCATGAACTTCGTATCGGTTACCGCGGACAGCGTGTCGACTTTCTGGTTGACCGGAGTTACCTGCCTGCGGGCATAACCTCTTGTGGCGCAACCGGCCGTCGCTAATGCCAAAATAAGCGGCATCGCGAACAAATGCATCTGACTAGGATTGTTACGAATCATAAACGTTCTCTTTCTTGGCCCACGGTTCGATAGCCAGCAGCCGTTGGCTCCTGGAGAAACCTCGGTGGGCCTTCGAGGTTCCAAGATGCGGAATCTAACGCGCATCGAATATCGCAGCGCATTTGTTGACCGCCTGAACACTTACGATGCTGGTTGCCATCGGCGGATTTAAAGTATTCGAGGCTTACTTTCGTGCCAAACCGATGCGGAGAGTCGCTGGAGAGGCGCCCGGACGCCAAACCTGCAGGAGATCTTGCGGGAAGGCGTTTCCGCACTGCCGGGAGAGTCTGTCAGTACGGCACGAGCGCTCAGCTTCGGGCAACCGAGGCCCAGAGGCAAGTCTTCACTGTTGTTGACAACCGGTCATTCTGCCGCGCAACCGCGAAAGGTGCGGGTGGCGCCTGCAGGCTAGCGATGACGCGTGTGTTGGAGTCGGTGCGGATCCTTTTGTATAGGCGCGCTACCTAGGAGCAGGTTCGGACGCGTACGGGAAGTTCGTCCTCTCAGCTCGCGCGACGTCGTCTTCCGATGGCTGCTCCGCCGAATCAAGGAACTCCCGGAGCCTTCTGGCCCAGCCGTCGAACGCCTGTGTGGCGGCCCGGAACTTCTCCTCCCGGGAAAAGTCGGCCGAGCCAACCATTGCGCCTTCACCAAGACTCTGCCGGTCCACGGCAGCCGCGATTTGTTCACCCGTTTCCGAATCCACGAGCTCAATTTCAATACCGACTTTCCCGATATTAATAGCGTGGTCCAGAGAATCCTGACTCTTCTGATCCGCCGGTACCGACGGTCCGACATCGACCCCGACAATCGCCGAGCGAAGCCTCAGGACCAAGGGCCCGCTCGCTTGCACCACCGGAAAGGCATCCTCCACGGCCGCTGTTATGGCGTGCTGGAAGTATTCCGTCAACGCGGTCCGGCCGCGATCCGGGAGGGCCTTCACATCAGCGTCTGTCGCAAGATATACGACCGGGGGCTCGATAATTACGGCCACGTACCTGTGAACGTTCTTGAGGGGATCCCGCGACACGAAGGAAACGGTGCTTTCAAATTCCGGGTTCGGCTTCAAGTTCGCGTAGGCACTCAAGAATCCCGAGAATTCCTGGCCTGCCGGCATTCTCCTCACGTCAGGTGCGCTCGTTGGGCGTGTGCACGACAAGACCGTCGACAACGCTGCGGCCAAACACGAAAGCCTCGTCTTCATATGCCACATTTCTGCTCCTTTCCGCTAGCGGGGTCTGGTGATGCGCCTAGGCTCCCTTCTTCTCCGAGGCCTGAACGCGCAGCATGTTGAAGACTTTGAATGCTCCGGACACGGAGTTGCACTGAATGAAGGCGACGTCGGAATCGGCCTTAGTCGCGACCGTGCCCAGCAGGATGATCTGTCCGTCTTTGACGATGATCTTGATGTCGGAGCCGTTACCCCAGAAGTACCTCGACAACTGCCGCTGAAGGGCTGCCCTCGCAGCGGCGCGGATTTGCATGTCGAGACTGCCCAGAGGCAAGACTTCAATGTTGTTGATAACGGTCTCCACGCCGTCAATATCTTTGACAACATTGTAGGCGGTGCTCCGGTTTGTGGTGCGGACAGTCCAACCCGTAAGAATGACGTCGCTACCAGATTGGGTGAACGAAATGAAATCGAACTCGCTGATGTACGGCATCATCGCCAGTTCGTGCCTGATCTTCTCGTGAAGCTGAGCGCTCTTGTCAGTCCGGTACGTGTGGACATCTAGTAGTTTCCGCGCCGGGTCGCCTTGCGGTACGGATTCGGCCGTAATGACGGAAGCCGACTGGAGTTTTACGGTGCCATTGTTGGCCTTGATCTCACCGGAGGCTTCCACCAATTGGCCCGCCAGGGGGCGAATCATCTTCTGCTTATTCACGGCAAGGACCAGGTTGTTGTGCAGATGAACCACTACTGGCTCGGAGCCGTCTTTGACGGTGCTCCGACTGCACTCGATCCTGGAGGCTGTAATCGGCCCGAGCATGAGACGCGCGCACAGGTCCGAATCCACATAGGCACGGAAAACAGAGACTTCTGCCGCCAGGAGTCCGCCGGGGAGCAGCAGGACCAAAGCTGGCAATGTTTTCGTTCTCATCGTTCCCTCCCGCGATCATTCTGCGCCCAAGCGCGAAACGCTCGCCTGGCACGAACTGCGCAGGCGAGTGATGACGTGTGAGTTGAGTCCGGTGCAGTTTTTTTGTCGGGAACCTGCCAGCGGGGAAGTAATAGCGGATCTACTGAAAATTAAGCAACAAGCGAAACCCCCACTTGAAAAGCTAGTGTGGGGCTGTGGTGTCTGAATTTGACCGGAGCGCATCCACTGCGAGAGCAATCACTTGGGTTCAGGGTGCGTGCCCGGTCAACGGATCAGAGTTGCGTGGGCGTGGCGTTCGGATCGATGGCGAGGGGCGTGGCCGGCGGTCCGGCACAAGTCGCAGACCGATTCAGGGCGAGACGTGAGCGGACGCACCGGGTACGAGCACACATCTGCACGGAATCGCGCAATTCCTGACGGTCCGTATCGCGCGTATTCATGGGGGTGGGCTGTCCCTGAGATATCGCTACCACGCGGGAATCCGTTTGCGAACATCCGAGTATTTCCACTGAAAAGGTTCGGCTGCCTTCTGATAGAGCTTGATGTAACGAAGAATCCTGCGCTTCAGACTCGAAGCCATGCTTCTCCGCGCGACCCGGCGATAGCCGAAGGCGTCGATCCAAACGGTCCAGCGCCTGAATCGCGCTCTTTTCATCGACGCAGAATACCGCCGCGTTCTGCGGCGGGTTCAGATACAACCCGATAATGGCGGCAGCCTTTTCCGCGAACTGGGGATCATTGGAGGCGATGTAACCTTCCAGCCGGTGGGGTTTCAGATCCGCTTCTTTCCAGATGCGTGCGATCAGGTTCTTGCTCACCTTCATCACTGCCGCCATTCTGCGCAACGACCAATGCGTGGAGCCGTCCGGTGGAGATTGCCGCGTTTTCTCCAGCACTTTGGCACGCAACTGCGGAGTCAGTTTCTGCGGCGGCTGGCCAGGATGGATCGTGGCCAGTCCCAAAACCGTCCTTCTCATAGCGCTGCTTTCAGCGCGAGATCGTGGACGGGAACGCCCCGAGTTGCTCCCAGATCTCGCTATAGGAAACCCCTTGATCGAGCAGCAGAACAATGCGCATTCTATGGGCTAAGCTGGCCGGAAGGTTCCGCTTGCGCACGTAGCTTTGCAACTCGCCTCGCTCGGTAGGGGTCAGGTGCAAGACTTCCATCTTCGCCATAATTAAATGCCGGATAGAAAGTAGTACTCGTTACTCAGGGACACCCTACTAGCCCTTGCCAGTAGCCATTGGATGACGCCTGGGATGTCGAACTACGTCATGGAACTCGAAGCAATAGAAACGTCGCAGACATCTGCGACACCGACGTGGATATAGATAGCAGATCCGTGCAACGGTGTCCAAGGGATGGTGGCGAGAGTGTGACCGCCGGACGCTACGAAATCCGCAGTTCCAGCAGACCGGAAGTTTACGGGTGCGCAGCACTAGCATGACAAGCGCACCGAGCAGCAAAACGCCCGCGAGAATGGCGAGGCCTACAGCTTCACGAGCCAGGGTACCGTTCGCAGCAAGTTGAACCATTGGGATTCAGGCGGATTACCGTAAGCTCGCCCCCTCTGGGTTGTGCTTCGGGTCGCATGTTGCGACCGACGCAAGTAGGAACTGCATCGCTACTTTTTCTCATTTGGTAGTCCTCCAGGCCCAAATGGGTCTCCTAGGAGATCTACATTGCCAAACTTGCGATCTAATACTTTTTGGCCTCATCGCGGATCGGCTCTGAGGGCGGTTCGCCGGCTGGGTGGGAGGGGCGATCTTTGGCACGGCGAACTTTCTGGCTTGGCCGGGGTGATCGTCGCGGAACGGCCATAGTTGCAAACATGGCCTTCGGCGTTGCGCCGTCAGTCAATGTTGGACGATCTGTTTGCGTCTGACTGAATTAAATATACCGACCACGCAGTTTACTGCATCTCTTGAACGGATCAGCTGACAACGGGCCGCCTATTCACACCAGCGTGGCGCGACGAACCTTAACGAATGTGGGCACTTACCGGCACCCCGATCTGACTTACTTTTCCATTGCCGCGCTTCTCTCGGCAGGATTAGAACGGACCACCATGAAAGGCTCAGCATACGACCTTAAGACTCCGAGTGTGGACATACGTTCGCACGAAACTGAAGGATTACCCGCGATGGCCTTGACCCACAATGCGCCCCATCGCGATGCACTCCGCCAAGGATGCGGCATTGGCCTGAGGGATGGATATGGAGACGCGTACACCCAGGGCTTCGAGCGAACTGCTCGTTGTCTACTGAGTCGCGGGGCATCTCCGGGCCATGCTGAGGAATTGGCCCAGGCAGCCTGGGTTCGCGGATGGGAATGTCTACATCAGCTCCGCGGAGATAGTTCTGTGGGCACCTGGGTCAATGTCATTGCGCTGAATTTGTTCCGAAATGACCTGCGACGGGAAAAGTACTTGCAGCCGCTCATCGAGACTCAGAGCAGCTTTCGGATGGACATCGCGGCGATTGACGCCGTTCGGATTTTGAACTCTTGCCGCCCCGGTGAGCGCGCTCTGCTTGAGCATCAACTGATCGGAGCAACCGTCGAAGAGATTGCGCAGGTAACCGGTGTCACTAGAACCGCAATCCGTATTCGACTCCTACGGCTCCGGCGTGCGGTTCGCGCACGACTGGAGCAGCGTGCTACACGCCTCCGAGAGTATGTTGATAAGGGGAAGTTGAAGCGTCGCCGCTCCTAAAAGGCCCAGGAGATGCCGTCGTTTGCTCTCCTTGCGCCGGCAACTCTCGCCGTTCATCAAAAAGAATCACTAGGCGAATCCGTGAATCGTTTACCGAGCAGAACGACATTGCCGCTAGTCAGCGGAGCAGCGCTATGGCACAGATCAGGTTTCTCTTTCTCATTACTATTTGCATGACGTTCGAGCTTTCAGCATCTGACTCAAACCGACCCGCGGACCAAAAGGGGAACACCGCAAAACCAGATTCCGGCTCTCCTGGTCCACTCCGAGGCCACCCGACATCCGGCATCTTACAATTCGACAACTCGCCAATCGTCACGGTTCATCAACTGGAACATTCACCGCCAAACAAAGCCCGTAGGGCTTACAGTAAAGGACGACGCTTTCTTGAGAAGGAACAATTCAGTGAAGCGATTACTTGGTTGGGCGAGGCGGTGGCGATCGATCTCGAGTACACCGAGGCTCACAATGATTTGGCAGTGGCCTACATGAAGGCAGGCACGCCCGACCAGGCAATTCCGCTTCTGAATTCTGCTATTCACTTCGACCCGCGCTGGAGATTGGCTTATTTCAATTTGGTGATGGCCTACCTCTCCCTAAATGACCTTTCCCAAGCTGAGTGCACGGCTCGCCGAATGGCTGAGATAGACGCCAGAAGCCCGCAGGCCAGCTTCGTGCTCGGGCTCTCGCTCACTGTGGAAAACAGATTCACGTCGGAAGCTCAAGCAGCGTTGATGCGAGCAGAACCCGAGTTTCCCGAGGCATCTCTTCTGCTTAGTCGCATTTTCGCTAGCCGTGGCGAGATCGAATCGGCCAAGCTGAAGATAATCGAGTACTTGGCGAGTCCTGCCGTGTGGGGCCGCGAAGTGGCGAGCGAGTGGCTCGCACTTCTCGATGAGAAATGATAGCCCGTGCACTGAGTTTGAGCGAACTCATCTCTGACCATATTTGGGCACAATTATGCGTCATGTCCACATTCGGTCGTTCCCCTCCCGGACTGAAGATAGTTTCGACTTCCTGACGATGCGTAACCGCAGCCCTGCCGGTGCAATGATGCTCCCGGTCGAAATTGGGATCCAGGATTGTTGTGTGACGAATTGACGACGATTCATAAATACACTTCCAAAGAGACGGTGTGAATGTGTCGCTGCTTCACCAGGTGAGACCGGTCATCGGAGGAATCGGCACGACTGTTCTTTTTGGGATTGATCATTTGTAGTTAGAACGTTTTCAGGACATAAAGTAACTCTTTCTTTTCGAATTAAGGCTCTACTTGCCAGGAGGATGTTTTGCTGTGAAGGTACTTCTGTTTCTGCCTGCGGTTCTCTCTACATCGGCTTTCGCTGCCACGATTGGTGCCTGTGCTCCAGCCACTTTGGCCAGCCTCGTTGGCAATCCATGCGCACTAGGCGACAAGGTGTTCAGTAACTTCAGCTATACTGGCAACGGTGATCCGTCGGATATTAATGTCGATTTCCAGATGGCCGATAACGGCGCTGAGTTCCGGCTCAGTTTGGAACTTATTACGGGGGCTGGGTTCTTAACTAACTTCACGTTCACCGACCCAATTGCCGCGGTCCCTGGTGATCCGGCCAATCCTCTTCCGGCGGTCTACCAGATTGTCGGCGTGAAGAACCAGTCGGACTTTTCGTTCGCGCGGAACTCTTCCGGGTTACTCGACGTCGCCAACAGCCCGGGTCCGACCTATCACTTGATGCCAGGCAATGATACGGGCAGTCCAGCATTCATCGCTCCGACGACAATCTTGACGACCACGTCGACGTTAACCGGAACGGGCGGTGTTGGGGACGCAAACCCAGGACTGTCAAACTTCGAACTCGGATACATTCAGGCCGATACTGCAGTCTCTGAGCCGTCGTCCTTTGGTTTGATCGGCTTGACCTTATTGGGTTTGGGCCTACTTCGAAGACGGGCCGCGTAAACCGGGAATAATGGGTGCGATGCTCGGACGGATCTATACGTACCCCAATCAATCCTCCTGCGTAGGTTATGCCCTCCCGAGAAGGCTCAAGTTAGCCCTACTTGGTTTGGTTCGGCGTTAGAGCCGGGAGGTCGGCTACTCGGGGCGGAAGTCGGCTCGGTTCACATCGACGTGATGCCGACTTCATCCAAGTGAACGTGGGGGTCGCAGCTCGCTCTGCTGGTACATCATCCCGCGCCTGTGGCGATAAGTCGTACCAAGCAAGTTTTGGCGGGCTAATGTTTGGCGTGCTTGCTGTTAGCAGCCGGGGCGCCAAACGACTCGATCCACGGCCTCGATACCAATGCGAGCAGCGCCAGAAGTGGATAGATTGTTTTCGGGTCGGCCACACTTCCACGACTTTTTTGGATCTCCCGGCGCTGCCCCGAAGAAAGGGTAGATGGAAGGATACGCCGCATTCAGGAGTTACTACGTTTGGGGATGAGCTAACCCAAACGAATGGAACGTAGACACGATGCGCTCGGCTAGCCCCCAGTCCGGATGGGGAAGAAAGCAGCACTTGAGTGTGCAGCCTACCGAACAGCTGGACGGGTACCCCTAGTCGGCCGCGGCACCCTTGTGGACCAGGACTTTAGCCTCAACCCGACGGTTCTCGGCCCGTCCGGTCGCAGACTCGTTTGACGCCACTGGTGCGTATTCGCCCATCGCGCCCGGGGCAACGATATGCCGCACCGGCACTCCACCCTGCTGCATCAAGTAAGTGATCACCGCTTTAGCGCGGTCCTCGCTCAGTTTCGTGTTCATCGCATCATTGCCGGTCGAGTCGGCATGGCCTGTTACCTCAATGATGAATCCCTTTAGGCCGGTGGCGGAATTCGCCAGCGCCGTGAGTGCTTCCTGGGACTCCTGCGAGAGGTCCGAGCTGCCAGATGCGAATTTGACCGTGGCGTTGAGGTGTACGTCATAGTCAGCCAACGACATAAATCGATCCGTCGTCTCGTGGACAACCTTGATGGTCTCGCTAATCTTCTGTTCGTGATTGGCGCTATTCTGCTTGTGTTCCGCGATCCCCGCCTTCAGAGCTTCGATCTCTGCTTTGAGGGCCGCAACCTGCGCCGCGTTGGCGGAGGAACTCTGCCTGTTAGCTTCGATATTCCGCCTGTTGACATCGATAGCCTCAATGTTGGCCTCGACTTGTTTCGCAGTCGGGGTTATGCCGGCCTGGATCATCTCGCTCGTTTCCAGGTCGTCGCCATCCACTGTAATGGTCCTCGCTACAAACTGGCCTTGTTCGTTGGGCGCTCCGTCGACGTTCACCTTAAGTCCGGGTATAAGCACTACGGAGGCCATCTTATCGGTGCCCAAACCAAAAAGTCCCGTGTCATCTTTCGTAGTCGTACCATCGGTTAGGAGAACGATAGTGTTCCCCTGGTCGGATGTTACTGTCAAGGTTTCTCCGGTCCGGCTACTGATCATGCCCTTGACATTCGCGCCAAAAGCGAACATCGATGCCAGGCAAAACAACGTCATCAGACTGATTACACTCGTTCTTGGGTGCATAGCTGCCGCTCCTTTTCACAACTCGGGGTTCCCTGTCCCCGCCTAAGAACAAAACGTCGTCGACGTTCGTTCCTGATTCGTTGATGCGGGGTTGCGTGGTACGGCGTTTTTTTTTGCTTGCGGACGCGCCTTTCGCCCGCGACGCTGCAGACTGAACCCACACTGCCCTCACCCCTGGGAGGATTTGCTGGGACCCTGCAATCCCATAATGCGGATGGAAGGATGGCGACAGAGGCGGTGAATCTTGGAAGGAGAAAGGAAGGAGCCAGGTCGATGTTCTTCCTCTTGTCTGGCGTCACATCGGCTTCAATTGTCTTGGCCCGCGTCGCCGCGCCAGACCAACTGTCGCTGGGCGGCATCATACATGTCCAATCCAAAGTCACCGATCTGGAGGGTCTCGGTTGTCGTCGTTGTCCCGATTGGGTGGGTGGAAGGATCGTAATCCCACCGTCTCCCCTCCAACACGTAAACCCCGGGTCCCGGCATCTCGGTGGAGGCGCTCCATTCCATCGCCCTCCTAAAGGCCACCTGGTAGCCAATAAGGAGATCAGCCTTTGCCAGCCCGGCATCAATGGCAGCTTTAAGTTGTTGGCCCGTCAGCGCATCGCCTATTAAGATCCTACTGATCGGCAGCACCTCGAGCCTTACTCCGAAGTTCGCCTTGATACATTAACATATCGATGTTGCCATCCCGCTTTTATGAGACCCGTTCGCATCATCTATCCAGTCCACAATCGCAAGGATGCGCCTTCCAGCCGCGCCAGCGATCGGGTCAGTCACAAAGGAAAGCTCCCAGTTTGTTAGTTGGTAATGGGAATGATCGTCGTAATCGCATTCGTATTGTTGGAGAGCAATCCCAGCACGGTGACAAACTCAGTGCTCTGACGGATTCGCAGAACACCCTTTTTCCCGGCCAACACGGGATAGGCTTGCGGGGTTACGACCGCCACGTGTTGCCGTGCACTCAGGATGAGCGTATCCTTTACCAGCAGATGATTCGACTCGTCATCGAATTCGATTGGAACAGATAAGAATCCACTTGTCGTATTGGCAAGCGCCACCGAAGTAACATATTGGCCTGTTGTGTTATCAAACGGAATCAGAATCACGCTAGGAGCGCCCGGCACGGAGGGCGACGGAACGATGCAGACCGCGGAGCCGGAGATACTGAGCGGGACCACGGCTTCGGAAATCGTCTTACTCGGTAGTAGAAAGCGGAATGAACCTAACCCTCGTACGGGGATCCCGCTCGCCACGTTCATACTGGCCCAGCCCTGCGACGTGGTGGGAGCCGAACTGAAGAGTACAACGCTCTGAAGTCCGCCTGCCGGGATCGTAAATGTGTAGACAGAAGTATTCCCGGCTCCCAGGACGGGAGCACTGAGCGGCGAGCCGTCATCCCCAAAGAAAGAAAGAGTGACGTTGGCCGGTAGCGTATCGCTCTCGTCTATCAAAGTGAGCGTGGTCTGCCAACTACCGCCATACGCAATCTGAGCGAAACTGCCCTGCTGACCGAACGCGCAAGCCGCGCACACGATGCTCAACGCAACAACTCGATGGATGAACCTTGGCATGAAGCCTCCTTATCTCGTCTGTTTCGTGGATGCTCGTGAAAGAGTTCCGATTGAAAATAGTTGACGGGTGCCCGCCGGAAGTCCACAAGGGCTAGCGACTGCACTCAAGGAGTTTGTCTCTGGTCGGCCGAAAGTAGTCCACTGGGCGTTCAAGACGTTGCTGGGAGCGGCAGATTACCGGCGCTACAGCTTCGCCGGACCGGATCGACTCCTTAGGCGTGATTGTTTCCGGATTGTCGCGAGCCTTGATCGGGAATGCCCCGATCGAAGACGCCGGGCGCACGTGGGTCGCGATTCTGATGCCTGCACTGGCGACGACATCGTTGCAGCGACAACTTGGGTTATACCGTAAGCGTCACTCCTCCAAATGTCACTCGCTGATATAACGCTACCCGGTTGACCTGCGAGTCACCCACCCAGGTGGCGCGGCCGATTTCCAAACCGGCCACGCGCTCCAGAACGCCGCCCGCCAGTACAGGGGAGCGCGGTCACCATACTCGGATGGCACTGTGGCGATCACAACGTTATCGAAGTGTGCGGAATTGTGTAAAATCAAGTGCATTGACGCGAGGCCAAGGGTCACTTGTGAGGTCTAAATCCTACATTTCGCGTATTGCACATCGCTTAACGCCGTTTATCGAACTTCGAGGCTCGCTTTCCGAAGATCAGCCGGCAAGAATTCTGCACGTTCTCCTCGCGGCTCTCGCCGTGTGGATGGCAGCCGGGTGGGTCGCCACGATACCGTTCGCTATCAAGAGCCTCCCACGGTATCTCAATCCGCTCGTCCAGGAAGCGAGTTACGTCACTGCACTCGTGCTGCTACGCCTTGGCCACTTCCGGCGCGCCAGTCTGGCATACCTCGCAGGCACTTGGATCTGGGCGTCGCTCATCTCCTTTTCCTTTGGCGGTGTACACGGCTCGGGAGCGCTGCTCTACGTGTCCTTGCCAGCCTCGGCGGCTTGGCTCCTCGGATACAATGCCGCTATAAGGACAGGGGGTTGGTGCCTGCTCGGAGCGCTGGTATTCACGGTTCTGGAGATGATGCACGTGAGGCTTCCGTACCAGCATCAGGCAACGCCACTGGGAACCTGGTTCGTAATCGTTCAGGCCGTCCTGATCAACGCCATTCCGGTGGGACAGATCATCGCCAGGCTGCGGGAAAGCCAGCGGCGTTTGGTCTCGATCTACGACACTGTTCAAGATGTCATCTTTTATCTGGCGATCGAGCCCGAAGGGCAATTCCGCTTCGTTTCTGTCAACGCGGCTTTTCTGAGGGTCACCGGACTGAGCCAAGAAATGGTGGTCGGCAAAACCGTGAAAGATGTCATTCCAGAACCGTCCCTAACGATGGTTCTGGGAAAATATCGACAGGCGGTCGAAGAACATACCGTTGTGCAGTGGGAAGAAACATCCGATTACCCTGCCGGACAGGTGACTGGGGAAATCAGCGTTGCACCTGTCGTTGACCACACAGGCGCTTGTACCCATCTGGTTGGATCGGTTCACAACATCACCGAGAAGAAGCGCGCCCAGGAAATCGAAAGTCGGCTCGCATCGGACTTGGAGCATAGCCGCGACGAAATACGCGCCTTGGCGGCCAGCCTCATGAAGGCTCAGGAAGACGAGCGCCGCAGAGTATCCCGGGAACTGCATGATCACATCTGCCACCAGCTTGCTTCCCTCGCCGTCGACCTTGGCAAACTTACCGTCGACCCCCTGCCTCCCAAGAACGCGCGAGCCCAGCTTGAGGCGATCCGGGCGCGCGTGGTGAAGACGTCGCAAGAGACCCACGATATCGCGTACCAGATGCACACTGCTATTCTCGATGATTTAGGCTTGATTGCTTCGCTGAAAGACTTGTGCCACCAGTTTTCCGAACACTATCCAGATATCGCGTTGGACTTCGAAGACAGTGATCAGCCGGCCTCAATTCCCAGTGAAGTGGCATCCTGTCTCTATCGGATCGAAGAGGAAAGTCTAGAGAATATAGCCAAGCACTCCCGCGCGAAACGCGTCTCGGTCCGTCTCGATTTTAAGCACGGAGCTGTCGTGTTAACAATCCAGGACGACGGCGTTGGTTTTGACCCGAAGGCGGTCAAGGGCTACGGCGGGCTCGGACTGATCAGTATGAAGGAACGCGCGTATTCGGTAAATGGAAAGCTGACGATCCTTGCACAACAGGGTCACGGCACGCAAATTACCCTGGAAATTCCCTTGCAGGTCGGCGATTCATGAACGCCCTCGGATCTTAATTGTCCGACGATCACCCGGACCGAAGTGCTCTGGACCCTTCCGTAAGGCTAATCCTTAACGTCTGATAATCCTGCCGCGGCCCAAAAGCACCGGCCTGGTGCGTTTGCACCGCGCGAATAACGCACCCAAAACAGGCATCTATTTGATCCCAGGCCATTTGGTCTTCGGCCATTGCCATGCCCTAACTGCTAGCGGAATGTCCGGTCCAACATTACGGTCCTTGAGCGTTTCCGCCGATGGCAGTACGAGATCACCGGGTGATGATTCGTCCAAGGGACCATGCGCGCAAAAGAGCTGTTAGCCAACGGTGAGTTCTCTTTGGCAATTACAGGGGTCTTCTTTGAAGGTGGTATGGAGCAATCAGTACCCTTGCCTGATGGTATGAAACGTCCTCGAATCTTATTGGCCGACGATCACGCGCTGACGCTCGAAGGCATCCGCGCCGTTCTCGCACCACATTACGAGATAGCCGGTTCCGTGGCGGACGGGCGGGCCCTGGTGGAAGCGGCATTACGCTTGAAACCGGATCTGATTGTCGTGGACATCACGATGCCGAATTTGAGCGGCATTCTCGCCGCACGCCAGATCAAGAAAAGTCTGCCTGGAATTAAGCTGCTATTCGCCACGATGCATTCGAGCTCCGCGTACGTGCGCGCCGCCCTTGAGGCGGGAGGGACTGGATATGTGCTGAAATCCGCCGTGCGCGAAGAGCTTCTGGATGCGGTTCAGAGTGTCCTGAGAGGCCGCATCTATGTCAGCCCCGGTCTTTCGACCGAACATCTGGAGCGGTTCCGGCATCCTGTTACCGTCACTCCCCGTCTCAGCAAGAGGGAGCGCGAGACTCTGCAGCTGATCGCTGAGGGCCGGACCGCCGTGGAAATTGCCCGAGCCATGAACATCTCCATTAAGACGGTCGCGTTTCATCGGGGGAACATCAAGAAAAAGTTGGGGTTGCAGACTACTCCCGAATTGACGAAGTACGCAATTGAACGAGGGCCGATTCAGTAGGCTTTCAGGACGCTTGCGGGCCCCCGCAATGACCGCAGAGCCAGGGATCTCTTTCGTGAGTGAACTCAGAACAGTTCCATCTACCGCCAGGTCGTACTTTGGTTATCCTGGCGCCCGCTACAGAGCAGCGCGCGAAATTGCTGTTAGCTAGCAGTTAGCTCTCTGTCGGAAACGTGGATTCCATATGAAACTGGGATACGGGCGCATTGCGTGTTAACACTTCCCGTAAATGCGGATCCTCCTGATCATTTCCTCCGAGTGTCGGCGAAGAGATCGCGTCCGCGTCGTCCCACAGTTTTCGGGCTTCGAGCGAAGGCGGATGGAGTGGTCAGCCAGAGAGATTTGGAGTGGCTACATGGACGTGATTAAGATGCTGGCGGAACTACGCCAGGAACGTGAACAACTTGAGGAAGCCATACTAACGCTGGAACGTCTGGCGCGCGGCCGTGGGCGGCGGCGTGGCCGCCCACCCCTCTGGATGAGCGAGCTAAAATCCAGAGGGCGGCCGCCCCGCAGTAAGAACAAAGCAAAAGAGACCCGAGTCGATGAATAGATCCGAGCAACGCAGGGCTTCGTTTCAGTTGTTTCTAGCCAGCAAACATCCAATCTTCACGTCAGGTTCCCAACTTCCGGACTGCAACGGAGATTTTTGCGGAGTGTTTTTGAGGACGTCGAGCTTCCTGGATCGCCGGTCTCGGCTCGGGTGGGCTTCGTTTGAGGAGCGAACAGGACGCGAGCCTCAACTGGGGTTTATCTCGGGTGGAAGCCGGCATCCGAGCCCGTCATGGGCAGATCGCATCGGGATTGACGACGGTAACATCGCAGTCCTAATTCCGATGCGATTCTTTCGTATCTCCGCATACCTTGTTTAGAGTTGCCTAGAAAAAGGAGTACGTCCGGAAAGGTGGCACCCGGACCTTGCGCGCGTTCTGCTTGAGCATCAATTGCACGGGGCGACCGCGAATGAGGTTGCTCGGGTAGTCAGTGGGATCTACAGAGTTCTTTCGACGTTCCGATATCCGGACAGACTCTGCTACTTTTTCTTAACGGGATATTTCTTGAAAAGGTTGTTCGCGGCCTTATCAAGCTGCGCCCGAATCTGTTCTGGCGACAGGATCCCGGTGGGTAAGCTATCTGTCACCATGCCTATCCATGCGGATTTCTTCGTCCGGCGATCGATAAGATTGACGAAAAGTGTGCCTTGCCGATTGTACCGGCCGATCGTGGTGACCGGAGCTCCGTAGAGCATGTTCGGATCAATGGTATAGATGAACGCCTCGATTTGGGGCACCGATTCGGTGAATATCCAGACTTGAATCTGAAGGTCCGCGCCCTCGGCAAGCTCCGTCAAGCCTCTTTCCGATAACTGCCGTCCAAGGACCTCCTTCAGGACTGGATTCGCAACGTGATTCTCTTCAAGTCCCAACTTCGTCAGCACGCGGGGCGGAAACCACTGATAGCTTCTATACTGCGCCAAATCCTTCCCGCCTTGAGTCTTAACTTTCGCGGCCCGGAGTAATGGCATCAGGCAAGCTGAAGCCACAAGTACCGAGCACAGAATCCGAAAGGGAGTTCTCATAAGCAGTGTCGTCCTCCGGGCTTAGCGGCGACCTTTAGAGTATGCTTCGACCGCGCAGGACAAGGATTCGCGGCCCCACGGCAGTGATTCAATTCTTTGCGCACCAGTCGTTCGCACCAACTGCATGGCTAACGCGGTCAGGTCGAGCGCGGTAGGGCGACAAGCTGCATCAAGTCAAGGAAACGCGAGTGATCCCGGAGATCGTCCATGCTCGGATCGATATGAAGATAGATAAGCCAGTGGGAGTGCTCTGCATAGGCTTTCTCCAAATAATCGAGCGCGCGCCCCGGTTCTCCCAAGCCAATGTGGATTCCGGCAAAAAAGTAAGGTGCAACATACGTTTGCTCCGCGAGCTTGGTCAGCCCGTCGAGCATCTGAACTGCGTCCTTAATCCTGCCGGCCGCTGCGTAAGTGTGGGCCAGCGCCGCGCGCATGAGAGGACTCCCGCCTGACAGGTTCACGCCCTTCTCGCCGTTAGTGATAGCCAGCTCATAGCGACCTATTTTCCTGTGCAACAGTCCTAGTATCCAGTAGGTGACGGGATAGTTCGGATCCAATTCGACCGTTCGCAGGAGTTGTTCGATGGCTTCGTCGTAGCGGCGAGCATGGTAGTAAGCCCATCCGACTGCAACATTGATAATGAGTGATAGCGGATCGAGCTCCTGGCCGTTCCTGATCCTGGCCAAAGCCTCGCCGTGTGCGCCCATGGTCATCGCATACTCGGCGTACCAATGGTTGGCGGTGGGGTAAGTGGGACTGAGTTCGAGGCTGCGTTTGAATTCCGTCTCAGCCTCGCTCCAATGCCACTCGTGAAGCCACAAGAGGGCCGCGAAGGGCGTATGGGCTTCGGCGAGATCCGGGTCGAGCCGCAAGGCAGTCATAGCCGCCGTTTTCCCTTTGGGGAACGCATCTTTCGGCGGCAGGTAGCTGTTCCATCCCAGGAGCACGTAGGAATCGGCCACCCCAGTATAGGCGAGGGCGTAGCCGGGGTCCTTCTCAATCGCCTGCTGAAAATACTCGATTGCCTTGTAGAATCCTTCTTCGGTCCACCTGTTCCAGTGATGACGGCCTTCTAGGTAAAGGCGGTACGCCTCTGCGTTCTCCGTGTGGCGTCTCGTTAGCTGTTTCTTTTCCGCGCGGGTCAGCTGTGGCCGTAATTTCCCCGATATCTCGCCGGAAATCTCATCTTGGATTACAAAGATGTCGCCCGGCTTGCGATCGTATTGCGCACCCCACAGTTGAGAGCCTGTGGCCACGTCGACCAATTCGGTTCCAATGCGCAAAGAGCCACCACTCTGCATCATTCTTCCGGTGAGCACGGCGCGCACGTTGAGCTCGCGACCGATGGCTTGAGGATCGATGTCCCGTCCCTTATACCGAAATACCGTGCTCTGCGCGATTACTCGCAGTTTCGGTATCTTCGCCAGGATATTGATGAGGCTCCCCGTGATCCCGTCACTGAGGTATTCGTGTTCCGGATCACCACTCGCGTTACTGAAGGGCAAAACCGCGAGAGAGTCAAGGATCTTGGAAACCCGCTGTGGGCGGAGACCGGCCGTTTCCTCGGAGGAAGTCAGTGCCCTCCGCTTGCCGCTCGAGGACAAACGACCTGTACTTGGTGGAAGAGCCGATGCCGTTTCTTGTTGCGCGGCTCTTAGGCCCGACTCAATGTCTCGCTTGAAACGTTGCAGTTCAACCCGCATATCGGCAGCGTGCTGATAACGTAAGGTACTGTCCTTCTCTAAGGCTCTGTGGATCACCTCTTGCAGTACTGGCGAGACAGCAGGATTGACCCGCATAGGAGCTACCGGATTGCGGTTGAGAATGGCTTCCATGATGAGACCCAAACTGGCTCCTTGAAATGGCAGCTCTCCTGTCGCCATCTCATACAGAACGATCCCCAGGGAGAATAGATCCGTGCGACCATCCAACTCCTTCGCCCGTACCTGCTCCGGAGACATGTAAGACACGGTTCCCAGAGCTGTACCCGCGCTGGTAAGGTGTTCTTCGAGGGCGTACGACAGAGATTGCGTAGGCTGTGAATCGATCATGCTCTTCGGAGCAATGCTCTTTGCCAGGCCGAAGTCGAGGATCTTGGCGTGCCCCCGCTTGGTGATGAAAATGTTGGCGGGCTTGATGTCGCGATGAATGATGCCTTCGCTGTGAGCAGCATCGAGAGCATCGGCGACTTCGATTGCGATCGCGACAATGCGTTCGGTATCCAGGGTGCCTGCGGCTATCAGCGATTTCAGGGTCGCGCCATCCAGGTACTCCATGGCGATGAACGCCAAGCCTTCATGGCTCCCAATTTCGTAGATAGTGCAGATGTTGGGGTGATTCAGCGCTGAAGCACGTCGCGCTTCACCCCGAAAACGTTCCAGGGCGTGTGGATCCCGGGCTGCGTTTTCGGGCAGGAACTTTAAAGCGACAAACCGGCCGAGCTCACTGTCCTGGGCTTTGTACACCACACCCATTCCACCGCTCCCCAGTTCTTCCAGGACACGGTAGCGAGAGATGGTTTGACCGGTAGCGAAGTGGGATTGAATCAAGTGATCACACCAACGGTCAGGATTCCGTCCCAAGAGCTCTGGACTCATTAATTCGGGTCCCTGGAGCTCTCAGCGCGGCAATGTAACCGTGAAAGTGTGTCTTCGGCTCGGCCGGCAGCACCTAAAGGCGACCCGCGCTGCCATCTTCCGTAGCCGCTAAGTCCTGACGCGCGTAGCCGTCCATTACTTTTTCTTCGGGGGTAGAGCCGGGTGATCTAAAACAGTAGTGGAAAGCCGACAATCCAGGAGCTACCCGGCAAACCCATCCAGCGGAGCCAGCTATCTGAGATTTCGTGTTATTCGCCCAATGGCACAGTCCGCCGTAAATAGTCGAAGACGTTTCCGAGGAACACGATTTCGGGCTCCTGCTTGGGAGCCTCGCAACGACCGACGTCAGAATCACAGCGCGTTTGCCATCGGGTGCCAGATCGAACCACGTCGCTCCGGTCTTCGCTGCCCACACGCGATTGTAGACCACGTGTCCGGCAGGCGATGTGATCCGAGCATATCGTCGGTACGGCTAGCGGCGCTTGCTGCTCTCGGACGGTAGTGAGAGCGTGAGGCTCTTAGCGGCATTGGCGGTGCGCGTCGCTGCGCGGTCTACGGAATTCAATTGCAGCGATCCGCCGGAACCGTCCGAAGCGAGATAGAACACGGTGTTGTTCTGTACCCACACAGCCACGCCGGAGGTGACGGTGCCATCCTTCGAAATGATGGTAAACATCGCCGAAGGATCATTGTTCGACTCCGGCCATGAATATGTGTGCAGTTCAGGATGCGGAGGCTCCGGTGGAACCGCCGTGGGACTTTCCGGCTGTTGTAGGACGATCACCGAAGGTTGATTTCCATTGTCATAGTAGCCTGCGTCCAGGTAACCAGATGCGACCGGGAAGAGTCCGCCTCCTCCGTTTCCATACTTTCGGAATTGGTTGAACTTCATCACGGGACCCAGCGGTGGTATCGGCCCGAGAGGTGGCAGCCCGATAACACCTCCGCGGATTCCGCCATTCCCCTGAAATCCTGATCCCCAAAGGGCACCGCCATGGAAGCCGGCAGCGCCACCGCCATTTCCCCTTCCTCCAAACCCGCCGCCTCCTCGCTGAGCGGCGAAATGTGAAGGAAACAAGAGCCAAAAGCACACTACGCCCAAGACTAGTCGTTTCATAAACGAATGCCTCAAGGCTCACAGGCATTAGGTCTGACTCCTCTAACCGGCGAGCCTCCCTGAACACAAGATGCGACCGTCGGCGCGAGAGAACAAACTATTTCCCGAAGTGTCGACGAATGAACTTAGGCGCGTTAGAGCTAACGTACTCGTCTGAACCGCAACCAGGAATGAAAAGAAAAGCACCGCCAATTCTTGAAAGTAATATTCTTCTTCGTTGTCGGCCTCCTCTTTTGCACCGTCGGGGGTGTGATGCATTCGGGAGCGTAATGGGCGTATGGCGCAGAGCAGGCAAATCGTAGTCCTTGACAGCGAACGCCTTCATCAGTTCGTTTCGTTGTTGCTTTGAGAGCTTCTGAGCTCACGCGATAAACTACTATCGAAATCGCCGGCGTTCATCAACTTCCTACCAGAAGGGATGCAATTATGAAAACACAATTGCTCATGCTGATGGCCCTCGCCGGTGCGTCCGCTTTTGCGCAGCCGCGTTTTTCGATCGGAGTTAATATCGGCGGGTATCCCGGCTATAGCTTTGCCGCGCCGCTGCCTCCGTTTTGGTGTCCATGGATGTTACCTTGCGATTGGGTTAGCCATCCGGTAGGGGCGTACCCTGGGACTGGGCGGCGGCCCTGCGTCCAGCAAGTCCGCCAACTCAATCCCAGAGAGTGACAGCAGCTTCTCGGAGGATAAGTCTGCCATCAGCCATCTGACAGATATCGAAGAATATCGTTCCGATGCATCTTTTTCGCCGGCTCACGCTCCGCTGGATGCTGTCAGGCGGATTGCCGCTTACTAACCGCACTTCGTATATTGGTTTTCAGGAGCATGGGTGTTCTGGTGAACCAGACAAATCGGCAATGGCTGCCCGTCCTATCGTTGGCTGGACATCAGCAACTCTTCATTCGATAAGGAGTTACAGCCTTCCGAGCTCCACGCGAATCCGCTCGGATCAGCGTGTCCTCGGGGATCAAACCCGGCCCGCGCGAGTCAAACATTCTAAGCCGACCGCCAGCGTTTTTTCATCATGTCTGCGGAAATTCAGACATCGGCTTAGGAAAAGAGGAATCGGCAGATGGCATGTCAAGTATGATGGGCCGGGAGCTCAAGCAATTCCTGGAGAGAGCCTTCGAACAGGTCTACGGTACTGCCGGTGTTGCTCAACCAAGGCAGCCCGAGGCAATGCCAGGACGTGATGAAAGCTGATGAGCCAATCCCGGAACTCTTCAAGCCCGGCGGACCCAGGCACCGGCGCGGATGCCGGCTGGGCTTGGTCCAGCGAGGAGCGAAGACCTGGGTACTGGTAAGGTCCGCATGAAGATGTCCCCGGCTGGCTCGCGCGATTCAAAAGATACCTCCCCTGCTCCGATTCCGGCTGCCGAAGTTCAGGACCAAGTGAACCGCATCCTCGCAAGTCCTGAGTTCCGCCGCTCCGCGCGTCTTCACCGCTTTCTGCGATTTGCCGTGGAGCGCACTCTTGCCGGTGAAATCGACCAGATGAAGGAGTATATAGTCGGTCGAGAAGTCTTCGACCGCGGAGCTGACTACGACCCCGGTGTGGACTCAATCGTTCGGGTTGAGGCACAACGATTACGAAGAAAGCTTCGAGAATATTACCAGACTCACGGTTGCAAGGATCCAATTCTTATTACCTTCCAATCGGGCAGCTACGTACCGGCTTTTGCACGAGTAGCTCATCCGGAGCCGGCCCTGGTAGCCGCAGAGCCAGAGCGCGTGGTGACTTTGGTGCGGCCGAATCCTCGCACCGTGGCCGTGCTTCCGTTTTCGAACCTCAGCCCCGAACCGGAGCAGGAGTACTTCTGCGACGGAATAACCGAGGACATCATCAACGCAGTCTCATCCATTCCGAAGTTACAAGTGATCGGCCGGACGAGCCTGTTCGCTTTAAAGCGGATCGAGGACCCGCACGAAATTGGCATACGCTTGGGGGCGGGTACGATTATCGAGGGAACGGTACGCAAAGCAGGGGAACTCCTCCGAGTTTCGGCCCGGATTATCGACTCCGGGACCCGGCGCGTGAAGTGGTCGCACGTGTTCGACCGTAAGGCGAGCGATGTGTTCTCGATCGAAAACGAGATCGCTAGCTCCATAGCCCACGCTTTGCGGGCCGTGTGGCAGCCGGAATGGATCCCAAAGGCCCCGAGCACGGAAGCGTATGTCCTGTACCTGAAGGGCAGGCAAGCGTGGAACCAGCTGAGCCTGAAGGGCTATCAATCCGCTATCGAGCAGTTCAACTACGCAATTTTGCTATATCCCGATTATGCAGCCCCGTATGCTGGGCTCGCGGATGTCCACACTTGGCTCGCGCTATGGGGGATGAAGCGCCCCAGGGAGGCCTTGCCGAAAGGCAAACACGCGGCTTTGGAGGCCTTACGGTTGGATCCAGCGTCGGCACAGGCGCATTCGTCGCTGGCAGCGGCGAAGTTCTTCTTTGATTGGGATTGGCAGGAGAGCTTGCATCTCTCGAATGCGGCGCTTGAGCTGCAGCCCAGCTACTTGGACGGCCTTCATATTTATGGAACCTGCTTGTTCTTCTTGGGACGTTTCGAGGAGGCTCGAGCATGTCTCGAACCAGCTGTGCGTTTGGACCCTCTGTCGTTCCGCATGAATCGCACCATGGGAACTCTCTGTTATCTCCGAGGCCGCGCGAGTGAAGCTGAAAGGTGGTTGGAAGCGGCCATCGCCCTCGAACCTGATTCCACGGAATCTCACTATTTGTTGGCTAGGCTCCATCTTCAGCAGCACAGATACGATGCTGCGCTGACCGAGGCGCTGAAATGTCAGAAGGATCCGCCGAGCGCGCTCGCTTTGGGTATGTTGGGAGCAGCGCTGAAGTGCAACGGAGACGAGGCTGAGGCCTGGTCTATTGTCGAACGTCTGGCGGCGATGTCCTCAGTTGAGTATGTGGATCCGCTGGCTAGCGCGCTGGTTCACATTGCGCTCGGTAACTTCGACGCTGCCCTTGAATGCCTCGGAAACAGTTTGGCGGAACGTTCTCCGGCTGCCTTACTTTTGAATGTCGACCCGCTGTTTGATGAGATTCGTTCTGATCCCCGGTTTCAGAATCTGGTCTCTTCCCTCAAGTTCCCCTGATCGACGTCCATAGATAAACTGAAGCCCCCGTGACTATGATCGACCAGTTGGCGCTAAAGAATTGGATTTGCGTACGATCTTCATGGCACATTGAGATTTTGCACGACTTCGTGGGTAGGCAGTGAGCTAACAGTCAGCTCCGTGACATTAACCTCGAGGTCTACGGCACCCTTAGCATCCAAAATCCACAGGCCAAGTTGCGCGTCCTTTTCGGCTTCAGCGTAGATTGGTCCGGCGAGGTACCAATTGTAGAGCCAGGCGAGCCGGTCGGCCTTCTCAATCAGGCTTTTAGGATTGGACTCGGGCGGGCGCGATTGGGCCGCAAGCGGGGCGCAGAGGAGCGCCACAGCGGCAGCTACCGGCATGGCTGAAACGGCCGCCAAGCCCGTGAAGCAATCCTACTGCATTTTGTGGGTGGCGGCACCTGCAGGATCGGTAGCGTCTCGGTCTTCTCCATTCGTAGGCCCTGCTGTCGGGCAATGCACGGTCCACTCCGTGGTTGCCAACAGCGACGATAAACTCGTCTAGCGAATTCGCAAATATGCCTTAAGAGCGGGCATCAGACAAAACCTCGCCCAGGCAAGCGGCGGCCATAGCCGGACGGATGGCGAAGAACTTCCCTGGGTCGTTAGGGAGGCGGTGTCCCTTTAAAAACAACCGCCCGAGCTCAGGGACGCCGTAGCACCTATAGGATCTTGGCCGGGCAGCCCCACTCGTCCGGTGTTCACGAGCCATCTCTGCAAAATTATCAATGGCAAGAGGTATTCCACACCTTCCGAGGAATTAAGGGCACGGCGCAACCTGGTTCATAATTTGGATCCCCCTGATGCCGCCGCAAGGCTGGGCAAACTCATTTGGCGATTTAGGCAGTTTCCGTTATAACTGAGTTAGTCGTGAGCACCAACGAGGCTGCGATGTTATCAGCTCAAGTTCAAACAGTTCCAGTAGGAAAGATATTCCTGACTGTCGAAGAGGCCGCGTTACCTTCGATACCTACGGGCATCTCTTCCCAGGCCGTGGCAAGGAAGCCAGCGCCCACTACAAGAAGCCGATGGCAAATGCGAGGATCCGCCACAAGACGGAAGCCAGTGTTAGCAATCCGTTAGCAATTGATGGGGAAGAAGCGCCGGAAGGAACGGTAACCAATTGAAAGAATTGGTTGCGGGGGTAGGATTTGAACCTACGACCTTTGGGTTATGAGCGGGCTGAGCGTTAGTAACTGAAAGAAACTATAGGCACGAGTGGCAACTCAAAGAGCCTTAAGTAACCCTCGGGAACGGGTAATGGGAGTCTAATGGGAGCGCGTTTTTCTCATTGGGAAATCACCCCAAACGTCTAACCGTAGGCCGGATCGCGCCTTCTTTTCCTTCTTGTCCTGAGTAATGCTGGCGGCTGCATTCTTCGGCTGTATTGAGTCGCAGTACTCCGTTTGTACCCGCATGATGGGGCAGAAGGGAATCGTTTCGGCACAGTTACGTTCAAAGCCACTCGGCTCAACTTTACACAACCCGACTTCTGGACAGCACCGTCCTCGTCGCTGCTCCGCGACTAATGGGGGGCCAAGGCAAATCCGGACACGAGGGTTCTGAGAAGTTCGCCCGGGTATCCCTCCTGAAAGGCCTTCCTGTTGACTGCCCAACGGAACTGTCCTATACTCCTGTAGGTTACCAAGAGGGAGGGCCATGGCCGAAGACAAGACTGATGTTCTACACGGGTCTCTAGCGCTCATGGTGCTCCGGACTTTGGAGAGTCTGGGCCCGATGCATGGGTGGGGCATTGCGCGACGGATCGAGCAGATGAGCGACAAAGTGCTCGAATTGAATCAGGGAACGCTCTACCCCGCCCTTTTGCGAATGGAGCAGATGGGGTGGGTTTCTTCTAAGTGGGGCGCGTCGGAGAATAATCGCCGGGCGAAATTCTACTCCATAACGCGTCCGGGCAGGAAACAATTAACGGCGGAGGCGCAGAACTGGGCGCGCATGTCCGGCATCATCGCCCGATTTCTTAAGCCCGGAGAAACGTCATGACTTGGGTTCGCGTCTTGCTCTCGCGCATTCACTCGCTTTTTCGCAAGCGACAACTCGATCACCAGCTCGACGAGGAGTTGCACTTTCATTTGCAAAGAGAAACGGACGACCTCGTGGCAAAAGGCATGACACCCGAAGAGGCCGCGATTGTGGCCCGCCGAAAGTTCGGTGGCCTCGACCAGACTAAGGAAATCTATCGCGACGCGCGCGGAGTTCCTCTGATCGAGAAGCTATTTCAGGATGTTCGATACGGTCTACGCGGGTTGCGCAAAAACCCAAGTTTCACAGCTGTCGCGGTGGTATCACTCGCCCTAGGTATCGGCGCCAACTCCGCCGTCTTCACGATTCTTAACGCGTCGCTGTTGCGGGACCTGCCGGTGAGAAACCCGAAGCAGTTGGTTACGGTGGGGATCTATCGACAGGGGCAGCAGAACAGGCGCGACCTGAGTTATCCGTCTTTTCAGACCATCGCAGCCAACCAAAAGTCTCTTTCGGAAATGGCCGCTTCGGGTTCTCTCCGGTTGAAGCACGTAGTCTTTGAAGGAACGGAGTTGCAGGAGCTAAATGCCCTTCATGGCTCCTGGGTCTCGGCCAACTACTTCTCATTTTTGGGCTTGGCTCCGGCCACAGGACGCTTCTTTACTCCGGTGGATAGCTCGCGAGTGGGAGAAGGGGCGTTGGCCGTAATTGGCTACGGCCTGTGGGAAAACCGGCTCGCACGCGATAGCGCCGTACTAGGAAAAACGCTCGTACTCGACCAAGTTCCCGTGACGATTGTTGGAGTGGCTCCTCGCGATTTCCCCGGCGACCGCCAAGGGGCACCGCCTGTCGACATCTGGATACCCATGCTGATGCAGCCGCGGTTCGACTCGAGAAATCTGATCGAAGCGCGGGGAGCAACTTGGTTTCGAACCCTGGGGAGACTGAAATCCGATGTCACCGAGCCGCAGGCGAACGCGGAACTGACCGCGCTGTATCGACAGGATGTCGCCGCTGCTGGCGCCTACAGGGGCAGCTTGTCGGATCTACGAGTGGAAGTACCAAGTTACTCGAGTGGACTTTACCCGCAGGAGCGTCGTCCGATGTGGCAAGTTCTCGGCCTCCTGATGGCCGTTGTTGGGCTGGTGCTCTTGATCGCGTGCTGCAACGTTGCCAACCTACTACTTGCTCGCGGGTCAGCCCGCCGTCGCGAGATTGGCGTTCGGCTGGCAATTGGCTGCAGCCGGAAACGACTTATCGCGCAGCTTCTGACGGAAAGCGTTCTGTTATCGGTGTTGGGCGGAATTCTTGGATTTCTGATCGCTCAGGCTGGTACACGGCTCTTGACCGTAGGCGTCCTTCCTGCCTCGCTCGACCTTCAGCCGAACGGTCGCGTTCTTGCGTTTACGATTGCAGTTTCGCTCCTAGTCGGAGTCGTGTTTGGACTCGTTCCCGCGATCCACGCTACCGCCGTGGATATTGATCCTGCGCTGCGCTCTAGCACTCGCAGCCAAACCGCAAGCCGCTCTCGGCAGCGCACCAGTCGGATTCTCGTCGTCGCGGAAATTGGGCTCTCTCTGTGGTTGTTGGTCGGCGCGGGGTTGATGTTACGCACGTTCCAAAATTTTAGTGCAATAGAGTTGGGAGTCGATCGAAACGTCATTTCGCTCTCTGTAGAGACGGAAGGAACAGTCAACGCTTCACAATTCGCCGGTCTGCGCAACAAACTCCACGACCGCTTGAAGACGCTTCCCGGCGTTCAATCCGTCAGTTTCTCATCTCAGGGTGTATTCTCGTCCAGTATGACGAGTGCTCCCGTTCGAGTACCGGGGTCGAGTGTGGATCCGGCGAACGATCCCGATATCGAAGAGAGCTGGGTGTCAGCAGAATTCTTCCAGACCATGGGACTGAAGTTGCTTCTCGGCCGTACGTTAACGGAACAAGATACCCACGCGAGGGTGGGCGTCATTGACGAAGTCGTCGCCCGCTCGTACTTTGGCAGCGAGAATCCCCTCGGCAAGATAATCTACTTTCCGAAAGTCGATGCGCAGAACCGCTACGTGCCGTTTGGACAGCAGCTGGATGAGGAACAGGGCTTCGAGATCGTGGGTGTGGTAAACGACACCAAAGAAAGTGTGAAGGTTCGGCCTGCCCGCGTCATCTACATGCCCATCGAGGGACGGGCAGACTTCGGAAACATGTTGTACATTCGCACAGCCGGCGATCCGTATCGTTACAAGGCTGGCATCCTTCAAATGCTGAAGGAATTCGACCGCGATGTCGCCGTGATCGCTTGGGATTCCATCGAGGACCGCGTGGAACGATCGGTTAACCAGGAACGTTTTCTCGCAACGCTACTGAGCACCTTTGGATCGCTCGCATTGATCCTGGCAGCCGTGGGATTGTTTGGAGTCATGGCATATGCCGTGGTTCGCCGCACCGGAGAGATCGGCATCCGTATGGCATTGGGTGCACGGCGAGCGACCGTCGTCGCCATGGTCCTCCGGGAGTCATTAATTCTCACAGGAGCGGGCGTCGCGATCGGCATTATAGCTGCTCTTGCTAGCCGGAAACTTCTGTCAGGGTTTCTATTCGGTTTAACTGCGAATGACCCGACCACGATTGCCACCGCCTCAGCGATTCTTCTTGGCGTTGCGGCCCTGGCGGGGTATGTCCCAGCCTATCGGGCTTCCCGAGTCGACCCTTTAATCGCGCTGCGGCACGAGTGATAGCGGAAGTGGGGTCACGGGTTTGGTTCGCCACAAGACGGAAGCCAGTGTTAGCAATCCGTTAGCAATTGATGGGGAAGAAGCGCCGGAAGGAACGGTAACCAATTGAAAGAATTGGTTGCGGGGGTAGGATTTGAACCTACGACCTTTGGGTTATGAGGCGAGTGTGCGTCGGTAAGTTTTAGAGTCTACAGGCACGAGTGGCTACTCAAGTAAGCCTGAGGAACGCTAGGGAACAGTTAATATGGGTCTAAAATGGGTCTGCTTTTGACCTTTGGGAAAATGCCCCAACGATCTGGTTCGGTAGCTCAGTCGGGGACACATTGACGCCGTACCGACACTGTGTATGGACACGAAGTCTTGACACTGCTGCTATCCTGAACCCGTTGAAGAAGTTCGCATACATCCCCAAATTTGCAAGTAGGGGCGAAAGTACATTTGGATGTTGACGGCTAGCGATAGTCGCAATCCAATAGCGGGTGTACTGGACGTGCTTTTCTGGCCGCTACTGAAGCGGTAATACCCGAGAGGGTGTTAGGGACGCGACACATGTTCCCTCTGATTTGGACAACTGAGTGCGGGGGTTGTGTCGTGGCATCCAAGACACGGTTACTTCCCCCGTCACTTCCACAGGCGTAATTTCCAGCGTCACCTGCGACTACGCCCAGCCACGGAGCGCTGGCCTAGATGGTAGGTCCACGACGTGCGACAATCGGACATGAGTTCGAAAGAGCTTCACAGCCGATCCATTAGGGAACTTGAACGACTTCGGGCCAATTGTTTGCGCGGCTCAATTAATGAAGAGCTGATAACGCCGATTTTGGAAGCGAAGCGGCGAAAGGTTGATTCCCGCCGGATGTGGATCGTCGCGATCATGGGCAGTGCCGTCGCTCTTCTCGGACTCGCAGGTAGGGCATTGCCCCAGCGCAGTGTCAAAATTCATAACGGATTCCTAAAGGCGCAGACGTACCTCGAATTGACCCCCGATGACCAGCGGGCCTACGTCATGGGAGCACTCGACGGAATATATATGGCCCCAATCTTCGGTGCACCTGAGAACGACCCCGGGTTAGTCTCGCTAGAAGCCTGCGTTGAAGGGATGAAGGGATCTCAGGTGGCGGCCATTGTCCTCAAATATGCAAAGGATCATCCGGAGCGTTGGAATTGGGATTTGAAAGACGTTACCTACTCCGCGCTGCGCGAGGTCTGTCCGATGGGGTCAGGCGAAAGAAAATAAACCCCGCCGAGTCTCAGGGCTGCTTTGCAGAACCGATGCACGATCAGGCCATGAAGATAGATGGGTCATTCAACGCTCTTGATAGGGGCGGTGGCAATTTCGATGTATTGTTCACGCCGCACGATTTCGGTGGCGGATCGGTTGGCGCACGCCATGTCTCCAGCGTAAATGGCCTGAGCCATTTTATGTCGATCCTGGGAAACCCGTTGCTACCCGACCAACTGAAAACTCTACAAGCGGGTGGGAGTCTCGCCGGATCGATCACGCCGAAGCACTTCGCGGAGTATTTTTCAAAGTAGCCTGCCCCGACCACGCTTTTGCAACCTACTGCGAACCGGGACGCGTGTTCTTTAAAACCGCTATTTACCGGCTCGTTTTGGGTTTCCACTCCCGAGCGAGGCGCTGCGCTTCGGCGATCTGACCCGGCGTCATCTTGCTAGCGATCATCTCTCGATTCTTGAGGGCCAGCGTGTCACCGTTGGAGGCAGCCAAGTTGTACCACATGTGCGCCTGAATATAATCCTGCGGGACGCTCTGGCCGAGGTCATACATCACGCCGAGGTTCGTCTGCGCGCCCGCGTTTCCCTGGTCAGCCGCTAGACGGAACCACTGCGCGGCCTTCTTATAGTCCTGTGGAACGCCTTGACCCTTGTAATACATCAAACCGAGGCTAAACTGCCCTCCCGCAAAACCTTGTTCCGCCGCCAAGCGATACCACTTCGCAGCCTCTTCGTAGTTCTGCGGGACACCTTGGCCTTCGAAATACAGGAATCCAACAGTGTACTGCCCGAATGACTGTCCTTGGTCAGCCGCCAAGCGCGACCACCGCATTGCCTCCTTATAGTCTTGCGGGATGCCTTGGCCTGCGCCGTACATGGCACCAATGTACATCTGGGCATGGGCGTTCCCCTCCCTAGCAAGCGGCAGGAACTCCTTGAACGCTGTCGAATAATCGCCGCTTAGGTATGCACGATCCCCTGCCAGGAGGTCGGCCCACGCGGGTAGGCAAAGCGCCACGGATAAGAGGATCGCGGCCTTCATAGGTACATCATAAAGCCACGCAACGGGGCCAGCACCTCTCAGTTCCCCGCCCGCTTTGCCGCCCAGCGTTTCTTCTGTGCCGCTGCCATTTTTTTTCGAGTCGCAGCGCTGAACGGCTTGCGTTTAAGTGGGGTGTCAGTCGCGGCAGTCTCAGCTTTCAACCAAGCTGGTGGCCGTCCTCTGCGCTTGGTTCCGCTGCCAGAGGTTAACCGCGTCAACATCAGAATCACTTCATTGAGCTGATCGCGCTGTGTTCGCAGCTCGGCAAGCATCTTCAAAATGTCCATAGTAGTTGGGAAGACTAAGAGTTTAGCAGAACAGGCGCGGCACACCAGGCACGAGGCTCGATGCTGCCGGTATCCTTATAGCCTTGGGAGCGCGTGGAGGGAATGACTAAGAACACCGAGGAATTGACGATCTTCATCGAACGCACAATGCATCTCCTGAATCTGTGGACGGTCTATAACGATATGTTGTCCCAACAGTACATCCCGTCGATGGGGAGTCGTGATCACACCATGTATGACCCACGAACGACGATGATGTTGATCCTCTACGCGTACTTTTACAGCTTGATTGAAGATTCCGACGACGGACTCAATGCATTCCGAATCTGGCGCGAACACTTCCCGGAGGAGGACCAAGCCATCTCCGCAGTTGAAGCACAGATTGCGCCCTTCACTCGGGATCTCAGGCTATTCAGAAATCGTCTCGGCTTCCATGGAAGCCGGTCAAGGTCGCACGAAGCAAAGGGATTTGACCTCTTCGCGAACAGCACGGGAACCGCGCTGTGGAATGCGCTAAAGAACTTCAAAGCTCTCGCATCATCCCTGCTTGCCAGGGACATGGCGCTCAAGAAGTCTAACGATGCTGACGCCGATAAATATCGCAAGTGGATTGACGCGATTGCGGCCCGAGCGAAGCAGCAGGCCGAAGAGTGAGGCGTGTCAGGATTACTTTGCAGCTCGCGGGTGAAGGCTTCTAGCGCTTCAAACATGCCGGTGCTAAAATGTTCGCAAGGAAGAACACGTGTGTACAAACCAACTTACGCTTCGAGCCATCGCGTGGGCACGGAGAGGGAATATAGTCTTGACGGGTCCCGTCATAGAGTACCGAGTTCAGGGGATGCCTCTTCAACAGGAGGCCTTTATTGCTAACTTCGGAGGTCGAAACGAGGATCGCTGGAAAATCCTTCGTGTGAAGGAGGGTATTTCCGGCGAGTGGATGGGCAACCACGAAACCGCCGAACAGGCGCTTGCCGAACTCTGACCTTGATGGCCGTGGCCGGTACTTCAGGGACTCTCGAACAAGCATGTGCGAACTGGCGCGAAGGCTACCGCCTGAGACGGTACCTGCAACACGCCGATCATGACGAGTTGACGCGGCGGCTTGACGATATCTTCGTAAACGTCATCCGGTTTACGGATTCCGGGGTAGCTGTTGTACCTGCCCCGCTTGAGCTAAACCCGTATTCAGAAATGCTGGTGCATGTGATCGAGGAACTGAGGCTGCGGGGATGGCCTGACGAAGGGTTTGCCGTCAAGCACCTTCACTTCGACAACGCTAAGTATCCGAGTGTGACCGCCGCATCCACTCTCTGGAATAAGCGCGCGCTACCTTCATCGGCCTACCTGCTAAAGTACGGAAGCGTTCGACATCTGAGAGCCTTATTAACTGTGGGTGCCCTCCGCGTAGCACCTGCTAGCTACTATCGCGATCCCTCGCTCAATCATGCTGTGCGAGATTCAGAGTTAGAATTCCGTTATGAATCGTGCAGCGCAAAGGTTCGTCGTCCCCCGAACAACGACCGCACAATCCCTAGCAGCCAATGGGTGGAGATGCCTGTCATTGGCAACGTTAGGTTTACTGAGAGCCTAGAACATGATTACTACATGTCCTGCTTCAGCTCGCGTTATGAAAATCGGCTTTTCGATGACTTTGAAGCAAACGCGTGTCTGGTCATCAAGGACATTCGGCGATTCGGGGAAAGTCTTAGGGCCAGAATGCAAGAAGTTCTTCCCTCTTGGACTTTTATGTGCCGGTCCGTAGAGTACAGAGACTCCTATAGAATGGGGACACGTGGCGTGAACATCGTGTTTACGAAGCACTTCCGATACGCTTATCAAGCTGAGTTCAGATTTGCGTGGGTGCCTCCAGGAAAAACCGAAAACCTGAAGCCCATCCACCTGGAGCTAGGTCCTCTTCGGGACTATTGCGAGTTGTTCGAACTCTAGCGCGGCTGTTGAGTATCAGAGTTATCGCAGAGAGTGAACGCCAGCGGGTTGCCAGGGCGTGGCATGGAATGTGTTGGCTGGTCAACGTGCGTGCGTCGCCGTGCTCACTGTGATTCTGGTGATTCACGAAATAGTCTGGCAACCTTCGCCCATTCGGATGGTATGGCGTTCCAACGTTCCGGGAACTTGGCTCTCACCAGAGGCCCAGGATGGTCAGAAGTGAATAAGCACAGTCCGGTGCGTTCGAGATAGCGGCCAGCTCTGCTCGCTTTCTGCCCAACCATCACGACGGCTGAAAGCTTCGGCAGCATCGAAATCAGTTCCTTGACACAAGCAGCGCCCTGTTCTAGTTCCGATCTTGTGACCTTGCGCGTGCCATTCCACCACGGAATCACGTTCCAGCAAACCGTTAGATTTCGTGGAATGCCAGCTTTTTGCATGAAGTCGAGAATAGCCTCCGCGGTCGGGTCGTCGTTGTTGCGGCTGATAAAGCCGGAACCCGACAGGTTACCGAACCTGCTTCCGTCAGTCGTCATAGGACCTGGTTTCTCAAACAAGAACAAAACTCGCGCATCGATACCGCCATCATGGGGATCGAAGTCAGGTACTTCCACCCGTTCGCGCAGGCGTAACCGGGCAGCGTACTCAGTCAGCTTGGCCATGTGTGGGAGAGTGAGCTTGGCTTTACGCTGTTCCCGCACGGCGGGGTGGCGCATTGAACGCGGAGCGTCATCGACGATAGGTTTGAACTCTACTGACATTAAGCCAGGTTACCCGAAAACCACCACGGCCCTTATGCACTCCGGTCAGCGTGCTCTGTTCGTGCGAAGACTTCCCTCGATCCGCGTCAGCAGGTTAATGAGCCGAGTTTCCCCTCCAGGGACATGTTTTATGAACGCCTCCCGCGTTTCAGAATCTTTTGACCAAACTGAAATTATCGCTGCCATCATTGGTTTCGTTGCGAGGTGAAGTTCTTCTGCGTCCTCGATGAAACCAGCCTTCCAATCAGCAAGGGCAAGTTTCCCACCATTGTCAGGAGTACCTCTGCACTCGGCTGCCTTGATCTGATTGTAAACACCAGCGAGATAAGTCCACTGCGAACTGAAGCGCGCATAGTACCCGACGTACAGAGCGGCAAAAATTGTTGCGAACCAGCTCGCGGTTCCAATGAGTTGATTCCTGAGTTCGATTGAGCTGAACGTCCAGGAACGGCTCGGATCAAGAAAGTTGCGGAGAGCCAGCGCCAGAATCCACAGTTCAGCAGCGGTTAGAAAAGCACGGGTGATGATGACGGTGGACCCGTTACTATGGTGCGCTCTGGTGAGGAGCCATTCCCACGTGACGAACTCGATGACACGCTTGATCGCTTTCATGTGTTTTCAATTCTCCTAGATGATGGCGCTCAAGTCTCTTTAGCCTTCTCTTTACCGGCCATGCTCACGGCGATTGAAGCTCCATCATCCGCTCTAGTTCTGTGTGCTCGCGTTCAGCCTTGGAAACAGGGTTGTACTTCCTGAGGCAGGGTAAACACGTCCATCCGGCGGCCTCGCCCTTCTCCTCTGCAAGGTACGGGTTGTATTCTAGTTCTCTGAAGTGATCCACTTTACCGCAAATGTGGCACGACTCGTGCCACGCATCTGAGCTTTGTTGAAGGTTTGAGGGAAGTTCCATTGCGTAATAGTGCGGGCAATTGTTGCGGATGTCAACGCACACTTTTTATGTGTCTAGCACGATCAAATCAGCCCGGAAGTCACCCGCTACCTGAGGCCAACAAACACCCCCTTTTCCTGCTACCAGAAGCCAGATAAGGTATATAGTCAGCAAGATAATCGAATCAGAGGCAGACTGTGCCTTTTAAGGATGGGAGATAAGCTGCCGTCTGCCACTAAACTATAGATAGATATGGAGTAAGGCAGAATACTACTAGTGGGAAGAGTCGCCACGCGTAGTGTAGTGAGGCAGTATATCGGTACTTATTACCGACTAATGGATAGTGTCTAGTAGTTAATTAGCTGCGTAGCGTCGTATAAGCCGGTTGATTACCACGTCAATACTCGCTAAAAAACAACGCTTTCGACGTGTTTGCCAATGAAAATGAGCTTTTCCAAGCATGCTGGATACACAAATAGAGCCTTCCAGTTTCCTGAAAGGCCCTTTATTCGCAACAGCGCTGTATTTGGGTTCTACAGCAGCCCGCTAGCCGAGTTATCCACAAAAAGGCTTGCAGCGCGGATATACTTTCTGACCATCGCTACGCTGTGGTGGCCGGTTTGGTTCATGATGCTGTTCAGTGACTTTCCCGCGACGCTGGCAGAGGTGACGTGACCGGCCCGGAGTGAATGCCCTGCGTATTTAGCAGGATCAAGCCCAGCGCGTTGACAGAGTTTCTTGACTACCAGCGCAACATCACCACCCGATAACCGCGATGCCTGCGCCTTACCGTGTCGGGTGACACTGCGAAACACCGGCCCCGCTGTGATGCCTGCCTGCGTTAGATATTCTTGCAGGGTGCGAATCGTGCAGTGTTGGGGGTTTGCAGTAAAGGGGATACCCACAAGCCTACCCTCGCCTGTTTGATCGGTCTTAGATCGCCGTAACGTGATCTTGAGGCCATCCTTGGCGAAGTCCAGGTCCGACACGTCCAGCCCCACTACTTCAGATCGTCTGAATGCTCCACTGAATCCCAGCAGGATTAACGCACGGTCCCGCAGTCCGATCAAGCCCGCGTCTGCCTTCTCTAGCATCTGGCAGATATCCGCTGATAGTGTTGGGGCTTTCTGCACGCTGGCTGTTCCCAGTTCTCGCTTGATTCCCCTGAGGGTGTTCCTAACAGCACTAGCAGACGTGGGGGGGGCTAGGTTTGCTGCCCGGTGAGCTTCTGTGATCGCGGCCAATCTCTGCGAAATACTGGAGACTTTCAACCGACTGGCACAGTCTGCAATGTAGGCTGAGACCGCCTCAGGCGACGCAGGCAAGGCTTGCTGGCTGTGCGATTCGCACCATTGGCAGAAGTCTTTCCAGCCGGTATCGTATGCTCGCAGCGTGTTCTCAGACTTGGAGTGACGCTGGTACTCCTGTGCCAGATCGAACGGCTGAACTAGCTCAGTCTTTCGCACTGGATAAACCGCTAAGCCCGTGGTGGTGTCAATTGGATGGTTCCATGCGTCGGACAATGCGCGTGCTGCTTCTTTCTTGCTGACACTGGCAGCGATAGCAAGCTCCGTTACTGTGGCTGTCGGATGTTGCTTGTGCGCTGCGACGACTGCCTGTAAAGCTAGCGTGGTGTCGCTCATAATTCCCCCTTTGCTACGGCCCATTTGCTTCTGACTTCATCGCGGGCATCGAAGCCCATGACAACCATGCGTAACTCTGAATTGATCCACGCTCGCTCGCAGCCGTACCACCTGGAACCGGATTCGGTTTGCAGTTCTAGCGCCGTGCATTCTGCGATAAGGGGACACTTGGCCGGGTGTTGATTCGGCAGATGTACGATGTACCGCAGCACGGGCAATAGCGCCGTACGCGACGCAATGATGACGTGCGAGGGAGCGTAACGCGGAATTCGGTCGATTGTGGGAGTGCTCATTTGCAGCGTCCCCCATTTGGTCCACATTCGCCATTGATATACGCTAGCCAGCGATCACGTTTGAACCCTGGGATTAGATGAACAGCAAACATCCGCGACAGCTTTAACGTCTAGCTGCCACTGAACCATCTTGTTCGGGTCCCAATGTGCCGCTGGTTTCTCTGCTCGCAACGCATCGGCCAAGGCGACGAAGTGTTTTTTGCTCATTGGGCTGCCTCTGTGTTCTGGCAGTCGCACACTTCACCTTGTTCCACGTCGCAGCCGCATTCCCTGCACTCGACGTAACGTATCCACTGGCCGCGTTCCGGGTCCCAGGTCTTCCGGCTGTTGGGACAGCCTGTCTCATGGCAGAAGACCCCGTTAATGCTGGCAGCGCTGCATTGATCGCAGGCTAGCCGTGTGGTGACGTTCTGTGCTGACTCTCTCCTTAGCTGCCCGTTGAAGTACACAGCGACGATGCGGCCTGTGCCACCCTCGCACACGTGCGTATGTACTGGAGGGGCAGAGACGCTGTAGTAACTAGCGGTCTGTTTAGCCTTGCGGATGGATGTTAGCCCGGTTGCAATCAAGCTCGTGCTGCCCGTGAGCTTAGGATTGGAGTACCGGACGGAATAGATGATACTGGTGGTAGACATTGAATGCTCCTATCAAGCGTTCTGTGTTTAGGGGCCGTGACAAGGTGACACTTGCTACGGTCCCGTTTGACTCCCAACACGCGATAACCTTTACTTATCACGCACCAGGGCCAGCCTCATTCTGAGGCACGACAGGCAAGCGAGTCAAGACAAATCGAGGGATTATTTAAGACCGGTGTTTGATAATTGCAGTGCGAGATACGACGCCAAGATCTCACGTCGAAATATAGCTTGTAAGTATATGAAACGATGGTGGGTCGTGTTCCGACCCCGGTGTGCTGCGTCGCTTATAACGACGAATAACTACGTAAAACTTAGGTTGGCACACTTTGCCTTTTTACGTCGCTAATACACTAGGATTAGACGCGCCTATTACTGACTCTAGCTTGGATTACCAGGCAGGTAGTTACTCTGGATCAGGGGCAGAGACCGCCCTTCCCACGAAATCTATCGGCTTCTGGGGCGAGCGTGGACCTCGTGTCAAGTGTTTTCGGATTTTCTTTTTCTGCACGTTGTAGCGCCTTGTTCTGCACATTTCTTTCACCTCAATGTGCCATCGTTTGACATAGTTACGTCGTGAAGGGGGCTTGACAAAATGGTGTTTTCTACATAATAGTAATAGAGGGTTAAGTGAATTAGAACAATAAACCCTACTCGACGAACTACACACAGTAGGAGTCCTTTCCTTCGATCCACACCTGACGATGCGTCTTGCGTCGTTTCTGAGCTTCCCAGAGCCATCCTGTGCGGTGGCGTTTCTGCTGGACTTCAATCAAGGGTAACCGGAGTTTTTGCAGGGGTGACGTGGCAGACTACTGCCAGACCTTCACTCATCGGGGTTGTGAGGTAAAGACCAACCGGGCCATAGGTCTGTTTTCTAGACCTTGTACTATCGCTCCCAACCCGGAATTGGCCGATAAGTAAAGTAGAGGGTTACAACGCGAACGCGTCGCCAGAAGATAGTTCACCTGTAACCGATCCGCAGCACGGGCTGGTGCGTGTAGTATTTGGACGCCCACCTCAAACGCGTGCCTGATTTGGCAGCGTTGCCTTCGAAACAACCTTTATACACGGTGTCAACGATTATTTTTCAATCCTCCCATCAGGATCGTGATGGGCGTTGGTGGTGCCGCGTGAGCGCAACCCTTAATTATTGGAGATTACATGAGTGAAGTAATTGAAACAAAGCCCATTACAGAGACGGCTGAAGATCAGATCATTAGGCTGCAAGCTGAGATGGAAGTTATGCGGGCAGCTTATGAGGACCTGAAGACCCAGGCTCAGGCTCGCATTGGCGTGCTTGAGGGTAAGACCACGACTCCCGGAGCCGGGGGAGATCCCCACCTCGCCGCCGTAACTTCGGCCATGGCCCGCGATAAGCAGGTACTTGAGCAGCTACGCCAGACGTACTTCGGGAGCGATCCCGGATGCGGCCAGCGTGCTCAGGAGTTGAAGCGAACCAACCCCGGAGAGTACGCCAGATTGCGCGGTGAGTTCATGCGGCTGAGTGGTCAGGATAAGACGCCGCCGCCCACTGGAACTCTTAGCAAATCGTTCCACTAAACAAGTTTGATCCTGCCTCCCAACCGGGTAGGGTCATCAAAGCTGGGCCGTGCGTGCCTCCAATCTCCCGCGCACGGTCCAGTTGCCTCAAGTGGGGATTGGACGCCGGTCGGCTCGCGTTCGGAAGTCGCGGGCCGTTCGGGTTTCTGCAAATCGAAAGGATGAGATGACTGAAGCACAACTAAAGAAGATGGCGGCTGAATTACAACCGGTACGTGAGGAGATCGACCGCCGTACTCGGCTAGCCCTTCCGGGCGGCGACTGCACCTGTCCTGATGACTGGGAGCCTTCGATGCCTCAATGCGTCTATTGCAAGACATTCGGCCAAATCAAGGATGCTATGGAAGCCGCCGGAGAGTTGGTCTGGAACTAATATGACGAAACAATCATTGATGCTGGCCGAGACGGACCCGGCAGGATTCCTAGAATTGGTCGCGGCTGAGGATGCCGCGAGACGGGAGCGGGCGCGCACCTATACAAGGAACCACCGGGCGCGACGTGCCACGATGATCCGACTTGCACAACAAGCGGTGTCGAGTAACGTAACGTCAGATGTTGTCGAGTCAGGTGATGTCGTGTCAGGTGATGTAAGGTCAGATGTTGTCGGGTCAGTACCTAATTCCCTGCCACTTGAACCAGAATCCTCTGCCCTATTAAGTCTGAAGGCTCTGGAAATCGCTTGGCGCGACGAGAAGGACCCGGTTCTGCGTAAGGATCGGAGGAGGGAGTTCTACGCAGCCAGGGCGGGTATAGTGCAGTCGGCGGGCGCATGATCCAAGACGCCTGTGACCACCAGCTATGACGAGATTGTGGGCTATAAACCACCCTCTTATTACACGCTAACTACCCGCTAATTACACTTTGTGGTCTGCAAGTCATTGAAACCATGGAAACCGCACCCCAATAGAATAGATCATATCAGACGAGAACTAGACCAGACCAAATTACAAAAGACTAGAAGAAGGGCCGAACCGCTAAAAGTTTTTCACAAATTGATTAAGGAGATAGATAAACCATGATTTCTTCAGACACTAGATTGGCAGAAGTTGATACGCAGAGAGAGACGCGTCGCCAGACGCCCCGTCATGGCGTCGTCAGACGCCCCGTCATGGCGTCGTCCAGACAGGCACCTGTGCTGATACCCATGGGCAGCTTCGCCCACCTCCTACGAGACTCGCAGCGTAAGTGGAAAACGAAGACAGGACGCGCGGACATTTATGACTTGAACCTTGCCGCGATGATGAACGGAGGGCAGGCCGTATGACGCGATCTAACCCACTGTGGTTCCTGCCGCTAGACGTTGCAGAATGGCGCGGTGACCGACGTATAAGCAAACTCACCGACTATCAACGAGGCTGGCTCATCCAGCTGTTAATTGAATGCTGGCAGAACAAAGGATTTCTACCAACTGACCTGACAGAGCTAGCGGAGATAGCTGGTGCTTCTCGCACAGCCACATTCGAGAAGTACAGCGGACCTGTTTTGGCGTTCTTCACTGAAGATCAGGGGCACTTGATCCATGCGGAGATGAAGACCGCGTATGAAGCCGCCCTAGCCGCGTATCAGAAAAAGACGAGAAAGGCGGCGTGACGCGATGAACAAAAAAATACTCGCGGCCATTGCCGCCGTGATCCGTGAACAGACCGCAATGGGTGCCACCTGCCCGGAGATCGCCGAACACCTAAACTCCGTTCTGCCGAAATCTTGCTCCGGGAGTGAATGGACACTTGGGAGTGTCATTCACCATTGCCGCAAACACGGCATCCCAATTCCGCCAATCAAAAAACCACTACTAAGGAAAACCTCATGACCGATCAAGAGCTATTGAAACTCGCAGAATCAAATCCCACCGCGTTCGTAACTGCATACGAGCAGCGAGAAGCGGAACGTCGCGCTGCCCGTCGCGCACGGTACGCCGCCAATCCCGAAAAATACCGCGCATTGTCCCGCAAGTGGCGCGACAAAAACCTCGAACGCGAGCGAGATCGCGCAAGGCGCACTGCTACCCGGCAAAAGTCGGTGAAGGATCTTTACCGGCAGTTGATGCAGGAGGCCGCGTGAAGATCCAGAACGGAAACGTCTCTTATTCCAATCCGCTCTTCGATCACCGCAGGCCGGTATCGCGCGTGATCGTCGAGAGCGGCGTCGTGGTCGATCCCGAACGATTCGCCGAAATCAACACCGAGGGTCTAGCGCTGACTCCAGAGCACAGATTAGGCGCAATCTTCAAGGTTCAGTACGCCAAGCCAGTAAAGCCAAAAGATGAGCTTGGACCTGTCCAGCGCTACACACCCACCACCACCATCGCTAGGAAGGAATCCGCGCCTTTGGATGATTTTGAACTGGATCAGGAAGTCATTCCCTGGGATGAAGCAGCATGAGAAACCCACGCGGTATTGAACGAAGAAACCATGTCGTGAGGCTTAGTAACTCGGTGACGATTCGCCAGCGCCCGCACGATTCAGAGACTAAGAAGCTAGTCACGATCCACGCGCGACACGATACCAAGACCGACGAACCCACGAAAGCGAAGGCCACGAAATGAGGCCCCGGAAAATCTACATAATCCCGCCCAGTCCACCGGCGCAGGAACCGCCACGGAAGATAACCCGCGAAGAAATTGACCGGGCGATGCGACAGCTTGAACGCGATTCGCAAGCATTGAAAACTTTTAGAAAGAAGCCCAACACAAAATGAGAGCCAAGAAGACACCCACGAAGAAACGGCCAAAGCCCTGTAAGTTGGTCCTAACCGGCAAGCCAGACCTGCGAATCATCACCTACCTTCCTGATCGCGTGGAAATTACGTTTAGGCCACGACCGACAGAGTCACAGCTTGAAGATCGTCAGGAGTTACTACGGGACTGAAGCTACTGTTTTGGTTATCGCTGGAAGCGCTGAGACCCTTCCGAAAAAGGGTAGCCAGTTAGGGACGTTCCCGGCTAGAAAACCCGTCCCAGCGTCAAAACTCGAATCTGCCCTTCGATTGGCGTGGGTTTGAAGGGCTAATTTACATCAAATCCGGGTATCAAGAGCAAGTCGGCAACAACAAGCTACCCGGCTAAAAGGCAGAATATGGGAAACATCAAGAATGACCGGCTAAGGATCGCCAAGCTAAAGGCTGACCGAGTAGCCGAAGCGGAGTACGAGCAGTGGCTAGAGACGCGGAAACCTATCACGCCGAATGAGCGCTTCGACCTATCCAAGATAGACGGATGGAGACTGTCTCTGCTCGAATTTGAGGCGATAGTCGATCCCGAGTTAAAAGCGCGTCAGCTTGAGCCTGAGAACTATCCGCCGCACTTGCAGGCAGAGTTTTCCTCACTGATCGCGCCACGCCTAAACCAAAAGTACATCCGAAGAGTCACAACGAAAGAAGAGATTGCAGCATGAAAGACCAAGATTCAATAACCAAAACCAGCAACGCTTTGAAACACCTTCCCTGCGGTACCTGCGGAGAGCTTAGGTGTACAGAACCGACACACGAATACCCGCAGAGAGACAGTGATGGGGAGTTGATCAGCGCTACACCCGAAAGTATCGCGGCCTAACATGAATACACCTATCCCCTTTGAGCCACTACTAACCACGGATGAGGCCGCAGACCTTCTGAAAGTCCATCCTAAAACGCTTCAGCGACTCGCCCGCATGGGGAAAGTTCCGGCTAAGCGTATAGGCGACCTTTGGCGCTTCCGTGCGAGTGAACTAGACCGATGGCTACAGTGTGAGCTATTCTCGGTACCAGCCACTCGTGCCGCATAAAGGAGAACGAAATGCGGCAGAGATATCAATACGGAAGTTTGAGACTCAAGACAAGAGCGAAAGGAGAGAAGGTCTGGGAGTTGCGTTACTACAAAGCTGGAAAGTGTCAATCTGCCACTGTTGGCACGTTGTCAGAGTTCCCCAGCGAATCAGCGGCACGGAAGTCTGCCACGGTCCAAGCGTTACTGCTGGGAGCCAATGCAGAGAGTCCGTTGATAGACGTTAGCACCTTAACCATGGGAGTGCTCATCAGTAGGTATGAACAGCAGGAGATGCCACAACGGTACTCTACCCGAAGTGGCTATCAGTCGTACCTTACCAATCACATCAAGCCACGATGGAACGCTGTTCCACTCCCCGGCATGAAACCGATGGCTGTAGAGGACTGGTTGAACGGTCTAGCAGTGGCTCCCAAGACCAAGGGACACATCCGGGGGCTGATGCATGTAATTTTCGATTGTGCCATCCGTTGGGAACTGACCGATAAGAACCCGATGGACCTTGTACGAGTGAAAGGAGGAGTACAGCGGTTGGAACGTCCTGCGGTTCTGACTACCGAACAATTCACTAGCTTGTTAGCAGAGATCCGGGAACCATTCCGTACTATGGTCCTGGTTGCCGGGTGTCTTGGTCTACGGGTGAGTGAGATTGTTGGTCTTCAATGGTCAGACTTCGATGAGAAGAACAGCAGCCTACTTATTCAACGGGGGGTGGTTCATGGACGTGTGGGAGAAGTGAAAACGGAATCATCTCGGGACTTGGTACCGATTGATCCGTTGTTAGCAGAAGCGTTGCTCCGTCATCGTGAGCAGTGTTACCCGACCGCTGAAGGCTGGTTGTTTGCGAATCCAGTCACAGGCCGTCCCTACCATCAAGAGGAGATCCAGAAGCGCCATATCGTCAAGGCGGCTACTGCGGTAGGGATCACGGAGCGGGTAGGCTGGCACACATTCAGGCACAGCTACCGTAGCTGGCTGGATACGGGGGGAGCGTCCATCGGCGTTCAGAAGGAACTGATGCGGCACGCGAGCATTCAGACCACCATGAACGTATACGGTAGGGGAGCCATGACGGAGGGAAAGCGTCAAGCCAACACCAACGTCGTGGAGATGGTGTTACGGAAGCCCCAACCACAGAAACGCCAATCTAGGAAGAAAGCCGTTGCCAGTGCTTAAAGTGGGTCTATATGGGTCTGAATCGGTGGAAGTGGTTGCGGGGGTAGGATTTGAACCTACGACCTTTGGGTTATGAGCCCAACGAGCTACCAGACTGCTCCACCCCGCAACATCATGGTAGCGTAGGTTCCCCCGAGCGTCAAACTTTCTGGCGTCAAATAGGGGTGTTATCATGCACCCTGATGCCGAAAGTGCCGAGCGCCCCTGCATGGATGGTCCTGCTGGCGGCTCTGCTCCTCCCGCTCTGCTCCTGCGGCACGAGGTCCGCGGACCCGAATGCCCTGCCCGCGTGGATCGCCGCTTATCCGGGATCCACGGCCCGTGCGAACGGATCGGCGTTCGTCTTTCAGACCAAAGATCCCGCCGAGACGATCCTGGATTTTTACGAGCGCCAGCTCGAGCGGAACGGCGTCCATAAGGAGGCCCGCGGAGGCGGCGAATACGGCGGTTTCCTCTCCGCCGCGGACGATTCCCACAGCCGCAACGTGATGGTCGAAGTTCACGCCGATAAAGGCACGTCTGAGGTCATCATTACTCCGGTTCAAAAGAAATAAAGTGTTTTCCTCCCGCCTGAATTGGAGCCTCCGCCCCAATCGCCTCTCCGCGCTGCTCGAAGAAAGGCGCAACTCGGGCGCTCAGATCCTGGACTTGACCGAATCGAACCCTACGCGGGTCGGCCTCATTTATCCCGAAGCCGAGATCCTGGCCGCACTCTCCGATGCGAGCGCCCTGCGCTACCATCCCTCGCCGCGGGGACTCGATACGGCGCGCGATGCGGTCGCCGCCTACTATCGCGACCGCGGCACGCAGGTTCCCGCCGAGAATGTTCTGCTCACCGCCAGCACGAGCGAGGCTTATGCCTATCTGTTCAAGCTCCTTGCGAATCCGGGCGATGAGATCCTGGCGCCCCGGCCGTCGTATCCCCTGTTCGAGTTCCTGGCCGGCCTGGAGTCGGTCCACATCCGCCAGTATCCGCTGCGCTATGACGGAATTTGGCATGTTGATTTCGACGCTCTGGAGCAGGCCATCACGCCTCGGACGCGGGGCATTGTGGTGGTGAATCCCAACAACCCTACGGGATCATTCTTGAAACGCGCCGAGCTGGATCGTCTCGATTCTCTCGCCGCCGAGCACGGCTTGGCGATTCTTTCCGACGAAGTCTTTCGGGACTACGGGTTCGCGAATGAAGCCGACCGAGTGTCCACCCTAGCGGGGAATCGGCGAGCCCTGACGTTCTCGATGAGCGGACTTTCGAAGATCGCAGGACTGCCGCAGATGAAGCTCGGCTGGATCATTGCAAACGGTGGCGTCAGCGGACCGAAGAGCGATCAGGCAATGGACGCGCTGGAGCTGATCGCGGACACTTACCTCTCCGTTTCGACGCCGGTGCAAGCCGCCCTGCCCCGATTGCTCGCGCTTTCGAGCCTTATCATGCAGCAGATTCGCGAGCGCACCGCCTCGAATCTTGCCCGGTTGCGTGGAATAATGCAAGATTCCCCGGCGACACTGCTCAAGACCGAAGGCGGCTGGTACGCCGTGCTCCAGGTCCCTCGGACACGATCGGAAGAAGAGTGGGCGCTCAAACTGCTCGACGAGTGCGGCGTGCTGGTGCAGCCCGGGTTCTTCTTCGACTTCGAGGCCGAAGCGTTTCTAGTGATCAGCCTGCTGCCCGAACCGGCGACATTCGCGGAAGGCGTGGGCCGTCTCCGCAGCATCATATAATCGCAGTTAATGATCCTGAGCCGGACTCTCCTCGTCGTACTGATTCTCGTGGGCGAGCGCTACGAGGCATCGGCCCAGGGCGGGTTCCCGCTCACCATCGATAACATCATGCGTGGGCCGCAGCTCTACGGCTATCCGCCCCAGGACGTGCGCTGGTCGGGCGATGGCCAACGGATTTACTTCCAATGGAAACAGGCTAGCGAATCTATTGACAAGCCGTTCGAGACTTGGATGGTCCCTCGCGAAAGCGGATATCCGCGCAAGTTGAGCGAAGAAGACGCCAAGACGGCGCCTCCCGTCTCAGGCGACACGACTCGCGATCGAAAACGAACCGTCTACGTACAGGATGGCGATGTCTTTTTGTACGACTTCAGCACTGACATGGCCCGGCAGCTTACCAAGACTACGGACTCCGAGAAAGATCCGCACTTCACGCTGGATGAGAGGCGTGTGGCGTTTACACGCGGCGGAAACCTGTTTGTACTTGATCTGAATGGCGGACTGATCGAGCAAATGACCGACATCAAGCCGCCCGCCCCGCCCGAAACCAAGCCCGCACCCGACAGCAGCCAGGAGTTCCTGAAGAAGCAGGAGAAGGAATTGCTTACCGCGGTGCGCGACCGCATCGGGCAGAAAGACGCCGACGAAGCCAAGAAGAAACGTGAAAATCCACGCAAGCCGTTCGAGCTTGCGGAGCGTCAGAGCGTCAAGAGCCTGAAACTCTGTCCTAACGAAAAGTGTGTCATCGCCCTCATCGAAGATGGCCCCAAGGGCGACAAGCCGGACAACGTTCCAAACTACGTCACTGAGTCCGGTTACACCGAAGAGATCAAGGGGCGGACCAATGTCGGCGATCCCCAGGAGCGAACGCGTGTGGCGGTTTTAGATGCGGTGACGGGTGAAGTTCAATGGGCCGATCCTGGGTTGAGCGATAAGCAGGTGAATCTCGATCTGCCCCTGTTCAATGAACAAGGGACCCGCGCCGTGATGGTCGTGCGCTCCGTCGACAATAAGGATCGCTGGATTCAACTCCTTGACACCGGGTCGGGGAAGACGACTACTCTTTTCCACGAGCATGACGACGCTTGGCTGGATGGCCCAGGTTATGAAACACTCGGCTGGCTCAAGAATGGCGACGAGATTTATTTCGAAAGCGAGCGCGATGGCTGGGATCATCTTTACAAAGCCTCGGCGCTGGGCGGCGATGCCAGGCAGCTCACCTTTGGCAAGTTCGAGGTCACCAATGTCGACCTTTCCAACGACAGTTCGAAGTTCTACCTCACCACCAGCGAGGCGGGCGCGCCGGAACGGCATTTCTATTCGATGAGCGTCAATGGCGGGCCGCGGACGCGGATCACCACCGAACCCGGCGGTCACCGCGTGATCCTTTCGCGCGATGAGAAGTACCTCGCGGACATTTATTCCTACGTGAATCGCCCACCCGAAATCTACACGGGCGAAAACAAGCCCGGCGCGAAAGCGGAGAAAAGAACCGACTCCCCGTCGAAAGACTTTTGGGAATATTCATGGCAGGACGCGCCCATCGTGCAGGTACCCGCGCGCGACGGGACGATGATTCCGGCCCGCTTGTTCAAGCCCGCGAACTATCGGCCGGGCGGACCCGCGGTGGTCTTCGTCCATGGCGCGGGCTATCTCCAGAACGTAGTCAAGTCGTGGTCGGCCAACTACCCGCGCGAGTACCTGTTTCATCACTTCCTGATGGAGCACGGCTATATGGTGCTGGATATGGATTACCGGGCATCTTCCGGCTACGGGCGCGATTGGCGCACGGCCATCTACCGGCATATGGGCGGCAAGGATCTGGAAGACAACCTCGACGGCGCGAAGTGGCTGGTCGCGCAGGGCGCCGATCCCAAGCGTCTCGGCATCTATGGCGGCAGTTATGGCGGATTCATCACGTTGATGGCGATGTTCACCTCGCCCGACACCTTCGCGGCGGGCGCGGCCTTGCGGCCTGTGACCGACTGGGCGCACTACAATCACGAATACACTTCCGACATTCTCAATACGCCGCAAGCGGATGCCGAGGCGTTCCGGCAATCGTCGCCGATCTATTTCGCTGAGGGTCTCAAGGGGGCGCTGCTGATCGCCCACGGCATGGTGGATACCAACGTGTTCTTCCAGGACACCGTGCGCCTGGTCGAGCGGCTGGTTGAATTACGCAAAGAAAACTGGTCGGTCGCGATGTACCCGGTGGAGAATCACGGATTCGTACGGCCAGAGAGCTGGGCCGACGAGTACAAGCGTATCTTCAAGCTGTTCGAAGACAACCTGAAGCACTAGACTCTGCTGCCGCCCGAGCACAGCAGCACTTCTCCCGTAACGTAATCCGATAGCGGCGAACAGAAGAACAGCACGGGACCCGCGGCCTCCTCGGGAGTTCCGAAACGTCCCAAGGGATTCTGCGCCCGCAGTGTCTCACGGGCCGCTTCCTGCACGCCGACCTTGATCTTGCGGCCCTGCACGTCGATCTCGCCGCCCAGCGGCTGCGTCAGACGCGTTTCGATAAACCCGAAGCCCACGGCGTTGACGTTGACGTTATAGCGTCCCCATTCCTTCGCCATGACCTTCGTCAACCCGATGATTCCCGCCTTGCCCGAACCGTATCCGGCCTGTCCCGCGATCCCGTCCATCCCTGAAATCGAAGTGATGTTCACCACCTTGCGCATCACGCGGCGGCCCTCGGCCTGTTCCTTCTTGGCGGTCTCGCGAATCCAGTTCGACGCGGCGCGCAGCACCCGGAACGGAGCCACAACGTGGATATCGAGCATCGCCTGGAACTGCTCGTCCGTGGTCTTCTGGATCACGTTGTCCCACGTGTAGCCCGCGTTGTTGACGACGATGTCGAGCGATCCAAATCCGGCGAGCGTTGCGTTCACCAGCTTGCCGGGGAAGTCGGGCTTGGTGAGGTCGCCCGGCATGGCCTTGGCGATGCCGCCCGACTGGTCGATCAGCGTGCCGGTCTCGAAGACGACGTCTTTGTCGAGATCATTCAGCATCACAGAGGCGCCGGCTTGCGCTAACCCAAGGGCGATAGCGCGCCCGATCCCCCGCCCTGCCCCGGTCACCAGCGCAGTGCGGCCCGTAAGATCAGCCGCCGGCATGCGGTTTACCCGGCTTCCTGGTCACCGGAAGCTGGAAAAAGATTGCCAGCAGGAAGAACAGCAGCGATGGACTGCGGACAATGACTTGCACGAATGCAAACTCCAGCTTTAAATTGTATCCTCCTTTGACTGGGCTCAGAAAGCTGTCACTCTAAGACTATTTAAGAAGGTCCGCGCCAGGCGAGCGGTGGGACGAACACGCTGAAAAGATTGGTGGACCTGGACGGGTTCGAACCGTCGACCTCTTCCATGCGATGGAAGCGCGTTCGCCACAACCTGAGTGTAAGATTAGGAAGACCACACCATCACCCGATCGCTAAGGAGCACCGATGAGTTTCGTCATTCCAGTTCTGTGTCTTACAAGCTTGGCTATCCCGGCGCTCGCCCAGACCACTGATGCGGGAGCAGATCAAGCACTTTCAACCTCGCTGGCCTCGACCACCAAAGCCATGCACACCAGTATTCGCCGCAACTTGGCTGAGGCCGCGGAAGCTATGCCGGCGGAAGGCTACGGGTTCAAGCCGACACCGCAAGTTCGATCTTTCGCTCAACTCATCGGTCACGTGACCAATGCGAACTTGCTGTTCTGTTCAGCGGCAAAGGGTGCGCCGTTTCCATCGAAGACCAACGCGGAAACGCTTACAACGAAGGATGCTGCGCTGAAGGCCCTGATTGATGCGTTGACCTACTGCGATGGGGTATATGAAGGGCTGACGGATGCAAACTTCGCTGAACGGGCAACAGTAGCTGGACTGGGCAACAAACCCACTGAGACAACGCGCGGTGCAATCCTAATATTCAATACCACGCACGACAACGAGCACTACGGCAATATCGTAGTTTACTTGAGGCTGAAGGGAGTCGTCCCTCCATCAACGGCACGAGTCAACGCGAAGTAGGCAAAACGGGGATTTTGGTGGACCTGGACGGAATCGAACAGCATTACACCGCCCTGACGATCCCACTCATTGGCATTCATCTCGATCCAGCTCTTGGATCGACGAATGCCATCGCCAGATAACCTACAATTATCCCGCCTTTCTGCACCGCGCCAGTCCCTGGTTCGGCTTTTCCAATCAATAAATTACGGGTGCGTCCAAGATCTCGAAGTGTGCGATGGCGAGCCACTCCTCTCTGGTCTCGAACTAAACGTGTTGGTAGACATCCGACTGGATTCCGAGGAACCCGCCCGCGATGAATTGGCGCTCGCAGACTTTGGTTTGTGTGCCGAAGTCCGCCGGTTGATGTCGCTGCTGGACCATGTCGAGAACGGAACAATCTTAAAAATCGAGGTGCGCGCGGGAATCCCGCGCAGAATAACCCTCGCGAAACAGATGAAAGGGGGTAGAGCTTGAGCAGTCGCCTGCCGCAAGGTAGGCCGGATCTAAAGATCCAGTGCGTCGCTGGATGGTTGAAACCTAAAGGGAGACGGCGGTTTCCAGAACCGCGGGCCATCAGCGGGACGCGTGGGGAGGGCGGCGTTCGGAAGGACGCCTAGCCGAAGGGAATACCCGGAAACCATGCGCGTTGGGGATTGTCCCGGTTCGTCAGGGCCGGCGGCCCATGAAGGTCGCTAATCCAGGTGGGGCAGAATCCGCATGGGTTGGCACCACCAAAGTGCGAAGGTGCCCGTGAAAGCGACCGACCGACGGGGCATTTCATGACGCGGAACCTAGCGGCTAAAGGTTCCGTGCGTTCGGCTCCCTCCCTCTGAAGCATAATCCTGCCGATTGGCGGAGCGCGATTTGACCGGCGAGTGCACTACAAGGAGGCGTAACTGAAATGCAGACGCGAAGAACAAAGCCTGATCATCATCATCAAGATGGGTTTACAAATACAGGGCTGGCGTACTCTTCGCCTGAAGGCGAACTGATTGCTCTTGGGCGCAGCAAGGGTCAAGTTCTGACCGAACACACGCTTCGGCTGATTCGCGACACTCTGGAACTGCGCGGAGTATCACTCCAGGAGTTCGTTGCGGACGTTCGGCCGCACTTCCGAAACAACATTGTCAACCCAAGTGGATTCT
>DASYSG010000003.1:0-68835 GCA_036003585.1 Bryobacteraceae bacterium | reverse complement strand
AGGTTCGCGCCCACGGTAAAGCCCGCGCCGACGGCAGTGAAGAGAACGATATCGCCCTTCTTGAGCTTTCCGCTCTCAATGGCGTCGCGCGTCGCCAGGGGAATGGTCGCACCGGTGGTGTTGCCGTAACGGTCGATATTGATGATCACGCGCTCGCAATCGATTCCCAGGCGCTCGGCGATGGCGGTGATGATCCGGCGATTCGCCTGATGCGGGATCAACAGCTTCACGTCCTTTATCGTGAGGTTGTGCCGGTTCAGCAGTTCGGTGCAGATGTCATACATCTTGCGGACAGCGTATTTGAACACCTGCTGGCCGTCCTGCTTCACGTAATGAAGGTGATCGCGGACGGTCTCGGCGCTGGCGGGCAGGCGGCTGCCTCCGGCGGGCATTTTGAGATAGTCGCCACCGGAGCCGTCGATCTCATTCAGGAATCCTATGAAGGCATCTTCGTCCTCGGAGGGTTCCAGCAGCATGGCGCCGGCGCCGTCGCCAAACAGCACGCAGGTGTTGCGGTCGGTGTAGTCGATGATGCGCGACATGGTGTCGGCTCCGATCACCAGGACTTTCTTGTGCGTGCCCGCTTTGATCAAATGAGCGGCTGTGGTGAGTCCGTAGACGAACCCGGAGCAAGCGGCAACGAGATCGAATCCCCAGGCGTGCCTGGCGCCGAGCTGATGCTGCACCAGACAAGCCGTGGAGGGAAACATCATGTCCGGGGTAACAGTACATACCAGGATCGCGTCGAGTTCGCTGCCTTCGATGCCGCGCTGTTCCAGCGCCGCGCGAGCCGCTTTGACCGCCATGTCCGAAGTGGCAACATCCGCGGTAGCGATGTGGCGCTCGGAAATCCCCACGCGCTGCAAAATCCATTCGTCGCTGGTCTCGACCATCTTTTCGAGGTCGTGGTTGCTGAGAATCCCGGGCGGCACGTAACAACCCAACGCACTGATCTTTACTCCTGACATCACTCCTGCCAAGTCTGTCTCCTTGAGTACAACGCTCCATGTTACCTTTCGAAGGAGATGTTCGTCGAGAGCCCAGTGCTCGATCTGGCGTGGGAGCCTACGAAGCCGGCCACTCCGGAACAGATTTACGCCCGCGTGTTCCGGCGGATGAAGCCGCGCACTCCCCTGCCCCAGATCGAAGTGCAGGTGCGGCGATACGCAAACGCCAACGCGCAAATCCGTCTGGCGGAGGGAGCGCTGCTGGTGCGGATCGCGGACACGCTGGCGGGTGCGCCGGAGAGCGTCCACGAAGCACTGGCCGAGATCCTGCTTTCCAAGCTCTTTCGCCGTCCGGTCCCGGCCGCGAGTAATGACCGCTACCGGCGCTATCTCAATCGCCGGGATGTTCGCCGAAGTATCGAACTGGTGCGGGAGATCCGCGGGCGCAAGCATGTGAACCCGCCGCAGGGCCAGCATTTCGATCTGGTGGAATTGTTCGAAGAGTTGAACCTGCGCTATTTCTTCGGACTGATGGCGCGGCCCACGCTGGGCTGGAGCAAGCAGGCGTCTCGAACGATGTTGGGGCACTACGATCCTTCGCACAACGCGATCGTGATCAGCAAGATTCTGGACCGGCCTGGAACGCCGCGGCTGGCCGTGGAATATGTGATGTATCACGAGATGCTGCACCTGCGTCATCCGGCGGAGCACGAGGGGGCTCGGCGATGCGTGCACACACGCGCGTTTAAGGACGCCGAGAAACGGTTCGAACGGTTGAAGGAAGCCAAGGCGCTCCTTCGGAAGCTGCCGTAAGCGGGGAAGAAAAAGGGGACAGGTCCTAGGCTACTTATTCCCGCAAGATCCTCAACATTGCGACCTGTCTCCTTTTTACTTCTTCAGCACCTGTACGCCGGATGAAGTGCCTACGTGGACTTCGGTCGCCATGCCGATGAACAACCCATGCTGGACGACACCCGCGATACGGTTCAGAGCTTCCGCCACAGTGTCGGGGGACTCCATGAACCCAAAGGAACAGTCCAGAATGTAGTTGCCGTTATCGGTGACGAAATCGCGGCGCTCCGGTTTCGAACCGAGTTCCTGGATCCGCCGGGCTGTCGCCTGCCAGCCGAACGGGACCACTTCGACAGGTACCGGTGCGGCGCCCAAGCGCGTGACGATTTTGGACTCATCAACTACAACCAGGAAGCGTGAGGCAGCCTGTGCGACGATCTTTTCTCGCAACAGCGCTCCGCCGCGGCCTTTGATCAAGCTCAGCTTGTTTCGTTCGACCTCGTCGGCGCCGTCAATAGCGATGTCGATGGGTCCGGTCAACTCGTTTAGAGGAATGCCGAGATCGCGGGCGCGCGCCCCAGTGTGTTCAGAAGTAGGCACGCCCGTGATCCGCAGGCCTTCGTGGATGCGCCGCGCCAGAGCCAGCAGCACGAATTCAGCCGTCGAGCCCGTGCCCAGGCCGACGATCATCCCGGTCTCAACCTGGGTCACAGCGGACTCGGCAGCCGCCCTCTTCCAGTCGTCTTGTTGGTGGGCCATTCCCTTATGATCTATCTGAATCGCGCACAACGCAGCGGGCGGCGAGCTTCCTGTTCCCTCGTGAGCGCCCCCCGCGCTGTGCACTCGGTTTGTTAGATTCGGGGAGTGGCAAATCAAACCATTCGCCTGGTGGTGGGAATCACCGGCGCCAGCGGCTCCATCTACGGGTGGCGGCTGCTCGAGAAACTTCGCGCGTCCGGCGATGCCGAGATCCATCTGATCCTGACGCGCTCCGGCGAACGCACGGCGTTTCTGGAACTGGGGAAAGCGGCTGCCGACTTCAAGGCGCTGGCGGACTGTTCCTACCCGGTGGAAGATATCGGGTGCCGCCTGGCGAGCGGGTCGTTTCCGACAGAAGGCATGGTGATCGCGCCGTGCTCGATTCACACGATGTCTGCGATCGCGGCAGGGATCAGCTCGAATCTGGTGATTCGCGCGGCTGACGTGACACTGAAGGAACGGCGCAAGCTGGTGCTGATGGTGCGCGAATCGCCGCTGCACCTGGGACATCTGCGCTCGATGACGGCGCTGGCGGAGATGGGAGCGATTCTCGCGCCGCCGATGCCGGCGTTTTATCACCAGCCGAAAAGTGTCGACGAGATCGTGGATCAGAGCGTGGATCGTGTGCTGGATTTAATCGGACTGCCTTCGCCGGATGCCCGGCGCTGGAACGGGTCACATGGAAAACCTTAAAAGAAAAATGAAAGTCGCATTTCAAGGAGAGCTGGGAGCGTTCAGCCAGCAGGCGATTCAGCAATTGTTAGGGTCGCAGGCGCGGCCCGTTCCGTGCGAGAGGTTCGATCAGGTTTTCGCGCAACTCCATAAAGGATCGGTGGACGCCGCGGCGATTCCCATCGAGAACACGCTGCACGGATCGATCTATGCGAATTATGACCTGATGCTGAAGTATGACTTCGCGATCACGGCGGAAACCAATGTGCGCATCGTGCACAACCTGATTGCACCGCCGGGAATGACGTTCGCCCGGGTCCGGGAAGTGTATTCGCACGAGGTCGCCATCAACCAATGTCTGGATTTTTTCGCGCGCCACAAGCGCATCGAGCGCAAAGTGTATTACGACACCGCCGGCAGCGTGAAGATGATCATGGAACAGCGGCCGCCGGGCGGCGCGGCGATCGCCTCGGAGCTGGCGGCGAAGACTTACAAGGCTCGCATCCTGAAGCGCGGGATTGAGGATGATCCGCAGAACTACACGCGCTTTTTTCTGCTGGAACCGAACGGCTCTAAGGCTCGCGGCGCTCAAAAGGGGCGGAGCCCCTGGAAGACGTCACTGGTATTTTCGACGAAGAATATCCCGGGCGCACTGTTCCGGTCGTTGAGTGCGCTGGCTCTGCGCGACCTGAACCTGGTGAAGATCGAATCGCGCCCGCTGCGCGGCAAGCCGTGGGAGTACCTGTTCTATCTGGATCTGCTCGGACGGAGCGATGATGCAGCCGTGAAGAACGCTCTGGCGCACCTGGGCGAACTCGCGGATTTTCTGCGGGTGCTGGGAAGCTATCGGGCGGCGCGCTGATTCGTCCCGAGTGCCCGGGCAAAACAGGGGGGTGGCAGATTTTTCCTGGTGAGCAGCGCCAAAGAGCCATAAAACGCTGGGCGCACTGCTAATTTTCTGTTTGGACCTCCGATTGCTTTGAGAGCAATCGGATCGGAAAAAAATGAGGAAACGCATATGAGACTCACCCGTGTGACTAGCGCCATCGGCATAGGCTTGTTGTTCGGCGCGATGGTTCCCGTGGACGCGCAGCAAGATGGCGAAAAGGGCAAATCCGACAAGGAGGATAAGGGCAGGCCGCAGCAACAAGGGCAGCAAGAGAAGCAGGCCAGGCCGCCACGCGCTCAGCAACCGCAGCAACAGCAGACACCGCAGCAGCAACCTCAATCCGGCACGCGTCCGCAGCAACAGCAGCAACAGCCGAGAGCGGTCCCGCAACAACAGCAGCAACCCCAACGTGCGCAGCAGCCGCAGCAACAACAGCAACCTCAATCCGGCACGCGTCCGCAGCAACAGCCGAGAGCGGTGCCGCAGCAGGTTCCTACGCCTCAGCGTGCGGAGCAGCCGCAGCAGCAAAAGCAGCCGCAACGTGCGCAGCAGCCTCGCCAACAGGATCAGCAGCAGCCGCAGCAACAACAGCAGCCGCAACGTGCGCAGCAGCCTCGCCAACGAGATCAGCAGCAGCCGCAGCAACAACAGCAGCCCCAACGTGCACAGCAGCCTCGCCAACGGGATCAGCAGCAGCCGCAGCAACAACAGCAGCCGCAACGTGCGCAGCAGAATTATCAACCCCAGCAGCGCTCGCAACAACAGGCGCGCTCGTGGCAGCAGCAGAAAGGATGGCAACGTCAGGGCGCCTGGCAGGGCGGCAGCAGCTGGCAGCAGGATCGCGCCCGAAACTGGGCTTCCGATCATCGCACCTGGGCGCAGCGCGGCGGTTACGGCGGTTTCTACATCCCTCAGGCGAGTTTCGGTCTGTATTTCGGCAGCCGGCACTTCTTCCGGCTTCAAACGCGCCCTGTGATGTATATGGGCTATCCGCGTTTCGACTACGGCGGGTATTCGTTCCTGCTGTTAGATCCGTGGCCGGAATACTGGTCCGACAACTGGTATGACGCCGACGACCTTTACATCGATTACGACAATTACGACGGCGGTTACTACCTTTACAACCGCACGGATCCCCAGGTCAGGCTGGCGGTGATGCCTTTAGCGTAAGGAAAATCGCCATCGCCGGAAGCAGTTATTTTTGCTCGCTGCTACCGGCGATGCTGGACGCGAGGTAGTTGATCACTTTGGCTTCGTCGCGCGCGACTTCATAATAAGCGGCTTTGAGCAACTGATCTTTGCGATTGAGCAGCGTCTCGCGGATGGTTTGCTGCACGGAGGGATCGTCCAGCACGCGCTGGCCGGCCGGCTCGCGCGTGATGACCTTCAGGATCCGATAACCCTCAGGGGTGCGCTCGACCGGCGTCACCTCGCCCGGCTGCAGCGCCATGATCGCTTTGCGCAGATCCGCATTGGCCTGCTCCAGTGCGGATTCGCGCACGAAGCCGACATCGCCGCCGGCCTGGGCCGAATCGGGATCCTCGGAATAATTCTGCGCGAGCATGGCGAAGTCCTCGCCCTGTTTGACGCGGGCATAGAGGCTGTCGATCTTCTTGCGCGCCTGGGCCTCATTCTGCGCCTTGTCGCTGCGCAGATTGCGGACGTTCGGGTTGGGCGTGGGGGTAACCAGGATCTGCGCCAGATGAATCTGCGGCTCCGGCAGATTGAAGTTGGCCTTGTTGGCGTTATAGAAGTCGGCAATATCCTTGTCGGAGATGCTGATACGGGAGGTGGTTTCTTTGTTCAGTAGCTTCTGAACGCTAAGATCGCGGCGGAGCTGGGCCTTGAGATCCTCGACGGTCATTTTGCGTTCGTTCAGCTGCTTTTGGAACTCCTCCTGCGTATAGGGCGCCTTGAGCTCGGCGAATTTCGCGTCCACGTCGGAATCGGTGGCCATCAGGCCGCGCTGCTCGGCGCGCTGCAGCATGATCTCGTTGTCGATGAGCGTCCGCAGGACCTCCAGGCGCTGGATGGCCACCTGGTCGTCGCTGGGGTGCTCGGATTGTCCGAATTGGGAATACTGATATTGCTTGTCGAGGTCGGCGAAAGTGATGGCGCGTCCGTTGACCGTGGCGGCCACGCCGGCTGGCGCGGAGCGATTGCAGGCAGAAGACACCAGCAATACAAGGGAAGCAAGCAGGACGCGGCGCATGAGGCGGAAATTTCATTCTAACAGGATGAACGGCGCCGTCCTGACGGGCGAGAGGCGGAGGCCCAGTGTGCGGGCGCCACTACACATCCGTAGCGATTGGCCTGCGGAAATCGCGGCTTTATGCCCGGCATACAAATTGCAGCGATCTCCGCATGCCAACCAATACGGTCGCCGCGCAGAGGGCGCCGGGATATAATCGAACCATGCGTTATCTCGGTCTTGTCGCCGCGGGACTCGCGTCCTTCACCATCGCGTCCCTGGCGGAGGTGGTCACTGTCGAGCAGATCGTCTGTAAGGTGAACGGAGAAATCGTCACCAATATCGATCTCGAGCACGACCGCACCGATCTCGAAAAGCAGTACCGTACGGGCGGCTACAGCGGCAAGCGCCTGGAAGACGCGCTGCGGGACGAAACCCCCAATCTGCTGCGGAACAAGATCGACAACCTTCTACTGGTCCAGAAAGGAAAGGAACTGGAGCTGAAGGTGGATCCCGACGTCAACAAGTATCTGGCCGATCTTCAGCGCCAGACCGGTACGGCCGATCCCGAGAAATTCCAGGCTCTGGTTCGCCAGGAAACCGGAAAATCCTATGAAGACTTCAAGGAGGACCTCAAGAGGAACTTCTATGTTCAGGCCGTCATCCGCGAAGAAGTGATGCGTAAGATTCAGTTCAAGGACGACGAGATCCGCGCCTATTACGACGCTCACAAAGACGAGTTCCAGCGCGAAGAGCGCGTGTTCCTTAGAGAAATCACGGTTTCCACCCAGGGAAAGCAGGACGATCCCGTGGCTCTCGCGGCGGCCCAGAAGAAAGCCAAGGATCTGGTGGACCGGGCCCGCCGGGGCGAACGATTCAATGAGCTGGCGCAAGCCAACTCGGATTCGCCAACGGCCAAAGACGGCGGCGCGCTGGATCCTTACAAGAAGGGCGATCTGGCACCGGCCATCGAGGCGGCGGTCTGGGATAAAGAACGCGGGACGGTCACCGACCCGATCAACATCGGAAACGCGCTGCTGATCCTGAGAGTCGAGGAGCACTACAAGGCTGGCCTGGCGGGCTATGAAGAAGTCGAAAACGACATTCAAAACCGTATTCTCGGGTCCCGCCAGCAGGTGGCCTTGCGCGCCTATCTCACCAAGCTGCGCGATATCTCCTTCCTGGAGATCAAGCCCGGATTCGAGGACACGGGCGCGGCCCCCGGCAAGGACACGAAGTGGAGCGATCCGGCGCAGCTCAAGCCCGAGACCGTCACCAAGGAGGAGGTCCTGCTGAATCCGGCGAAGAAGAAGGTTCTGGGGTTGATCCCGATCCCCGGCACGAAGGCCGCGGGATCCTCATCGTCACGCTAGGAGTCAATGAAGTCGCCCTACCTTAGTGAGCTTCAGCCTAATCAAACGGTCACCGGCATATTCCTGGTTTCGTACAAGGATGTGCGCCAGAAAAAATCGGGAGATCCCTACCTTTCGCTGACTCTGACCGACCGCACGGGCGAGCTGGACGCGAAGATGTGGGACAACGCGGCGGAAGCTCTCAATACCTTCGAACGCGACGATTTCGTGCGTATCAAGGGCCTGCTGCAGATCTTTCAGAACCGACCGCAGCTTACGCTGCACAAGATCCAGCCGGTGCCGGAGTCGGAAATCGACCTGGCCGACTATCTGCCGGCTTCCAGGCGCGACCGCGACGAAATGTTCCGCGAGCTGCAAGGCTGGATCGCGGGCATGTCGGAGCCACATTTGAAACATCTGCTGGAAGCGATCTTCGCGGATGAGGAAGTCGCGCTGGCCTATCGCACCGCGCCGGCCGCCAAGACGGTCCATCACAACTGGATCGGCGGATTGATCGAGCACGTGCTTTCGCTTTGCACGCTGGCAAAATCCAGCGCCGCGCACTATCCCCACATCGATTTCGACCTGCTGCTCACCGGTGTGCTGCTGCACGATATCGGCAAAATCCGCGAGTTGCACTACGCGCGGAGCTTCGGCTACACCACCGAGGGTCAGCTCCTGGGGCACATTCAGATCGGGGCGCAGATGGTCCTCGACAAGCTGCGGCTCATGCCGGATTTCCCGCCGCGGCTGCGGGACCTGGTGGTGCACATGATCCTGTCTCATCACGGGGAGCTGGCCTTCGGCTCGCCAAAAATCCCGATGTTCCCCGAGGCTCTGCTGCTGCATCTGCTGGACAATATGGATTCCAAGATGGAATGCATGCGGGCGTTGATCGACCGCGACACGCAGGTCACAGGTGAGTGGACCGGCTACAATTCGGCGCTGGATCGCGCGGCGCTGAAAAAGCAGAAATATCTGGACCCAGCTCCTGCCGCAGCGCCCGCATCGGCCATGGACACTTCCGCATCGAAACCGGCTCCGCCGCGAGCGCCCGAGCCGGCGTCCGCGTTCGCCGATAAGCTGCGCGGGGCTCTTGGCAACAACTCTTGAGAAAGCCGGCCGCATCCTCCAAGGGCCTTCCGCCCGCGCTCGAACTGTTGTGCCTGCGGGCGCTGTGGCAGCTCGGCGAGGGCTCGGTACACGACGTCCGAAAGGGCATTTCGAAGGAGCGCGTGCTCGCATATACCACCGTCATGACGCTGCTGGATCGTCTGGAAAAGCGCGGCTTCGTCACGCGCCGCAAACCGGGGCGCTCCTACATCTACCGGCCCAAGCTTAGCCGCGATACGTTGCGCGAGCTCGCCGTGAAGCAGTTGCTGGACGGATTTTTCGATGGCTCGGCCGATGCCTTGCTGAAATATCTGCGGGAACCACGTTTTGCGGCGCGTTAAGATCGAAAGCGTAACGTTCGAATGGCAAAATTCAAACCAGCAGGATCGAAAAAGAAGAAACCCGACTCCAAGCGGGGGCTGCTTCCCTGCGCGGTCATCATAGCCCTGGGCTTCGGCCTGATTTTTTGGCTGTTCTATCTGGTCCTGCGGTCGGGAAGCGGAAGCTAAAGGTTCAATGCGTATCGATCAGAGACTGCCCATCCAAATGCGGCCGGTGAAGGTCACCCCGGAGTATTTGCTGACGCCCGAAGGTTCGGCGCTCATCGAAGTCGGCAACACACGCGTGCTGTGCACTGCGTCGGTGGAAGAATCCGTTCCGCCGTTCCTGCGCGGCTCGGGGAAAGGCTGGGTTACAGCCGAGTACTCCATGCTCCCGCGGGCGACCTCCACACGGACGGCCCGGGAAGTATCGAAAGGCCGGGCTTCTGGCCGCACCATGGAGATCCAGCGCCTGATCGGACGGTCGCTGCGATCGGTGATCGATATGGACGCGCTCGGCGAGCGTAGCGTGATCCTCGATTGCGACGTGCTCCAGGCCGATGGCGGAACCCGCACCGCCGCGATCACGGGAGCCTATATCGCGCTATCGGGGGCTTTGCGGAAGCTGGTGAAATTCGGAACCCTCAAGAAATCGCCCATTCGCGATTTTGTAGCCGCCACTAGCGTGGGGATCATCGGTGGCACGCCAATGCTCGATCTGTGCTATCAGGAAGACTCGTCGGCCGAGGTGGACATGAATGTGGTGATGACGGGCGCGGGGAAATTCGTTGAGGTGCAAGCGACGGCCGAGAAGACCGCGTTCGACGACGCCCAGTTGGCCCAACTGCTGGCGCTGGCGCGGCAAGGGATCGCCGAGCTGGTGAGAATCCAGAAACAATTCGAAAATCAGTGACGGTTTACTGCGCGACGTCGAATCCGGGAAAATTACGGGAGTTCCAGCTCGCCGCTCCGGACTTTGATCTGCGCCAGCTTCCCGGCCCTGTCGCGCCGCCTGACGAAACCGGCGAGACTTTCGAAGAAAACGCCATCGGCAAGGCGGAATACTATGGCGGCTTCGTCGACGGATATCTGTTCGCCGATGATTCCGGACTGGAGGTCGACGCGCTGGGAGGCGCTCCCGGCGTGCATTCCGCGCGCTATGCGGCGTCACATTTAAACGGCGAGGCGACCGACGCCGCCAATAACGCTCTGTTGTTGCAACGGCTGAACGGTATTGCGAACCGGACGGCGCGATTCGTCTGCGTCATTGCCCTGGTGAAAGACGGCAAGCTGGTTCGGACATTTCGCGGCGCTGTGGAAGGCCGCATTCTGGAAGCCCCGCGCGGATCGGGCGGATTCGGATACGATCCCTTGTTTTACTACGAGCCCTTCGGCTGCACCTTCGGGGAAGCCGCGATCGGCGACAAAATGCTGGTGAGCCATCGCGCGCAAGCTCTGGAGAAAATGTTTACTTTCCTCCGAGGTATCTCTGCCAGCGTAGAAACCCAATCATCGTCTTCGCATCGATGATCTTGCCCGACTGAATCAGCTGGTCGATCTCGCGGGCGGTGTACCATTTGGTTTCGATGCGTTCGTCTTCCATCGGAGTGGCCTCTCCGTGGGTAAGTTCGCGCGCGGTGTAAATCGTCATTTTCTCCGCGAGGAACCCGGGACTCGGAAAGAACTCGGCGAGCTTGGCCCACTTTTTCGCGCGCAGGCCGGCTTCCTCCACCAGCTCTCGCTTAGCGGCTTGAAGCGGCGTCTCGCCTTCGTCGACGCGTCCCGCGGGCAGCTCCCACATGTAGCGGCGAGCAGGCAGACGGTATTGCTTGACGAGAAGCACGCGGCGGCGCTCGTCGATCGGCATCATGACCGCCGAGCCTCCGTGCTGGACGATCGCGCGCTTGATTTCGAAGCCGTCGGGGTCGATTGCGCGATCCGAGGTCACGTGAAAAATGGGTGTGCGGATGAGTTCCGTTGAGGAGATGAGTTTCATTTGTCTTTTATCGCCCGTGCGAACTGTTCCACGGGCAGAGTGTTCAGAATATCGCCCTGCTCCAGCCATCCGCGCCGCGCCATCAGGACTCCGTACCGCATGTTGGCCAGATGCTTGGGATGGTGCGCATCGGTGGAGATGACGAATTTCGCCCCGCGCGCTTTGGCCGCTCGTATCAGGGATGCCGTGAGATCGAGGCGCTCGGGACTGGCGTTGATTTCAAGATATACATTGCGCCGCGCCGCCACCGCCGCCACCGCGTCGAAATCGAACGGGTACGAATCGCGATTTAGAAGAATACGGCCCGTGGGATGCCCCAGGGCGCGCAGGTGCGGACACTCGAGCGCGCGCAGCAGGCGATCCGTCATTTCCGCAGCTTCCAGATTCATGTAGCTGTGGACGCTGCCGATCACGAAATCGAGTTCGCCCAGTGCGTCGTTCTCCAGGTCCATCGTGCCGTCGCGGCGGATGTCGCATTCGAGGCCCGAGAACACGCGGATGCCGAGCCCCTTCTGGTCCATCTCGCGGACCTGGTGCGCGAAGGCGATCGCCCGCTTTTCGTCGAGTCCGTTGGCCATCGCCAGGGCTTTCGAGTGGTCGGTAATGGCGATGTATTCGTATCCGCGTTCCCGCGCCGCCTCGGCCATTTCTTCGAGCGTCGCCCGGCCGTCGGTTTCGGTCGTGTGCATGTGCACATCGCCGCGGATGTCGCCAAGCTCGACCAGGTTCGGCAGCTTGCCCGCCTCGGCCGCCTCGATTTCGCCCTGATTCTCGCGCAGCTCCGGAGGGATCCAGGGCAGGCCCAGCGCTTCGTAGATCTGCTCTTCGGTCTCGCGCGCCACGATTTCCTTGGTGTCTACTTTTGCCAGGCTATATTCGCTAAGCGTCAGGCCCATTTTCTGCGCGCGGCTTCGCAGGACGATGCTGTGCTCCTTGCTGCCGGTGAAGTATTGGAGCGCGGAGCCATAGCTTTCCTTGGGCAGCGCTCGCAGATCCACCTGCAAACCTTCCAGACCGAACTTGACGCTGGCTTTGTTGGGGCCCTTTCCGAGCACCTCATGAACTTTCGGATGCTGGGTGAACTGCTCGATGGCAGCTTCGGCGCCGGGGCCGGTTGCCAGCAGGTCGAGATCGCCCACGGTCTCTTTTCCGCGGCGGAGGCTGCCTGCGGGAGTCACCGTGTCGACGCCTGGTATCGTCTTGAGGAATGCGACCAACTCGTCGGCGATGCCGTAGGCGAAGCTCAGCAGGAAACGTCCGGCGCGCTGCCGGTAGGCCGCAATCGACCGGAGGACTCTCTCCTCGAGTTTAGCTCCCATTCGGGGCAGCTCGCGGAGCTTCTGTTCCTGGCAGATCTTCTCCAGACCGTCGATGGTGGAAACCCGATAGGCTTCGAAAAGAGTCCGGATTCCCTTCGGGCCAAGCCCTTGGATCTTTAGCAATTCCAGCGCAGTAGGAGGATATACCTCAAGCATCTGATCACGACGGTCGAAGCTGCCGCGCTGCTCGATTTCCTCGAGCGCCGAAGCGATCCCCTTGCCGATTCCTGGGATATCGGTCACTTTCTTCGCAGGATCCTTGAGGATTGTTGAGACAGGTTCCGGATAACCCTCGATCGCCGAAGCGGCGTTGCGGTAGCTGCGGATACGAAAACCATCCTCGCCGGCGATCTCCATCAGGTCGGCGGTTTCCCACAGCATGCGGGCGATTTCGCGATTCTCCATTATAGGTGTGGTTCCACGTGAACCAGAACGTCTGCTACCCAATCCAGGCGATTCTTCAGGTGACGCTTCACCGCTCGGGCGATTTCGTGCGATTCCATCACGGTGAGGTTGGGGTCCACTTCCAGGTGCAGATCGACATGGTAGCGCAGCCCGGTCTTGCGGGCAAAGCATTTGTCGATTCCGAGTGCTCCTGGGACGCCCAGCGCTTCGGCACGCAGCGCAGCCATCTGCACAGGCTCAGGCATGGTGTCCATGAGTTGCAGCGCCGTCTCCCGAACGACGCGGAATCCCATGAAGATGACGATCAGGCCGATCAGGAACCCGCCGTACCGATCGGCATCATGCAGATGAGTGGGATTGTATACCGCCAGCAGCACCGAGATCAGGGCCACGGACCCCGAGAGGATATCGACGGAATCGTTCCAGGCGTCGGCGGTCAGCGCGGCGCTGCGGGCAGCCCGGGCGGCCCGCATTTTCACCACGGCCAGCACCGCCTTGGTGAGGATCGACAGCGCCAGCGGCCAAATGGCGAACAGCGCGGGAGTCTGCTGATTGACCTCGAGCGAGTGGCCGCATATCGCAGCGCCCGCGGCGGCCAGCAGGACACCCACCGCCAGAGCCGTCAGCGTTTCAAAGCGCCCATGGCCGTAGGGATGGTCCTCGTCGGGAGGCTTGGCGGCGATCCGCAGTCCCACATAGACCAAGCCCGAGGAGATCACGTCGGCGGCCGATTCCACGCCGTCCGAGACGGTCGCCACCGAGTGCGCGGCCAAGCCAACGCTGGTCTTCAAGGCTGCGAGCACGGCGCTCGCCGCGATTCCGGCCAAGGCGACGCGGGCGGCCGTGCGCTCCGGAGAGAGCATATACTTCGAGGTTAACCCGAAAGTCCCGGCTACAATTGAAGAGCGAATGCGCGCACCGCTCACCGCGCTCCCATCCGATCTGGAATCGATCCCCGACCGCCCCGCCGTGTTCCTGTTGTGGGCCGGCCAGGGGGCGCCCTATTTAGCGCGGACCGCTTTCCTGCGTCGTCGCCTGAAGCGGCTGCTGTCGAATCGCGAGCGTCTGTCCGGCGTTCTCAATCTCAGTGGGGTGGCGGAGCGGATCGAGTACTGGCTCACGGGATCGAAGCTCGAATCGGCGCTCATTCATCTGGAGCTCGCGAAGCTGCATTTCCCGGATGATGTGTCGCGCATCACACGTTTGAAGCCACCGGTGTTTCTGCGGCTGACGGTCGACAATGCGTTCCCGCGAACGATGCTCACGACACGGCTGGGCCGCGGTTTGTACTATGGACCGTTTGCCGGGCGCGCCGCCGCGGAGCGCTTCCAGAACGAAATGCTGGACCTGTTCCAACTGCGGCGCTGCGAGGAGAACCTCGCTCCCGCGCCCGATCATCCTGGCTGCATCTACGGCGAAATGAACAAGTGCCTGCGGCCGTGCCAGCAGGTGGTGTCGGTTGAAGAATACCGGGGCGAAGCAGCGCGCGTCGAACAATTTTTGCGCACCGATGGAGATTCGCTGCACGAATCCGCCGAGACGGCTCGCGATCAGGCCAGCGCCGCCATGCAGTTCGAGGAAGCGGAACGCATGCATCAGCGGCTCGTTCGCATTGAAGCAGTGCAGACCAGCGCGGGGGATCTGGCCCGGGTGTTGGATGGTCTGGCGGGGGTTGCGGTGGTGCCGTCGGCCAACGCGGAGAGCGTCGCTCTCGTATTTCTGGCAGCGGGACGGTGGCTGGAACCGCGGGCGTTTTCTTTTTCGGAAGATGCCGCTTTTCTGGAAAATGCCTCAATGGATCGGCGGTTGCGGGACTTGTGCTCGGGGATTTCGCCGGCCCTTTCTGCCGATAGTCCGGACCTGGAGCATCTGGCGATTCTGGTGCGCTGGCAGGGATCGAGCTGGCGGGATGGCGAATGGATCGGCTTCGATTCGTTCGAGAAGATTCCCTACCGCAAGATCGTGAACGCCGTGGCGCGGGTAGCGTCGCGAGGGAGCTAAGACTTGGCTGGCTGAAAACCCGCGGCAGGTCTGGAGACCTGCCCCACTTTGCGAACGATACACTGGAGCCATCGTGCTCGCCGCGCTCCAGTCCTGGCTTCGGAGCAAGTCGCTATGGCCGCCGCGATTGCGCCAGCAGGTCACGCGCACCGGCCTGGCCTACACAGCGACTCTTCTGATCGTGGCCATGATCGCCTTCGTTTCCGCGAACAACCTGATGTTCCTGATCCTGGCGGCGATGCTTGCTACCTTCATGATCTCCGGGTTCATCAGCAAACTGAGCCTGGCGGGACTGGAGCTGGAGCTGTTTCTGCCACAGCACATCTCGGCACGCCGGAAAGTTCGCGCGGGCGTCCGCCTCAAGAATACGAAGCGCTGGATTCCCTCCTTCAGCATTCACCTCGAAGGGGTAGCGGAAAGCGGTTTCGAAACTATTCTTTACTTCCCCGTGCTACCGGGAGGGGGGACCGCAGAAGAAGCGGTGGACGTTTATTTTCCACGGCGGGGAGCGCAGAAGGAACGCAGTTTCCAATTCTCCACGCGCTTCCCTTTCGGATTTTCCGAACGCCGTGAGACGATCACGGCGCGGCACGAGATCCTGGTCTATCCCTGCCTCGATCCGCAGCCCGGGTTTGAATCGCTGCTGGCCGCCGTCACTGGCGAACTGGAGATGATCCAACGCGGGCGCGGCCATGATTTCTACCGCATCCGGCCCTACGAAGCGCTGGAAAGCGCCCGGCACGTCGACTGGAAGGCGACGGCTCACACCGGAGATCTCCAGGTTCGGGAATATGCCCGGGAACAGGAAAGGAGCGTCCTGATTTATCTCGATCTGGACGTCCCCTTTGGATCGGAGGAATGGTTTGAGTCGGCGATCGAGTGCGCCGCGTTTCTGGCGTATCAGTTGTCGCTGGGGGAAACCCGCGTACGGCTCAAGACTCAGGAGTTCGATGTAACCCTGCCGGAACCAGGAGACATCTATACTATTCTTAAGTATTTGGCTTTGGTGTCCCCGATGAGGGGAAAGTCTCCAGAGGGTCCCGATGAAGCCGCCAGTTTCCAGATTGTGTTCACGGCGCATCCCGACCGGATGTCTGCGCTCGGATGGGGCAAAGCCGAAGGTGCGGCTTCGCGGATGCTTGGCCTGGACCACTGGGGCAGCAGTATAGAATGACATTCAAATCTTGAGCCGTTGAAACACGGGAGAGTGCATGAAGAAACTGCTTTTCATCGGTATCGCGACGATTTTCGCCCAATGCGGTTGGGCGCAGGTAACCGGAGCGCTTTCGGGACGGGTCGTGGATGCCACCGATGCCGGAGTTCCCGGCGCGACGGTCACCGTGAAATCGACCGAGACCGGAGCCACGCGCACGGCCACCACGGACGACAGCGGAGCGTACAGGCTTGTCTCGGTGCCGGTCGGACCGCAGGAAGTGCGGGCCGAAAAGACCGGATTCAAAGCGGCCGTCCGCCTGGGAATCGATCTGGCGGTAGGGCAAGAGGCCGTCGCAAATCTGCGCCTGGACGTGGGTACGGTTTCTGAAGTAGTCACGGTAACGGCGGAGACTCCCCAGGTCAACACGACCACCTCCGCCATTTCCGGTCTCGTCAATGAGCGTCAGATAAAGGAGTTGCCCCTTAACGGCCGCAGTTTCGATAATCTGATGACGCTTAATCCGGGAATCTTCAATTACGTTCTGAAGAGTCCGCAAACCAGCACGAGCAACGGAAATACGTTCTCCGTGGACGGAAGGCGGCCCTCGGACAACGTTGTTCTGCTGAACGGGATCGAATACACCGGAACCAGCCAGCTTGCCGTCACTCCGGGCGGCGTGAGCGGCGGATTGCTGGGGATCGACGCGGTTCGCGAATTCAACGTGCTCACCGATTCCTACGGCGCCGAGTATGGCAAGCGCGCGGGCGGGCAGGTCAGCGTAGTGACGCAGTCAGGAACGAATTCGCTGCATGGATCGTTGTTCGAGTTTTTGCGGAACAGCGCATTGGATTCCCCTAGCCCCTTCGATAAAGCAGGTGTGCCGCCCTTCCGCCGCAACCAGTTCGGCGCTTCGTTAGGAGGCCCGCTGAAGAAAGACAAGCTGTTTCTGTTCGGCAATTACGAAGGATACCGGCAGAGCCTATCCACTACGAGCGTTAGCACGGTTCCGGATTTGAGCACCCTTCCGAGTTCCACGGTGATAAACCCTGCAATGGTGAAATACCTGGCTCTATGGCCGGACCCCAATGCCGGCTCACTAGGTCCTGGAATCGCGAAGGCTATCTACAATCCTAAAAATCCGGTCCACGAGGATTTCGGGACAACGCGGATGGACTACAATCTGCGGGAACAGGACACGCTTTCGGCGTCGTACACGATCGATGATGGGAACAGCGTGATCCCGTTGGGAGATCCGCTTTTCGCATCCGCTCTGGCGCTTCGCAACCAGGTGGTGAGCCTGGACGAAACGCATGTGTTCTCGCCTCGCCTTCTGAATACGTTCCGCGCGGGATTCTCGCGCTCCGGATTCAACTATGGCTCCTTCTCCACGGTTTCCTTCCCCGCGGATTTGTCTTTTGTTTCGGGATTCGGGCCAGGAGGAATTTCGGTGGGAGGGGCACAGACCACCACCGGTTCAGGGGCGCTTACGGGGGCGGGTCCGAGCAACAATGCCAACGTCTGGAATCGACGCAATCTCTTCACCTTCTCGGATAGCGTGTCCTACACGAAAGGCAAGCACCAAATCAACGCGGGCGTCTGGTTCCAGCGGCTACAGGACAACGAGAACACCGCGTCCCGCCAGCTCGGCATCGCCACGTTCGCGAGCTTGACGACATTCCTGCAAGGAAATCTGACCAACTTCCAGGTGGTTCCTTCCGCGACCACGCTCGGGTTTAGAAGCCTGTTTGGCGCCTGGTACGTCGACGATACCATCAAGCTTCGCCGCAATCTCACGGTGCAGCTCGGACTCCGGCATGAATTCACTACCGGATGGAACGAAGTGGCGGGCCGCGCTTCGAACTACATCACGGACGGCAAGGGCGTCCTGCTGACCAATCCGCGCGTGGGCGATTCGCTCTTCACCGAAAACAACGCGAAGCGTTTGTTCGCGCCCCGGGCCTCGGTGGCATGGGATCCATTCGGAAAAGGAAAGACATCCATCCGCACGGGCTTCGGAATGTATTACTCCCTGATCGACGACCTCGCTTTCCAGGTCAATTCGCTGTATCCCTATAACGGGCTGGTTACCTACACGGGCCTGCTGCCTAATGCAGTGCCAGTGGCGCGCAATACACCCCCGCTCCAGCCCTGCGGACCCGGGATTCCTAGCGCGCAGTGCTCGATCTATGCGCCTTTCGGAGTGCAGCCCGATGCGAAGACTCCAGCGGTGGAGGAATGGAACTTCAGCATCGAGCAGCAAATGGACCGCAACACCTCGCTGCGCGTCGCCTATGTCGGATCGTTCGGATATCACCAGTTCGTCAGCCTGGACCCCAACAGCATCCCGGCACAGATCTGTTCCGATCCGGCAGGCTGCCAGGCTGGCGGCACAACGGCCGCGGGTACCGCCCCCGTGGGCGCCGCACTGCAGAGTCATGTGGCGCAAGGAGCCCAGTACATTCCGCTGCAACCACGTCCCAATACGTTCGTGTCCAACGGATTCTTCTGGTATACGGAAGGCAACAGCTCCTATAACGCGCTGCAGATCGACGTAAACCGCCGCCTCACGCAGGGATTTCAGATTCGGGCCAATTACACGTGGTCCAAGAATCTGGACAACAATTCGGCGCTGACCATCGCCCAGGCTTCCAACGAGCCGCAGATGGTCATGGACCGGAACGATCTGCGTCGCGATTGGGGACCATCCGCGTTGAACGTCACACATCAAGCCAGCTTTTCGGCTCACTACGATGTTCCCTTCGGAAAAGGTCAGCGGTGGATGGGTAATGCGAGTCCGATTGTGGATAAGATCATCGGCGGCATACAGCTAAACGAAATCACCACGCTGCTGAGCGGCCTTCCTTTTACACCCCTGATGGGTTCGAACCGTTCCGGCAACGGCGACTCCAGAAACCCCGACCGGCCGAATCTGAATCCCGCGTTCACCGGCCCGGTAATAACGGGCGATCCAAACCAGTGGTTTAATCCGAATGCGTTTACTCCGGCGCCGTACGGCACCTATGGCAACGTCGGACGCGGAGTGTACAACGGGCCCGGTTTGGCGGAAGTGGATCTTTCGGTGCTTAAGAATATTGCTGTGACGGAACGGGTCAACCTGCAGTTCCGTGCAGAGTTCTTCAATCTGCTGAACCATGCCAACTATGCTTCGCCGAACCAAACGGTGTTCACCAATACCGGCACGCCTACGTCGCCTGTCTACACCGCTAGCCCCTCGGCGGGATTGATCAGCGCTCTGGCGACTACTCCGCGGCAGATCCAGTTCGGGCTGAAGTTGATGTTCTAGATCCGGCCGTCGCTTGCAAATCCGCTAAACGCGCAGGCCCGTCCGGGACCATCAGAAACCGCCGATGCACTTCCGCGCGGGCGCGATTCACCAGTTCGGAATCGAGCGCGTTCAATCGCACCAGCTCGGCATAGACATCCGGATCGCAGGCTGTCTGGAATGTTTCCATCCGCGATGCACTGGAGACGTTGGCGGGTTCTTGGGCCAGAGCCAGATTCGGAAATACGGGCCGGAGAAAATACTGCCCGGCGATGAGGCTCTCCTGGAAATAATCGACCACGCCCAGGAACGACGTTTTCATCATGACTTGGATCGCGCGCACAAGATCCGCGTCCGCCGGAGGATCGTTGACAATGCCATTTGCCAGCATGTTCACTTGCACGTTGCTGACGCGGTAGGCATGGTGCTCCACCAGCCCGGCGATGAATCCGCCCATAGACTGCTCGCTCGCGAGATCGCTCGCCGGCTCGCCCGGCACCGGCTTTTCGCGGAAGTAATCGTACATCGACCGGATGCGGTCGAGGGGATCGCGCAGGAAACACAAATCGAAGAAAATGTATCCCGGGACCTGCGGGACGGGATAACTGAACTGATGGCTCGACACGGCTTTCATGCCAGGGTGGCGGGTGAGAAACGAGATCAGATCCTCCTGGGTCACGACGCCGTCGAAATGTTCGGTGTCCAGACGGGCGTAGTTTTCAAAAAAGCTGTGCGCCAGTATCTCTTCGATAGTGGAGCCGGCGTTCTTGAAGAAGTGGTAGTGCAGCAGGACAAAGCGAACATCCGCGGCTTCCTTCAGCGCGGCTTCTTTCAGCATTGTCCGAACTGGCTGCCTTCCTCGGCCGAGCGCGGATGCATCTGGGAATAATGGACCAACGGATTCCCTGCGTCCGGATGCGCGCGCAGATAGGCATCGCAATCGAACAGCGGGTGGGGATTCGCCCATGAGTGGCTTTGTTCCAGAAAGTGCAGCAGCGGATTCGCGGCATCGTTACCCGCGGTGCGAGCCGCCGGGCAACTTGCCAGATAGTGCGCCGGATCGAACAGCGGGTGCGGCTGCCGCCTCTCCGCCGCGCCATACTTGACGTAGTGCTTGAAAGGATCCATCCGCGCCGCAACCACGTCCGGGTTGGTGCGCAGGTAGAACTCCGCATCCAAAAGCTTCCGTACTTTCCTGGTCATGCTTAAACTAGATGTCTAAACTAAATAATACGATTCCCGTCGCACATCTGAATATCCGAGGGGCCGCCCTCTTGGTTGCGTTTCCCGATCCGGACGAAGTAAAGAATTACGCCGCTCTCCAAACCGCAGCCGAGCGCGCGGGATTCGCGGGAGAACTCGCTCTGGTTTGGGAGGATCCTCAGGGCCGCACCCGGTTTATTGCTCCGCCGCAGCAGCATCCGTTCTTTCAGGTGGTGAACCATGCTCAGCTTCGGGCGCAGGTCAATGGAATACTCCAGCTCTGATCCGTTCTGTGCTAGCTTTTGTGATGGCCCGTTGGGGTGAACTATGTTGATCGCCTTCGAGAATCCGCTGAACGAGAGTCCGCTGACCTTCCCGGTTCTGGAGTGCTTCCACATTCTGGGATTTGCGATGACCATCGGCACCATCGCCCTGGTGGACTTTCGCCTGTTGGGGTTCGGCCTGCTCCGCCAGAAGGCGCCCGATCTCGCCAAGGCCCTGGCCCCCTGGACCTTGTTCGGCCTGGTTACGGTGCTGCTGTCCGGTCCGCTGCTATTCTCCTCCGACCCGGACATGTATTACCTGAACCGGTCGTTCCAGATCAAGATGGTCCTGCTGCTTCTGGCGATCGTGTTTCACTTCACGATCCGGCGCAAGCTGCTGCGGGGCGAGTTGTCAACGGGCTTGAATGGGCTGGTAGCCGGTATCTCACTGGCGCTTTGGGTCAGCGTGATCTTCGGCGGAATCTTCATCGCGTTCGTCGTAACGCCGGGGCAATAAACTATGTCCGCACTCGAATTCGCGCAGTGGATTCAATTTACCGGTTGGGCGACATACCTCCGCAGTTCGGCATACACCTATCCGATCGTCCTGTCGACTCATCTGACGGGGATCGCTCTATTCGCCGGCGCCATTCTGGTGACCGACCTTCGTCTGCTCGGCGCAGCGTTGCGCAACCAGCCGGTTGCGGACGTGGTGGATCAGCTGCGCTGGCCCAAGCGGATCGGATTCCTGATCGTCGCGACCTGCGGCTTCCTGCTGGCGAGCGCCAAGGCTGAAGAATATTACTACAACGCTTTTTTCCGGATCAAGCTGACGCTTTTCGTGCTGGTGGCGATCCACGCGCTGGTGTTTCGAGGAAGCGTCTACAACAATGCCGCGGCGCTCGATCAGGCCCCGCGTATGCCCGGCAAAGCCAAACTGGCGGCTGCGCTTTCACTGCTCCTATGGATCAGCATCGCCTGTGCCGGACGCGGGATCGGGTATATCGAGCCGCCGCTCGAAAAACTCCACGCGGCGCTGATCAACCTGACAGCTACTGCTGCGCGGCCAAAGTAAACAGCGTTCCCGTGTAACGCAGCGGCTTCCCGCGGCTGACTAATTCCAGGACTAATCGTCCATCGGCTTGAGAGGCTCCGGTCCCGGCCAGCGATTCACCGCTTTGGTTTACCTCGATGTTCGAAAGCTTCCAGCGTGAAGCCGCGCCTGCGCCCTGCATCTCGAACCTGGCGGCGACAGTGCGAAACTCGGTATCCGGGGCGAACAGGATCGACCGGCCCCGCAGCGTCCCCTCGGCACGCGCGTTTTCAAACAAGTCTGCATCGTTTCCTTCTGCATCCAGGATGCCTTCAAGATCGAGCTGCCCGCCTTTATAGGCGATATCCACCAGTTTCCCTTCGAAGTGATAGCGCGGAGTTCCGGCGCTCAGGTCCACGCCAAGATCTCCGCTGAATTCGGCCGGATCGCTCGATCCCGCCAACTGGGTCAGCTGCACATTGGGACCATTCCACTTCACCTGAGCAGTGATCCCGTGCAATCGCAGGTCGCCGGCGGTCAGCGAACCGATCGTTACCGCTCCTTCGGCTCGAATCGCCTTGAGCCAGGCCGGTACCGGAGCCTTCGCACCCAGCCGGAGCGTGCGCGCGAGAAAGCTGCCTTCGCGAACCAGTGCAGGCGCGAGAAGACGGGACAGTTCCGCAACGTCCGCCTCGTCGATCCTCAAATCGAATTTATCGGTTCGCGATTTGTCCGGCGGTTCTGAACCCGTTTCCCAGCGATAACTGCCGGTAAACGCGATCGCGCCAACCTCGGCCTGCAAACGATTCACTGCCACCCGCCGGCCGTTCAGGCTCACCGAAGCCGATTTGATCAGAACCGGCTCGGCCAGGCCATCCATCGCGATCCGAGCGTTCTGCAGTTCCGACTCGCCGGACCAATCTCCGCCTTGATAGCGAGCCCAGCCGCGCCAAATTGCTTGAGAAGACCCTTGTTGAGTCTGCTCCAGCAGGGGAATGGCCTCTAATCCGAAAGAGCGCATCGACGCGACGCTCAGGCCGCGCGTGGTAATTTTCAAATCCAGCGACCGTGGCTGATCCAGATCGTAGCTGCCCTCGATGTCCGCGCTCTGCTTCTCGCCGATGTGTACGGAAGCGCTCTCCAGACTTATAGAACGCCCGGCGACGTCCACGGTGGCCACCGGCGCCTCCAGCGGCGCGGCATCCGGCCCGGCATCCGGCACGGTCAGCGACGCATCGCGCACCACCACGCGTCCCTGCATACCCTGCTGCTCATTGTAGGTCACCGATCCCGATACCGAGCCTTGCGCCGACAGATTCTCCGGAAGCGTCGCGCCCATATGGCGGCAGACGGCCAGCATGGTCGTGAGAGGCACCTGCTGCAGGTCGACGCCCGCGTCCCAGTGGGGAGTCTTCAGGAAATCCCAGGACCGGAAGCGGATGACTAATGGCGAAACGCTGCGGTCCGCCGTGGTCTGCAAGTCCAGACGCTCGCCGCGAAGATCCAGCACGCCTCCGAAACCCAGTTTCATTCCGCCTACTTCATCCGGGATCAGATCCCAGCGATGGACGTCGGCCAGTTGAATCTGCCCGGACACATCCAAATGCGACGGAGGACCGGAGAGCTGAGCCTCCAACGCCACCGTCCCATGCACATCAAACCCGCGCGGATCCATCCAGCGCAGCGTTTCCGCCAGGGGGCTGCGCTCCAGCTCCACTTTCAAGTCCAGCCGGCGGCTTTCGGGCGCGATCGTGCCGCGCACGAAGAACCGCCCGAACTCCTGCGTGGACCGGTCCGTGCGCGACGGAGCTCCGCCGAACCGCAATTCCACCGAACCGTCGGTGGAGGGAGTCACATCGAGATCGGCGTCATTGAAATAGAAGACCGACTTCGTATCGCCGAACTTGAAATTGACGCGATTCTCGTCCGTCACTCCGGAGCGCATGCGGATCTCGGGAATCCGCTTGGACTCGGCCGCGCCGTGGTCCAAAAGAAACTGGAAATTCCACGGACCGGCGTCCGTTTTCACCAGGTTTATCGTGGCATCACTCAGATTCAGGCTGGAGAATTCCAGCTTGCGCTGGAACAGGCTCAACAAGCGCACACTCGCGCCCACGGATTCAACGTAGGCCAGCGGTTCGATCCCCGCGCGGGGATCTTCGTGGATCGTGACGCGCTCCAGGGTGAAGCCGGGCCGCGGCACGGGTCCGGGAAATAGTGTTAGCCGGATTCCGCCGACGTCCACCTTCCTCCCCAGCCCTCGCTCGAGCGCGCGCTCGATCCCCGGAAGCAACAGGTCGGCCGGGATATAGGGAACCACGACGGCCAGCACTACCAACGCGGTCATGGTCCAGAGAACGCGTTTCACCCACTTCATACGGCGCGTTCCTTCAGGCGACGATATGCCTCCGGATCGTCGACATCGGTGAAGATGCCCGAGTCGTCCACATCCACGTACGCGGTGCGATCGACGTGCGCGTGAACCACTTCGCGCGCCTCGGCCGTGGGCGGCAGCGCCAGAAACTCCGCTGCAACCGATCGCGCGGCGAACACGGGATGGCCGCGCTTGCCGGACTGGCGGGGAATCACGAACAGTGTCTCAGGTTTCCGCTGCTCGAACGCTCGTGCGAGTTTCGCCACGGTGTCTTCTTCAACCGCGGGACTGTCCACTGGAATGAACGCGAACCCGTCGGCCTCGGCTGGAAGCGCGGCCAAGCCGGTTTGAAGCGAGCTGAGCTGGCCGCGGCTTGGATCGGGGTTGATCACAACTCGTGCTACCGCGGGAACCTGCTGCCGAATCCCATCCGCGTGATACCCGAGCACCACGATTAAGGGCTCACAAGACTCGCCTAGCACCCGCACCAAGCGTCGCACGAAGGTTTCGCCGCGATAATCGAGAAGCGCCTTGGGCGTACCCATGCGGCTGGACGCGCCCGCCGCAAGGATGATCCCGGCGATCACTTCAACAGGGCCTTCAGCCGGTCGTGCGCGAAAATCGATTTCGAGAGCTGGCGCCAGTCGGCGTCCGGAGCGCGGCGAACGGCGATCATCTCGGCTACGACGGAAATGGCGATCTCTTCCGGCATCTCCGCGCCGATCTCGAGCCCCATGGGCGCGAACACCTTGTCGAACACCTCGCGCGGGATGCCTTCCTTCTCCAGCTCGTGAACCACGGAAATGGTCTTGCGCTTGCTCCCGATCATGGCGATGTACTTAGCAGGCGTGTTCACCGCCCAGCGCAGCACGCGCATGTCGTCGCGATGCCCGCGCGTGACGATGATGACGTAACTGGACGAGTTCACCGGCAGCTTCGGGAACACGTCCTCGTACTCTTCGGCGTAGGTGGCTTCGGCTTCCGGGAAACGCTCCTGGTTGGCGAACGCTTCGCGGTTATCGACGATCGACGTGGAAAAGCCGGCCAGCGTCGCGACCTTCGAAATGCTCTTGGAGACATGCCCGCCGCCGAAGATGAAGGCGCGCGGCTGCGGAATCACGGGTTCGACAAAGATGTTCAATTGGCCTCCGCAGATCAGGCCCTCGTCGTAGGCCGCATCCTGGCCCAGACTGAAGGATAAATGACGCGGCTTCTCGGTTTCGATGACCTCGCGCGCGGCGTTCCAGACCTCCGCCTCGACGCACCCGCCGCCCACGGTGCCCATGAACGAGCCATCTTCCCGGACGAGAATTTTAGCGCTCTCAAAGCTCGGAATGGAGCCGTTGACTTGCACGATGGTCGCCACGGCGCACTTCTGGCCCAGGCTGCGCAGCCGGACGATTTCATCGTACAGGTCCATTTGCATTGATTATATCGTGACCCTGCCGATTGTGAAGAACTGGCCCGGAGTGTTGTAGATTAGGGGATGCATGCGCTTCCTTCTACCTTTGCTCGTGTTGCTGGCGTGCAGTCCGGCCTTTCCCCAAGGGGCTCCCGTGCTGGAGCTGACCGATTTTTCCGGCGTCTGGGCCGAGCGCGTTCATGAAGACAGCTACGAGCGATCCGGCGGGCCTCCGCTGGGCGATTATCAGGGTATTCCCCTCAATGACGCGGGCCGCCGAAAGGCCGACAGCCACGACCATTCCGAATGGAGCCTCCCGGAGTTTCAGTGCCGCCCGCATTCGGCGCCCTATCAGTGGCGAGCCCTCGGCAGCGTACGATTCTGGAACGAAGTGGATCCCATCGGGCGCGACTTGCGGGCCATTCACGTCGAGTATCTGCGGTCGCTGGATCGCGTGATCTACATGGACGGCCGTCCGCATCCACCCGACTACGCTCCCAATAGCTGGTCGGGCTTTTCGACCGGCAAGTGGGTGGGCAATACGCTGGTGGTCGACACCGATCACATCAAGGCCAGTTATCTCCGAAGGAATGGCGCGAGCTTCAGCGATAAAGCCACCATGAAGGAATACATCGACCGGCACGGCGACTATCTGGTCATCACCATGATCCTGACGGATCCGGTGTGGCTCGAAGAGCCATTCATTCAGACCACCAACTACGCGCTGGATACGCACACCGCGCTGACTTACTATCCGTGCACGGTCAGCGAGGAAAATATTTCCACCGCGGTTCCGCATTTTCTGCCCGGAACCACCGAGCAGTTGAAGGACGCCGCGGGCTGGATTCCTCCGATCGCCGCGCGGGGCGGCGCCGAGAGCACGTATCCCGATTACCGCGAGAAGCTGAAGCAGGCGTCGAAATAATGAAACGGCTCGGGTTGATTTTGTCGATTTTTGTGTTAGCGGCGGCAGCCGCCTTCGGGCAGGACATTCATGTTCTGCCGGTGCAGGGCAATATCTACATGCTGGTGGGCGCGGGCGGAAATATCGCCGCCTCGATCGGCAAGGATGGAATCCTGCTGGTGGATGCCGGAACCAGCCAGATGAGCCCCAAGGTGCTGTCGACAGTTCTGCAAGTGGTCACCGCGGTGGCCGCTTCGCCCTCACCCAACCGTTGCGTCGGGCTGCACTGCCCCGATAGCCCCTACCGTTGGTCGAGCCCTTCGCTGAACGCGATCATCGCCTCACCGGCTCCGCCGAAACCGATCCGCTACATCATCAACACCAGCATGGATCCGGATCACACCGGTGGCAACGAAGCGCTGTCCGCGCTGCCCGCCGATTCGAAGATCCTGGGCGTGACGTTTCCGCCGGTGGGGGTGGCGCCCACCGCGACGGTGATCGCGCACGAAGACGTACTCGGCCGGATGAGTGCGGAGACCAACGGCAAGCCGGCGGTTGCCTCGGGGCAGTGGCCCACCGATACCTATCGCGGCAGGTCCTATAAGCTCAGCGAATTTTTCAACGGCGAAGGTGTCGAGCTGTTTCACGAAGCGGCTGCGCATACCGACGGCGATAGCATGGTGTACTTCCGATACTCGGATGTGATCGCCGCGGGCGATATTCTATCGACCACCAGTTATCCCGTCATCGATCTGGCCAAAGGCGGGACGATTCAAGGAATCCTGGACGGACTGAATCACATCCTGGACATCGCGATTCCGGAGTTTCGTTCGCAGGGCGGGACGCTGGTGATCCCCGGACACGGCCGCCTGTGCGACACGGGAGACGTGGCCAATTACCGCAACATGGTGTCGATCATCAAGGATCGCGTGGCGGATTCGATCAAAAAAGGAATGACGCTGCAACAAGTCAAGGCTTCCAAACCGACCCTGGAGTACGACGGCCTGTACGGCGCGGCCAGCGGGCCGTGGACCACCGACATGTTCGTCGAAGCCGTGTATACAAGCCTGAGTCAAAAGCACTAGATACAATATTTGTTTAGGAGAGTTGAATGAAAACGAAGATGCTTCTGGGGCTGGCCGGCGTGCTCATATTCGGCGTCGCTGCGTTCGCGCATCACTCTCTGGGAGCGACCTACGAGGGCGATAAAGAGGTAAAGCTCGAAGGCAAGATCGTCCAGCTTCTGCTGCGCAATCCGCATTCGTTCCTGCAGATCGATGTGCCGGAAAAAGACGGGACCATGCAGCGCTGGTCGCTCGAATGGCGCAGCTCGGGACAGCTCGGCCAGGCGGGTATTAAGCGGGACACGCTGAAAGCCGGAGACGATGTGGTCGTTACCGTGAATCCCTCACGCACTAAGGGCGACAACCGCGGCGCGCTGAAAACCCTGCATCGCACGTCGGACGGTTTCGGGTGGGGCACCAAGCCGGGCGAGACCATCGAGTAAATGAAGAAGATTTCGATCGGATTGCTTGCGCTGATGCTCGTCCCGGCGGCTTACTCACAGGGCCGCGGCGGCGGACGTGGCGGCGCGGGACGTGGGGGCCCTGCTCCGACTCCCAAGGCGACTGCCGCAATCGACATGACGGGCTACTGGGTGTCGGTAGTCACTGAGGACTGGATGTTCCGCATGGTGACGCCTCCCAAGGGCCAATATCTGGGAGTTCCTCTGAGTGCGGCAGCTCGGCGCGTGGCCGACGCGTGGGATCCGGCCAAAGACGAAGCCGCCGGAGAGCAGTGCAAGTCCTACGGCGCCGCGGCAGTCATGCGGGTTCCCGGACGGCTCCACATAACCTGGGATAACGATACGACGCTGAAGATCGAGACAGAAGCGGGCACACAGACGCGGCTGTTCCACTTCGGCAGCGACGCCGTGGGGAGCGAATCGTTAAAGACGGCGCAGAGCAGCGCGCCGTCCTGGCAAGGATATTCGATCGCTGAATGGGAACAAGCGGCAGTTGGCCGGGGAGAGCCGAGGAACGGCGATCTGAAGGTGGTCACCACCCGGCTGCGGCCCGGATATCTTCGCAAAAACGGGGTGCCTTACAGCGAGAACGCCATCGTGACGGAATGGTACGACCTCCATAACGATCCCAGTGGTATCTGGCTGGTGGTCAGCACCGAAGTGAAGGATCCGCAGTATCTGACTGTGCCGTTCATCACCAGCACGCATTTCAAAAAACTGCCGGATAACGCGCCCTGGAAACCCGAGGCGTGCTCCGCAAGGTAAGGCCGGGCCGGCTATTCCTCCGGCGCTTCCATTTCCTTCCAGTAACGCTCTAACGCGATGCGCACCAGCTGCGAGCGAGTGCGCACTCCGGTTTTCGAAAATAGCTGCTGCAGAACCGCCTTAACCAGCGGTTCGGAAACTCCCAAAGCGAAGGCGATCTCCTTGTTGCTCTGGCCCGCGAACACGGCACGCAGCACCTGGCGTTCGCGCGCCGTAAAGGAAGGATGGTCATCGAATCCAAGTCCAGCGGGCGTTTCCGGCAGGAGCCGCGGACCTGCCGCGGCATTCGTCTGGCTGATAACGTCGCGGATGCGCTGAATCAGAACGTCCGGATGCTCCTGTTTGAGAACGATGCCGGCGCATCCGCGCTCCACCAGGCGCTCGGCTTCGAGCCTGCTGACCCCGGCCGTCACGACCAAAATTTTTCCTTTGAAACCGGCGTCACGCGCCAAAGGAAGGAACGCGCCGCCCTGCTGCAGGCCCAGGTTTATATCCAGAAGGACTACGTCCACGGCGCGACTCCGGAGCACCGTGACGCCTTCGTCGACGGTGGCGCTTTCGCCCACGATTTCGAAATCCTCCTCGCGCGCCAATAGCCTGGCAATGGCCTCGCGGAAGAGAGAGTGATCGTCGATGAGCAGAATACGGGTCAAAGGCCGGATCTCACTGGTTCATCCGCACGGCGGGAAGTTCCACAATAAAGGAGCACTCGCCCATCTGCTGCGTCTGATGCAGTTCGCCGCCGTAGGTTCTGATAATCGCTCGCGACACAAACAGACCCAAACCCGTGGAGGAGGCGCCTGGCTGGAACGGCTGAAACAAGCGGTCTGCCGCGGCGATACCCGGGCCGTTATCGGAAACCCGGATCACTACGGCTCCCTCCAGCCCGTAGGCGGTGATGCGGAGCCGCGCCTGGGGCCGCCCTCGCAGAGCGGTGATGCTGTTCTTAGCCAGATTGAGGAATACCTGCAGCAGACCGGAGCGGTCCACCCGGACTCCCGGCAAGCCTTTGTGAATTTCCCACTCTCCGTGGATTCCGGCTTCTTCCAAACCCGGAGAAACAATGGCGCGCAGATCCTCCAGCAGCTCGCCCACATCCAGACCTTCCAGAGCGTCTTCGGTCGTATCGGAAAGTTCGGTCGAAGCCAGCTTTAAGACGCTCTCCACCACGGTTCCGAGTGCGCGAAAATCCGCGTTGTCGTTCAAGCTGCGCGTCTTGACAAGATTGAGATGCAGCACCGAAGCGGCCGCGGCCAGATTCCGCAGCTCATGCGAGACCGCGCCGGCCACGATCCGCGAATTGCTCAGCAACTGCTTCAGGCCGCCCTCCTCGCGATCGCGAACCTGCTCGGTCACATCCAGGAGAATGACGGCCAGGCAGGGACCCGAGGCCGCGCTATAAGCGGATACCCAGGCTTGCCCGAAGAATGTCTCACCGTTGCGGCGGCGGCCGCTGGCCTCGACCATGGTCCGCGTCAATCGCGCCGCCTGCGGCGATTCCTGGAGTCGCGCCAGCAAAGGAATGTACCGCTCCACCGGTTCACCCTCCGGAGAACCTGCGCTGAAACCCAGCATCCGGCAGGCAGCGTTATTGGCGCGGGCGATGCGGCTGCTAGAATCCACGGTCAACACTCCAGCCGGACTGGTTTCCACCAAAGCGCGGGCTTCCTGTTCGGCGTCGGAACGCAGGCGCAACTCCTGCTCGCTTTTTCGGAGCAGCGCAAGAGATATGCGCCGGTTCCGGACGAACTCCCCGGCAAATAGCGCCCCGCCGGTAAAGGCCACAGTGGTCAAGGCTAGCTGGCCCGGGGCGGCTTCGCCGAATACATAGGGACCGAATTCTTCCCGCGCCAGGGCGGTAGCGATCGCGAGTAAAAACGCGGCCCATCGCGGAAGATAAGCGGCCGCCACAATCAAGGGCACCAGATATAACCCGCCTAGCTGGAACTCACGGCTCGAATAGTGCTCCAGAATCATCAAGCATGTAATGCCGCACAGGCATCCTCCGAGCAAGCCGGCAAGCTTCCATCCGGAGAGCGAATCTGTCACTTGGATCGCCATGCGTGTGTTTTTGATCATAGTCCCGCGGAGTCTACTTTGCCAAGGAGATGCACGGTTAAAAACTGTTGATTCATAAGGGCATGTGCGGTGTTTCCCGGGGAGTTAACCGAAAGATAGGTTGTTGCAAAGTGTGGGATGTGATCTACTCGAATTGCGGCGTTCGAGAGTTCGCCTGGAGGCAACCCAGGCAGCGGGCCGTCGTTTTCTGCGGGCTAACGTCCCTCCGAACGTTGGCCCTGCAGATTAGGTTTCCCTTTTTTGAACGCCGTCTATCTCCTTTGCTGATGATAAGGGCGGGATGTGTGTCCCGCTCTTGTCATTCTCAAACACCCTGGGCTTGTGCGGCGCGTCCGCTAACGCGAGTAGGCCGACAACACCTTGCCATCCTCCATCCGGATGACCGTCACGTCGCGACCGCTTTTTCTCGCATAGACCAGAGTCTCCATCACGCGGCCGCCGCCCAAAGTGGTCGTGGTGGCGAGTGAAGGCTCTCCGAACCTCTCTGAGATATTCTCCCGCTCCGCGCCCACGGATATTTCTTTCGCGGAAGGAAACTCCTTCGGTGCGGGAGGAGGAATGGGAGGAGCGATTACAACCTCCGCAACCGGCGCGATGATGACTGGCTGGGGCGCAGGTTCCACGGGCGGCGCAGTTTTCGTTGCTTTGGCAACCGGCTTCTTCACCGCCTTAGCCGCCTCGGCTTGCTTCGAGGCGTCCGCTGGAGCGTCGCCTGACTGGGCATCGCTTGCGGGTTGTACCGCCGCGGGTTGAGAGTTCCCGAAGGGGAGCGAACCGCCAGTCGCTAGCCAGATCCCGATTCCGACCACGATCAGGACTGAAACCCATACGAGGACAGGGGCTTCTTTCATAGATCCTCCGAGGTGCCAACTGCACCGGTTTTACCGTCTACCGGGACGACATGTAGCTAAAATTCTATACCATTTTCGACAGCATCCCGGGATATGCGTACTGGTCAAACCGGGCCGGCGTACTGGATCGGTTCTTTATGAGGGCTTGTTCGATTCGATAGCGATGCCATAAGCGCCTGTATTCTCAGCGTCGTACCAGGTCTTCGAGCTGCTGGACCAGGGCAAACTAAAAGCGCACTGCCGCCCCGGCGACCGCGGACGTTGTATACTCTTTTGAGACCGTGAGGCTGCCATCGTAGTCGATCAAGGTGCGCCGGGGGTCTATCCGGAATCAGGAGAAAAATCTAAATGAGCGAAGTTCTCAGTGGAGCTGAGTTTAAGAAGCAATTGCGCGCGGGAAAGCCCAAGTTGGGCCTTTTCGTGAACTCGCATAGCCCGACCGTCGCCGAGCAACTGGCGCACAGCGGCTACGATTGGCTGCTGGTGGATACCCAGCACGGACCGATGGGCCACGAAACCCTTTCCGCCATGCTCGCCGGGATAGCTTCGGGTGGCGCGAAGTCTTTCGTGCGGGTCGCGGGCTACAGCGACCGCGCCGGTATTCAGCAAACCCTCGACATGGGCGCCGACGGCGTCCTGATTCCCTACATCAACACCGCCGAAGAGGCTCGGCAGGCCGTGAGCTGCGCGCGCTACCCCACCGCGGGAACGCGATCGGTTTACTTTCCGCAGCGCAGCATGAACAAGGCCGGCCTGTTGGGCTACGCCGGTGCCGCCAACGACAATACCATCGTCGCGCTGCAGGTGGAAACGGCCGACTGCATCAAGAACATGGATGAGATCGCCGCGGTTCCGGGCGTCGATATTCTGTTCCTGGGCCAAAACGATTTGTGCATGTCCATGGGCTTGTTCGAGAAGTACAAGTTCCCGGATATGTATACGTCGCCCGAGCTGGCCGCCGCGACCGACAAGCTCCGCGCGGCCGCCAAGAAGAACAACGTGATCCTGGGGCTGTTCCTGTTCGGAACCGCGCGCGTGGGCGAGTTCCTGGACAAAGGGTTCCCGTTCATCAGCCTGGGCAACGACCTGCACCACATCCTGACGCAGACCACCGCCTATGTGAAAGACGTGGAGGCCGTCTCCAAGGAGAAAAGCGCAGCCTGGACGCGCCGGTCCACCGCTTTGATGTAGGACTTTCTTAGCCGCACATGCAACTTGTCGAAGCGATGTCCCGCATAGGGGTGGAGTCTGCCTTCGAGGTCCTGGTGAAAGCCAGGGCTCTCGAAAAGCAGGGCAAGAGCGTCATCCACCTGGAGATTGGCGAGCCCGACTTCCCTACCCCGAAGCACGTTGTCGAGGCCGGCAAGCGCGCTCTGGATGAAGGCTGGACCAAGTATGGCCCGACGCAGGGTCTGCCCGAACTGCGCGAGTCGATCGCCGCCTATATTTCGCGCACGCGCAGCATTCAAGTCGGTCCGCAGCACGTGTGCGTGGTGCCGGGCGGCAAACCGGTGATGTACTTCGCGATCGTCGCGCTGCTCGAAGCGGGCGATGAGGCGATCTATCCGAATCCGGGGTTCCCGATCTACGAATCGATGATCAAGTTCCAGGGCGCCAAGCCCGTTCCGATTCCACTGGTCGAGAACCGCGGGTTTTCGTTTGACTTAGACCTGCTCGAGCGCAGTCTGACGAACAAGACCAAGCTGGTGATCCTGAATTCGCCGGCGAATCCGACCGGCGGGATCATGCCCGCTGAGGACGTCAAGCGATTGGCGGACATCCTGCGCAACCGGGACATCATGGTCCTGAGCGACGAGATCTATTCGCGGATCGTCTACACGGGCGAGCCGGTTTCGATCGCCAGTTTCCCGGGGATGCAGGACAAGACCATCATTCTGGATGGTTTCTCGAAAACGTATTCGATGACCGGCTGGCGGCTGGGCTACGGCGTGATGCCGGAATGGATGGCCGACGCGGTGGTGAAGCTGATGGTCAACTCCAATTCGTGTACGGCGAGTTTCACGCAGCGGGCGGGGATCGCGGCGCTCGACGGTCCACAAGACGATGTCGAGAAGATGGTGGCGGAGTTCCGGAGGCGGCGGGACGCGATCGTCAAGGGGTTAAATGAGATTCCCGGAATCCGCTGCTCAGAGCCCGCGGGAGCATTCTACGCATTCCCCAACGTGACCGGAACCGGGTTGCCTTCGAAGCAGCTAGCCGATATGCTGCTCAATGACGCCGGGGTCGCCTGCCTGGATGGCGGCTGCTTCGGATCGCACGGGAACGGATATCTACGGTTCAGTTATGCAAATTCGCTCGAAAATATTCAAGAAGCTCTTAGCAGGATCCGCAAGATCTCGACGCGCTGGGCTGCTCGCGCTTAGCGCGATTTTGTTGGCCACCACGGCATCGGGACAAAGTGCACAAAGAGCGGCAGAGCCGCCGATCCCGCGCATGCCGGACGGCAAGCCGAGCTTTGTCGGCTACTGGGACCTGCCCTACACGCCGAACATGGCCGCCAAGGACGGCGAAGCCGCTATCCCTTATACGGATGCTGGGCGGGCGGCGTTCAAGAATCACGACGCGAAGGACGATCCGACATCGCTCTGCCTGTATCCGGGAATGCCTCGCATCATGCAGTCTCCGTATCCGATCCAGATCATCCAGACACAGGAATACGTGGTGATCCTGTTCGAATACATGCGGCAGTTTCGGGCGCTACCAACCGATGGGCGGCCGCATCCGGAGAATCTTCCTCCGTCGTTCATGGGAGACTCTACGGGCAAATGGGAAGGCGACACCTTTGTAGTCGACACCACCGGGTTGAACGACCGCACCTGGCTCGATACAGCCGGGCATCAGCATACTGCTGACATGCACCTGACGGAACGCTTCACGCGCACCCCGACGACGATCAATCTGGAATATACGATCGATGATCCGAAGATGTACTCAAAGCCCTGGGTACAGCAGCGGATCATTCGGCCTTCGAAGCCTGCCGCGCACGGATTACCTCAATTGATCGAGTACTCCTGCGAGGAAAACAACAAAGACATTCAGCATCTGATCACCACCAAACCTGCTGCGGATCGGTAAGGCCTTCGAGACGGCGATAGCTCCCTCTAAAATATGCAAGGGGCTCGCCGCCGGGCGCGTCCCCGTTGACGGCATCGCCGACGATAATCGTGTGGTCGCCACCGGGGTGGACCGCGTTCACGGTGCATTCGATGAAAGCGATGGCGCCCTCTAGCACAGGGGAGCCGGTATGCTCTACGCGGTGAGCTAACGCCGCGAATCGATCCTCGCCACGCTTAGCGAATGCCGTCGACAGATTCTCCTGATCCTGGCGCAAATAGTTGATGCAAAAGTGCCCGGTGGCAACGATCGCGGCCAAAGTCTTGGCGCGATTGTCCACGCAAATCAGAAATTGCGGCGGATCCAGGGATAGCGACGTTACGGCGCTCATGGTCATTCCTACCGGTTTGCCATGTTGATCCACAGTGGTCACCACGGAAACTCCGGTGAGCCAGTGGCCGGCAAGCTTGCGAAACATCTCAGGCTGCATGACGATTCGATCAGTCTAACAGAGGCCGGCAAGTGGAAACCGACTTGCACAGTCATCTGTCATGAAGACTACACTTCCCCTTAAAACCGGCGCTCTCGCGCTGGCACTCGCGTTAAGTCCTTCCTGGGCAATCCGCGTCCAGGCGCAAACACAACCTGACAACAGTAAGGTGAACAAACGGGACCGGAATCCTGGTGAAGTTACGGCGGACCAGCAGAAAGAAACCGCCGCTGATCGCAACATGACGGCCAAGATTCGGAAGGCGCTGACGGACGACAAATCCCTTTCCACGTACGCTCATAACGTCAAGATCGTCAGTCAGAACGGCACGGTGACGCTCAAGGGACCCGTCCGGTCCGACGCTGAAGCGCAAGCGATTGTATCCAAAGCGACTGAGGTCGCAGGCAGTTCCGCGAAGATCGACAATCAGCTGTCTGTTAAGCCGTAAAGGTAATAAACTTCCAACGTTCGATTTCAATTCCTTAAGGAGATCTATATCATGGCAGGCAAAAACACCGCGGTATTCGGCATTTACAGGACCATCGGTCAAGCCGAAGACACCGTTAATCAGTTAGTGGCCGCAGGCTTCGCGAACGACGATATTTCGGTTCTGCTTCCCGACAATCAAAGCACCCGAAACTTCGCGCACAAGAAAGATACGAAGGCCCCGGAAGGCACCGCTACGGGGGTCACCGCGGGCGGCGCGATTGGAGGCGCTCTGGGCTTGCTGGCAGGCATCGGAGCGCTGGCAATTCCGGGCGTCGGTCCCCTGATCGCCGCGGGCCCCATCATGGGTGCGCTCGCCGGAGTAGGCGTGGGAGGCGCGGTCGGCGGCTTGATCGGGGCCCTGGTCGGTATGGGCATCCCGGAATATGAAGCCAAACGGTACGAAGGCCGTGTCAAAGACGGCGGGATACTTCTTTCCGCTCATTGCGACACCTCCGAGGAGATCGATCGTGCGAAAGAAATCCTGAAGCAGACGGGCGCGGAGGACATCTCGTCCTCCGGGGAAGCCAGCGCAGATTCTGCACAAACGGTCAGGCCTTCCAGGATGTAGAGTACGTTTTTTGCCGGGTCGCCTTCCGGGCGGCCCGGCTTGAGACCGCGTCTTCAGCTTTTCTTGAGGACGTTCAACTGATCTTTCCAGCGCGAGCGGACCGCAATAAAATCCGGGTGCCCCAGTCCGAGCTCGTTGACGATCTGCCGGATCTCGTTGTCTTCGGTCGCCGAGATGCCGCCTTCCGCGGCGGCCACCGCGAACAGGCAATCGAGCAGCGCCAGCTTTTCTTCGCGTGTGGCAATCCGGCTGAATTCGCGCGTCACCAGGAAATTCTCGGTGCCTCCGAAAAGCTGAGCCCGGGTCTTGGCGGTCTGAATCACGATCAGTGCCTGCTCCTCGGGCAGCCCGCCGCGCTCCATGATGATCCGTTCCATGGCGTGGACCTCTTCCGGGCTGATCGAAAGATCCGCGTTGGCCACGCGGCTGAGAATGTATCCGAACGCCGCGATGAAACGGGCCCGCGCGGGGTCCATTTGATCCAGCGCCTCGATCACCTTGCGGACAGTCTCCGTATCAGCCGAGGCAGCGTGCTGATCGGGAATGCCGAGAAAACTACGAATGGACACCGCTTATTCGATCACGCCCATCTGCTTGAGCAGCTCAATATGTTTGGACGGATCCTCTTCGTTGAACTGCGTGGGCATGATGACCCCGGTTTGCCGGCCACGCTCGATCAGCGCCGCGTACGGCGGATTGTCGAACTTAAAGATTTCGCGCAGCTTGGCGGAGTCGGCGGAGGTCTTGGCTTTGAGGCCGCTGTCCTTCAGATAAGAAGCGGCGAATTGCGGAACGCGCGTGGGGACGCCGACCACCGTGACGTCATCCTTGAACTTCAAAGGCGCCATGCTCTTGCCCACCGCAAAGCAAGTCCCGCACTCGGGGTCGTAAAAGAAAAGAAATACGCGCCCTTGCTGCAAGGACATCGGCTGGCCGTCGACCACGATGGAATCGGGCGCTTTGAGACCGGTCAGCTTGCTGTAGGCCGAGCCGAAACTGACGGCTGCGAATACCGCGACCGCGCCCAGGATCACGGCTGCGGTGCGAAGTCCCTGAGAACGTTTGGCCCAGAGTCCGGCAATGCCGGCTGCGGCCAGGAAACCCAGATCGCCGTAGAAAAAGCCGGGTCCGACGGAGCGGCGCATGTCGATGCTGATCCCGAAAGGCAGCGTCAGGACCGGGAAGCAGCTGCAATCGCGCCCGATCAGAGCCCTGTAATTCCATCCGATGTAAATCATGAACCCCAGCAACAGCGCGCTGGCCAGTATGGCTCCCCAGCGGCGGAAGCGCGGCACCAGGATCAGGACCCCGGCAGTGGTTTCGGCGACCGCCAGCAGCAGCGCCAGGGGCAGCGTCAGACTGTAGGGCACCAGCAGGTTCTTGGCTAGATTGGCGAATTTGTACGGATCGATCGCCTTATAAACGCCTGCGACGATAAAGACGGCGCCAATGAACAGCGCAGCCGCATGACTGACTATGGTCTTCCAACCGGGCATTTCTAACGAACCCGCTAAGGGGCTCGCCGTAGTACTTGAGGCCATACCTCTATTTTAGACGGAAGCATGCCAGAATAGTTGGATTCATGCCTTCCGCGCGGAAAACCGTCCGTGTACCTGCGTCCAGCGCGAACCTGGGCCCCGGCTTTGACGCCCTGGCCCTCGCCCTCAACCTGTACTTGGAATGCCGGTTTCGCCCGGCCGATTCCCTGGCTATTTCCGCCCGCGGCAGGGACGTTGGGTCCATCTCGACGGGCGAGGATAACTTCATCTGGCAGACTGCGTTACGGGTGGCGGCCGATACCGGCGCCGCAATGCCTCCCATCGAACTTGAGATCGCCAACGACATCCCTATTGGCAAGGGTCTGGGGTCCAGCGCCGCCGCGCTCACGGCCGGCGTGGTGATCGCCAACGAGGTTCTCGGGCTCGGCTGGGACACCCATCGGGTGCTGGACGAGGCTGCGCAGATCGAAGGGCATCCGGATAACGTTGCGGCCTGCGTGCTGGGTTCGATCGTGGCCAGCGCCATCGACTCCGAAGGAGTGGCCCGCGCCGTGCGCCTGGAACTCGATCCCCACTACAACGTCGCCGTGGTGGTTCCGGATTTCATGCTACCGACCTCGGAAGCGCGGCGCGTGCTGCCGGAATCCTATTCGCGCGAGGATACCGTTTTCAACGTGCAGCGCAGCGCCCTGCTGATCGTGGCCCTGGCGACGGGAGCCCGCGACGTTTTTCCGACGGCTCTTGAAGACCGCCTGCATCAGCCGTATCGCTACGGTCTGGTGCCGGGATTGAAGGAAATTACCAAGCTTCGTGCGCCGGGGCTGCTCGGCTGCGCCCTAAGCGGCGCCGGACCGTCAATCCTGGTGTTTCACGAGCGTGGACACGAACATGTCTGCCAGCTGGTGCGCGATGTCTTCCTGAGTCGCGGGCACAAGTCGGAGGTCGTCTGCTCGGCGGTTTCGCCCAGAGGCTACACGTTGAAGTAGGCTACAGAATTCCGGCTTTATTGTGGCCGATGAGCGTCTCCACCAGGAATGACAGCGTGCGCATGTCGGCGAGGTCGGCCGCCTTGGCGTCGAAATGGCCTCCGCCCGGACGCGCGAAAGCGTGCCCGACCTTGGGATATTCGTAAACCGTAACGCGGCGATCGTTTTTGTAAGTCGCACGCACCTGCGCGGCGACTTCCGGCGATGCGAACTGATCGAGTTCCGCGTAGTGCAGCAGCAGCGGGCAGGACAGGTTTTTGGCGAGATCCAGCTTCTTATCGATCCCCACTCCGTAATAGCCGACAGCCGCGTCGGGCTTGTGACGCACCGCGGTGAGATACGCCAGCATGCCTCCCCAGCAGTAACCGACGACCCCCACAGTGCCGTTGCTGCAGGCGGGATGCTTGCGGAGGAAATCGATGGCGGAGGCGACGTCGTCGGTAACCTGATCGTCATCCATCTTCCCGCGCAGAGCTCGCCCACGTTCGAAGTCGGACTCCTTCAGCTCGACATTGGGCTCGGCGCGCCAGAAGAGATCGGGACAGATGGCGGTGAACTGGCGGGCGGCCAGAAAGTCACAAACTTTGCGCATGCTCTCGTTTACGCCGAAAATTTCCTGGAGCACGACGACGCCGGCGCCCTTGCCCTTCTTGGGCAGGGCCATGTAGGCGGACATTTCTCCGCCCGATACGGGGACTCGAATGGTCATAAGGGACCATGATACGGCAAACGCTGGACACGGCGGGGAATGAATACAGGCATGTATAATCGGTGGAGTGAAACGAATCGTGCTGTCGGCGATGCTTGCGGGCACCTTGCTGCTGGCGGCATGCGCGCGAAAAAATATCGAAAATCAAGAGGCGATCCGGCAGGCTGTGATCGAATACCTGAACTCGCGCCAGGCGCAAACCGGGCTGGATATGTCGACCATGGATGTGAATGTCACGGCCATGGCATTCGAGCGCGACACGGCCCGCGCAACGGTGGAGTTTCGCGTCAAGGGCGGCGACGCGGGGATGCAGTTGAACTACACGCTGGATCGCAAAGGCGACAAGTGGGTGGTGCAAGCGCGCCAGGATACCGGCCAGGGCCACGGTGTCGTGCAACCGCCGCCCGGTGAAACCGGAAGTCCGGCACAGGGCCAGCTTCCTCCCGGTCACCCGTCCGTACCTCCAGCCACAACACCCGCGCCTCAACCCGCGAGTCCCAAACAATGAAAACGGTTGCAGTTCTGGGAGGCGGCCCCGCGGGGGCCTCGGCTGCGGAGCGCCTGGCGCGCGCCGGCCTCAACACCATGGTGTTCGATGAAAAGCTCGCATGGGAAAAACCCTGCGGCGGCGGACTCACCTACAAAGCTTACGAACAGTATCCGTATCTGATCGATAACGACACTCCCAAGAAACTGATTCACGAGACCGTAGTGAACTCTCAGGGCGCAGGCGAAGCCAAGATGAACCTGACGCAGCCCCTGCTCATTTATTCGCGCCTGGACTTGAATAGAATGCTGCTAGAGCGAGCGGAGCGCGCGGGCGCGGCCCTGGAACAGACCCGCGTGCTGGGAATCGAGCAGCGGGAAAAAGGCTGGCGTCTGCGCACACGCAACGGAACTGCGGAAGCCGATTTTCTGATTGTGGCGACGGGCGCGCGGAATCCGCTGCGCGAGGTCGGCACGCAATGGGGAACCGGCGACACCATCACCGCGCTGGGCTATTTCGTCCCCGGCGCGCGCGAGCGCATCGATATTCAGTTCCTGCGCAAGTTCGAAGGTTATATCTGGGTGTTTCCACGCTGCGGCCATCTTTCGGTGGGTATCGCCGGCAGAGGCGAGCCTGCGCAAGCCATGCGCGCGCGGCTGGAAGCGTATATGAACCAGCACAGCATTTCGCGCAAGGACGCAGTGTTCTACAGCCACATGCTGCCTTCGCTCGAGACGCCCAGCTGGAGCCGGAATCGCGTATCGGGCAGGGACTGGATGGCCGTGGGCGACGCCGGCGGCCTGGTGGATCCGATCACCGGCGAGGGTCTGTATTACGCCATTCGATCCGGCGATCTGGCGAGCCAGGTTCTTCTGAACGACGCGCACGACATGGCGGCCAAGGCTGCGGCGTATCGCGATGCGCTGACCCGGGAATTCGCGCGCGACCTGGAGTATGCCGCGACCCTTGCCCGGCGCGTGTTCCTGGGCCGTTATCTGTTCCGCAGCGTTCCGCATATGATGGTGGAATTCATGCGCCGCAGCCCGCGGTTCCGCGACCTGATGCAGGATCTGTTCGCCGGCACGCAACCCTACTTGAGCCTGCGTGAACGCCTGAAGAAGAATATCAACGTGACGCTGCAGGAAGTCTTCATGCAGTTTTTCCTGGAACGCGTGATTCCGGGCCGGTCGCAAGCGTCCTCATAACGAATCCTGCATGAAATCGGAGCGCTCTGAAGCTTGGTTTGCGCGCGCCCAGAGGGTGATTCCCGGGGGCGTGAATTCCCCGGTCCGGGCGTTTCGCGGCGTCGGCGGGATCCCGCGATTTATCGAGCGCGGCCAGGGTTCGCGTATTTTCGACACGGACGGAAATTCCTATGTCGATTACGTGTGCTCCTGGGGACCGCTGCTGCTGGGGCATCGCCCTGCGTGCGTCATCGACGCGCTGAGCGAAGTGCTGGAGGTGGGAACCAGCTTCGGCGCGCCGACCGAGCGCGAGGTGGAACTGGCCGAACTGATCTCCCAGGCTGTCCCGTCGATGGAAATGGTCCGGCTGGTGAACTCGGGCACGGAAGCCACCATGAGCGCGCTGCGCCTCGCCCGCGGTTTCACCGGACGCGACCTGGTCATCAAATTCGAGGGCTGCTATCACGGGCACGTGGATTCGCTGCTGGTGAAGGGCGGCTCGGGCATGGCGACGCTGGGGATCGCGGATTCCGCCGGAGTTCCGAAGGCGTTCGCGGAAACGACGATTTCGCTGCCGTTCAATTCGATCGCTGCCGTGGAGAAAGCGTTTACGGAGCGCGGCAGCCAGATTGCCGCGGTGATCGTCGAACCGGTTGTCGGCAATATGGGATGCGTTCCGCCCGCTGCCGGGTTCCTGGAAGCGTTACGAGAGCTGACGGCGCGGCACGGGGCGCTACTGATTTTCGATGAAGTGATGACCGGATTCCGCGTGGCCCTGGGCGGCGCGCAGCAGCGCTTCGGGATCCAGCCGGATTTGACGACGCTCGGCAAGATCATCGGCGGCGGATTGCCTATGGCGGCATACGGCGGCCGTGCGGATGTCATGCAAAAAATAGCCCCGCTGGGTCCCGTGTATCAGGCGGGGACGCTATCCGGGAATCCTCTGGCAGTGGCGGCGGGGCTGGCGATGTTGCGGTATCTGATCGCGCATCCGGAAGTTTACGAGACCCTGGAGGCTCGCGCGGCGCAACTGACGGCCTGGACGCCTCCCGGTGTCACGGTGAACCGCGTCGGCTCGATGTTCACCTGCTTTTTTTCGCCGAGTCCAGTTACAGACTGGGAATCGGCCAAGAAGTCCGACACCGCCCGATTCGCAAAATTCTTCCGTTTCCTGCTGGAGCGGGGCGTTTACATCGCACCCTCGCAGTTCGAAGCGGGTTTCGTGTCGGCGGCGCACACGGAAGAGGACATTCGGGCCACCGTGGACGCGGCGCGGGAGTTCTTTAACGCGGCGGGCTAAGATTGTAGTTAAGCCGTGCAGCGATTTTACTTCGATCACAACGCCACCACTCCGGTTTCGCCGGAGGTGCTGGAAGCCATGCTTCCAGTGATGACCGAAGTGTACGGCAATGCGTCGAGCATTCATCACTTCGGTCAGGCCGCACGGAAAATGCTGGACGCGGCGCGCCAGCAGGTGGCCGACCTTTTGGGCGCCGAGGCACAGGAGATCGTCTTCACCAGCGGCGGTACAGAGGCCGATAATCTCGCGATATTCGGCGCCGCTGCGGGCGGTCACGTCATCACAACCACGTTCGAGCACCCGGCGGTACTCGGCGCGGCTGCGCAGCTGGAGCATACACTTGTGCCGGTAGACGGCCGCGGGCTGATCGATCCCGACGAAGTTAGGGCCGCCTTGCGGCCGAACACCAAGGTAATCAGCGTGATGCACGCCAACAACGAAGTCGGCACGATCCAGCCGATTCACGAGATCGCACGCATTGCGGCCGAGGCGGGCGTCGCGCTGCATTCCGATGGCGTGCAGGCCATCGGGAAAATTCCGGTTCGCGTGGCTGACTTGGGCGTCGCGATGTATTCCATCAGCGGGCATAAAATCGGCGCACCGAAGGGCGTCGGAGCTCTGTATGTTCGCAAGGGAACATCGCTCAAGCCGATGATGTTCGGTGGACGCCACGAACGCGAGCGTCGCGCGGGAACCGAGAATGTCGCCGGGGCCGTGGCGCTGGGGCGAGCTGCGGAGTGGATCGCCGATCATGGCGATGCCGAGAATCGCCGCCAGGCTGCGTTGCGCGATCGACTGGAACAGAGCATTCTCGAGCGAATTCCGGATACGCGCGTGAATGGTGCTGGTGCACTGCGGGTTCCCAACACCACCAACATACGTTTTGACGGAATTGACAGTGATGCATTGCTGATCGCGCTCGATCTCAGGGGATTCGCGGTGTCGAGCGGCGCGGCTTGCTCGAGCGGCGCGCCTGAGCCGTCGCACGTCCTGCTCGCCATGGGTCTGAGCCGTCTCGAAGCCCGGTCCAGCATCCGGTTTTCGCTGGGGCGATCCAATACGATCGAGCAAGTGGACGCGCTGGTCGAGGCGCTGGTCGAATCGGTCGCACATTTGCGAAGGCTGGCGCCTGCGTATGCCTGAGAAGCCGTTAGCGGTCGCGATGTCAGGCGGCGTCGACAGTTCCGTCGTCGCGGGGATGCTGCGTGCGCGCGGCGAAAACGTCATCGGCTTGACCATGCAGCTCTGGAACCAGCGCCGGCTGCCGGAAATCCAGAGCGACAAAGCCACGGGACGCTGCTGCTCGCTCGACGATGTGTACGATGCCCGCGCGGTGGCGCAGATCCTGGGAATCCCCTACTACGTCGTCAACTTCGAGCGCGATTTCGAGGATCAGGTGGTGAAGCCGTTCGTGGACGAATATCTGGCCGGGCGCACACCCATCCCATGCACGCTATGCAACAACTTCATCAAGTTCGACCGGTTCCTCGAAATGGCCGCAGGCGTGGGAGCCGACCGGATCGCCACGGGACACTACGCGCAGATTCGCTGGAATCCGGATAACGGGCGATGGGAAATGCTGCGGAGCGTGGATCGCGCCAAGGACCAGACGTACTTCCTGTTCGGGCTGAAGCAGGATCAGCTCGCGCGCTCGCTATTTCCGCTGGGTGCGATGGAGAAGAGCGCCGTACGGGAGCTGGCTCGTGAACTGGGCATTCCCACTGCCGCGAAACCCGACAGCCAGGAGATCTGCTTCGTCCCCAATGGCGACTACGCGGCCTTTATCGACGCCTATTTTCGCGAACAGGGCCTCGCGCCGCAAGAGGTCGCGGGCGAACTGGTGACGGCCGATGGCAAGGTCGTCGGCGAGCATGCGGGTGTTCACCATTTCACCGTGGGCCAGCGCCGCGGGCTGCGAATTGCCGCGGGCGAGCCGCTTTATGTGATCTCGACCGACCCGGCCAATCGCCGCGTGACCGTGGGACGCGATCGTGAACTAATGAGCGATCGAACATACGCGGGCAGCGTGAATTGGATCTCGATCGCGGCTCCGGCGGAACCCGTGCGGGCGGAAGTGAAGATTCGTAATAAGCACGCAGCGGCGTCAGCAACTCTTCTGCCGACATCAAACCCGGAACGCTTCGAGATTCACTTCGACGAGCCGCAGCGCGCCGTTACTCCCGGCCAGGGCGCCGTATTTTATTCCGGCGAACTGGTGTTAGGCGGCGGCTGGATCGAGTGACCGCTTTCGAGCTCAAGGCGCGCGCCTATGCCAAGGCGCTCGACTGGGGCGTGCCGCGGCTCCGGCGCGTGGCGATGCGCAACCTTGAGCTGGCGGGATTCGACAACGCGGATCGTATTGCCGACGGCGTATTTCTCTCGGTGGGCCGCATCATGGCGAGCGTCGCGAGGTTCCCGGAGATTACACGCGGAAACGTCCACGACTGGATCCGGTATGACGGGCTGGAGAACTTCACGGCCGCGCATGCCAAGGGCCAGGGCGTGCTGGTGGCGACCGCGCACCTGGGCAACTGGGAGCTCAGCGCGTTTTCGCATGCCCTGATGACGGCTCCGATGCACATCGTGGTTCGTCCATTGGATCATGCCCGTCTGGATGCCTGGGTGGAACGGCGCCGCGCGCTGTCCGGAAATCACATCATTCAAAAGAGTGAAGCCGCGCGCAAAGTTCTCAAGGCCTTGTCGATGGGCCACGCCGTCGGGATTTTGATCGACCAGAACACCACGCCCGCAGAAGGGGTCTTCATCGACTTTTTCGGCCGCAAGGCCTGCGCGGGCACGGCGTTCGTGAAGTTCGCGCATCACACTGGAGCGGCCGTGGTGCCGGGCTACGCGCTGTGGTCCGATGCCGAACAGCGCTACATTCTTAGGTTCGATCCGGAAATTCCGATGAGCGGCGATGTGCAGGAGGACACGCAGCGCGTCCACACGGCACTCGAAAATGTGATTCGCGAACACCCCGATCAGTGGTTGTGGATTCACCGGCGATGGAAGACCCGGCCCCAGGGCGAGCCGGGTTTATACTGAGCTAGACTTCGGTCATGGCTCCATCGGAAGCAATCGATATCGTCGAGATCCTTGAAAAGAGCGCGGAAGACTTTCATGCCTCGGCCAGCGGCGTCCCGGAATCCCTGGCAGGCGCCCAGCCGGGGGAGAATCGCTGGTCGGTGCTCGAGTGCGTCGAGCATGTGACCACGGTCGAGGAAATGTTTCTGAAGCGGCTCGCCAGCGGAGAGTACACGGATGCTCCTCCGCAAGACAAAACAAAAGAAGCGACGCTGGCGCAGCGGTTTGTGGACCGAACAACCAAGAGACAGGCTCCGGAAACGGTCTTGCCCAAGGGGCGTTTTGCCAGCCTGGCAGAGGGATTGGAGCAGTTTCGCGGCGCCCGCGGCCGCACCCTGCAATTCGCGCGGGAACGAGCCGCGGATCTTTACACGCTCGCGTCGGTCCATCCGGCCTTTGGACCGCTGAACGGAGTGGAAGCCCTGATGATCATCGCGGGCCACGCCCAGCGGCACGCCGCGCAAATCCGCGAAATTCACGCGGCTCTCGCCAACCGCTAGAAGGGATCCTTCGCGCAGCGAAAGCCGACGTCCCGGGCGGAGAAGCGTTCCGGAATGCTGACCGAGTCGTAGGCGAAGCCCGCTTCAAGTGCGCGATCGAAGGATCCTCCGCGCATGGTAATCCAGGGCTCCTGAGCCGTCGCCGGCGGCGTCATCCGGGCGGCGAAAATATCCACGGCGGTCGCGCTGGGCGTGACCGGGCCTTCCACCATTTCCCAGGCGTTACCGATTATGTTAAACAGCGGCCCGGAAAAGGACCGCACCGGCATCAAGGCGTGGGCGGCCGCTGGATTGTCGCTGACGTTCGCATTGGCGGGGTCTTTCTGATCGCCCCACGGGAACAACGCCCCCTGGGTTCCACGCAGCGCACGCTCCCATTCAAGCGACGTCGGCAGCCGCTTACCGATCTGCTTCGCATACGACCGGGCTTCGCTGACCGTTATGCCGACCTTGGGAAGATTCTCCTGTCCTGGCTCGACGGCGCATCCCATGGTTTTGCAGAAGTCGGCATTCGACACTTCAGTTTCGTCGATGAAGAAGGCTTTGAGGGTCGCGGGTTTCTTGTCTGCGCCGGAGAGAAAGGTTCCCGCCGGAATGTAGACCATTCCAGGCGCCACGGGCGCGGGTACGGGACGCAGGAACCAGAACGCGGCCGCCGCACCGATCACGACCACGGCCGCCGCGCCGATCCAGATCGGCAGTTTGCTCTTTGCGGATTCCTGCGGAACGTGCGCGGGCTGCGCCGCAGGTTTTGGAACCGCCCGTGTGGCCGGCTGCGAGTCGCCTGCGAGGATGCCCCGCAGCTCCTCGGCAATGGCCGCAAAACTCGGGGGCCGCTCTTCGGGCTTCTTGGCCGTGCACCGCACCACCAGATCGCGCACCGCAGGCGGAACGCCGGCATTTTCCAGCGCAGCGACGTCCACCGGCTGGTTCAGAATCTGGAAAAAGACCTGCTCCATGGTCTCGCCGCGAACGCTTCTGGTTCCCGTGAGGATCTCGAACAGCAACAGGCCGTAGGCGTAAATATCGACTAGATGCGTCGTCGCATTTCCCGAGATCTGCTCCGGCGACATGTAGTACGGCGTGCCCATGGCCATACCCGTGCGCGTCAGCGAGAGATCGGCTGTCTTGGCGATGCCGAAATCCATGAGCTTCACCTTGCCGTTGGACGCGACGTGAATGTTCTCCGGCTTGATATCACGATGCACGATGGCGCGGCCATGCACGTAATCCAGGGCTTGAGCGACGTCGAGCGCCATTCGCAGGCGGTCATCCATGCCGCCCAGTCGGCTGTTGCGGATGGCGTCGCGGAGGTCCTCGCCCTTCAGGTACTCCATCACGATGTAGGGCTTGCCGTCGAACTCGCCGTAATCGAACACGCTGACTATGTTTTCGTGCTGGAAGCCGCCCGCCAGGCGAGCCTCTTGCAGAAAGCGGGCCTTGGCTTCGGCGTCCTGGCAGGAGCTGTCAGTCAGGATCTTCACCACAACGGTGCGGTCGATCACCGTATCACGCGCCCGATACACGTGCGACATGCCGCCGCCCAGGAATTCGAGCAGCTCGTATTTTCCGAGCGTCGCGGGTAGATCCATGCCACTATATCGCGTTCGCGAGTTTCAGAATACCCAGCAGCAGGGCCATGACCACCAGCACCGCGGAACAGCTCAGCAGCATCAGGCCGGTCTGCGTGCGCAGGCTCGTGGGAAGCGCCTTAAGAAATTTCGGCAGAGTATCCTCCGCAACTTTAGGCATCGGGGACGCGGTGTTTGCGGAAGTCGGAGGAAGACTCACCGCCGCCGGCTTCTGTGGCTGCGGAACCGCTTGCGGACGCGGCTGCGGGGCGGCCGGGGGAATGGGCAGCCGAACGGCTTGCGAAGGTCCCGGCGGCAGTGCTTGCAGGATCCCTTGCAGCGAGTTGCGCACTTCTCCGAGTCCTGGCGGCCGGCGATCGGCCTGCTTGACCGTGCACCGTTCGATCAGTGCGATCAATGCCGGCGGCAAATTCAGCGCCTTCAGCGGAGCCATATTCAGGGGCTCGGTGAGGATCGCTTGAAAGATCTGATCCACCGAGCCGTCGCTGACGGGCCGGATGCCGCTCAGCAGCTCGTACAGCAGAATTCCGAACGAGTAGACATCCGCCTGTGAAGTGAGGGGCTTGCCGAGCACCTGTTCCGGCGGCATATAGTACGGCGTTCCGAGCGTAAAACCAACCTTGGTGAGTTGGACGCCCTCGGCCTTGGCGATGCCGAAATCCATCAACAGCGCTTTGCCTTCGGAATTGATGTGGATGTTGTCCGGCTTGAGGTCGCGATGAATCACCTTGCGGGTGTGAATGTGATCGACCGCGCCCGCGATCGCCACCGCGATCTTCAGGCGGCTTCGGAGATCGCCCAAACTGCCGTTCCGGAGGGCGTCCCGAAGGCTCTCGCCTTCCACGAACTCCATGACGATGTAGGGCCGGCCCTGCTCTTCCCCGAAATCGTAAACGCCCACGATATTTTCGTGCCGGATGCCGGAGACGACGCGCGCTTCCTGCAGGAATCGCTGCTTGGCTTCGGGATCCGCAATGCCGGCTTCACTCAGAATCTTCAACGCCACGCGGCGGCCGAGCACGCTATCCCTGGCGCGGTACACCCGGGCCATGCTTCCGCCCAGGTACTTCTCAATCTCGTATTTGCCGACCCTGGAAAGGTCCGCCATTACTCCCCCGCACCGCCAAATTCTACTACCAGAAAACGCGCCGTGCCGGTGCCGATGTTTCGAACCTCGCTGACGCGATCGGCGGGCGAGCGCAACACCTCCGCGGGCTTCAGGACGTGCCGCGAAGCGCTCTCAGTGGACGCGCCGTTCACACGGCTGGTCGCCTCTGCTTCGGTGCCTTCCAGCGGGATCAGTAAGGGCGGCACATCCGCCGGAGGGACCGCGAGTCTGGCGTTGGGGGCGATTTGCAGAATACCGATGCGCATCTGATCCGTCTCGAATTGAATTTGCAGGTTCGCGCCCAGCCATTCCGGTCCAGGCTCGTGGCAGTGCAGGTATTCTCCCGGCAGAACTTCCGCGCAGACATTGCGGGGACCCGTCGGCGGTTGTAACAGCTCGACCATCACCTCGCGATTCCGCTCGACGTGGCTGGCACCCGCACGGGAGAAATGAATTTCAGTATCGGCGACCCAGACGTAATTGGCATCGTGGCGATGCGGCAAGGCCGCTCCATCCGGCTCGATCTGGACGTCGAGAATCCGCACGCGTCCGTCCTCGTAGACGATGTGATGATGAGGCTCGCGCGGCGCCGGCACAGCTTGTTGAGCCAGCGCGCAGCCCACGCATAGCAGCCCCCCGAGCGCGAGATCCACGAGCACGAATCTCATGCCCCATAGTAAAACAAAAACACTAGCGTTTGTACCCGATTTTCCGCAGGAATCCGTGCCGCCATTCGACCCCCGAGGCGTCTTCCACGCCCTGGGGAGAGCTGCCGTCGATCACGCCCAAAACCCCGCGTCCCTGCTCCGTCTCGGCCAGGATCATCTCCACGGGATTCGCCGTGGCGCAGAAGATGGAGCACACTTCCGGAATATCCCGAATCCGTCCCAGCACGTTGATGGGGAACCCGTCGCGCAGGGCGACCACGAACACGTGCCCGGCGGCGATCGACTGGGCGTTCTTCGCGGCGTTGGCCTTCAATCCTTCGTCGTTCCCATCCACGCGGGTCAGGCAGGCTCCGGAGGCTTCATTGAACGCGATCCCGAACTTTATCCCGGGCACGGTATTCACCATGGCCTCGTAAATATCCTCGACGGTCTTGATGAAATGGCTCTGGCCGACAATGACGTTCCCGTTCTCGGGAATCTCGAGCCGTACGACTTTGATTTCCATCTACACCAATATATCCACACCTATAATGGATCGTGGCGCTGTCCCTGATTGAGCACATTCGCAAGCTTCCGCACGGCCGGACGAATCTCAAACAGCTCCTGCGGGAGCGTTCCCGTGACGGCACCACCCGCGAGCAGCTGGAAAAAGAGCTGGACCGCCTGGCCGAGCGCGGGGAGATCGTCGAAACGCGCTCCGGGCACTACACGGCCACCGGGGTCAGCCGCGAGTTCGCCGTGGGACGCCTCAACGTTCACCGCGACGGCTACGGCTTCGTGATTCCCGAGGTTCCCGTCCCCGGTCTGCGCGGCGACGTCTATATCCCCAAGGAGTCCGCCTCCCGGGCGATGCACGGCGACCGCGTTATCGCCAAGATCAGCCGCATCGAGCGCGATGGAAAAGCGGACGGCGAGATCGTGCGCGTGTTGCGCCGCGCCCATCCCACCGTAGTCGGCGAGTTCCGCATCCGCCGGCAGGGCAACTTCGTCGTTCCGCATGACGAACGGCTCCGCCAGTGGATCGAGATCCCTGAAGACATGGCCCTGCCCTCGCGCCAGGTTACGGTCGACCGGGTGGGCGCGTCGGCCATCGCCGTAAGCACTATCGAAGACCTGGACGGCATGATCGTAACCTCGGAAATCATGGATTTCGGCGAAGACGGCGACCGGCCGGTGGGCCGCATCATCGAGATCCTGGGCCTGCCCGGCGACTTCGGCATCGACGTCGAAATTCTCATCCGCGCGCACCACATCCCGCATCACTTTCCGGACGAGGTTCTGCAACAGGCGCGCTCAATCCCAGGAGCGATCACACCCGAAGAGCTCGCCCGGCGCCGCGATTTTCGCGACCTGGATATCGTGACGATCGACGGCGAAACCGCTCGCGATTTCGACGACGCCGTGTGGGTGGAACCGCTGCCGAATGGGCATTGGGCGCTCGAAGTGCACATCGCCGACGTGAGCCACTATGTGCGTCCCGGCTCGCCCATCGATCGTGAGGCAGCGTTGCGCGGCACCAGCGTCTATTTTCCCGACCGCGCCGTTCCGATGCTGCCGCTGGAATTATCGACCGATCAATGCTCGCTGCGGCCGCATGAAGACCGCCTGGTACTTTCCGCGCTACTCGAAATCGACGGGCAGGGCGACGTCGTGTCGCAGGAATTCACCCGCGGCGTGATCCGCAGCGCCGAGCGGATGACCTACACCGCCGTTCATGGCGTTCTGGAAGGTGATCCAGCATTGATAGAGCGGTATCAGAAGCTGGTTCAGCGATTCAAATGGATGCAGGAGCTGGCGCTGATCCTGAATCGCAAGCGCGTCCGCCGGGGATCCATCGATTTCGATCTGCCCGAGCCCTTGCTCGAGTTCAACGAGTTTGGCGAGATGACCGGAGTCACGCGCGCGCCCCGCAATATCGCGCATCGCCTGATCGAGGAGTTCATGCTGGCCGCGAATGAGGCCGTCGCGTCGCACCTGGAGGCCCTGGAGGTCCCCACCATCTTCCGTATCCACGAGCGACCCGACCCGAAACGCGTACTGGAGTTCGAGGAGGTCGCCACGCATTTCGGCTATTCGCTGCGCGGCGGCGCTGCGCCTGTAAAGCGATTCGGCGATCAGGTGATCGCCCTGGACGATGTGAATTTCACGTCGCGCAATTACCAAAGGCTGGTCAAGAAGATCGAAGGCAAACCGGAGGAGCGCATCCTGAGCTACCTGATGCTGCGGTCACTGAAGCAGGCCCGTTATAGCGACCGCAATCAGGGACATTTCGCGCTGGCCGCGCCGAGCTACACGCACTTTACGTCGCCGATTCGCCGCTATCCCGATCTGATCGTGCATCGCGTGCTCGCCGCCCATCTGGATGGCTCCCGTTACGATGCCGACATGCGCGGCATCGCGGACTCGTCGTCCGATACCGAGCGCCGGGCCGCGGAAGCCGAGCGCGAGCTGGTGGAGTGGAAGAAGGTCAAGTTCATGATCGACAAGGTCGGCGATGAGTTCGCCGCGCTGATCATTTCCACCACGCGCTTCGGATTTTTCGTGGAGCTCGAAGACCTGTTCATCGAAGGTCTGGTGCCGCTCGATACCCTGCCCGGCGACCGTTACACGTATCACGAAAATGTTCGCAAGATCATCGGCGAACGCAGCCGGCGGCAGTACTCGATCGGCGACCATGTGCGGGTAAGGCTCGACCGCGTCGATGGCGTCGAGAAGAAATTGCAGTTCTCAGTCGTCGGTTCACAGCCAGCCGCACAGAACCACGAGCGCCAGCGAGTGGCCAGCAAACGAGTGACCGGCAAGCCAGTGGCTGGCAGGCGAGCGCCCGCCAACCGCTCAGGCCGCAGGCCTAAACGTCATAAGTAGGCGGCACCACTCCCTTGATTCGCAGATACATTTCGCCATAGCCGCGCGTGTGCGCCGTGTGGATCATCGCCTGATACAGCAGTTCCAGGCCGGTGGCAGCCTGCTTGCCCTGCCCGAACGTCTTGGTCAGATCCGCGGGAGTCAATTGTCCGACCACACCGATCGACCAGTCAAACAGCGCCGTCAGATATTTCACCGTCGCGTCCTTGGTGATATCGTTCTTGGGACCCGAGGGAGCCATGCCCTTGCCCAGACGCCCCAGGTAGAACCCTTCGGCCTGGCCCAGATGCTGCTGCTCCGCGCCGAAGGCGCGCGCCTCCGGGAACGGCTTGAAATCATAAGACTCCGCCGGCATGGCCTGGGCAGTCTTGATGCTCAAGTCTTTCGACTTCTTCCAGTGGCCCACCAAAATATCGATTTCGCTGTCGGCGGCTTTCGCCACGCCGACCGTTACGGCGGCGGCCGCGGCCCCGGCCATCACGGATCCAATTGCCTTACGTCGGTTCATTCACTCTCCTGTTCTCGGACTATTCTACATGCACGCGTCGGCCTTTAGTCGGCCTTTATCAGGACGCATGCTAGGCTCAAAGCATGGCGCTATCTCCTTCGTTCTTTGCCGCAAAATTTGGCATTACAGAGCGTGATCTGGAATCCTACCTGAGCGAAGCCCTCTCGGCGGGAGGCGACTACGCCGACCTGTACTTCGAATACCTCTCCACCAGCTCCATAGGCATCGACGAAGGCATCGTCAAGAGCGCCAGCGAGAGCGTCACGTTGGGCGTCGGCATACGCGTGATCGCCGGCGAACGCACCGGCTATGCCTATAGCGACGATCTCAGCCCCGAAAAGATCCGCAAGGCCGCGCGCGTGGCCGCCTTAATCGCCCGTGGCCCGGCGAGTGTCGTGAAAACCGGATTTCAGGAAGCGTCGAAACACAATCTGTATCCCATGATCACATCGCCTCACGAAGTGAGCCTGGCCGAGCGCGTCGATCTGGTGAAGCGCGCGGATGCGGCCGCTCGCGACTATGATCACCGCGTGTTTCAAGTGATCGCGAACTATGCCGACAGCATTCGGGAAGTGCTGGTCGCATCCAGCGACGGGCGCCTGAGTTTCGACCGCCAGCCGATGGCGCGCATGGGGGTCGCGGCGCTGGCTCGGGAAGCCGACGGTGTTCCGCAGCAGGGCTATTCCGGCGGCGGCGGACGGGTGACGCTCGATTTCTTCCTCAACGAAAAGACGCCCGAGCATTTCGCGAAGGAAGCCGCGCGTCAGGCGATCGTCCAGCTCACGGCTATCGACGCGCCCGCCGGTGAATCGGTCGTCGTCCTGGGCCCTGGATGGCCGGGGATACTGCTGCACGAAGCCGTCGGCCATGGCCTCGAAGCCGATTTCAACCGTAAGGGCGTTTCGGCCTTCAGCGGCCGCATCGGACAGCAGGTCGCCAGCCCTCTTTGCACGGTGATCGACGACGGGACCATCGGCAGCCGCCGCGGATCGCTCAACGTGGATGACGAAGGCGTTCCCACGCAGAAGAACGTGCTGATCGAGAACGGCATCCTGCGCGGGTATCTTCAGGACACCCTCTCGGCACGTTTGCTGGGGTCGGCCTCCACCGGCAGTGGCCGGCGCGAAAGCTATCAGCACATCCCCATGCCGCGCATGACCAACACCTACATGCTGGCCGGGCAGAGCGATCCGGGCGACATCATCCGCAGCGTGCAGAAAGGAATCTATTGCACCACGTTTGGCGGCGGCCAGGTGGACATCACCAGCGGCAATTTTGTTTTCCAGGCCACCGAGAGCTACCTGATCGAAGACGGCAAGCTGACCCGGCCCGTTAAGGGCGCGACGCTGATCGGCAATGGTCCCGAGGCGCTCAAATACGTCAGCATGGTCGGTAACGATCTTCAGCTTGACGAAGGCATCGGCGTCTGCGGCAAGGAAGGACAGAGCGTCCCGGTGGGCGTCGGCATTCCGACCGTGAAGATCGACAAGATGACCGTAGGCGGGACGGCAGCATGAGCGAACTCCTCGATATCGCGCAAGCCGCTACGAAGCGGGCGCTGGAATTGGGCGCGACTGGCGCAGAGTGTACGATCTCGGAAGGCGAGGAGTTTTCCGCCGGCGTCCGGATGCGGGAGGTCGAAAACCTCAAGCAGGCCGGCTCGCGCGGGGCCGGGATTCGCGTGCTGGTGGGCAATCTGACTGGTTCATCCAGAACATCCGACTTAACCACGCAAGGCATTGAAGCCATGGTTCGTGGAGCCTTGGATTTAGCCCACATCACCACGCCCGATCCACACGCGGGTTTGCCCGATCCGGCCGACCTCGGGCGCTTCCAGGGCGATCTGAAACTCTACGACGATGCGGTTTCCCGCATGGAAACGGAGTTCAAAATCTCTCAAGCCTTGAAAGCCGAAGAGGTGGCTTTGGCGGCCGACGCGCGCATCACGAACTCCGAGGGCGCATCGTTCGATTCCTACCTGGGCTCGCGGGTGTTCGCCAATTCGCTGGGCTTCGCGGGCGAATACCGGACCTCGAGCTGCGGCCTGAGCGTGGTCCCGGTCGCGAAACAGAACGGATCCATGGAGCGCGATTACTGGCAGTCGTCGGCGCGCCGGGTTTCCGATCTCGAGAGTCCGGAGGCAGTTGGAAAACGTGCTGCGGAACGCGCCTTGCGAAGGCTGAATCCGCGCAAGGTGCCCACCCAGAAAGTGCCGGTGATCTTCGAGCCTCGCACGGCGCGGAACCTGTTGGGTGATCTGTTCGACGCTGTCAACGGCGGAGCGATCTACCGCCACGCATCCTTCCTCACCGGCAAGCTGGGCGAGAAGATCGCGTCCGAAGCGCTGACCATCATCGACGACGCCACCATGCCTGGCTTGTTCGGCAGTAGTCCTTTTGACGATGAGGGTGTGACTTCGCGGCGGACCGTCGTGATTGAGCGCGGAGTGCTCAAGAGTTATCTGCTCAACACCTACACGGCGCTGAAACTCGGGTTGAAAACCACGGGCAACGCGTCGCGCGGGCTGGCCGGAAGCGCCGGCGTCGGTCCGGGAAACTTCTACATCGAAGCGGGGGCACGATCGGAAGGCGAGTTGATCGCCGGAGTGCGCCAGGGCCTCTATGTCACGGAACTGATCGGAGCTTCTGCTAATACGGTCACCGGCGATTACTCATCTGGCGCGGCGGGACTGTGGATTGAAAACGGTGAACTGGCGTATCCTGTTTCCGAGATCACCATCGCGGGGAGCCTCAAACAGATGCTGATGAACCTGGAGCAGGTGGGAGCGAACCTCGAGTTTCGCAGCTCGATCGCATCCCCGGCCCTCTTGATCGGAGAGATGACCATCAGTGGCCAGTGACTATCCACTTTCGGCGGCCGCGCCGCCCAAGCGCAGCGCTTTCGGGCTGCCGCAGATCGTGCTGATCGCGCTGGTCCTGGCCGGTGCGGGTGTCGTTGCCTACCTGGAGCTCGCGCCGCAGAAACAGGCAGCCGAAGCTCCGCTGACGCCGGAAGCGCGGGCGTATATCGGCAATCTCAAGCTAAGCGACGTGGGCATGAAAGCCGCCAAAAATTATTTCAGCCAGATGGTGGTGGAAATCGCGGGCAACATCAGCAACGCCGGCGACCGCAATCTGGATACGGTCGAGATCTACTGCGTGTTTCAGGATTACACCGGCAAAGCGGCTTTGCGGCAGCGTGTGGCGATCGTCAGCCCCAAGATGGGCGGCCTGAAACCGGGTGAATCCAAGAGTTTCCGCCTGCCCTTCGATAATTTGCCGGAGAGCTGGAATCAGATGATGCCGCAACTGGTGATTGCCAGCGTGAAGTTTAACTGATGGCGCGTGTTTTGTTAGTGGATGACGACGCGGGGGGTCTCGAGCTCCGCAAAATGCTGCTGGAGCGCGAAGGTCACCAGGTGTCCACCGCAACCGATGCGGCCACGGCCAGGGAACGGTTTCACGAACTTGGGCCCGAGTGCGTGATTCTGGATCTCCGGCTGCCGTCGCCTGAAGACGGCCTCGCCCTGGTGCGGGAATTTCGCGAGACGGCTCCCAGCATTCGCATCGTCGTGTTGGCGGGCTGGGGCGCGGACCTCGAAGGTCGTCCCGAGCAGCGCATGGTGAACGAGGTTCTGGCGAAACCGGTACGCTCGGAACGCCTGATCAGCGCCGTCAAGAAGAGCGCCTAACTGGTCTTAGAGCCGGGAACATCGCTTTCAGAGATCGCTCCGCAACGCACGGCTCGCTCGAAATAGTTGATGAGCCCGCGTCCTGTGGCGGCATCGTCGAAGATCGCGCCGACGCGCGTGGCTTGCTGGGCTTGAGCGTTGAAATTCCGCAGCCGCGCGGATGCCTCTGCCAGTCCCTCCAGGAAGAACGCCTGCACCGCGATTAAACGAGCTGGGATCTGAGCCGGGTGCAGGTCCCAGCTTTGATAGAAGCCGTTGTAGAGAGAATGGCGGATGTTGTCGTAGTGAAGTTTCCAGGCCCGACCGACTTCCGGCGGGAAAGGCAGCAGGTTGGTGGCACCGTCCACCAGCCACACCCCGGTTTCGGCAAGCGACGCCAGCATCATAGACCGGGCAAAATCGCACGCCGGATGATGCAGATGCTGCTCCGCGGCGGCAATGCCCAGGCTCGCGATGTAGTCGTACGCTCCGAAGTGCGCCGCCAGGCATTTCCCTTGGGCTGCTTCGAGCAGCTGCGGCAGTATAAATATCGACCCCGGCGTCTCGATCATGATCTCGATACGCACGCCGGGATATGGCTGAAGAGTATCCACCAACGCAGCGACCTGTTGCGCCGCGGTAATTTTTGGCAGCGTGACCACAAAGTTCTCCGGCAACGCCGCCCGCGAAAGAAAACGCTCCAGCGTCCGCAGTGCGCGTGCCTTCGTGATCTCCGTGTGAAACGACTTCACCCGGATCCCGAACATGCCCGGCAAGGACCTTGCCTCGACCGCCGCGGTGACTTCACGAGCGGCGTTATCGGCCGCGGCATCCTCCTCGGCGTCCGAGCGCACGCCGAACCCGTCCTCGAAATCGATGCGAAAATCTTCCACGACCGGTCCGCCCCGAAGCTTCCCGGCGACACGCCCGTGGACCGATTCAGCCAGCGCCGCGGGGATCCCGAAAATCCGGGTCAGAGCGGACGGGTCGGGAGCATGCTCCGCGAACGCCCGTTCAGCCAGCGCGTCCAACTTCGCGCAAGTGGTTGATTTAAATAAGTGTGCGCCACCGTAGACGGTATGGATCGGCTGCTGCGGAAAGGATGTCACAAAAGCTCCATTCTACGCGCTAAACTAGGAGTGTAGTAACCGTCGTTCCCAAACCCAATGCAACAAAATTCCTGGCTGCACCGTTACGCGACGCTGGTCGCGGTGTGCACCCTGTTCCTGGTTATCGCCGGAGCCTCAGTAACCAGCAAAGAAGCCGGACTTTCGGTTCCGGATTGGCCGCTGTCCTACGGACAAGTGATCCCCCAGATGACCGGCGGGGTACTATTCGAAACCGGTCACCGCATGATCGCGACCGTAGTCGGGACGCTGACCATCATCCTTGCGATTTGGATCGCTAGGGTCGAAAAACGCAAGTGGATGCGCCGGCTCGGTTGGCTCGCGGTCGGTGGAGTGGTCGCGCAGGGACTGCTCGGCGGCGCGACGGTGCTTCTTCTGCAACCCGCCCCGATCAGCATCGCCCACGCGTGCCTGGCGCAACTCTTTTTCTCGGTCACCGTCGCCATCGCCGTGTTCACCTCGCGAAGGTGGCAGCAAGGACCGGAGCCGGTGGAAGATTACGGCTGGCCGTCTCTCCGATCGCTGGCTATTCTGACTCCGGCGCTCGTACTGTTGCAGATCGGCCTCGGCGCGGGCTTCCGCCACCGGGCCTTCGGACTGATGCCGCACGTCATCGGCGCGATGCTCGTACCTCTCGTGATTCTGCTGACGGCGGTTTTCGTGCTGAACCAATTCCCGAAGCACGGCGCGCTGCGTCCGGCCGCGATCGGGCTCTTGACGATCACCTTGGTGCAGATTTTCCTGGGCATCGCCGCCTATGTCGCGCGTCTCAACGCAGCCGAGTTTCCGCTGGCGATGGTGCTTACTACGGTGGCCCACGTCGCCACGGGTGGCCTGACGCTGGCCGCAAGTGTCGTGCTGGCGATCCAGATCCGCCGCAATGTCCACGCCCGTGCACCTGAAACTGCCGACACCAGCCACCAGGTGGCCGCGTCATGAACCGCTACCTGGAACTCACCAAGCCGCGCATCACGCTGTTCATCCTGATGAGCACCGGCGTTGGCTTCCTGTTCGGCTCGCACCTCGGCAAACCCTGGACCTGGATGGAGCTGTTCCATACTTTGCTGGGGACCATGCTGATCGCCGGCGGCACGGCTGCTCTGAACCAGTGGTATGAACGGGAGGGCGACGGTTTGATGAACCGCACCAAAGCCCGTCCGATCCCCTCCGGCCGGATTACCGCCGATCGTGCGCTGATTTTCGGTACGGGCTTGTCCGCAATCGGCTTCGTGGAACTGTGGATCGGCGTCAACCTTCTCACAGCTCTCCTGGCGCTATTCACGCTGGCCAGCTATCTGTTCGTGTATACGCCGCTGAAGCGCCGCTCCCCGATCTCGACCACCATCGGGGCCATTCCGGGGGCCATGCCCCCGCTGATCGGTTACGCGGCCGCCAGCGGACATCTGAATTACGAGGCCGGGATCCTCTTCGCCATCCTGTTCCTGTGGCAGTTCCCGCATTTCTACGCGATCGCCTGGATGTATCGCGAGGATTATGCGCGGGCCGGCATCCGCATGCTGCCCGTTGTGGAGCCGACCGTGGATTCTACCTCTCGGCGCATCGTCTGGTTCTCCATGGCCCTGATCCCCATGAGCCTGGCGCCGAAGTTCTTCGATATGGCCGGGAATCTGTACCTCTTTGGCGCGTCTGTGCTGGGAACCATCCTGCTCTATGCGGGATTCCAGGCCAATTCCACCCAGACCCGCCTCCAGGCCCGCCGCGTTCTGCTGGCCAGCGTGCTCTACCTTCCGTTGCTGTATGGACTCATGGCGCTCGATAGCTAGACGATCGATCGTTAGCCTTCTGCTCGTCGGGCTTGGCGGTTGCATCATCACGCACGCCGACCTGCCTTCGCTGGGAGCCGTTTCCGATTTCACGCTGACCGACCAAACCGGCGCGAGCTTTGCCAGCAACGCTGCGCTGACAGGCCACGTATGGGTCGCGAATTTCATGTTCACCAATTGTCCCGGCCCGTGCCCTCGCATGAGCTCGCAAATGCACGAAGTCCAGACCGCGTTGGCCGGGCAGGACGTGAAGCTGGTTTCGATGACGGTAGATCCCGACCGCGACACTCCGGAAAAACTCGCCAAGTACGCTGCGTTCTACAGCGCCACGCCCGGCGTCTGGTATTTTCTGACCGGACCGCGTGAGACGCTGAACCATCTCGGTAAGGACGTATTCAAGCTCAACTCCGTGGACGGAAGCCTGGATCATTCCACGCGTTTCGTGCTGGTCGACCGGAAATTGCAGATTCGCGGATACTACCTCACATCGGAACCCGATGCGATTCAGCGCGTGATCGCCGATGCCAAGGCTCTGCTGAGGCAGCCGTCCTGATGGACGTGCACATCGGAATAAGTAGTCTTCCGGCGATTAATGCCATCCTGAACGCTACGGCCGCGATTCTCCTGGTGCGCGGCTACTCTCTGATCCGCGCGGGCAAACGAGAGCAACACAAGAAGACCATGCTCGCGGCCTTCTGCGTGTCGGTCGTTTTCCTGATCTCCTACCTGGTCTATCACGCGAACTCCGGCATCGTTTATTACCAAAAAACCGGATTTATTCGGTACGTTTACTTCGCCATTCTGTATACGCATACGCCGCTGGCGGCTGCGGTACCCGTGCTGGCGATCGTCACGTTGCGCCGCGCGCTGAAGGCCGAGAAGACCGGGGATTTCAAGTCCCACCGGCGGATCGCCCGCTGGACGCTTCCCATCTGGCTGTATGTGAGCGTTACCGGTGTCTTGGTTTACCTCATGCTGTATTAGGACTAAACGCCGCGCCTCCCAAAAGCGTCTAAAATACGACTAAAATACAAATAGGAGGCAACTCCGATGAAGTTCCCGGCTGTATTCATGCTGGCGGCTGCGATAGGGTGGGCCCAGCGCGCCCCCGATCCCACAGGCTTCGGCCGAATGTCCAATCCCGCCGGCGTAATCGGCACCACGGGCGGAGCTGGATTCGGGCGCTTGATTTATCCCGGCACGGGAGCGCCTGTCGCTGTCCGGAATCCTCACCTTCCTGGATCGCCTTTGGTCGCGGCGCCCGTCCCTCAAGTTCCGCACCGCCCGCATGGAAACGGGGGCGCGGTTGCATACCCGGTGTTCTATGGCGGCGGCTATTACGATTACGAGGCGCCGTCCGCCCCCTATTCGCCTGACGCGGCCTATCAGGGTCAGGTCCCCGGTTACGGTAATGGTTACGGCAATGGCTACGATCAGACGACCCAGCCGCCCGTCGTGATCATCAACCAGTACTTCAAGCCGGATATCGCCAATCCGGTGATGCACGACTACTCGAACGCGCCTCTTCCCCAACCCGGCGCGCAGCAGTCCACTAGCGATCAAACGTCCGCCGCAGGCGACCGGCAGGTGATGTTTTTGATCGCCATGAAGGACCACACCATCTTCCCGGCGGTAGCCTACTGGGTGGAAGGCGATACCCTCAACTACATCACCGTGCAGGGCGCCAAGAATAGCGTATCGCTCGACCTGGTGGATCGCGATTTCAGCAAGCAAATCAACCAGGAACGCCGCGTTGAGTTCGGCCTGCCCTCCAAATAACGTCCTGAGCACTGGTAGGATAGGTCCTGGACGGAGTTCCATCCATGGCCAAATCCAAGAGGAAGTTAGGGCGGCGAGGCTTTTTGGGAAGCGCTGCGGGCGCCGCCGGCCTGGCCGTTAGTTCGGCCGTAAGTCCAAGCGTCGGGCGAGCACAGCAGATCCAGCCTGGCGCTCCGCGAGTCGCCGCACCCGATGCCGCATCCCGCCAGGCCGAAACCGGAACTCCCGCGAGCGTCGAAATCCTCACCAACGAACGTCCCGGATCCGACTTCATGGTCGACGTACTCAAATCCCTGGGCATCGAATACATCTGCTCCAATCCCGGCTCGAGCTTCCGTGCTTTGCACGAGTCGGTGATCAACTACGGAGGCAATCGCAATCCCGAATTTCTCACCTGCTGCCATGAGGAATCGGCTGTCGGGATGGCGCACGGCTACTCCAAGATCGAGGGGAAGCCGCTGGCGGTGTTCGCGCATGGCACAGTGGGCCTGCAGCACGCCGCCATGGCGATCTACAACGCCTACTGCGATCGCGTGCCCGTGTACGTGATCTTCGGCAATATCGCCAATGCGACCAATCGGCGGCCTGGCGTCGAATGGGCCCACAGCGTCCAGGACGGCGCATCGCTGGTCCGCGATTTCACGAAGTGGGACGACTCGCCTACTTCACTGACGCATTTCGCTGAATCCGCCGTGCGCGCTTACAAGATCGCGATGACGCCGCCTATGTCGCCCGTCGTGCTGGTGGCCGATGGCGACCTGCAAGAGGATGCGATCGCCGCCAATGCCCGCTTGAGCATCCCGAAACTCACGCTGGCTGCTCCGCCGCAGGGTGAATCGGGCGCGGTGGCCGAAGCCGCAAGGATGTTGGTGACTGCGGACAACCCGGTGATCATCGCCGATCGCGCCGCCCGCACGCCCGCCGGGATGAAGCTGCTGGTCGAGCTGGCCGACGCCCTGCAAGCCCCCGTGATCGATCAGGGCGGGCGCATGAATTTTCCCACTCGGCATCCCCTGAATCAGACCGAACGCAGCCGCGCGCTTGTGGGTGAGGCGGATGTGATCCTGGGCCTCGAGCTCACCGATTTCTGGGGGACAGTGCACTCCTATCGCGATCAGCTCCAGCGCACTTCGCAGCCCATCACCAAGCCCGGGGCCAAGCTGATCAGCATCACCGCGGGCGACCTGTTCCTGCACAGCAACTATCAGGACTTCGAGCGGTATCCGGAAGTCGACCTGGCGATCGCCGCCGACGCCGAGGCGACGCTGCCGTCCCTGATCGAAGCTGTGAAACGCCTGGTCACGCCTGACCGGAAGAGCGCTTTCGAAGCACGCCGCGCGAAGTTGGCCGCCGCCGGACGCGACGCCCTGGAGCGCACGCGCACCGAAGCAGCCTACGCCTGGGACGCGAGCCCCATCAGCACGGCTCGTCTTTCGGCGGAACTGTGGGCGCAAATCAAGAACGAAGACTGGTCGCTGGTATCGGACGTGCCATTTGTCAGCCGCTGGCCGCTGCGCCTGTGGAACTTCGACAAGCACTACCAGTACATCGGCGGCTCGGGCGGCGCGGGCGTGGGCTACGGTGCTCCGGCTGCGGTAGGCGCCGCGCTGGCTAATCGGAAGCAAGGGCGGTTCAGCGTCAGCATCCAGAATGACGGCGATCTCATGTATGCACCTGCAGTGTTATGGACGGCAGCGCACCACAAGATCCCGCTGCTGAGCGTGATGCACAACAATCGCGCCTATCACCAGGAGCTGATGCACGTGCAGCGCATGGCGAATCGCCACAACCGCGGCATCGACCGCGCGGCGATCGGCACGACCCTCGAAGATCCGAACATCGACTATTCAAAGATCGCCCAGGGCCTGGGAATCCATGCCGAGGGACCGGTCACCGATCCCAAAGATTTGGGCGCGGCGTTGCGCCGTGCAGTAGAGATCGTCCGGCGCGGCGAGCCTGCGCTGGTGGATGTGGTCACACAACCACGCTGAAGGAGAACAATGAAACAGACCTTGGTAATCGCGCTTTTGACCGCCGGATTCGCAGCGGGGCAAGCCACGCCGGTTCCGAAATTTACGGGACCGCTTCCCGTGACAGCGGATTCTTACCCGTTCATGGACGCCGCGCACAGCCTGGTGCCGTACGACCTCGCGAAGTACGGGTACCAGGAACAGGAGTTCATCGTCAGCGGCAGCGCGAACGTCTATGACTGGGCCGCGGATGGTTCCCTGACGGTGAAGACGCCGAATGCTCCCTACTCGGCCCGCATTCTGGTGCGCCGGCCGATCAATGCCTCCAAGTTCAGCGGTGCCGTCGTCGTTGAGCCGCTGGGCGCGGTACGCCGCTTCGATTGGGCGATCATGTATGGCTACCTGAATGAGCACATCATGGAGCACGGCGACGCGTGGGTCGGCATCACCATGCCCGCGGCCACCGATGCGCTCAAGAAGTTCAATGCCGCCCGGTACGCGTCCCTATCCTATGCGAATCCGAATCCTGGCGAAGTTTGCGCGGCTGCCAAGGGCGGAAGAGGCGGCAAGGGCGCTCCATCGACCGACATGGAAGAAGGTCTTCGGTGGGACGCGATCAGCCAGGTCGGCGCGTTGCTCAAGAGTGGCGCGGCCGGCACTCCGCTTGCAGGCTTTCGCACGGAAGCCTTATATATGACCAGCCAGTTTCCCGACGTGGTGACGTATCTCGACGCCATCCATTCGCACGCGCGGCTGGCAAACGGCAAGCCTGTGTACGATGGCTACTTGCTGCGCAACCCCGGCGCTCCCAGCCGCCTCAGCAATTGCGGCGCGGTTCCCGGAAGAGATGATCCGCGCAGCATCGTCGCCAAAGTGGACGTTCCGGTGATCGAGGTCGTGGCGCAAGGCGAGGTGCCGGATTCGATCGCGCAGCGCCGTCCCGATAGCGATGAGCCGAATAACCGGTTCCGCCGTTACGAAGTCGCCGGCGCCTCGCACATCGACCGCTGGGCGTACGACCGCGGCTTTCCGACGTTCGCGGATCAAACCGCTTCCGGCGGCGCAACGCAGGGGACTCCCGAGTTTCCGTTAAACGCCAAATGTGATGCGCCCTTCACGTTCAGCACGGACACACGGCTGAAGTACGTGTATGACTCGACGCTTGTGAATCTGGATCAGTGGGCCCGGAAAGGGAAACCAGCGCCGAAAGCGAGTCCCATCGAAGTGAAGGATGGCGCGGTAGTGCTCGATCAGGCCGGTAACGGCATGGGCGGCGTCCGCAGCCCCTGGGTGGATGTTCCCGCGGCGACTTATTTCACCGGCACGACACCCGCGGCGTGCCGTGAATTCGGCCACACCGTCGCGTTCGATAAGGCTCGCATGGATTCGCTGTACGGCAGCGACAAGAACTACCAGAGCAAGTTCGACAAATCTGTCGACCAGCTGGTGAAGGCCGGCTGGTACACCGAGTCGGACGGCAAGAAGATGAAGGCAGAAGCCAAAAGGTAGGGGTCGGGCATGCCCGACCCGCGTTTCTAGTGGTGCCCGGCGGCTCTGATGATGGTAGGCGCGCCGGGCGCCTCGACCTTCGGACGACGCGGCATGCACAGTTCCGTGAGTCGATCGCGGCGCTCGGCTTTGGCCTGTGCGCACTTCTGATCGCGATCCTTAAACTCCGGCAGAACTTCTTTGCTGAACAGCTCGATTGACGAGCTCAGCATATCGTGCGAAACGTTGCCGGCCTGCGACAGGCACAACACCTGGTCGATACCGGCTTCCTCGAACTCGCGTAGTCGCGTGCGCAATTGCTCCGGCGTGCCGACGCAGTCCTGAGTGCGCCCATCCGGCGGCGTGAACTCTTTGGGATGGTTCTTGAATTCGTCCCAGATGTCGGTCTTGGCCGGCTCGTGCTCGCCGAAGAAGCTGTAATGCCCCAGCCCGTAGATGAAAAAACCGTAGCTCTCCGCGGCGATTTGCTGCACTCGCACTTCGTTCCTGTCGCACAGGAACGGGCAGGTGATCGCGATGTTGGGATTCACTGCGTATCCCAGCGGTACGCACTCTTTCTCGAACGTCTCGTAATAATCGATGACCCACTGGCGAGCTTGCCCAGGATCGATGAAGGAGAACGTCAGAGCGCCCAATCCCAGCCGCGCCGCTTGCAGAATCGACGGCCGGTTCGAACACGCCATCCACATCGGCGGATGCGGCTTCTGCAGTGGCTTGGGAAGCACGTTGCGCGCCGGCATCTTCACATACTTCCCGTCGATGCCCGGGAAAGGCTCCTGCGTGAGCATTTCGACCACCGCTCGTGCGCCTTCGAGCATCATGTCTTTCTTGACGGCCTGCGGGACGTTAAAGCCGCCCAACTCCGTTTCCGTGGCCCCCGCGCCGATGCCGTACTCGACGCGTCCGTCGCTCAGCAGATCGAGCGTCGCGATGCGCTCGGCCACGCGCGCCGGGTGATTAATGTACGGCGACATTTGCACGATACCGTGGCCGATGCGAACATTTTTGGTGCGCTGACTGCAGGCGGCCAGGAACACTTCGGGCGCGGACGAGTGCGCGTATTCCTCTAGAAAATGATGCTCGGTGGCCCAGATGTAGTCGAATCCGCTGCGATCGGATAGCTCGACTTCATCCAGGGCATTCTTGAGCAGCGTGTGCTCGGATTCCCGCGTCCAGGGCCGGGGAAGCTGATGTTCGTAAAACCCGCCAAATTTCATCTCTATGAGTTTAACAGCCACTTGCAGGCGATTCGCGGCTGTTGGAGATTATGTCGCATTCAATCCGCCGGATCGTCGATTAATTCGTAGAGTCCGTCTCCGAGCCTGAAGGCTTCAGGCGTCCTCCCACGTCGAAGAACGTAGTCTCCCTTTTCCTGGCCGTCTCGACTAATGGATTGGTTTGCCGGGATCGTCCTAATGGAACTTGGTGCGAATCGCCCTTGAAGGTGTGGTCGGATATCGGCGTATCCCCACTGCCGGGGGATGCAAATTCTCTTTCTGAGATCGCGGATAGATTCCCAGAAGGTCACCGCTGGAGCATATCAACCCTCTGGCGCCTTCGCAATCGGCCCGCTGTAATTAGGCTAAGCCAGACTTCCTACGAGCTTTGTCGGAAGTCCCTTTTAAGGAATCGGACGGCCGCAGCCGCTGAGCGAAAACTCCTGCGTGGCTCCGATTCAATGATCTTGGTGAGCGCACGAGGTTGCCGGTCAGTTAACGAGCCGCGCTTTCGTTTTACCAATGCTCTTTTCATGTAACGTGATGCCGAGCACCGAACCGCGCGCAACAGCAAGCGCCCTAATACTTCGGAACCGTCGGGTCGACCTTGTCGCTCCACGCCAGGATGCCGCCCTTCATGTTCTTCACCTTCTTGAAGCCGGATTGCTTCAGGAAGTCGACCGCCTTGGCGCTGCGAACGCCGCTCTTGCAGTGCGCCACGATCTCCGTGGCTGTGTCGAGCTCGTTCACGCGCTTGGGCAGATCGCCAACAGGAATCAGCTTCGAACCAGGGATGCTGCAGATCAGGTACTCGTGCGGCTCGCGCACGTCCAGCAGCAGGAAGGGCGACCCGCGATCCATCATCTCCTTCACTTCCACCGGATCGATCTCGCCTTCCTTGGTCCCGGGCGCCGGAGGCGGTTCGTGGTGCGGAATCCCGCAGAACTCCTGATAGTCGATCAGCTTGGTTATGGTCGGATGATCGCCGCACACCGGACATTCCGGATTCCGCCGCAGCTTCAGCTCACGGAAGCGCATGGCGAGAGCGTCGTACAGCACCAGGCGCCCCACCAGTGGTTCGCCCACGCCCAGGATCAGCTTCACGGCTTCGGTGGCTTGGATGAGCCCGATGGTTCCCGGCAGAATTCCCAGCACGCCGCCCTCGGCGCAACTCGGAACTAGCCCCGGAGGTGGCGGCTCAGGATACAGGCAGCGGTAGCAGGGCCCGCCCGGATACGCGAATACCGTCGCTTGGCCTTCGAAGCGGAAAATCGATCCGTAGACGTTCGGCTTCTTCAGCAGTACGCAGGCGTCGTTCACCAGGTAGCGCGTCGGAAAGTTGTCCGTGCCGTCGATGATCAGGTCGTAGTTGGCGCAAATCTCCAGCGCATTTTCGCTCGACAACATCGTGTCGTACTTCTCGATCTTGACGTTGGGGTTGATGTCCGCAATCGTGTCGGCGGCCGAATCCAGCTTCTTGCGCCCCACGTCCTTCGTGCCGTGGATGATCTGGCGATGCAGATTGGTGAAATCGACCACATCGAAATCCACCAGGCCCATGCGCCCTACGCCCGCCGCCGCGAGATACATCCCCAGCGGCGCGCCCAGGCCGCCCGTGCCTACCAGCAGTACGCTCGCATTCTTCAGGCGAAGCTGCCCCTCCATGCCGACCTCCGGCATGATCAGGTGGCGCGAGTACCGCAGGATCTCGTCATTCGAAAGCGATGCCAGGGGAGGCGGCGCAACTCCCACCGATCCGCCTGCGATACTCGGCACGATCGACAAAGTATCGGTCGCCGCGACCGGCGTCGCGTCCTTTTTCAGGTAGCGAATGTCTTCGTCGTTCAGGTACACATTGACGAAGCTGCGCAGCTTGCCTTCGTCGTTAAAAAGCTGCTTCTTGAGGTCGGGAAACTTGCCCGTCAGCGCGCTCAGCACCTCGCCCACGGTGGTTCCCGTGAGCTCCACGGAGTCTTGCTTCTCCGAGTATTGGCGTAGCGGTGTAGGAATCAGGACTTTGGCCATGACAATTCTTCTTTCTCGGCGGCGGTTTGATCGGCGTTCGGCAGGAAGCTGGCCGCATGGTCGAACTTACCGCTCTTCACTGATAGTACGACGAATGAATACCACGGACAGGAGTTCTCCAGATCGGTTTTGGAGAAATACGCGTCGCAGTCCGGATGCGAATGAAAGATCCCGATCAGATCCAGTCCCGCCGCCCGAGCGCGCTTGTCCGCTTCCAGCAGATCCTCGGGCCGCAGTTCGTAGCGGGCGCCCTGCGCGCCGGCATAAGCGTTCTCCATCGGCTCGGCGGAAGTTACGTGCTTTACATCCCCGTCAATGCGGCCGATCATCGCACCGCAGCACTCGTTCGGAAATTTTGCTTCGGCGTGGGCCACCATTACTTGCCACGCCTGAGAATCGACTTTAATCATTCCAGAATGGTTCGCTTAAGTACTTGGTCGCGCCGTCGGCCACGATCGTGACGATCACCCCGCCGCGGCCTTCCTTGGCCAGCCGTTTGGCCACCTCACGAGCGGCGTGCAAATTCGCTCCCGAGCTCATGCCCGCCAGCAGCCCTTCATTGCGGCCCAGCCAGCGCGTCATCGCATAGGCGTCCTCGGTTTCGATCCATAGGTTATCGTCGGCCAGCTTCTCGTCGTAGATACCCGGCACGATGTTGGTCGGCATGTGCTTCAGCCCTTCCAGGCCGTGGAATCCCGACGAAGGCTGCGCCGAAATGCACTGCACGTGCGGAAGGTCGCGCTTGAACCGCCGCGTGTTCCCCATGAACGTGCCACTGGTGCCCATGCAGGCTACGAAGTGCGTGATCGCGCCCTTGGTCTGCTCCATGATCTCAACGGCGGTGCCTTCGAAGTGTGCCTTCCAGTTGGCCGGATTGTTGTACTGGTCCGGGTAGAAATAGACGTCGGGATCGGCTTCGTAGATCTTCTTGCAGAGCCGTATGGCCCCGTCCGAGCCTTCGCCAGGGTCGGAGAAAACCATCTCAGCGCCGTAGTTTCGCATGATCTGTTTGCGCTCATGCGATGCGTTCTCGGGCAGGCACAACTTC
>DASYSG010000002.1:0-28417 GCA_036003585.1 Bryobacteraceae bacterium | reverse complement strand
TGCGCTCTGGTCAAACTGTCTGTTTGACTGAGCTTCGGATGAATTCCACAATTTCCTGGAGGGAGGCTCCGGGTTGAAACACCGCGGCCACTCCCAGCCGTTTCAATTGCGCGGCATCTTCGTCCGGTACGATGCCGCCTATGACGACCAGCACATCGGTCATCTTTTGTTGCTTCAGAAGCTCCATCACGCGAGGCACGATGGCGTTATGCGCTCCGGAAAGAATGGACAGGCCGATAACCTGCACGTCCTCCTGAAGCGCGGTGTTGACGATCATTTCCGGGGTTTGCCGCAGACCGGTATAGATAACCTCCATACCCGCATCCCGCAAAGCGCGCGCGATTACCTTCGCGCCCCGGTCGTGTCCGTCGAGGCCGGGCTTGGCGACCAAGACCCGGATTCTGTGATCCATAAACGACTGCGATTGAGACCCAATTAAGACTTTGGATACGCCACTGTTGCCTATCCGGCATCAGCGGTGCATCCTCGACTTGAGGATATCACGGGCGAGGGTGGGGCAGGTTTTCAATCCTGCCCCACACTAGGTTGTTCCCACCGACCGCCGGTACTCTCCTGGCGCGATGCCCAGGACCCTCTTAAACGCCTTGTGAAACGCGCCATCCGAGTCGTACCCGACCGCTTGGGCCACATCCGCCAGCTTCCGGTCGCTTTCGCGTAGCAAGTCGCTGCCGCGGTACATCCGCCAGCGGGTCAGATACTCCAGCGGGGACTCGTTCATGAGCTCCTTAAAGCGTTGCGCGAACGCCGAGCGCGACATCCCGGCCTCGGACGCCAGGCTCGCAACCGTCCACGGATGCTCGATGCGCTTGTGCATCGAATTGAGCGCCGCTCCGATTTGAGAATCGGCCAGAGCTTGCAGCCAGCCCGTCTGTTCACTCTCGGTGCCGGCGATGTGCGCACGCAGAGCCTGAATCAGTAGAAGATCCGCCAGCCGTCGAACGGCTACTTCGGATCCAGGAGTGGACGCGTCAGTTTCGGAGGCTAGAAGTTCCAGCGTCTTCTGCAGCGGCAGCATGTGCGGCTGGCCGCCGCGGATCAGGATCAGCGGCGGAAGAAAACCTGTGAGCGGCCGGCCATGTGTCTGGTCAAAACTGAATCTGCCCGCGATCATCGCGCTGGGGGCACTGGCGGAGCCGGCTGACAGCACATATTCCCGGCCGGGGGCGAGAAGAAAGAAGTCGCCGTGCACAAGCTGGATGCGCTCGGCGCCGTCCGGAAAACTCAGCCAGGCATGGCCGTAGGATATGAAACCGAACCCGGCGTGGGATCCGGTTTCCGAGCGCGGAACCCACGAACCCGTTATTTGTCTGCGTCCGTAACAGACTCCTTGGACACGAACAGCGCTGAGGAAATCGGTAATGACATCCACTCTTGCGACCCACCTTATATACCCGATCGAACCGCTTTGGACGATCGGACAGAATCTACAGACTAACGATCAAAGCCGATTCCTGCCCCTGCACATCCATAGCTGTGTAGATGCAAATGAGAGCCGGCGGGTTGCCGGCAAAGGAGAGAACTCGCATATGTTCGGAAAGAAAGGTGTTGTTGCACTCGTGCTAGGGGCGTCGGTACTGGGGCTGCCGGCTTTTGCGCAGAGTGAGGAGTATAAGTCTGACGTGACCGTTCAAGCGTTGGGCAGTTTCGTGAAGGATTCGACCGATAACGGCGTGACCCATTCGGCTTCCAATAGCGGCGGCGTTTTGGGAACCTACCGCTATTATTTCGGCCGTCACAATGGTGTGGAGTTCAACTACGGCTACACCCTCAATTCGCAGCGCTATGCGCTGGACGGCAATCTCGCCAGCACCAAGGCATATTCGCATGAAGCGACCGCGGCCTATGTGTGGCGGCTCCCGCTTGGTCGAGTTACACCGTTCGCGCTAGCCGGAGCGGGAAGCCTGGTCTTCGATCCGAAAGATATCGGCGGCGACGTTCTGGCTCGTCCGGCGTTCGTCTACGGCGCGGGTGCGGATCTCGATCTGGGCAGCCGCTGGTTCCTGCGGGCCCAATATCGAGGACTGGTCTACAACAGTCCGGTATTGGCAGTATCTACGCTGAGTGCGGAAATACTGACCCATCGCGCTGAGCCGTCCGTCGGCTTCGGCTTCCGGTTTTAGTTAACCGGCGACCCGCCGGGCTCGGGGTTCGGTGAGCGGCAGTGCTTACCGAACCGCGAGCGGTCGTGATCGGCTTTCAAGCAGTTGCAGATCCGCCCACTGCCCGGTTTCGCGATAATTGTCCCGCAGAAAATCCTCGATACCGGGCATCCGCAGCCGCCGTGGATCGCTGGCGGGCCAGATATGCATATACCTTTCCGGTGAAATGTATGCGTAAATAACCAGCCGCGGAGGATGCGCCTGCAACTCGCTCAAGGCTTCTGACTCCTCTTTATCGGAAAACATTCCCGGCTGCAAAAAGGAATATCGCGTGGGGTTTCGTGCTCCGGTGACGAAGTAGAGCAGCGGCCGGTATGGAAAGACGAATAATGTGTCAGACGGTTTGACCCGCGCCTGGACCATCGCCAGGACGTCAAGATCCGCCGGACGGCCATGAATATTCCCTAAGCTGGTGACCCGCGTAACCTCATTGAGACGCTGCTGGATAGTGAGAGCTGCGCACACACAACCGACCACCAGCATCATCACTGCCAGGGCTTTTCGCAGCGCCGCTATTGTCTTCGACGATGAACTGGCGATTAGCCCGGCCGCGAGCGCGTAGAACGGTGCCGACACCCAGGTCAGATGGTTGAGATCCCACCGTGGATACGTGGACAGGATCAATGCGAATCCGAACGTGAGCAGGATGACGACGTTCATGGGCGGGCGTTTCCATAGCCACATCGCGCTAAACCACGGCAGCGTCGCCGGCAAAGTTACGATGGCGAGCACCAGGATCGCATTCGCGGTGTCCACACCGGATGTACCATGCAGGAAACTCGCGTAACCATCTGTGATCGCCCCATACCAAGTCCGGTTGGCGCCCAAATAATTGGAGGAGCTCCAGAGAAGCGAATTGAGCATGGCACGGAGGGTCCCCGTACTGAGGATCCAAGTGGCGCCAGCGGCAAACGCCACAGTGACTCCGCAGGCATACGCCACGAAGAGGTGTCTCGCGGCACGATAGATCAGGAGACAGGCGCCCAGGGCAATCGACGCTAAGGCCACGGGAGGCGTGCACCACGCAGCGATACCGGCTGCGATTCCCGCCGCAAAACTGACGGCGCCGGAGTACTTGGCGCGTGGACTCCCGACGGCGGCATTCTCAGCGGCCCCAACAATCAGGGTCCCGGCCAGGATGGCCCATGCACCGGAATCCCAGCGGTGGTTGGCGACCACGGCCGTTTCCACCAGCGTCGCGGACGTCACATAGACGAACGCGGTGAGTGCCGCCGTTGGCGAATTGCTCAGCTTCGACGCGAGCCAATATAAGCACGCCGTGATGATCCCGATATCCCACACCACGGGCAGCCTCGCGGCCAGAAGCGTAGGGCCGAACAACCGGAAACTTGCAGCCATGAGCGCGAACGTTCCGGGACCGGTAATCGAGAAGAAATCCCGGTACGGCATCTGGCCATGGAAAACGCGGAGAGCCCCGTCGAGGTAGATGCCTTCATCGTTCATCACCAGCACGAATCGCGAGGCCGCCAGCCATCCGATGTACGCGACGGTGCACAGGAACACCAGGCCGGTACGCCGGATCAGGGGCATACGTATCTATCGTTAGAAGAAGCTGGTTTCCGTATAGCCGCCGAAAACGTCCTTCAAAGCCCCGCAAATTTCGCCCACTGTCGCGTACGCACGGACCGCGTCCAGGATGTAGGGCATGGTATTTTCCGTTCCCGCCGCCGCTGTCCGCAAGGCTCCCAAGGCGCTCGCAACTTCGCTGGCGCTGCGCCGCTTTTTAACGGCATCCAGGCGTTCGATCTGCTTCCGCTCCGCCGATTCATCGATGTGCAGGACGTCGATTGGGGTCGGCTGCTCGCCTTCTTCGGTGAACTTATTCACACCCACGATCACCTGCTCGCCCCGCTCGATTTCGCGCTGGTACTCGTAGCTGGCTTGGGCGATCTCGGATTGCGGAAACCCGCGCTCGATAGCCGGGATCATCCCGCCCAGCTCGTCGATGCGCCGGATGTAATCGTTCGCGGCGGCTTCCACGTCAAGCGTCAGGCGCTCTAGGAAATAGCTTCCGCCCAGCGGATCGGGCTCAGCCGGCACTCCGGTCTCGTAAGCGATCACCTGCTGGGTCCGCAGCGCCAGCGTCACCGCATCCTCCGAAGGCAGCGCGTATGCTTCGTCCAGCGAATTGGTATGCAGGGACTGGCATCCGCCGAGCACAGCGGCCATGGCCTGGATCGCGGTACGGACAATGTTGTTGCGCGGCTGCTGCCACGTCAGCGAGCATCCCGCGGTCTGGGCATGGAACCGCAGTTTCCAACTGTTTTCGTTCGCGGCATGGAACCGGTCGCGCATTACGTACGCCCAAATCTTCCGCGCGGCGCGATACTTGGCGATCTCTTCGAAAAAATCATTGTGCGCGTTGAAAAAGAAACTCAGACGCGGCGCGAAGGAATCGATGGGCAGACCGCGAGCGAGAACGTGTTCCACATATTCGATGCCGTCGCGCAGCGTGAAGGCCAGCTCCTGCACCGCCGTCGATCCGGCTTCGCGGATGTGATAACCGGAAATCGAGATGGGGTTGAAGCGCGGAACCCGCTGCGCGGCGAACTCGATGGAATCCGTCACCAGGCGCATGGATGGCCGCGGTGGATAGATGTATTCCTTCTGCGCGATATATTCCTTGAGAATGTCGTTCTGGAGCGTGCCCGACAGCCGCGCCCAGTCGATACCTTGCTTTTCGGCAACCGCCAGGTACATCGCCCAAAGAATCGACGCGGGCGAGTTGATGGTCATCGACACCGTGACGTCGCCCAGCGGAATTCCCTGGAACAGGGTCTCCATGTCGGCCAGGGAGGAGATCGCCACGCCGCACTTCCCCACTTCGCCCAGGGCGGTAGGATGATCTGCGTCGACACCCATCAGCGTCGGCAGGTCGAAGGCCACCGATAACCCGGTCTGCCCCTGCTCCAGCAGATACCGAAAGCGGGCGTTGGTCTCTTCCGCAGTCGCGAAACCGGCGAACTGGCGCATAGTCCAGAGCCGCCCCCGATACATCGATTCGTGGATGCCGCGCGTGTAGGGAAACTTTCCGGGTGCGCGCTGCTCATCCATGAGCTCGAACGCGTCCAGACTTTTCGCCGTGTAAACCGGGTCGAGCGGCAGCCCGCTCAGGGTGCGCCACGGCGTTTTGGCAGTCGGGGGAGCCGCCACACTTCCATTGTAGGGCGTTCAAATATATGTTCGTAACGTTTTTTGCTCCGGAAGCATCTCCCGAAACTTAGCAGCCGTAGTAGGATTGTTAGAGCAGTCCAAACAAGGAGGCGCCCCGAGATGTGGAATAGGCGCAAAGAAGAAGAAAAACCACCGCCACCCAAACCCGTCGCGGCTCAACCGGCCCCGCCGCAACCGCAACCTGTCAAGACGCAGCCCGCCAAGGAGACAAGTCCAATGTCGAGTGTTCCGAATCGCCCCACCGAGTCCTTTGAACCGGCGCGCGCCGGGAATGCCGTCCTCGGAAAATCGGTCACGGTGAAAGGGCAGATCCTAAGCCGCGAGGACTTGACGATCGACGGTGAGGTGGAAGGCACCATTGAAATGCAGGAACACCGCCTCACCATCGGGCACAACGGGAAGGTTCGGGCCAGCGTGAAGGCGCGCGAGGTCATCGTCCTGGGCACTTTGCATGGGAACGTGGAGACCGGCGACCGGATCGACATCCGCAAGGAAGCCAAACTGGTGGGCGATATCCGCACCGCGCGCATCGTGATCGAAGACGGCGCCTATTTCAAGGGCAACGTGGATATCGTGCGCGCCGATGTTCCCAAGTCCACTGCGCCCGCCGCTTCCGCTCCCCGGCCCCAGACGCCGGCCAATTCGCCCGCTGCTTCGCCTGCCTCGACCGGTCCTGTCATGGCCGCCGGTGTTGGCGAAAACAAGCGTTAAGCATGTTGGATTAGATCAGGTTGGAAACCCGCAGCAGCAGCGGCCTGGATCAATTCTGCTCTTTGCTGGTGGAGCGGCCCGGTCTAACTCTTTTGGATCTGGCCGGCGCCAACCAGAGCACCATGGCGTTCCTTACGAATCTGGGTCATCGGGTCTATTCCGACGATTTCTTGCTGCAAATGGACCGCTCTTTTGGCGACGGCGACTTCTATGAAAATCAGTCGGATCCAAAAAAGATCACTCAGTTCCTGGATTCGGCGCTGGATTATCCGGCCCAGCATTTCGATGGCGCGCTCGTCTGGGATTCGCTGGAGTTTCTGACCGGGCCGCTGCTCGAAACTGTGGTTCAGCGGTTGAGCAACATGCTCCGGCCCGATAGTTACATGCTGGCCTTGTTTCACGCCGAAGAACGCGCGGAGACCATCCCGACGTATTCCTACCGGATCCAGGACCGTAAGACGATAACCCTGGCTCCCCGCGGAAGGCGGCGTCCGGCACAGTTCTTCAACAACCGCAGCCTCGAAAAACTGTTCAGCGATTTCGAGTCGGTGAAGTTCTTTCTGACCCGCGATCACCTGCGCGAAGTAATCGTGCGGCGTTAGTCCTTTATACTCCATCTAAGGAGTTCCTTTCTTGTCCCTGGAAGACGATCTGTTCGCGCAGCGCCTGCGCCGTACGGCTGAAATCGAGGCGCTGGGCTTCCGCGCTTACGGCCAGCGGTTCGACTCGAGTCATACCATTCCCCAGATTCTTGCCGACTACGGCGCCAAGACTGCCGAAGAATTGGCAGACAAGCCTCGGGTACGGATCGCCGGCAGGATTCAGACGATCCGCCACATGGGCAAAGCAGGCTTCATGCACCTGATGCAATCGGGCGAGCGTCTACAGGTATATGTCCGCAAAGACGCGGTTCCGGAAGCGGACTACGCGCTGTTCCAGGGGTTCGATGCGGGCGACATCGTGGGCGTGGACGGATACCTGTTCCGCACGCGAACCGGCGAGCTTTCCGTGCACGCCGAGAAGCTCACGTTCCTCTCCAAGATCCTGCTCGCGTTGCCCGAAAAGTGGCATGGCCTGGAGGACGTCGAGATTCGCTACCGCCAGCGCTATCTGGACCTGATCGCGAATCCGGAATCGCAGAAGATTTTCATGACGCGCGCGAAAATCATTTCCTCGCTGCGGCGTCAGCTCGAACAGCGCGGATTTGTGGAAGTGGAAACGCCCATGATGCAGCCGGTGTATGGCGGCGCCACGGCGCGCCCGTTCGTCACCCATCACAACACGCTGGACATGGATCTTTACCTGCGCATCGCTCCTGAACTCTATCTCAAACGGCTGATTGTCGGCGGATTGGAACGCGTGTACGAGATCAATCGCAACTTCCGCAACGAAGGGATTTCGACGCAGCACAATCCCGAATTCACCATGCTGGAGTTCTATCAGGCCTACACGGATTACCAGGGCCTGATGGATTTTACGGTGGACCTGCTGAAGCAGACCGCGATCGATGCCACCGGATCCACGGTGGTCGAATACCAGGGGACCAAGATCGATTTCGGCAACATCCGGCGACTCTCGATGCGGGAAGCCGTAGGCAATCCGTCTCTGCATGGACACGCGCTGGTGGAAGCGTTCGAGCGGCAGGTGGAATCGACTTTGTTCGAGCCCACCATCATCTACGATTACCCGGTGGAGGTCTCGCCGCTCTCCAAGCACAAGCGCGACGATCCGGCCTTTGTGGAGCGCTTCGAGATCTACGTGGCCGGTATGGAAATCGGCAATGCGTATACGGAGTTGAATGATCCCAAGGAGCAGTGCCGCCGCTTCGAAATGCAACTGGAGCTGAAAGCGGCTGGCGATGAAGAGGCGCACCAGATGGACGAGGACTATCTGCGTGCCATGTCCTACGGGATGCCGCCGACGGGCGGCGAAGGCATCGGCATCGACCGGCTGACTATGATCCTGACGAATTCGAAATCGATCCGCGACGTGATTCTGTTCCCGCTGCTGCGGCCGGAAGGAGAGATCGGCATCGCGGAGAAGTTGCGCGGCAACGATATTTAAGAGATGTGATGTTTGAGCTTTTCATAGCGAAACGCTACCTTCGCGCGAAACGCAAACAGGTGATGATCTCCGTGATCACGGGGATCTCGATAATCGGCGTGGCCGCGGGCGTCATGGCGCTGGTGATCGGGCTGGCGATCAACACCGGTTTTCGTAACACGCTGGAGCGCAGTCTTCTGGGGCTGACTGCCCACGTCTCCATCCTCGAAAAGGAGCCCAGCGAAGGGATCGCGGGATGGGAGCAGCTCTCGGGGCGGCTCGCACGTCTGCCGCACGTCAAATCGGTCGCGCCGGCGCTCTATGACGGCGGATATCTTCGCGGCTCCGTTAACGGCGATGCAGTCTCTATAAAAGGCATCTCGATCGCGGCCGGCGCACCCGTACCGGACGCGCTGCTCCATTTGAAGGCTGGTTCCATCGGGGCATTACGCGGCGCAGAAGGAGATCGCCCCGGAATCATTCTCGGCATTCGTTTGGCGGAACGATTGGGAGCGGTCGTCGGCAAGCCGGTGACTCTGACCGTTCCCGAGGGCCACATTACCCCCCTGGGACCCCGGCCCAGTTTCGTCCAACTGCGGGTGGCCGGAATATTTGATGCCGGCTTCCTTCAGCTCGACAGTTCCATGGGTTTCATGGACCTTGCCTCGGTGCAGAAAATTTTTGACCTGGGTGATGTTGTCAACAGCATCGAGCTGTACCTGGACGATGTGGACGCCGCCCCGCAGGTAGCCTCGGCAGCCGAGCCAGTGATCGGGCCTAAGCTCGCGGCAACCACATGGCAGGAACAGAACCGGCCTCTGCTCAATGCGCTGAGAATGGAACGCGTGGTCACAGTGGTGAGCATTGGCCTGATACAAGTGGTGGCGGCGCTGAATATTCTGATCGCCCTGGTAATGATGGTGATGGAGAAGCATCGCGACATCGCGATCCTGATGTCGATGGGCGCACGGGCCAAGCAGATTCGCAGGATTTTCGTGTGGGAGGGCGCGATGATCGGGGCCGTCGGTACGGTGATCGGGCTGACCCTCGGATACACCATCTGCTACTTCGCCGATAAATACCAGTGGCTGCGCCTGGACGAAGAGGTGTATTCGATTTCGTTTGTCCCCTTCACCACGCGCTGGGTGGACGGTGTGTGGATCGCCGCCGCCGCCATGTCGATCAGCCTCATCGCGACGCTCTATCCAGCACGCAGCGCCACCAAGGTCGCGCCGGTCGAATCCCTGCGCTACGAGTAGCCCAAACAGGTGATATGCTCAATTCCACCGGAAGGAGACAGCACATGGACGAAGTGAGACCCAAACTGCCCGCAGAGGCCATACAGCTCTACAACCTGTTTATCCATGGCCGAATTAGCCGGCGGGCTTTCATGGACGGCGTGCAACGATTTGCAATCGGCGGCCTGACGGCGACGGCCGTTATCGAAGCGTTGATGCCGAACTACGCTCTGGGACAGCAGGTGTCCAAGACCGATGGCCGCATCAAGGCCACCTACGAGACCGTCCCGTCGCCGCAAGGCAACGGAAGCATCAAGGGATATTTCGTCCGGCCGGTCAGCGCCGACACTCGAAGCGCGATGCCGACGAAACTTCCCGGCATTATCGTGGTCCACGAAAATCGCGGGCTGAATCCGCATATCGAGGATATCGCGCGCCGGTTCGCCCTCGCGAATTTCATGGCGTTCGCGCCGGATGGACTCACCTCGGTCGGCGGTTTTCCCGGCGACGACTATCAGGGCGGCCAGTTATTCAGCAAGGTTAATGGCCCGAAGATGTTGGAGGACTTGATCGCCGCCGCCAGGTGGCTGAAAGCGCGTGCCGATTGCACCGGCAAGATCGGCGCCACCGGATTCTGCTACGGCGGCGGCGTCGCCAATACCCTGGCGGTCCGGCTGGGAGCCGATATCGCAGCGGCGGCTCCGTTCTACGGCGCTGTTCCAGGCAACGACGACATCCCGAAAATCAAGGCGGCGATTCTGGTCCATCATGGGGAGCTCGACACGCGGCTGGCAGCGAGCTGGCCGGCGTACGACGCGGCCTTGAAGACAGCAGGCGTTCCGCACGAAGGCTATATCTACCCCGGTGCGGTTCACGGCTTCAATTGTGATGCGACGCCTGAACGCTACAACAAGGCCGCGGCCGACCTCGCCTGGCAGCGTACCATTGACTGGTTCAACAAGTACGTACGTGCTTAAGTTCGCCAAATTACCGCTCGCCCTGCTGGGCTCCGCGTGGCTCTGCGCCGCGCAGCCGAAAACACCGACGCAGAAGACCGTCATCGAGAACGAATTCGTTCGCGTGGTGGAACTCCGGGTCCCGCCCGGCGTTTCCGAAGCCAGGCATAGTCATGCTCGCGGGGTCACGGTCGCTCTGAGCGCTTACGATAATGAGATGACTGCCTTCCCGGGCGGAGCCGTGACCACGCGGCACACGAACTTTGGCGAGGTGCGCTGGGCCGAGCCAGTCACGCACGAGGCGCGCAACACGGGAACGACTGAACAGCGGGTGCTTCGGGTCGAGTTGAAGCGCGATGCTCCCGTATCCGGTGCGGCCACCGGAAAGCCCGATCCGCTGGATTCGTTGATTGTTTGCAAGGACACGCAGAAGCTGATCTTCGAGAACCAGTTCGCGCGCGTGATCGAAGAGCGGGTGCCCCCGGGCGTCGCCCAGCCGAAACACCGCCATCGTCAGGGCGTGCTGATTCCGCTCGTCAATTCCGATGTAGAGTCGGTGGACGATCCCGGCGGCCAGCCCGTCCGGCGGCAATTGAAATTCGGCGAGGCGGGCTGGCGGGAACCCGTGGTTCACGCGGTCAAGAACGTCGGTGCAACGGAGCTGCTGAACATCAGAATCGAACTGAAGTAATCTATGCCTGAACTCATCGCCGCACCCCACCTGATCCCCGTCCCGGGGAACAAGATCATCGAAGAATACGTCGGCCGCGTCAACAACAAGGAATCGCAGGTCAGCGTCGCCCGCATGCGCAGCCCCGCCGGATGGTCCGAGCCCGGCCAGCGCCCGGATTTCGACGAGTTCACGGTGGTACTAAACGGCGCTCTCCACGTCCAACACGACAAAGGCGTGTTGGAGGTTCAAGCCGGCCAGGCCGTGATCGCACGGAAAGGCGAGTGGGTCCGTTACAGCACCCCGCAGGGCGCTGAATACGTGGCCATTTGCGTTCCGGCTTTCGCACCGGATACGGTCCATCGGGACCAGTGAAACCCCTTGCGGGTGAATAACATCCCAAACCGGCAGGATTGACAGTTCAGGGCCCGTCCCTCTATGATATGGAGGGTTTATACGTCCGTATCCAACTCGTTCTGAGTAACGCAAACTTATGATCAAAGTCGAAGGGCTTACCAAGCGATACGCCCGAAACGTCGCCGTCGATCACATCTCGTTTGAGGTCGAAAAAGGCCAGATCGTGGGATTCCTGGGCCCCAATGGCGCCGGGAAAACCACCACCATGCGCATGCTCACCTGTTTCATGCCGCCCACGGAGGGATCGGCAACAGTAGCGGGCTTCGACGTGCGCGAGAACCCCATGGAGGTGAAGCGGCGCATCGGTTACCTTCCGGAAACGCCGCCCGTCTACCCGGAAATGGAGGTCATCGAGTACCTCGATTTCGTGGGGCGAATTAAAGGCGTACCCACGGCCAATCTGCGCAGCCGGATCGATGAGGTGATGCAGAAAACCGCTATCGGCGACGTCCGCAACAAGGAAATCGGCAAGTTGTCCAAAGGATACCGGCAGCGGGTGGGACTGGCCCAGGCGATCGTGCACAATCCCGACGTCCTGATCCTGGATGAACCGACCTCCGGTCTTGACCCCCATCAAATTATTGAAACGCGCGATCTGATCAAAGGGCTCGCCGGGGATCACACCATTATTCTTTCCACCCACATCCTTCCGGAAGTAGAGGCGACCTGCCAGCGCGTGATGATCATCAACCGCGGCAAGCTGGTGGCCACCGATACCATGGAGAACCTGAGCAGCCGCCTGCACGGAGCGGAAACCGTGGCCGTGGAGGTTCTGCCCAAAGACGGCTCGGCTTCGCCGGAGTGGGTTCGCAGCGTTCAGGAGAAGCTGGAGAAGGTGGCGGGTGTCAGCCGGGTGATCGCCAAGGATGCCAAGGACAGCCGCGCGCGTTTTACCGTGGAAAGCCAGCAGGGCAGCCATGTGCGTCCGGAACTGGCGAGAGCTGTGATCGAATCCGGCTGGCAGCTTAATGAGCTGCACGGCATGGGCCTGAGCCTGGAAGAGATCTTCCTGGAGTTGACGGCGTCGACTTACGAAACCAAATCCGAGCCGACATCGGAGGCCGGACCGCAAGCCGCGGCGGAGGAGACAAAATGAATACCTTTACCATTGCCCGCAGAGAACTGAGCAGCTATTTCCGTTCGCCGATCGCCTACGGCGTGATGTGTTTCTTCGCATTGATCACCGGCTTCTTCTTTTACTCGGCCGTTCGATTTTTCCTGCAGCAGAGCCTGCAAGCCACGATGATGGGCCAGTCGGTTCCACTGAACGTGAATGAATGGGTGGTGCGGAATGTGCTCTCGAACATCAGCGTGGTCGGCTTGTTCATCATCCCCATGATCACCATGCGCCTGTTCGCCGAAGAAAAGCGCACCGGCACCATCGAACTGCTGGTAACGTCTCCCTTGCGCGATTTCGAGATCATTCTGGGCAAGTGGCTGGCGGCGTTTGTCCTGTACCTGGCGGTTCTGGGCATATCCGTGCTGGACATGCTGGTGCTGTTCGCCTACGGGAATCCGGACTGGAGACCTATGGCGGTGGGTTATCTCGGCCTGATCCTGCAAGGCGGCTGCCTGTTGGCCATCGGCGCGTTCATCTCCTCCACCACTCGGAATCAGATCGTGGCCGGTGTCGCGACCTTCGGTGTGTGCCTGCTGCTGTGGGTGCTGGACTGGGTATCGCAATTCGATTCGTCCAGGCTGTTCATGGTGATCAGCTATCTTTCGGTAACATCTCACTTCGATTCTTTCGCGCGCGGGGTGCTCGATTCCAAGGACGCCGTCTATTACGTCAGCATGATTATATTCGGCCTGTTCCTGACGTCGCGATCGATGGAATCGATCCGGTGGAGGGCATAATGGCGACAGCAAAGAGTCATCGCGCCGCGAACTTCGCCCAGGCAGCCGTCTACACTCTGATCATCATCGCGATTCTGGGCGTTCTGAATTTCCTGGCGCAGCGCTACAACAAGAGCTTCGACTCGACCGCCAATAAGAAGTACACACTTTCCGATCAGACCGCGAAGATCGTCAAGGGCATTCAGGGCGACCTCCTCATCACGTATTGGGACCGCCCCACGGGCTTCGCGAATGCGGAGGACCTGTTCAACCGCTACAAAGGGCTTTCACCGAAAGTGACGGTGGAGTACGAAGACGTCGATAAGAAGCGCACTGAGGCGATCGCAGCCGGAATCAAGGCCGTTCCGACGATTCTGGTTAAGGTCGGCAACAAAACGGAAACCGCTAAGACTCTGACGGAAGAAGAAGTCACCGGCGCGATGGTTCGTGCGCTCAAGGGCGGCGATCGCACGGTTTGCTTTACCAGCGGCTATGGCGAAGGGTCGACCGCCGATTCGACTGGCGGAGAAGGCTTCGGTCTCGCCAAGGACCTCACCGAGAAGAACAACTACAAGACCCAGGTAGTCCCACTGATCCCGAATCCGCAGATCCCGTCCGACTGCACCATTTTGGTGGTGGCCGGTCCCAAGCGGAATTATCTCCAGCCGGCCGTGGATGCCATCAAAATGTTCGTGGAAAATGGCGGGCATGCGCTGATCATGCTGGATCCTCCGCTGCAATTCAAAACGACGATCGACGAAAATCCCGCTCTGACGGCGGTGCTCGAGAGCTGGGGCGTGAAGATGGACAAGGATCTGGTTCTGGATCTCAGCGGAGTCGGACAATTGTTCGGCCTGGGACCCGAGCTCCCGATCGTAACCAAGTATCAGAGTCACGCGATTGTGAACGACATGAAGGACCAGGCCACGGGCTTCCCGATCGTGCGCTCGATGCAGGTGTCCAACGGCGATAAGACGATGGTATCGGCCCTGTTTTCGACCACCGACGACGCCGTCGCCACCGAAAATCTCAAGGATCCCAACGTCAACGTGAAAGCGGCTAAGCCCGGCGCACGGATTTTGGCCGCCGCCGGAACGTATACCAGCGGCAAAGAAAGCGGCAACGGACGTTTCGTCGTCGTGGGCACCTCACGCTGGATCGGCAACGGATTCCTCACCTTCAACGGAAATCGAGACCTGTACCTGAATATGCTCAACTGGCTGAGTTCGGATGAGGATCTGATCTCCATCCGGCCCAAGGATCCCGAGGACCGGCGGCTCAATATGAATCCGCGCCAGGCTACCCTGCTGTTCTATGGCAGCGTGGTGCTGATCCCGCTGGCGATTATCTTCGCGGGCGTGGGCGTGTGGTGGAAGCGCAGGTAGGGACTCGAAGGAAACTGCCATGAAGTTCGCGCGTGTGTTGATCGCAGCCGCGGTATTGGCCGCACTCGGCGGAGTGCTGTACTGGTCGAATCGCTCTGAACTAGCCAAGGCCAGCAAGCCCGATCCCAAGGCTGCGCCAAAGATCCTCGAGCTCAAAGAACCGGACATCAAGCAGATCGAAATCCGCCATCGCGACGGCGAGACGACGGTTGTCAAGAAGAACGACGCTGGCAAGTGGTCGATAACCGCGCCGCAGCCGCTGGCCGCCGACCAGAGTGCGGTGGGTGCGATCACCTCAGCGGTCAGCTCTCTCTCGTCCGATCGTATGATCGATGAGAACGCGACTAATCTTTCGTCCTATGGTCTGGATCCTCCGCGTATCGGCATCACCCTGGCCATGGCGGACGGGAAGACTCACGTCCTGCGCATCGGTGAGGATACTCCCGTCGAAGGCGGCACCTACGCGATGCTCGACGGCGACAAGCGCCTGTTCACCATTGCCAGCTTCAGCAAGACGGCTCTCGACAAACAGTCCAAGGACCTGCGCGAGAAGCACCTTCTGACGTTTGACCAGGACAAGCTCAGCCGAGTGGAGCTGGATACGGGGAAAACTTCTCTGGAGTTCGGCCGCGCCGGTACCGATTGGCAGATCCTGAAGCCCAAGCCGATGCGCGCCGACGGCTTCCAGGTGGATGAGCTGGTTCGCAAGCTGAAGGATGCGGCTATGGTGACGGATAAGGATAGCGAGACCGATTCGAAAGCCGCGGCAACCGCCTTCGCCGGGGGCCAGAAGGTCGCTACAGCCAAGGTCACAGGCGCCGAAGGGACGCTGACGCTCGAAGTCCGCAAGGCCAAGGACGATTATTACGCTAAATCCAGCATGCTGGAGGGCGTCTACAAAATCGCCAAGGAGGTCGGCGACGGACTCAACAAATCGCTGGACGATTTCCGCAACAAGAAGGTCTTCGACTTCGGCTTCAACGATCCCAATCGTATCGAAATCAAGGACGGCGGTCAGACCAAGGTGATCGAGAAATCCGGTGAGAACTGGACTTCGGGCGGCAAGACGATGGATTCGATCTCGGTCCAGAACCTGATCGATAAGCTGCGAGATCTGGCCGCCACGAAGTTCGCGGACAGCGGCTTCACGACACCCACTCTGGAGCTGACCGTGGTTTCGAACGACGGCAAGCGAACCGAGAAGGTCCAGCTTGCGGCCGCGGGTCCCAACTTCCTGGCACGCCGGGAAAACGACAGTTCACTGTATCAGCTCGATGCGAACGCCGTAACGGGTTTGCGCGACGCGGCCGCCGGGGTTCAGCCGGCGGCTCCAGCAGAAACGAAAGACGGAAAGAAGAAGTAGTGAGCGATCCATCTGAGCACGGCCAGCACCAGCTCGGCGCGGCGCTCAATACGGATCTGTACGAGCTCACCATTGCGGCCGGCTATTTCGAAGCCGGAAAGGCCGATAACCGCGCGACGTTTGAACTGTTCGTGCGGCGTCTGCCGTGGAATCGCAACTTCGTTCTTGCCGCGGGATTAGCCCAGGCCGTCGATTACCTGCGGAACCTCCAGTTCACGCCCGCGGAAATCGCCTATCTCAAGACACTGCCGCAGTTCGAGCACACGCATTCTGAATTCTTCGACGTGCTGGCCGCCCTGCGGTTCACCGGCGATCTCTTTGCCGTTCGCGAAGGCACGCCGCTCTTTGCGGGCGAGCCGTTTCTCACGGTTCGGGCGCCTTTGATCGAAGCCCAGTTGATCGAAACCTATCTGCTGGCCACCATCGGATTTCAGTCGACCATCGCCACCAAGGCGGCGCGCGTGGTGCGAGCGGCCCTGGGGCGCGAGGTGGTCGAGTTCGGAACCCGGCGCGCGCACTCGCCCGAAGCAGGAGTTCTGGCGGCGCGCGCGGCCTATATCGGGGGCTGCGCCGGCACCAGCAATGCCGAGACCGGGTTTCGCTATGGCGTGCCGGTATTCGGCACCGCGGCGCACTCCTGGGTGATGGCGTTTCCCGGCGAGCTGGCGGCCTTTGAACGATTGCAGCAGTTGCTGGGAGAAAGCACGGTCTACCTGATCGACACGTACGATACGCTTGAAGGCGCTCGCCGCGCGGCGTCTCTGGGACGTCCGCTGTGGGGCGTGCGGCTCGACAGCGGCAACCTGGGCGAGCTCGCGATCGCCGTCCGGGGCATCCTGGATGAAGCCGGGTTGCGCGATGCGAAGATTATGGCCACCGGCGACCTCAACGAGTACAAGATTCAGGAGCTGATGGCCGCCCGTGCGCCGATCGACGTTTTTGGAGTCGGTACCGAGCTGGCTACTTCGGCCGACGCGCCCTCACTCGGCGTGGTCTACAAGCTGGTGGAACTGGAAGAGGCCGGCGGGCGCCGCTTTCCCGTAAAGCTCAGCCACGACAAGCAGACTTTACCGGGAGCCAAGCAGATCTTCCGCGCGGCCGATCATGACGTGCTCGCGCGCGCCACGGAGTGTATCGCGTGCGGGGAAGGCGGGACCTCCTGCGAGGCTCTGCAGCGTCCGGTGATGATCGCAGGCCGGCTGGTGGAATCGCTCCCGGCGATCGCGGAGGCCAGGCGGTATGCTTCCGAATCGCTGAGCCGGCTGCCCGCCACCTGCCTGAGCCTGTTCGCCGCCGAACACGCCTGGCGCGTCCAGATCAGTCCCGAACTGGCAGCGTTGAACGAGAGTGTCAGCAAGGGCGCGGCAGCCGTATGAGCACGGTGTTTTTCGACACGGTGTTTTTCGATGTCGACACGCAGCTGGATTTTTTGTACCCCGCGGGCGCGCTATACGTACCGGGCGCGGAAACGATCGTCCCTCAAGTGGCTGCGCTCAACCGATACGCCGCCGAAAACGGTGTTCCGGTGGTCTCCACCGTGGATGCGCACACGGAAAACGATCCTGAGTTTCGCGATTGGCCTCCGCACTGCGTCGCCGGGACGGCCGGGCAGCAGAAGCCTGCCGCTACGCTGCTCGAACCGCGGACGGCGATTCACAGCACACGCGAGAATTTCGATCTAAAAGACGCCCGGCAGATTCTGCTCGAGAAACAATCGGTCGATTGCTTCACCAACGCGAACCTGCCCGCTCTATTGGACAAGCTGAATGTGAAGAGTTGTGTGGTGTACGGAGTAGTGACCGAGATTTGCGTGAAAAACGCGGCTTTGGGTCTGCTGAAAGCAGGCCTGAATGTGACCCTGGTGACCGACGCCGTCCGCAGCCTGGACGATGCAAAGTGCACGCGGTTTTACCAGGAATTCGTGGCTGCTGGTGGAATACTGACCACCGCGCAGCAGCTAGTCTCCTAAATCGAATACCCTTTAAGTTACAGGAGCCCACAGGCTTGCGCGTCAAAGAACTGGCCGTCTTGCTGGAAGCGCCCTGGGAGGGCGAAGGAGACCGTGAAATCCGCCGCGTGGCGCCGCTTGAAGACGCCGGCGATGAAGATCTTTCCTTCGTGACGCATGGGCGCGCCGCTAAACTAGCCATCGCTTCACGCGCCGCGTGTCTCCTGGTCCCCGACGATTTCGTAAATGAGCCCCTCCGCACGGTGATACGCACCCGCGACCCGCGGGCAGCGGTTGCCCGCGCCATACCGAAGCTGCATGCCCATCGCGAGCCGCCCCCGGGGGTTCATCCGACCGCCGTACTGGGTCCCGGCGTCGTCATCGGCAAAGGTGCTTCCATCGGACCCTTGGTGAGCCTGGGCGCGGGAGTACATATTGGCGACGGAACGTCCGTCGGAGCCGGATCGGTCGTCGGGGACTATGTCCGCATCGGCCGGCGCTGCGTTTTGCACGCGCGTGTGACCGTGTACCACGATGTGACCGTGGGAAATCACGTGATCCTGCACTCGGGGTGCGTCATCGGCGCCGACGGATTTGGTTTTGTCCTGACGGACGGAGTTTACGAAAAATTCCCGCAGGTCGGCCGCGTCCTGATCGCCGATCATGTGGAGATCGGCGCTAATTCCTGCGTGGACCGCGCTGCTCTGGGCGTCACTTCCATCGGTGAAGGCGCCAAACTCGACAATCTGGTCCATATCGCTCACAACTGCCGGATCGGGCGGCACGTGGTGATCGCGGCCCAGACGGGACTCTCCGGAGGCGTTGTTGTCGGGGATTACGCCGTAATCGGCGGCCAGGTGGGGATCGGCGACAAAGCGCGCATCGAATCGCGAGCCGTCCTGGGTTCCGGAAGCGGCGTGCTGACTTCTAAAATCGTGCGTGCGGGACAAGTGATGTGGGGCACGCCCGCCCGGCCGCTCAAACAATACCTGGAACAACTGGCGGTGCTGTCCAGGTTAGCTAAGAAACGGCATCGCGACGAGTAGTGTGGGCGGTCCTACTGCGGCCAGTCCAGCACCTCGGTCACGCTCAAACCCGTGTTCAGGTAAATCACCAGCCGAAAGCGAACTTTGTTGGACGCGTTACGATACACCATGCTTCCGGTACTTAAGTTGGCGCGATCCAGTTCGACGCGCTTGGTTTCGCCGCCATCCTCGATCTCGAGCACAGCGTTGCTCGCCGAGGCCACCGCGCGTGAATCCGGATTCCAGTGAACCGTCAGGTTCTGGCCGGCGCGCTCGGCTGCCAGCGAGAGAGCAAAATCGGAAGGGCGGCGCGGCGCGGTGATGCGCGAAGCTTCATAGCCCAGCAGGACTCCCAGCAGCAAGAAAACGAAGCTCGCCACCAGCCACATACCGGTTCGTGATTTCGGCGCGTGCGGTTTCGCGAGGAGGCGGTTGGGCAGCTCCCCCGGCTCGGCCGAGAAGATCCGGTAATACGGTTCCTGCTCTGGCGCGGCGGCATTTTCCTGGCGTGGCGCAACCGGCGCCTCAATCTCTTTACCCTTCCGCTTGCGTTCCTCGATCGGCTCACGCCGGGGCGGCTCTTCGCCGGTCATCTCCCAGCGGCGGAACGGGAATTCCAGCGGCGTCGCGGCAGGAAACACACCATTTTTTCGAACGAAGAATCCGCCTACGCTGGGCTTTGTCGCGAATGGTTTCACCAGCAGCGCGAGTTGGGCTGTGGAGGCGAAAAACTGGTCGAGCAACTGGATGTCTTCCGGCTGCAGAGCCAGACCTTCGCGCGTATGGCTGCGATAATAACCGACGATTTCCGCACTCCGCCGCCGGCACGCCTCTTCGAACAAAACTCGCTCGGCGTCGGTCAGAAGATAGGAGGGGCCGCGTGCATAGGTGCACGGCACAGCTTCGAAATCTTCGACGTGGATGGTTTTAATATCCCCAGCAGGATTGTCCCGTGTGACGGTGCCGATCAGGACGCCGCCCACTTCGGCGCCGCGCTTGGGTACGGCTCCAAAGCCGCGCAGAATGTCGGCGCTCATGCGGTCGACCACATCGATGCTGAGGTGGATCATCGCCGGCTGGCCCGGGGCTTGCCAAACGAAATAACCCGGGACACCTTGTGTCGCTGGCTCCATTTCAGTTAAGGTTCATGGTACTACGCGATGCCTGGAACACTCTATCTTGTAGCCACTCCCATTGGCAACCTGGAAGACATCACGCTGCGCGCAGTGCGCGTGCTGCGCGAAGCCGATCTGATCGCCTGCGAAGACACCCGTCAGACAGGCAAATTGCTGCAACACTTTGGAATCATTGCCAAGCCTATGGTCAGCTATCACGAGCACAATGAAGCCGCGCGCACTCAGGAGCTGGTGGCGAAGCTCGAAAGCGGCACCAACATCGCACTGGTGTCGGATGCGGGCACGCCGCTGGTGTCGGATCCGGGATACCGGCTGGTGATCGCGGCCGCCGATGCGGGAATCACCGTGGTTCCGATTCCGGGAGCCTCGGCGATCCTGGGCGCGCTGGCGGCGGCCGGCCTGCCGACCGATGCATTTCGATTCAGCGGCTTTCTTCCGGCCAAAACAGGTCAGCGTAAAAAAGCTCTGGAAGAGCTGCGCGGGGAAGACTGCACGCTTATCTTTTACGAGGCTCCTCACCGGATTCTGGATGCGCTGTCCGACATTGCGGCGGTGTATGGCGAACGTCCGGTGGTGGTGGCGCGCGAGCTCACCAAGATGCATGAGGAATTTCTGCGCGGAACAGCGGAAGAAGTTCGCGCCACGCTGGCTGCACGGCCTTCCGTAAAGGGGGAAATCACCCTGCTCATCGGTAAGGGCCCGCCAGCGGTTTCGGCGACGCCCGTGGAAGACGCTGTCCGGGAACTCGAACAGCGGGGCGTGCCACGCATGGATGCGATCAAGCAAGTGGCTCGCGAGCGGGGCCTTTCCAAGCGCGAAGTCTATTCGAGAGTCACCGGCTGACAGGAGGACGGCGCGGCGCAGCGCAGCACGTCTCGAAGCACTGCGCGTGGTCTTGCGTGACCATTTCCGCAATCATCTGGATCATCGCCGGATGTGTCCCCGCGGTTCCCGCGCGGACCATCTTCACACCCAATTCTTCGCAGATCGCCCGTGCTTCCGTGTCCAAGTCGTAAAGCACTTCCATGTGGTCTGAAAGGAACCCGATGGGCACGATCACGACGTCGGAACGAATCTCACGCAAGTACGCGCCAATATCAGGCTCGAGCCAAGGCTGTCCAGGGGGCCCGCTGCGGCTCTGATAGACCAGCTTCCAAGTATCACAGCCAACGCCCTGCGCCACCGCGGCACAGGCTCGCGACAACTCACGGACATACGGACTCGACTCGGCCATCGATACCGGCACACTGTGTGCGGTGAACACCAACTGCCCTCGCGGTAACTCCTTCAGAGCAGTTCGCACGCGATCGATCATCGCCTCGATGAACTTCGGGTGTTCGGAGAAGGGTCTAATCTTATCGATCCGCAGTTCTCCGCGAGCGCGCTCGATATCTTCGATATACTGCCGGCACCCGGAATAGGACCCGAAAGCCGACGTCACGAATGCCACCGCGCGCTGGATCCCGTCACTCTTCATCCGGCTTACGGTATCGGCCAGCAGCGGATGCCAGTTGCGATTGCCCCAGTAGATCGGCATGTTCACAACCGGGCGCAGTGCCTCGATCAACGCCCGATTCTGATCGTTGATCGGACTGCGTCCATCGAAGTGGTAGTAATGCTCGGCGACCTCGAGCATGCGCTCGCGAGGTACATTCCTCCCGCGCAGCACGTTCTCCAGGAACGGAATTACGTCTTCGCGTTTTTCGGGACCGCCGAAGGACACGATCAGCAGTGCGTCGTATTTAGACACGTTGGGAATACCAGTCCCAGACTATCGCGGGTAGGGATGTCCGCGCAGCGTGGTTAGGGCCCGGTAAATCTGCTCCGCCAGGACGACGCGTGCGAGCTCATGCGGCATGGTGAGAGGCGAAAGTGAGACCAAAAGATCCGCTTTTGGCTTCCATTCGGCAGGCAATCCGTCCGCTCCGCCCACGATAAACACCAGGTCGCGGTCAAATAGTGCGGCGAGCTTTTTCGAATCAAGCGCCTTGCCCGCGGGATCCAGCAGAATCTTACGCGCGGTAGGATGTTTCTCCCAGGGATCAAAACGTCCAGGCCGGATTTCGCGCATCTCGCAGGTGGCGAACCGGCCCGATCGCTTGATGTACTCCTCCGCCATGGCGTTGGCGTGGCTATCGCGCGCTTTCCCGAAGTAATAAAGGTGAAGTTTCAGTTCTAGACTCTAGGCAGAAACGGTCGAATACGATTGCCGAAAAACAGGATAGCCGCCAGACCAGCCGTTAGCAAAACGCCGGTGCCCGGTTCGGGTACGGCGGGAATAGACTCCTTCACCAAGGGGATCGAGTTTGCCGAAGCGGTTAAGAATTCCACGCGAAAAGCGGTGGGATCTCCACCGTTGTCCATTCTTACGCTGATGGTGTTCAAACCCGCAAGGAACCCGGTATTCATCGTAAAGGACGTGGGACTCGCAAAATTGACGAAACCTTGGGAGGCGACCACGTTTCCATTCAGCAGAATCGCTCCGTCATTGTCGACACCGAAGATCCCGGAGATGGCTGCCGTCGCGGGGTCAAAACCGGTGAGGTCGAAGCTCATCTGATAGGTGTAGAAGCCGCCGGCCCCCGCCTTTCCGGACGCCGTTGGCGAAACCCAGCCGGAAACAGCATCATCGGCGAAATACGCAATATTGTAATAGCGGAAAGGATCGCTCCCCAACGTCTCAGTCGCCGTTCCGGGCTCGGCTGTAAGCGTCCAATAACTGGTGCTCGACCCGACCGGCTGGAGCACATCGAACGCGTCCACACCCGTGTTGTGCACGGTGATGGGACTGGCACTGAGCGCTCCGGCACCCGCCAAGATACCTAAAAACATCAAACTTCTCATGGACATACAACTCGCCTCCTAGGCTTAGGAGGCCAGTATGCCCCGACTCATGCCTTGTGTTAATGGTACAGGCAGCACAGCCCTTACCATTACCAAACCCTTACTATGGTTCTACTCCCCGAAAAAATGAGACACCGGCGCGCTCTTCGACCAGCTCCACTTTGTCGCCGATCTTCACACGTTCTCCCGCAATTCGAGCGGTCAAGCGTCCGCCGCTGTCGAGCGACACGATCGCCAGCTGATAGGGCGCGTCGGCCACAAACTCTGCGGGCGCCGCGTGGACCACGGTCTCGGTGTAGATCACTCCGGTGGTCATGTCATTACTCATATGGACCCCAACACGGTGACGACGGCCGTCGCTCCCGAGCCGCCGAGGTTCTGCGCCAACCCAATCGAGTGCCGATCCAGTTGAAGCTCGCCGGCCTCCCCGCGGATCTGCAGCGCTACATCGCAGATCTGGCCGACGCCGGTCGCGCCCACCGGATGCCCTTTGGCCTTCAGGCCGCCACTGGCGTTTACCGGACGCTCCGCGCGCAAGCGCGTGCGGCCCTCGAACACGTATGGTCCGCCCTCACCTTTTTTTATAAACCCCAAATCCTCGGTGGCCACGATCTCGGCGATCGTAAAGCAGTCGTGCACTTCGGCGAACTCGATGTCCCTGGCGCTCACGTGCGCCATTTTGTAGGCTTTCTCGGCGGCCTCGCGCACCGCCCAGAACGTGGTGATATCGGCCTTCGCATCCAGCGCAACGTAATCGGACGTCTGTGCGATGCCCAGAATCCGCACCGGCTGATCGGTGAACTCGGAAGCTCGCTCCAGCGGCACGATGACCACCGCGGCCGCTCCGTCGCTGATCAGGGAGCAATCGAACACCGTAAGCGGCTCGGATATCATTTTGCCGGCCAGGGCTTGCTCCATGGTGATCACTTTGCGCATATGCGCCAGCGGATTCTTCGCGCCATTGGCGTGATTCTTCACAGCCACCGCGGCCAGATGCTCCCGCGTAGTGCCGTACTGATACATGTGGCGCCGGGCGATCATCGCGAAGAGTGCGGGAAATGTGGCGCCCGCCCGGCCTTCGCCTGCCATGTCCCCCGCCCCGGCCAGGATCTCGGTGACCTTAGGCGTCGACTGCGAGGTCATCTTCTCGACCCCCGCCACCAGCACGATATCGTTCAACCCCGCAGCGACGCTCGATACCGCGTGGAAGAAAGCCGAGCCGCCGGAGGCGCAGGCGGCCTCAAATCGGGTGCAGGGTACTCCCGTGAGTCCCAGACTGCCGGCGATGTAGGGAGCCAGGTGGTTCTGGCCCACAAACGCGGGTCCGGCGAAGTTGCCCAGATAGAAAGCCTCTATTTGTGAGGGACTTACGCCAGCGTCCTGCATGCACTTTTCGCCCGCCTCAACCGCCAGCGAGCGCAGCGTCCGGTCCGGAAATGCCCCGAACGCCGTTTTGCCAATCCCCACAACTGCAACCGGCCTCATATATCATTAGGATATCGTGACCGCCGATAGACTATAGACTGGCGGGCCAGAGTGCACGCTTGGGCGTCCTTCCGCGTCATCCGTATGCGGGGTGAATTGTCCCCAGGATGGCATGACGGCGATGTCCAGTCTGTTAACGGTCACAGAACGCGTGATGAGCGAAACGCCCGGATCCACCCGGTACGACGCGGCTCCACTGTCTTCGGAGCAGCAGAATCGATTTGTGGCCGAGAACATGCGCCGCGTGTTCCTGCTGATCTACCGCGTGGTGGGCAACGTCGCCGACGCCCAGGATCTCACGCAGGAGGCGTTCATTAAAGCTCTGCAGCGTCAGGATCAGCTCAAGGATCTGGAGAAAGCCGCGCACTGGCTGTCGCGCATCGCCACCAACACCGCCATCGATTTTCTACGCCGCGCCGGGCGCGTAAATTTCTCCGATCTGGAAAGCCTCCCCGAACCGGTATTGCGTTCTCGCCAGGAGAGTCCGGAACAGAGGGTCCTGCGGACGGAACACCGCGATCGTCTGGAAGCCGGCCTGGAAGTGTTAACCGCCCGGGAAAGAATGGCCCTGCTGCTGCGCGACGTGGAGGACCTGCCGGCCGAGGAAGTCGCCCAGCGGTTGAACTGTTCGAAAGCCACGGTGCGCTCGCACATCGCCAACGCGCGGGTGAAGCTGCGGCGCTACCTGGAACGGAAAAAGATATGAACCAACGAGCCATGAGCCGGCATATGGCGGAGACCGATTTGGCGCTGTACGCTGCCCACGATCTGCCCTTTTGGCGCGCCGCTGTGGTCCGTTTTCACGTGCGGGGATGCGGCGAATGCCGAGGGCTGTTGGATGCGCTGCGCGCGGACCGGCAGGAACTGCGGCGGTCAGCGGATGACATGCCCGCAAACGTGGACTGGGACCAGCTTGCGGCGGAAATGACGGCGAATATTCGCGTAGGTTTAGCCGCCGGCGAGTGTGTCACGCCTCGCGAACGCAAAGTCGCCGCGATCTCCTGGCGTCCGGCGGCCATCGCGGCGGGATTAGTGGTGTTGCTGGCCGGTGCTTGGTGGCTGAATATCCCGCGCAGCGATACGGAAACCATCGGCCGGGCACTGCGCGACATGGCGACCGGAGGACGCATCAGCGCTACCCAGGAAGAGCGCGGTCCTGTAGTGGGCGCATCCTCCTCCGGAGTCGAGCTTCTTGAAAACGGCGGGCGGATGGGGATCGAGCAGAGGGGTTTGGAGCCGGTGATGTTTTCGGTGAGTACGCAAGGCTCGGCCAGCGCGCGTTATGTGGACCAGGACACGGGACAAGTGACGATTACGGCGACCTATGTCCAATAAGATTTACATTGCGCTGGCGCTGGCTGGTGCGATCTCTCTGCAGGCGCAGGCGATCAACCACAAGATCGATTTTCCCAAGGACTCTCCCGTCAGCCTGCTCTCGGAAGATTTTGGCAATTCCAACGCCACGGCGCGTGGCGCGAATCTCATTGAAGTGAATGCCGGGCTGTCATTACGTAACTCCAGCCAGAAGCGGATCCGCAGCATGACGCTCATGGTCAGTACACCGGATGCGGCGGGAAAGGGATCCGTTTCAGTGCCGACGCTCGACGCCGGCCCCGGGGAAACATTCTCGGTTCACATCGGTACGCGCCTGGTCCGGCCGCTCACCGCCGGAAATCCCGTGGTCGAGGTCACGCTCGACGGTGTTCTGTTCGACGATTTGAGCTTTTACGGACCTGATGTGCTGCACTCGCAACGCACCATGATCCGCTGGGAGCTGGAGGCGCAGCGCGACCGGAAATACTTCAAGACTCTGCTCGCGACCAGCGGCCCCAACGGCGGAATAGAAGGGCTCCGCAAGGAGATGCTTTCGAGCCTGGCCCGGCAAGGGGATAGTTCCCAGCGCGGTGTCCAGATGGTGCGCGGACGCGCTACCAACCTCGATACGGAGCGCGAGTCTCAGTTTGCTTTTCTGGATATTCCGGAGTCTCCGGTGGAAGCTTCCAGCGGTGTGGCCCGGATCGGGGCAAGCTTAGCCGGTGCGCCGCGCTTTGAGGTTCGCAACCGTTCCAACCGTCCAGTGCGGCATCTGGAGGTGGCCTGGATCGTCAAAGATCAGCAGGGCCGCGAGTTTCTGGCGGCTTCCATGCCCGCTGACATGACGCTGGTTCCGAATCAGACCGGGCAGGTGGTACAGGATGCCGCCCTGCGCTTCGACCGGCCGATCTCCATCGACAGCATGTCGGGCTTTGTCTCGAGCGTCGAGTTCGCCGACGGCTCGCAGTGGATCCCCAGCCGTGGCGCGCTGGATCAGGCGCGGTTGCGCCAGCTGATCAATCCGTCGCCCGAAGAGCAGCGCCTTTCGCAGATCTACGCGCGCAAGGGTATCCAGGCGCTGATCGAAGAACTTAAGAAGTTCTGATATCCGCGCTCGGATTATAAACCGGCGCGCAGGATCAATCCTGCCCACTATGACGGGGAAAAAGGGGACACCTCCTAACTTCCGCAAAGCCAGTAGCGGAGTGAACACTAGGAGGTGTCCCCTTTTTCGTGGCCCTATTATGGGTGTAATGGCTGCGCCCCTCGAAGTGGATCCCCAGGAAGTCAAACGACGCCTCGACGCCGGTGAAAAGCTCCATCTGATCGACGTCCGCGAGCCTCACGAATTCGCGCAGGCCAAAATCGACGGCGCCACGCTGATCCCCATGCGGTCTGTCCCCGGCGAGCTTCAGGATCTCGATGCCCGCGCCGATGAAGGCGTGCTGATCGTCTACTGCCATCACGGGGTTCGAAGCCTCAACGTGGTGAATTGGCTACGCGAGCAGGGCATTAGCGCGTGCCAGAGCATGGCAGGCGGTATCGAAGCATGGAGCACGCGCGTCGATCCTTCCGTGCCGCGTTACTAGACGATGCGACAGGCTCCCCTCTATCTAGCCGGCGCTGCAGCGGCGACGTCGGTAGTATCGATAACCTATAGCGAAATCCTTCTGGGAGCCGCGTTCCTCGCGCTGCTATTCTGCGCTCGGGATCAGTGGCGATTGCCGCCAGTGGTTTGGCCGGTCATTGCATGGATGGCGTGGACCTTAGTCTCGCTCGCGGCGTCGGGCCATGCGCAAGGCGGTCTGCCCCAGGTGAAGAAATTTTACGTGTGGCTGATGCTGTTCGTGGTGTATTCCGCGCCTCGTACGCTGCCGCAAATTCGAGTCGTCACGCTGGCGTGGGCGGCCGGAGCGACGCTGTCCGCGCTGTGGGGTTTCGGACAGTTTGTGCATATGTACCGCGCCACTCCACGATTTTTTTACTACGCCTACGTCAACGGCAACCGCATCACCGGCTTCGTCGATCATTGGATGACGTTCAGCGCGCTCCTCATGATGACGCTCCTGATGGCGGGCGCGATGCTGCTGTACTCCGCCGACCGGCGGCAGTCCCGCTGGCTAATTCCGGCGCTCATGATTGTCGGCGCGGGGATCCTGCTCGCCTTCACCCGCAGCATGTGGCTGGGAACGATCGCGGGCGCATTGTGGCTGCTGTGGTGGAAGAACAGATGGCTGATCGCGGCGGTGCCGCTTTTGATCGGGATCGTCCTGCTAGTGAATCCCCTGGATGTGCGTGAACGGGCGTTTTCAGCGTTCAGTGCGAAAGAGGGCGTTCTCGACTCGCGCGCGCATCGCGCTGCTTTGCGCCGCGTAGGCTGGGAAATGATCCGGGCTCATCCCATTGTGGGCGTCGGGCCCGAGCAGGTGGGTCCACAATTCATGCAGTATTATCCCGCCGACCTGCCTCATCCCTTCCCCCTCGCGTGGTACAAGGAGCACCTGCACAACATCTACATCCACTTCGCGGCTGAACGTGGATTGCCCGCGCTGGCAGCGTTGCTCTGGCTGCTGGGCCGCGCGCTATTCGACTTCTGGACCGCGTTGCGCCGGCTATCCGCACAATCCGAAGCCTGCTGGGTGCTGCATGGCGCCATCGCTGTGATCATCGC
>DASYSG010000001.1:0-6392 GCA_036003585.1 Bryobacteraceae bacterium | reverse complement strand
CACCACCACGAACATCGCGCAGACGTATATCGCCGCCAAGTTCGTCGGCATTGCGGCCTGCACCACGTGCCACAGCGGCGGACTCGCAACGCCTATGACGAAACCGTGGTCCCAGACTGCTCATGCCCAGATCTTTACGGCTGGCATCAACGGCGGTTCGGGTACGACCGGCGCCAATTGCCTCCCCTGCCACACGGTCGGCTATGACGTGAACGCCACCGTGGCCAATGGCGGTTTCTCGTCGCTGATGAAGCAACTGAGCTGGACCTGGCCCACCAAGCTGCAGGCCGGCAACTGGGATGCCGTTCCCTCCGCTCTGCAAAACGTAGCCAACATTCAGTGCGAAAACTGCCACGGTCCGGGAAGCGAACACGCCAACTTCGGCGGCTCGACTCTGGCCATCAGCGTCCCCAACAACTCCGGCGCGTGCAATCGCTGTCACAACGCTCCGACGCACCATATCAAGAGCACCGAGTGGTACGCCTCGCGGCACGCCGTGACGACGCGCGACCCCAGCGGCGCAGGCCGCGAGAGCTGCGTCGGCTGCCACACCGGACCGGGCTTCATCCAACGCACGCAGGGCGCGAAGATCACCGATACCACCTACCGCTCGATCGACTGCGGCACCTGTCACGAGCCTCACGGTGCGACCAGCCCGGACGGCGCGGCCCACATCGTCCGTACCCTCAACAAGGTGACGCTAGCCGACGGCACCGTGGTCAAGAATGGTGGAACCGGGCTGATCTGCATGAACTGTCACCAGGCCCGCCAGAACGCCGCGACCTATACGGCCAACACCGCCGGAAGCTCCCGCTACGGCGCGCACCATGGACCGCAGGCCGACATGCTCCAAGGCGCCAACGCCGTTAACTACGGGAAGAAGATCCCGAGTTCGGCGCACGCCTACGTAGTGGACGACACCTGCGTGACCTGCCACATGCAAGCCACTGCCACCACCGATGCAGCTTTCCTGAACGCCGGCGGCCACACCTTCAAGCCGAGTTTCACCGATGCCAAGGGGAATAAGGTCGAGTTGCTAAAGGCTTGCCAGGGCTGCCACGGCGAGGAGATCACCACGTTCAACTTCCCGTTGTTCGACTACAACAACGACGGGACCACCGACGGCGTGCAGACCGAAGTCCAGAAGCTGATGGACCAACTCTCCACGCTGCTCCCGCCCAACAACAACGTCAAGACGGCGCTCACCATCGACTCCACCTGGACCAACCAGCAGTTGAAGGCAGCCTACAACTGGCAGTTCGTCCACGACGACGGCAGCCTGGGCGTCCACAACATGGCCTACACGATCGGCATCCTGAAGGCCTCGATCGCCGATCTGACGAAGAAGTAGCTTCCATAAACCTAAACTCTACGGGGCAGGCCGGTGACCTGCCCCACTTCTCTCCAGCGCCCCGGTAAGCTCCGCCTCTTCGTCCCTCGACACCGTCCGCAGATCCAGAATCAGCTTACCGTCCTCGATTCGCGCCACCACGGGTGGATCGTTGGCGCGCAGCCGCCGCTCGACGTCCACCGCGTCGCACGCGATTGCGATGACCCAGGTGTCGATCGATTGTTCCGGGGTCGCGCCGCCACCGATGACGGATTGCCCCGGCCGCACTTCCGCACCGGGGATTTTGGCTGCGATCACCTCGGCCCGCGCGCGAATCTGGTCAGCCGGTTGGCGGATCATCGCGATCGCCGGTACCTGCTCCCAACGTTCCAGTACGAGTGCGCGCAAGGTGTCGCCGAGCGTCTGGTAGATCAGCTTGTCCAGCCGCAGCGCGCGGAACAGCGGATTGCGCCGCAGCCGTGCGACGATCTCGTCGCGACCGGCGAGAATTCCGGCTTGCGGACCGCCGAGCAGTTTATCGCCGCTGAAACTCACCAGGTCGACGCCGGCTTCGATGCTCTCGCGCACCAGCGGCTCGTCGACGCCGAAGGCCCGTAGATCCACCACGCAGCCGCTGCCGAGATCCTCGTACACCGGGATGCCGCGCTCGCGGCCGATAGCGACCAGTTCGCGCAGCTCCGGCCGCGCCGTGAATCCAGTGATGCGGAAATTGCTCGGATGGACGCGCATCAGCAGACGCGTGCGGTCCGTGATGGCGTCGCGATAATCTTCGATGCGGGTTCGATTGGTGGTGCCGATTTCGCGCAGCGCCGCGCCGGAGCGCGCCATGATATCAGGGATACGGAAGCCGTCGCCGATTTCGATCAGCTCGCCGCGCGAGACCAGCGCTTCGCCGCCGGCCGCGAGTTCGTTCAGCGCCAGAAAGATCGCCGCGGCATTGTTGTTCACCGCGATCCCCGGCGCGCCCGTGAGCCGCTCGATCAGGTCGCCGGTGTGGACATCCCGCTTCCCACGACGGCCGGCGGCGAGATCGTACTCGAGATTCGAATATCCGCCGATCGCTTGCATCCCGCCCAGTGGCGCGCGGCCGAGATTGGTGTGCAGCACGACCCCGGTCGCGTTGATGACGCGCCGCAGAGAGGACGCTTCGAGCCGTTCGAGCGCGCGCAGCACACGCACCTCGATCGCCGAGCCGTCTCCGCGACCGGCGCGGATTTCGTCGAGCACCGTCCGAACCGCCTGGACGACGACCGTCCGCGGAAATCTCCCGACCGTCTCACCCAGCCGCGTCACGACCTCGTGAACCGCCGGCAACTCGCGCAGATTCGTGCTCACCAGTCGATCTTATCCCGTTCCGGCCGACTATTGGCCCTGCCGGAGGAGGGGCCCTCCGGTTTGTCTCGCGAAGCGAGTTTGCGCGACAACGCCCGTCGTGTCCGGGTAGACGACATTCAACGCGCCATTGGGGTCGAGCGCGATACGGAAGAAATCGATGATGCCGCGTTCGTAGCCGGGCGGATCGGACATCGTTGTGTCGGCTCCGTCGCAGAATGTGAGGTGGGAACAGATCGAGTGGTGATGCATCGGCTGATCGCTCACTCGCACCGTTTCGAACGACGGTTGGGCGTCCAGGACGTTCGTTGAGACGGCCGCGTAGACGTACCAGCTTGCGCCGTGCGCATCGCCGCGCGACCGGGCCGGGTCCGCCGTGCCATACCACGCGATGGCAACGCGCCCGGCGTCGCCCGCGGTAATCGTCGGATAGGTGGCGACCGTCAAGTCATGGCTCACGCGGATGGGAGCGCTCCAGGTTTTTGCGCGGTCGCGCGAAACGCTGAGGTAGATATCCACCGTGCCGGCGGTGTTGGCGGCCCATGCGGCGTAGACGTTGTGCGCAGAATCCACAGCGATCGAGGGGAATTCGCTGTCGCCCAGATCGAACTGCTGGCTGCTCGCAATGACGCTGGCGGAAAACGAGGCGCCATCGGGTGACGTCGCGGCGTACAGTGCATGCACCGGGTTCCGGCCCAGATCCTTATCGAACGTGCCCAGTTGCCCGGCAACCAGGTACACCGAGCCATCGACCGGATCGAGGGCAGCGCCCTGGGGTTGCGGAATCACATCGCCGGCGATGCTCGTATGCGTGAACGTCCGGCCGGCATCGTGCGACACACTGACGGTGCCCGCGATCCTGTTCGACTCTTTGTGAACGATGTAGATGGTGTCTTTGCCCCAAGGAAGGATCCAGGGCCGGTCGACCCCATTGCCCGACGGGGTGCAAGTGCCGTCGGACGCCTGCCACACGCCGCCGCCGTTGGTCAACTGAAGCGAGTCATAGGACTTTCCGCCATCGGACGAACGGTAATAGAAGATGCACCTGGAACTGGATTGATCGAGGATGTGGAGGCGTCCGGCATCGTCGGCGGCAGCGTCCATGTCGCTGCCGCCGATGGTGATCGCGGGAGCCACGTAGGACCAGTTCACGCCGCGATCGGTCGACTTCCAGATCTGAGAGGGAATCAGATCGGTGACCCAGAGTGTGTCGTCGCCGCCGATGTGTAGCGTGGGCTCACCGCCGGCGGATTTTCCTTCGCTCTGGATCGTGACCGGAGAACTGAATGCAAGGTCCGTGACTGCGCCTGGAGCCGCGGCTTTGACGGCGAGCGTCACGCGATTGCTGGAGACGCCGTTTTCCGTGAGCACCAGCGGTACCGTGTTACCCGGCACGACGCCGTTCGGAATCTGAACGTTGACTTGATAGAGGCCCACGAATCCCGGCGCCAATCCGGCGAACGTGACGCGCGCAGGAATCCCGCCGACGGTCGCGGTGACCGGCAGGTTCACCGTCGCCGGCGGACCCGGCGAGGCCGCGCCGGTGGGAACGACGGGAGTGGTGACACCCAAACCGGTGCAGTAAACCTGCACCGTGTCGCCGGGCGACGCAGGCGCGGCGCCGTTGACTACGGCGGAACTGGTATCGAGAATCGCACCCTGGTTCTCCGCGCCAAGCGTGAAGATGCCCGGAGATGCGGGCACGATGGCCACGGTCTGAGCAGCGTTGGTTCGTCCCGCGCGAGTCACGGTGAAATTCAAAGTGCCGGGCGAGGCCTCGAACGGGATTTGCAGGTTGACCTGTTTGTCGGAGACGAAGAACAGCGGCGCGGATATGCCTGCGACGGTCACAGCGTTCGTGTCGCTGAGGGTCGTGGGGACGGGTGTGGTCGCGGCCTGCGCAGTCGTGCTCGCGAGATTCGTTCCGAAGAGCGTCGCGATGGAGCCGGGCGCAAGCGATCCGTTGGGGCCGAGGCGGGAGCAAAGCTGGCGGCGTTCACGATGGCGGAAGGCGCCGGGGCTTGGGCAAACAGCCTGTGCGTCACGATTGCCATCAGCAGAACGCGTCGGAAACAGGGTTGTGAGGGTCGCACTGTTCCTTAAACGCGTCGATGAAGAAAAGGTCTGCTAAGGGGCTGCTAAGAGAACGCTAAAAATGTAAAAAGCACCGACGAAAAGGCACATCGACACCCTCGAAAATCCCGCGCTAGGATGCTGGTTCGCTAAGGGTTGTTGCACTTACTTGGGCCAGCACATTAGCGATGTCCAAACCGTGGGCGGCGAATTGTTTCGTCATTCGTCGGAGTTTGTTGGTCAGGCTCTTAACGCTGGGTTGACCGGGCCCTTTTTCTACGTATTCGACGCCCTCATGCATCAACAACCACACCACCTTGGCAATGCGATGCGCCACCGCCCACGCGGCTCCTTTGGCCTCGATTCTCGGCTTTAACCGCGCGAAGAGGCTGCCGAAAAAGTTGTCCTTGGATCGTACAGCCGCCCAGGCAACCTGCGTCAAGACCCGTCTCAAATAGCGATTCCCTTTGGCCGAACGTCGGCTGTAACACACCTCGGCAGACTCCTGACACCCAGGACACACTCCAGCCCAACTGGCAAACTGTGGTGCGCTGGGAAATGCCGTTGCCTTCGGTCCAATCTCGGCTAGCAATTCCTGCGCCGCCTCCAGTTGAATCCCCGGTACCTTGCACAGTCGGCACAACACTTCGGTGTAATCCTTCATTGCAAGGGCGATCTCTTTATTCAACTCCTCGATCTGCTTGCGCAAGAGCCGAACCTGATCCAGGTATTGCTTCAGCAGCATGCGATACGCCGGCCCTAAATAACCCGCCAAGGCTTCTTGCAATTCCGCCTTCTTTTTGCGCAACGCCGCTCGGGCTTCGCCTACCAGTACCTCCACATCGGTTTCCCCATCCGCAATTCTCTCCAGCATCGCCCAACCACTGACGCCGAAGACATCGCTGGCCACCGACGTGAGCTTGATCCCGCCTTCCTCCAGAACGCCTTCTACCTGGTTGCGCACTCGCGTTACCTTCCGCTTCAGATCCACTCGTGCTCGCGTCATCCACCGCCAACCCCTCTGTTCACTTAGTGGTATTAAACTCTCCTCCAGATCCCCGCTGCACCACCGATCCGCTAGCCGCTGCGCATCCCGATAATCCCGCTTTCTTCCAAGCGGCGCCTTGGTCTTTAACGGGTGGCTCAGATGCAATCGAAAATGCGGTTCCAGCCCGTACCAGACCGGTCGCCAGTATTGGGCCGTCGACTCCATCACCACTTCTTCCACCCCTTCATGCTTCAACCATGCAGCCAGATGCCCGATCTCACTCTTGGTCGCGCCAAACTTCCTCTTGACATACGTCACCTGCCCACCTTCTTGGCGACGAACCACCACGGCCAACATCTTCTTGTGAACATCAATTCCAGCTACACACCGTCGGAACATTCTTCCTCTCCTTTGCGTCCCGGGCGGCAGAGGACCGGTTCCGTTAATAGTCACCCTCACGGGCTCACACACCTTCTCAGGCGGGTCCCACTTGTCTATGCATGCCACGGTCCCAGATCAAACACGAATACGGCCTCGCCATATCCAGTGTCGATAACAACCTTGACTGCCGCGCCGGGTACACATACATTTTCATACCTGTCCATGCGCCCCGGCGCATTCCAACACGAATGTCGATGCGGCACGCTG